>JBHELZ010000018.1:0-77621 GCA_046262835.1 Pyrinomonadaceae bacterium
GCTTCCTTTAGCATCTACGATTCTGGCTTCATATCCTTGCACGATGCGCCCCAGGCTGCCGGGCTTTACATCACCCGGGCGATTCGATATGTAAATGTGAAACATCTCAGCCGATCCGATCCCATCACAAATCTCAACGCCGAACGTTTGTTTCCAGCGATTATAGAGTTCGATTGGCAACGCTTCACCGGCTGAATAGCAGAAGCGAACGCTGGACAAGTCACGTTCGGGCGCATCTGCGACATTCAGCATCGCATTGATCATTGTAGGCACTGCCGTAAGTATTGTTGGCCGGCATTTCTCTATGACTTCAAGCATTTTCTCCGGGCTCGAGCGTTCAGCGAACAAAACGGTGGCCCCACCCACAGCGAATGGAAACAGCAAATTTGTTCCGGTCGCGTAACCAAAGAAAAGTTTAGGCACAGAAACAGTTAGATCATTCTCATTGACATGCATCGTCTGCTTCGCGAAAGCCTCGGTGCTGTAAGGCAAATCATGTTGCAGGTGTACCGCCCCCTTGGGGTGACCCGTCGAGCCGGAAGTAAACAACCAGATGGCTATGTCATCGCGGTGCGTCTCGGCCGCGCGGCAAACCGGCAATTGCGCCTCAACCATCTCAGCGAAAGAAAATGACTTTACACTGTCAGGCGTATTTAGCGGCTCGGCGTCAATCGCGTCTTCGTTTCGAACAATTAGCAGCGATTGCAGATATTTCGCCGAAGCGACCGCCTGAGTCACCGGTTCGAGAAATGATTCATGAACGATTGCGCAGCGCGCCCGCGTGTATTCGAGATAGTAACTATAGTCATCCGCAGGTAACAGCGGGTTCACCATAGTGATCACCGCGCCAATGCGCGCGGCGCCAAACCAAGTCCAAACAAATTCGGGGCAATCGGGTAGCACAATCAAGACTCGATCTTCCATTTCAACGCCGACCGAACGCAGAACGTTTCCGGCGCGATTGCTCATCCGCGCGGCTTCGCCATATGTATAAGTCCGGTCTTTGTAGTAGAGGCAGACCTTATTTTCACGACCTTCCTCCAGATTGTGATAGAGGAAATAATCGGCCATGTTGAATTGCTCGGGGAATTCTATCGGCATGTGTTTCTAATGATACGCCTGTAACGCTATTTGATCTGATCAAATGTGAGATTGCCGATACGATACTTTCGCCAATCCTTGAAGTCGAAATGCCACCATTCGGCTTCGTAAACCGTGAAACCTTCGGCCTCCATCGCGTCCCGCAACAACTTCCGGTGCCATCTTTGCAGAGAAGTGCCGCCGGGATAATCGGGATAAGCGCGCGCGGTCGTCTCGTCGTAGGTGCTGACCATCTCGACAGGCTTTTCGGATTTCAAATCGTAAAGCGTCAGGTCTACGGCGCAGCCGCGATTGTGCCGCGATCCTTTCGCCGGATCAGCGACGAAAATCTTTTTGTCGTCCGGGGTGGCATCCCAAAAAACTTTTGTGACGTACCAGGGACGATATGCATCATGGATCAGCAAACCGTAGCCGATCGCGCGGAGCCTGCGGTTTGCGCGCACGACTGCCTCAGCCGCCGGGCGCTGCATAAACGCGCGTGGCTCCGAGTAGAATACTGTGCCCAGGAAATTATTCGTCGTCGCGTACCGAATCTCCAATCTAATAGTTCGATCGAGACTCGTCAGCTCAACCAGATCGCTGGCCCGAAACTCGCCCTTTTCCTGAGGCGGTTGCGCTTTCAGGGCCTCTTTCATCAACTCAGAGACTGGCCGCAGCGGGCGAACGTGTAGTTGATTACCTGTCTCCGGCTCGATCTGCCGGCGCTTGAAGATATCTTTCTCGATTGCGAGCTGAGTCGCGCGGCCGTGGGCATCGCGACGGAAAATCGCATTTTGGTTTGCATGCGGGCCGCCGGCGGAAAACTTGAATCTATTCGTTGAGATCTCTTCCAGTGGCTCAGACTGCGTCCCCTTAACCAACGCGATGAGTTTCCCGTCCTGCTCGAGAATGATGACGATGTCATTATCCTGCCCATACTCGCCGATCAATCCACGCCAGGGTGCCTGAGCGGGCGCTGGTTTCGCCGGACGACTATTTGATTCAGCCTGCGACGGGTTAAAAGGAAATGAAGAACTATTGCGCGCCGGTAGACATCGAGTGGATATTGAGACCGTAAGATTGGCTAGTATCAGGGCCGCGAGTATCACTCGAAATATTTGTGACGTTCTTTGCATCTTCAGCTTTTCCCTTCGCGTCGATTATACGCAAGTTGATCGATACTGAGGACAGAGTATGCGTTACAAAAACTCTCTTAGTTTGCAATAAACGAGCTTGTCATCTTCCTTGACACACCGAATACCATTGTCATTTTTGCCATCTCAATATGTCCTCGCTTTAGGACAGAGCCCGTTTGAGTGCCTATGCGTCGGTACTGGAAATCATTAATCTTCACGCTCGCGCTCTTTATGGCGTGCATAACGAGTACCGCTCAGGATCTCGACAGTGTCACGATTAGCGGCAAAGTCACGGATCAAAATGGCGCTTTAGTTCCAGGCGCGAGTATTACCGCAACCGTGCTTGCTACGAAGCTCGTGCGAACGACTGCCGCGGACGGCGAGGGCAATTACAAACTGATTCAACTTCCGCCGGGTATCTATAGTATCAAAGCATCGTTTACGAATTTCACCACGGAAGAAAAGACGAACCTCACGACTATCGCCGCGCAGAATGTGCAGCTGGACTTTGTGCTGAAGCCTGCCAGCCTCAGGGCCGAGACCATCGTGGTCAGTGCCGCTTCACCAACGCGGGTCGATACAACTCGCACGGTTGTTGGCGGCACGATTACTACTCGCGAGGTTGAAAGTCTGCCTGTTGTCTCACGCTCGCCGCTCGATTTGATCTTCACGCTCGGCGGCGTTAGCGAAGAAGCGCTTTCGACCCGCGATCTCAGTGAGGATAAAAATGCGCGAACGACGCCGGAGGAGGCCGGCAATTTTTCCCTGTCCGGCGGTGCCGCGTATTCGAACAACATCACAATCGACGGCCTCGACAACAACGACGATCGTTCTGCGAGCCAGCGCTTCACGCCCTCGATCGAGGCGGTAGAAGAAGTGCAGATCATTCGCAATCAGTTCGCCGCTGAGTATGGCCGGGCGTCGGGAGGCCGGATAAACCTGCGCACGCGTGGCGGATCAAACCAGTTTCGGGGCCGGGCCTTCCATTTCTTTCGCGACGAATCACTGGACGCCAATACATGGAAAAACAATACGCTGGGGCTGAAGCGTCTGCCACTGCAAGAGCAAGACGCGGGGTTCACTCTCAGTGGCCCGATCGTGATTCCCCATCTGTACGAGGGAAAGAATCGCACCTTCTTTTTCACAGCTTATGAATACGACATGTTTCTCGCCTCGACCCTAATCGACACCCTCGTCCCGGTCGATCAGAATGCGTTGTTCCCATTGCCGGCGCCCACAAATTTGACTTTAAATCGCGCAGAGAACCCCGCCGCTCCGGCGCTCCCGGCGGTCAATGGGATTGCGCCTTATGTTTCATCCGTCGGCACGCCGCAACGCAATCAGATTTTCACCGCTCGCCTCGATCATAAATGGACCAGTGTCCATGACGGCGCATTTCTGATTCAATTGGGGCGGCTTAACAATCTGCGACAATTTGGGGGTGGCCATCGGTTGGCAGAAGCGTTGCTGGGCAAGACGCGCAATACCGACGCGATCGCTTATTCGGACAACTTCGTATTTTCCCCCAAAGTGGTGGCCCAAACTCGTTTTCAATTCTCCCGCCTGACCCCCGCGGTTGAAGCCAGAGGCGGTGCCGGCAAGCCCGTTGTCTTGATCGCGATCGCAGATTCTGCCGCCCTGAATTCCGCGACGTTGATTGCCGGAACCTCGACCACCGGTGCTACGGATCGCCGCGAGAACCGTTTTCAATTTCAGGAGATCTTCGCTTACCTGCGTGGCGCCCATTCACTCAAGGTGGGCAGTGACCTTCAGCGCATCAGGTCAACCTTCATCGATTTGTCAGACGCAACCGGAACCTGGAGCTTTGACAGCGCCGGCGATTTTCTCGCGAACATTCCGAATCGCTTTCGCCAGAATTTTCTTACGACTTCAACCCAACACAATACCTATGTGGGCATCTTCGCGCAGGACGAATGGCGCATCAGATCGAATTTCATGTTGAGCTATGGACTGCGCTACGAAGACGAGAGCATCATCGCCGATCTAAATAATTTCGGCCCGCGTCTGGCTCTTGCTTATGATCCGTCTGGATCCGGCAAGACGGTGATTCGCGCCGGTGCCGGAATCTTCTACAACCGGGCGTTGTTGAGAACGATTGATGATTTCACGACCGGCGCGCAGCAATTGTTCTTCGACACGGATGCCTTAACTAACAACACGACCGGAAAAGTGATGACCGACGCGCAGCGGCGCGCATTCATCGCCGCGAACCTCAAATTTCCCCAGACGCTCACGGCCGATTCACCGCTTGTCAAACAATTCGCAGTCGGCAACACAGGCACCTCGGCCGGAGGAGGATTATTACGACTATTCGATCCGCGTATGCGAATTCCGGAAAGCTATCAGGCGAACGTTGGTGTAGAACGTCAGGTGCGCAAGAGCTTCGTTATCGAAGTGAACTATACCTGGAATCGCAATCTGCATCTGTGGCGTGAATACAACCGGAACGCGCCGGTGCTGCCGAAAGGGTTCAAAAACTTTAGCGAGTACCTGGCATCGCGTGACTTCGCAAACTTTCTTTCGAAACCGGGAGGCGTGCGGCCCATCCTCAACACCTCCACTGCTGGTGAGCTGGTCAGGTTCGTTTTGAATCCAATTGATCCGGCAAATCCCAACTCAGTTGTTCGCACGACCGAATTCGGCATTCCCATTTCGCTTGTTAATCTCAATGCATCGACCTCGACGACATCGGTGACCACGGCGCTCGCGGCGCTCAATCCGCTTCGTCCCGATCCGGCGATAGGGGAAGTGGAGCAACTCATTCCCGCGGGCAACAGCTACTATCACGGTCTCACGGTCGAGGTCCGCAACCGCTTTCGCCAAGCAAAGAACGGCGCGGCAATTTCATTTCGCGCGGTCTATACTCTCTCATTTTTGCGGGACGATGGCGTGGTAAACACCTCCGACGCCCTGGTCGCGGGAGACTTTCAGCGCGAGGTCGCCTATGGACTGCAGGATCGGCGGCATCGGTTCGCATTTTCGGGCACCTTGGACACGCCGGGGTTTCTGGGAAAGTTGGCTATTTCGCCCATTCTACGGTTAGCCTCCGGCGCGCCATTCAACATCGGCGTCGGTGCGGATAGAAACCTGGACGATATCGACAACGATCGACCCATTTTCACCGGCAATACCCACGTCCTTAAATGGCGCAGGCCGGGCCAGCCAATCGATCCCTCAATTCTTACTCAGTTCGCTTTGCCGACGGTCGGGCAAACTGGAAACCTGGGGCGAAATGCGGCGCAAGGTCCGGGTCAATTCATTTTGGATTTAAGCGTAAATCGCGAATTCAAATTAAGCGAGAGGTTTCGCTTGCGGCCTGTGGTCGAATTCGACAACATGCTGAACAAAACCTCGTTCAGCTTTGGCAGTGAATTCATCGACTTCAATGCCTTTGGTCCTACCTCATCGGACGCTGCTCGCAAATCGTTCCTCGATTCATTCCTCGTTCCCACCCGCACCATGCGGCCAAGACAGATTCGGCTGGGCGTGCGCATCGACTTCTAGCGATTAATCGATAGGGTCAAGCCACAAAAAAGCCCCTGCGACGCAGAGGCTTTTTAACCAACATAATTGTTCGCCTAGTTGAATTCCAGGATCAATCCCTTTTCGCAAAAATCGAACTTCACTGCCTCAGACCAGTCGTCATCGGCAAACTGCACTTTAAAGTACTGCTCACAGTTCCCGGTATCGGTTGATTTGTCCCAGACCAACTCTTCCGTGGCACCTGCTTTGATACCGCTGCCAATATCAAAGTCGCCCCACTTCTTGCCATCTTCGGACACCTGAAGCTTCTTGATGTCCTGCTTGGTGTTGTTGTGAACTTTGAATTTATACTCGTTCGTTTTCGCAAAGCTGAGCGTGCTGCCCATTAATACGAGGGCCACGGCGAGCATAGCAATTTTTCCTAACTGAGGGTTAACGCGCATTCATTTTCTCCAGACTGATTTATTTTCCTGACTTTCGGGCGAGTGTCAGAGAGTCGAGACAGAACATTCGACGCTCAGATGATACGGGAAGATCGCGGCGAGTGGCAATGGTAGCGACTAAGGGATGTTGTTCTCGGGGCCTTTGCGGCTTTGCAAGTCATCGGACCTCCTAATCTCTCTGCAAAGCGGCAAGAGGAAACTGTTACTGGGAGAATGCGGAGCGCCCGTGGCGTCACGCTTTTCTAACGTTCCCTTCACGATTTGGATATTCATGCCTTAGTCATTTTGCAGTGCGCACTTGGGGAGTTACGATTCTGAAAAAAGGAGAACGATGAATTACCGACTTTTGGGAAATACCGGCGTTAAAGTTTCTGAATTGTGTTTGGGCACAATGACCTTCGGGGAGAAGTTTTTCAACATTGCCGAGGTCCAGCAGAAAGGTGCCGACGAAATGGTCGCGCGATCACTGGAAGCAGGAATTAATTTCTTTGATACAGCTGATGTTTATTCATACGGGCAATCTGAAACGATACTGGGACGCGCGCTGAAGAATGCGGGTGTCGAGCGTGACAAAGTAATCGTCGCGACCAAGGTCCGCGGAGCGATGAGCGAACCGTCGATGAATGGCGCTGGCGATTTGAATAACGTTGGACTCTCGCGGCAACACATTTTTTCGTCAATCGATCACAGCTTGCAACGCCTGGAGATGGATTATGTCGATTTGTATCAAGTGCACGGATGGGACGTGCTGACCCCGCTGGAAGAAACGATGCGCGCGCTCGAAGACGTGGTGCGGCAGGGTAAGGTGCGCTACATCGGCTGCTCAAATTGGGCGGCCCGGCAGTTGATGAAGTCCCTCGGGCTATCGGAAGCCAGAGGCTGGGCCAGGTTTGTTTCCCTGCAAGCTTATTATTCGCTGGTAGGACGCGATCTCGAACATGAGCTGCTGCCGTTGTGCCGTGAAGAGAACCTGGGCGTCATGCCCTGGTCCCCGCTCTCGGGTGGATTTCTCACCGGGAAGTATCGCCGCGACGAACCAACTCCCCAGGGCGCTCGCCGCAGCGGGTTCGACTTTCCGCCGATCGATCAAGCGCGCGGGTTCGATGCCGTCGATGTGCTGGAAAAGATAGCGAAACAGAAGGGCGTATCGATCGCACAAGTAGCCCTGGCTTGGCTGCTCGCACAATCGGGAGTCACTTCCATCATCATTGGCGCGAATAAAATGTCGCAACTCGAAGACAACCTGGGGGCGGCTGACCTCGAATTAAGTAAGGAGGAAGTTGAGGATCTGTCGCGCACAACAACGCCTGCCGCGCTCTATCCCGAGTGGATGATCCAACGGCAGAATGCCGGCCGCGTTGCGCCAGTTCAGCCGGCGCCTGCATCTTCGGCCGCCGTGAGATAGTACTGCCCGACTTTGCTTGGAGTTCCGCCTTACGCGGCAATCACCCGTGCGTTCTACTTCAAACAACAGGCATGCATCCTGATTCAGCCATTATTATCGGCGCTGGGGCAGCCGGTCTCGCCGCGGCACGCGATCTGAGTCGGGCTGGTTGTGAAGTCGTCGTGCTCGAGGCCCGTAATCGCGTCGGTGGGCGTGTCTACACTCAGAGAGATCCTGAATCATCGGTGCCGATTGAACTGGGCGCGGAGTTCGTGCATGGGAAGTCGCCCGCGCTTTGGCAAATTGCTGATGCTGCAAACCTGAGGCTTTATGAGGTCAGCGGGCGACACTGGTACTTCGATGACGGCAAAATCAGCAAGTCGCACGACTTCTGGAAATCAATCGAGAGATTGATGGCCCAAATGAATTCATCGCGAGCAGATCAGTCCGTGCGAGACTTCTTGAAAGCGCTTCCGGATGATCAGGAAACGGCGCGCGCAAAAGCGATGGTGACCAGATACGTTGAAGGCTTTCAAGCAGGCGACATCAATCGTATCGGCATTAGCGGGTTAATCGCTTTCAATGAAGCCTCGGATTCAATTCAAGGGGACAGCTCGTTCAGGTTTGAGAAGGGATATGATTCCCTGATGCAGGCGTTGCGCTCAGAAGCTGAAAGTTACGGGGCGCGATTCTATTTGGATACTATCGTTAGGACAATTCATTGGGCTGGTAAGGGGGCAAAAATCCTTTGCGACGCGGCCCTTAATTCTGAGACGAGCTCGCCCGCGAACATTGAATACGCCGGGTCGGCCGTCGTCATAGCAGTTCCGATTAGCATCTTGCAGCGAGATTCCGTCGACGGCGGCATTCTGTTTGTGCCTGAATTACCAGTTTCAAGGCAAGTTGCGATCAGTAGATTGATAATGGGAAATGTTCTCAAGATTAATCTGCGTTTTCATGACCGGTTTTGGGAGGACGTAAAACTGTGGGATGAAACGGCCGAGCGCGTGAGCTTCAAGGACGCGGGATTCTTTCATTACCCTGACGCGCCAGTGCCGACCTGGTGGACGCAGTTGCCCACTCGCGCCGCGTTGCTGGTTGGTTGGGCCGGTGGTCCACGGGCAGATCGTCTCTGGAGCCTGATGGCGACGCCGCTCATTGAAGATACCAGCCAGGGGGTGAAAGGCGGCCAGCAAAAGGAAATTGACGCGCGTGGACAACCTATTCTCGATCAAGCAATCAAATCGGTAGCGCGCATCTTCAACATTTCGTCCAGGGAAGTGCGAGATCAACTGCAGGCTTCATACATTCACGATTGGCAAAATGATCCCTTCAGTCTGGGCGCGTATAGCTATGTTCCGGTCAATGGCCTCGAAGCTCAGAACGTGCTGTCACGATCGCTTAACAACAAGTTGTTCTTCGCTGGTGAAGCGACCAGTGTTGGTCACGTGGGCACTGTTCATGGTGCGATTCAAAGCGGCCAACGAGCGGCGCAGGAAATATTGAACCTTGAGAGAATAAAAAGCGAGTAATTAGTGCTTTTGCCAGATAAGAGAGTAACGCCAAAGTAAATGTCTCGTGACTCTTGCGCCGGGTGCGATTTCCGCGGCGAGGGCCCGGACACGACCCAGCGTGGGATAAATATCAGTCTTTCCGTGCGCCTCCCATGCGGCGCGCACCGCGCGTGGCGGCTTCACTCTGCCGTTGTAAATTAGTCGCAGACTTACGCTCACGCCCGAGGCGACGGCATTTAGTAGAGCGTCTCGTGCGCCGCCGAGCTTTAATAGATTGTGTTCAGTTTCAAACAGGTCAAGCACCATAAGTACTCCGCCCGGTCGTAACGCGTCCATTAATTTCAGCAGAGATTCGCGCAACGGTAAGTGATGCAGCGTGGCTATCGTAGCGATGCAGTCAAAGTGTGTGGCCGGAAGATCACGCGCCAATACGTCCGCGACTTCGAAATCAATATTCGAAAGGTGAGTTGAGCGTGACCGGGCCATCCGAATCATTTCTGACGACAGATCCATGGCCGTAACGTGTTGGGATCGTTGGGCCATTTTTCGAGAAAACGCGCCGGTGCCGCAACCGACCTCCAGGGCATTAATGCAATCGTCCGGAACGTGCCGCAAGAGAAAGCCGTGATACTCGCCGTTCTGCGTCCAGCCCTCTTCGTCGAGCAATGCGAGCCGATCAAAATCTTTTTCAATGCTGGACATGGCGCGAACTCGGCTCCGAAAACGGAAAGTATAACAGCGTTCCCCCGTGATCCGACTGTGCTAAACTTTCGTTGGTGTCCTATCGGTGTGTTGGCGGGCATTAGCCCAGCTGCCAGGCAGGGAGCAGTCACAAATCGCGAAGTTAGCCGCCCCCCTCGGGGGGAGCCAGGGCCCGATTCTGTAGCAACATACAATTAGGAGACGAACAGACTTTTGCGTGACTCGCAGGCTGTTGCGCTCAATTCACCGCAAATTACAGGCTCGCGCTACAACGGTTTCATGATTAGCGATCACAAGGAAGCAATCGGTGAGGTCGAGACAGCCCTGCTCGACGCTGAATTGTTCATTAAGTATGGCGCACCGGATCGCGCGATAAAGCGTCTGAAAACGGCGCTCGAGCGCAGTCCGCGATCGATTCCCTTGCGTGAGCGGATGCGCGAAATTGCCGCTGCGCATAAACACCCGGAAGAAGCTGCTCGGCATTGTCTGGCTCTCGCCAGTCTTTACATCGAGCGAGACGATTTTGATTCCGCCCACGACCGTCTGCTGGAAGCGAAGCAGCTGGATAACCGCATCTCGATCGCAACGGGTCTGGAAGCGATTCGACGCGCGCGTCATCCCGAAGCAAAGACGCCAGCGACCGAAAAACCGCCCTCCAGGCGAGCGAAGCCAACTGTAAGCTTCGCCGGTGACCTTTCACTCATCAGCGTCTTCGATGCTGTGCAGGCGATTGAGAATTCACGTTTGACCGGCGTCCTGACACTGATCAATGAAGCCCAGAAGGGGCGGGTGTTCTTTAACGATGGGCAAATCGTGGGAGCGGAAAGCGGCCGCCAGACGGCGCAAGAGGCCTTTCGGCAAATTGTAGAAGTCACCGCGGGTACTTTCGATTTTCAAAAGTCCATTGAAGGTTTCCCGGTCACAATTGAAGCTGCCAGTAACACGAATCTGATCCTCGATAGCCTGCGGCAGGTTGACGAACAGAACGTCTGAAGCGCCGCAGCCTCAGCTTAGTTAATCGACGAGCACCCGGGTATCCAGAGCCTCCGCGCGCTCGAAAGCAGAGAGCAGGCGCAGGAATTGTGCGTAGTTGTGACTGCGCGAATGAAGGCGTTCACGTTCTGATTGGCTAATATCGTTTCGCAGAATCAGATCCAGAAAATCGTAATAGTCGCCGGTGGCCGAGTAAGGGAATTCACGCGCGTAAGTTGTGGCCGCGGCATCTTCAGATCGAAAACCAGCGAGTAGATCGAAAACGTTGTCGGTCGTCAGACGCGCAGCTGCGCGTGACAGCCGAATCGGCAGTCGCAGCTCGAAGAATCGTAAACCGTCAGTCGTTGTCACCCGGCGCAATTCTTTAGTAGCTTCGCCGTCAAACGGCGATTCCGGATCGACCAGGATATGCATCAGCCGCGGCTGGTCTTCGCGATCGACAGTATCAAGTACCAGCTGCACGCGATCGGCGACAAACTTTTCGAAGTGCGCATCGATCGCGTAATTCACACGGCCCAGACATCCCACAGCTTCCCCGTCCCCGGCCGCTTCCAGCGGCAGGCAGGCTGGGCAATCCGCGCAAATCGCGGTTTCGGTTTGTAGCAACTCGATCTCCCGCGCGGAGTTTTCGATCCATTCAACCTTGTCTCGCCCGGGTGCGCTTAAGTCAGCCGTAGTCACAATCGCGTGCAAGTGGCTAAGACGGCCCCACGTGCGCAAGTGCTCTTCGGCGTAACGAGCCCGTAGCGGGCACGGATAATCGATTGCAAATTCCAGCGACATGGCAACAGAAAGCAGCGGCAGTAAGCAATTAGCAGTGGATGTGTATTGAAGTCAAAACGAACAGAGGGGTGAGCCGGACGCGGACAATTTACGCCCCGCGGCCCTTATGATTGTGATTGATAATTTCGACAATCGCAGGGAAAGGGATTTTCACGATCTCGCCGTCCGCGCGCTCGACTTTGACACTGGGTGTTGTCAATGCCTGGGTAGTCCTCATGCTGCGCACGACGCCACGGACCCGATGTCCGTCGGCGGTAACAATTTCTACGTTGCCTTTGCCGTAAAGTGGCTGCAGCGCTGCCAAAGCTTTCGTGACTTCCATACCCTTTGTGTACCTCGGATTGACTCTGAATATACTTTGTTAATTGGCAATCGCCAAATGGCGGCAGTCAAGATGGCGGTCTAGCTGTGTGTTGCTACCCGTCTTAATTGATGTGGAATCGAGCCCAACCAACAGTGCGCGTTCAATTAATGAGGTATGGAGCCTCTGACACGGCGGGGCTAATGCGCGTGAGATTAGCAGTACACCTTTACCGAACTCTCCAATAGAGGCCGACTGCTGCTAAATTCTCGTTCGCGTTGGCACACTTGTTTGCGCTTCATCTCGCTGAAAGCAAAAAGTCGCAACCAAATCTTCGCTCAGGGCGTATACTTTCTGCCAGTTTATTCGACTGTTGCGTCAACACTAAAGACATGAAGCCTCCGGAAAATTTCGGTAATTCCAGTGCTGCCGACCAGATTTGCTCGCAATGTGGGTCGCCGATGCCGAAAGACATGCGCTTTTGTCGCTCCTGCGGAAATCGTCTCGGTGAAGGCCCGGCAGAATACACTGAGACGGTGCGACTTCCGGGTTCGACCTCACAACAGCGAAGCCCGGGCACAACTCCTTTTTACCCGACGTTCAATGCTCCAATGGCGACGGTAAATCCCATCCGGCGGCGCCGGCGTCTGGGGTTTGCCGGTACCACCTGGCTGTGGATCGTGCTGGTTGCTTTCTTTGCCATGGGGGGCATTATGAGCCTGGCGCGAAAAAATCGAGTAACAAGGCCGCCATTTACGTTTACCGCGCCCCGTTCCTGGGTTGGGGTTAATCAGTTCGACACGACCGACGGTGGCGTTACATTCAAAAACGTCGACGCTCCGGGAGGGCCTGCAGACAAAGCGGGTTTGGTCGGCGGAGATATCATTACCAGCTTTGACGGTCATCCGGTCAAAAGAGGCAATGAGATGATGGACCTGCTAATTGCTACGCCCGTGGGCAAACAGGTCGAAGTGATTTATTCCCGCGACGGCGTTTTTCACAATACACAGTTGACCACAATTTCCCAGGATGAATTCAACCGTCTACAACGTGAATATGACAGTCGTCCCGAAGGCAAGGGCATGTTCGGATTTGAAAGTAATCGCATGACGCGCATCAAGAGTCCGGAAACAAAGACATTCGGCGTGCGCATTGATTACGTTGAGCCGAATGGTCCAGCCGATTTGTTTGGCATCAAGGAAGGCGACATCATCACGGATTTCGACAAAATACCTATCCGAACCCCCGAAGAATTTCTCGCACGCGTTCGCCGCGCAAAGCCCCGTTCAATCGTGAGCATCGTATTGCTCCGGAATGGCCAGCAAATGACCGTCCCCGTCACGATAGGTAAAACAAGGTAGTCACATGCCGGCGTAGTCACGCATCTTGTTTTCCATTTCGCGCCTCGCATCTTCGCGATCTTCATCTCCTTCATCATCTTCGAAAGCCTCAAACAACGCGTAACGTTGTTCAGCAATCAAACGCAACTCCCACGCTTCCCGACCGTGCGATGCTCGGGCAAACCACAGCGCATCTACTTCAGAATCGATTAAAGACGCCCCGGGAAACGCTTGCGCGATTTGCTGGCGGTCGTACCCAGCCGAGGGCCGCAGCAACACGCGCCGCAAGGTCCACCCGTGCTTTTCATAGGTCGAAACAATCGTTTTAGCGAGTTCGACGACATTCATGATTAGAAAGTATAGCGGAATTGAATACATTGAGCGGCGACCATGTCGCAACTTCTTTTGAGCGAGTTTTCTCCGCCGCTGCGAAACCTGGCCTACTGGTTAGGCGTTCGCGGAAGATTAACAACCCGAGCGAACGGCGGGCCGAGGGCGTAGAGATTGAATCAAGATGCTAACTGCCACTTTGATCGCTGTTGGCTTCACTCGTATGATTGCTGACCAATGCCCGTGATGAATCTTGCTTCGCCTTTTTACCAGGCGCTTGATCAGGTGTTGCGGCAGCGCGGCACAACTGTCTCGGATGTTTGTCCGGATGACGATGACGTGGCGCGTCGCGTCCTTCACGATTATGGCGCGATGTTTGTCGGCTCTGAAAACATCCTGCCGCCGCCAGTTTGTGTCTTTGCCAACGAAGATCAGGTCTCGCAATTTCAACAGAAAGCCGGTCGAAGAGGCGCTACGGTGGGCGATGCTGCTATCGAATTACAGCCGGCGGCGATGCTGGCGCTGTTACGCGCGAGGGAAACCGCCCACGCCGAAGGGTTGGACATCACGCCGCGTGATGGTGCAGAGGCGGCGCGGCGCGATTATGCGGATACCGTGCGATTATGGAACTCGCGTTTTTTGCCGGCACTCGTCCATTGGCAGAAGGTTGGGAGGTTGACTGAAGCCCAGGTGGTCCGCTTGCGCGTGTTGCCGATAAACGAACAGGTTTCTGAAGTGCTCGAACTGGAGAAGGACGGAATATTTTTCAGTAAGGATTTATCAAAGTCGGTGCTTTATTCGATTGCCGCGCCCGGTACTTCGCAACACATTGCCATGCTCGCTTTCGATGCTAATGAGTTTTTGGACGCGCGCGTTCGTAGGATTCTAGCGGCTGAAGGATGGTTTCAGACGGTTCTAAGCGATTTGCCCCACTTTACTTTCCTTGGACTTTCGCAAAGTGAGCTACCGGGCCGAGGGTTGAAGTCGGTTGAGTCGGATGACCAGCGGTTCTGGATTCCGGACGTGGCCTGACACTTCAAATTTTCGTGGCATCCGCGGTTCGCGATGGGACATCTCAATCGTGTTATCGTAATTTTGCCGCCGGCAATCATCGCGGTAACATAGCTCGCGAGCCTGCTGCTATTCTTCAATATTCGCGAAACATGATTAGAAACGCATTATTTATAACGGCTTTGTTTGTCTCGACCGGTGTCGTTTACGCGCAAACTCCCGCACGACCGACCCCCTCGCCTTCGATGCCACAGAGGCGCAGCAGTGCGCCGTTCGAACTTTCTGAATACGGCGTGCAAATTCAAGCCGAGCCGCGATTAATCATCGTCATGGCGGCACTGGACGCAGCGGGTTTCGACCCTACGCCCCCAGGCAGAGAGGCTTCAGCATTTCGCCGGTTGGTGCGCAGGGATCAGGAGTCACTCGACCCTGATTTGCGCGCGCGGCTCAAGACTTTTTACGAGCGGAATAAGTTGCCCGCCCCCGCAACGCCGGCGGATCAGGCGGCGCGCTATGTTTCACTGGCTTACGCGATCGGGCCGCCCCCTTTGCTCGAGGCGCCTGAGCGTTCTGACGAACTTCCGGGCGGGGTGCTTGCAGTCCTCGACTTCGCGCCGCTCGTCCGAGAGTTCTACCGCAAGTCCGGAATTGACGAGCGACTGGTCGCCTACTCACGCGCATATCAGGCTGAAGGCGAGCGTCTGCGTCCACAGTCGGCGCAGATGGTGCGATCTGTACTTTCATACTTACACACTCGGCCGATTGTGGTCAGTACCGAGCGCGTTCGCGTGAAAAGTCCGGACAAGAAGAATAGTTCCGCCATCGTTTATTCGACACGCCAACACGATCGACATTTCTATATAGTTCCCGACCTGTTGGCGGCTCCCGGCACAGTTAACTTTCGGGTAATAGCAGACGAGTATTACGCGATCGTTCCGGAAGGAACTGATCCCACCACGTCGGAATTACGCCACGCCTTTATGCAGTTTGTGATCGATCCTTTGGTGCTGAAATTTAATAAGGAGATTTCCGCACAACGGGACCAGATCAAGCAACTAATCGATGCGCGCACCAAGGCCGGGGCTACCGTTTCACCCGATATCTTTGTGGTGGTAGCGCGATCATTGGTGGCTGCGGCTGATGCGCGATTTGACGAAGCGGCGCGTTTGAACGAAGTCATGATTCTGCAACGCCGGCGTTTGCAGCAGGCCAGAGACGAAGTTGCGCGAAAAGATATTGCGACGCACGCGGGCGCAGCGCGAGCAGCTATTGCCGATGAAACTATTGCGCGGCTCGCAGACGACTATGAAAATGGCGCCGTGCTGGACTTTCTGTTCGCGGACCAACTGCGCGACCTTCAGGCTTCGGGTTTTGATATCGGAAACCTTTTCGCTGAAATGATTTCCGGCGTGGATCCGGCCCGCGAAAGTAATCGGCTATCACAAGCAGCATTGGCCCGTGATCGTGCGCTCGCAGCCCGCAAGGCCCATCCGCGCTATTCGTCCTGGCTGATCGACGCAACTTCAGAACCGGCCGTAGCCGATGCCTCATCCACGACCGCCTTCGTCAAGAAAATGAGCGAGGTCGAAAGACTCTTGCAAACGCGGAATTATGAGCAGGCTGAGACGCGCTTAAAGTCGATGTTGCAGGATAATCCCGGTGATGCCCGTTTATTTTTCACCCTGGGGCAGACCGCAAGTCTTTGGGCCCGCGACACCACCGACGACGACCAGCAAACCCAACGTCTGAATCGCGCGTTGCGAAATTATCGGCTGGCGGTAGCCGCGGCAAGTGCCGAAACCGATCAGGGACTTCTTTCGCGCGCGCACGAATCGATGGGACGCATCCTTGCGTTTCTGGAGCAGAAAGACGAAGCGATGAAGGAGTTCGATGCAGCGATCAAGATTGGTCCGGTAGCGGGCGGCGCATATTATGATGCCCTCGCGGGCAAGCGAAAGTTGGCCCAACCGTGACCATCAAAGTGTGCCGCGGTTTCAGCTAACGAGCGCATCGGACCTCTCAGTTGACGGTCTCGAGCCCATGCCACGTTCTCCGACTGAAGCCAAACTTTCTCAATCAGGTGGATTGATTTTCTCGATTTCTTTTTCGATCAGCGGGAACAATCGCTGTCGCAGTCGAGTAACAAACTGATCAGCCTGCCGCACATCTTCTTCCAGACGCAACCGACTCTGGACCGTTACATTCAACAGGCTCTCAATACCCCTGCGATCATTTTCCAGCACCCGCCGTCGCGTGTCGCGCATCTCTAAAGTGCGAGTGCCGCCTATCCCTGCCAGCGATCGCTCGATGTTTTCCGGCCGCAGATCTTCCTCGTATTGGGTCATGCGGCTGCGATAAGCAGTTTCTTTTTCGATCAGTTCGATAAGCTGTTTGCGCAGCACTTCCGCGCGCTCTTCAGCATGCGTCAGCAAGTCCAAATTAATCGTGACTTGCTTTACCCTGGCGATCGATTTGTCGTCTTCGTTCTTATCGGGCGCGAGTAATTCCTCGCTAATCGTTCGCAGCCGAGTGTTCAAGGTCTGCAGCGACTTGCGCAAGAGCGCGATCTCGCCGGCAACCGCATCACCCGAATTTGGGTTTTGCGCAGTTTGAGCGAATGAAGGAAGACTAAGTAATCCGAGAAGGCTGAGCAGTAGAAAAAGTTGAGACGGCGTCTTCATGATCGACTCCTTGGTTGGAGGTGTCCTAAGACTTTTATCACGCACACGAGGCGTAGAGGTTTCCCTATTATCAGCTCAGGGTGTGAAACGTCCAGAAAATCTTAGTAAAGACCGAATTCACCGGGCGAAACTATAACGAAAACGAGCTTTGGCGCTAACCGGGAAGCGTCAATTCCTGCCGCCTGTTGAAAAACTGTTTCCAGGCGTCGCCCTGTTTCTTAAGTATCGCGGGCAGATTCTCAATCGTGAAGTCCGAAATCTTCACCCCCTTCTCAATCTGCTTCCAGGTTAGGGGCATCGACACGGTGGCACCCTCTTTGGCGCGCGCGCTGTAGGCGGCGGCGATCGTTTTCCCGCGCGCGTTTTGCATCGCATCGACGTAAACCTGTTGCTTCTGTCGCTTTGCCAGCGAGCGTTGGACGGTCGCGATCTTCGGCACGCGACGCGCAACTTCCGCCGCCAGACCTTCCGTAATGCCGCCGACCTGGCGGTAACCATGACCGGGTTTCAACGGCAGATAGATGTGAATGCCTGAAGAGCCAGAAGTTTTTGGAAAAGCGGGCAGGCCCAGTTCATCAAAGATTTCTTTGCAGACCAGCGCGACTGCCAGAACATTTTTCCACGGCGCTTGTTTGGGATCGAGGTCCAGCATGAGGTAGTCGGGGTGGTCTAGATGTTTCAGCGTCGAATGCCATGGGTGCTGTTCAATAGTGCCGAGATTCACGAAATGCAGGAGTGATCCCACCGTCGTGTAAACAGAGTAATTCAGTTCGCGTCCTTCCTGGTTCACCAGTCGCACGGTTTTGATATAGGGAGGCGCAGTGCTCGTGTCTTGCTGAAAGAACATCGGCGCTTTGATGCCGCGAGGGTATCGCTGCAGAATCGCGGGCCGATCCTTGAGAAAAGGCATTATGTAGGAACTGATTTTCAGGTAGTAACAGAGAAGATCGAACTTCGTCAGTTGTTGCGCCGGCCAATAGACACGGTCCAGACTGGTGAGCGAAACACGCTCGCCTTCGACTTCGAGCACCAGATTGCCTTTCGGCTTCTTGAGCCCGAGAAATTCCTTTACGGAAAGCGACGAACCCTGATTTGGCGGGCCTTTCGCTTTCGTGCCTGCGGTTTGTTTTACCCTGGCTGTCATCTGATCGATGACATTCTAACACTCGGGTGCACATTCGCGATGTCAGGGTTTAGTGAGCTCCGCAGGTTGCTGTAGGAACTCTCTGTATTCGGCATTTGTTTGTTCGATGCCGGGGGGCCCTTGCTCATCTGTCGTCGAGTTAACTCCGGCTCAATCTCGCCAGCAATCTAAGCCTGCGTAGCCGATGCCACCGGTGTTGGCGGCGCGAGCTCGGACGCTTGATTGATCGGCGCAAACCTTTCGGCCCAGCGAATTTTTCCAGTCGCTTGCATCACTACGAAAAGCGTGGTGATAGATCCGATCGTAACCGAAAGACCCGTGAAGCCTTTGAGGAAGAAAGCGTACGAAAAAGCAACCAGATAAATGAATTGCGCCAGCGCCGCTTCACGCGTGGCAAACCGTGTCCCCACCACCAGCCGCAGATACGTCACTACCAAAAAGATTGAGACTGCGGAGCAGATAGCAAACGCCAAATGAATCGAAACATGATCAACCAAATAGGCCAACAGCAAATGGAATGAAAAGAAAGCCGCGGCTAGGAAGAAATAATTCATTAGGTGCAGCTCTATGCCGCGCATCGTCGTGATGATGAGCATTAAGAAAAAAAAGAAGAAGAGGGAAACAGGCGCAAAGAAACTTATGCGACCCGCGAGCGGACCAGGCTGCAGCTTTTCAGGCATTGTCATGGCAATTTGATAGCCTGAAAACAAGATTCTGATAATTCCAATCAAGCGGCCACCCGCCGCCAGTCTCTTTCCGGTGATGGTCCCGCTTCGAAATCAGGGAAAGAACCGCGCCCGAAAAAGATTTGCCAGGCGATCGAATAGAAAATCGGCAGACGAAGAAGAGCGCAACCCACTTCTAATAGCGCGGGTGAATGGACAACGGCGATTGCTCGTCTCATGAACAGCCGCGAGACAAACCGCGCGCGGAACAAGTCGCCTGAATACGACGCAAGTCTCCTCGCGTCTCGACTCTGTAAGTAATCAGCAATTGTCACTGCGGCGCACGCTGATAGTCGCAGGCACGGATCCAAACCACCGGCCGTGAGAGGCGATACGGCGCCCGCTGCATCGCCCACCAGCAATCCTTCCGCATTAGCAATATTGCGTAATACGCCGCCAACCGGAATGCGACCGCCGCGGCGCTCTACAAAACGCGCGGAACGTAAATCGAGTATGTCCTCAAGACTTTCCCGAAATTGCTTGAGGGCTTTAAGGGGATCGAATTTTGAAACGTAACCCCCTACGCCAATGTGCACCTGTTGGCCATCATGAACGGCCCAGGCCAGATAGCCCGGCGCGATTGCGGGGTCGAGAAAACAATGAAACCTGGGCGGCCCATCAAGTGGGACATTTTCAACAACTTCTTCTACGCCAACAATCCATTCCCGATTCTCTTCCAGTCCAAGCGCCGCTGCGACGCGCGAATTTGCCCCATCCGCCCCCACCAGATATCGCGTTTGGATTGAGCGCGAACCGTTGCCACTCTCGACTCGAACCGCCAGACCGCCAGTTGTTTTTGCGCACCCTATGAATTGATTTGACGGCCGAAATTCAACACCGCTGGAGACGCTGCGGTTCAGAAGCCGCTGATATAAGAGCCCCATTCGCCCGATCCGGAATTCATCGTGAGGGCTCGACAAATCCAGCCAGCGTCGCCCGGGGGAGTACAAGCGTACGTTGCGCACGGGAGGTCCCAGGCAATCTTCGGGCAAAGAGAAATCCTCCAAGGTTCGGCGTACGAAAATGCCGGTAGTGTGGATGGACTGATCGAGAGAGGCTTTTCGATCAACAAGCAAGACTGCGCGGCCCAGGTCGGCCAACCGGCGCGAAGCCTCTAAACCTGCCAGCCCGGCCCCGATTATTACGACGTCATAGCTCTTCATCTTCAGACCTGAAACCTGGTTTTCTTATGGAGCAAACTGTTTTCATGACCAATGACCAGGCGCGTTTCCCATGCGTCCTCGTGCATTAGCAGCGTGGTTGGTTTTGCATCGGCCGGCAGATCGAAGAGTACATCGGTGGTATAGAATTCTGCGGGACGTAGCGGCGTTGTGATTGATGTGCCTGCCTGTGCAACTGGGGCGTATCTATTGCCCCGTTCGTCTGTCAGGGTTATCGCGCGGCCATTTGGATAAAGCTCCCCGTCGCCGCGCTGAGATGCAATCGTCGTCTCGTCAAAGCGCGTCTTAATCGTGATTACGACGAACTGGCCCCGGGCCGTGAGTTGGTTCGAACCATTGCCAAAGCTCTTTGATTGCGCGGTTTTTGCGACTGAATAGGCCAGGTGACAATCGAGTTCGCAGAAGTGCTTTTCTTCGCCTTTCGCCAACAACTTTTCCTGACTGGCAAAGGAAAAGACGAGCATGACTCCCAAATAAATGGCCGTGATGCCACACATGAGTAAGAGGGCAATCTTTGCGCGCCGAGGTTTCCGCACCACGAGCGAATGCGTCAGCAGCACGGCTGCGAGAAATAAAAGAACTGCAGCGCCTAATAAGGCGAGTGCCCCTAGCGGCGCGGCGAGGTTAACGTTCGTGTACATTCGTCAGCTCTCCAGGAGTACTACAAAGCGCTTTATTCAGCAAAGCTTAATGGCAAAAAAAACCGCCCACATTAATCCTTTCGCATGCGGCCAATCAAGGCTTCCATGTGATCGATGTAACGCTCGAGTGCGCGCCGGCCCCCAGCGGTCAAGCTAAATTCCGTTTTTGGCGTGCGCCCTTCGAACGATTTTGCGCACCTTATGTAGCCCGCATCCTCGAGCTTGCGCGCATGCACGCTAAGATTGCCGTCAGTGGTCTTGACGGTGTGCTTGAGTTCATTGAAAGTGAGCGACTCGTTGGCCGCCAGCGCGCTGATAATTCCCAGCCGCAAGCGTTCGTGAATCATGCGATCAATCTCGTGCGCACTATGTGGCGCACCGCTCGAAACGCCGCGCGGCTTTTGCTTTTCAGTGTGACCTTTGTTCGTTTCGCGCTTGAGCGCCGCTTGCCTAGCCACCGTACCTCCTCGCAATAATTGCTCCAAAAATGATATGCAGGGCACCAAAACCGGCGGCCATCAGCCAGTTCCCAAAGGCAGCGGGAGTGAACAGTCCGGCCGCGCCCAATAGCATGAAACAAACTCCCATGACGGGCACTACGCTGACTGAGAACATGCCTCCCGTCACGACTCCCGTTCCGTATAACAGCAGCCACATTCCGGGAATTGCGTTCACCAATCCCGCGCGAAACAAGACTACCGTCAACAGTGCGCCGACAACTATAGGTGGTGAGAGGCTGAACGCGACTTTACGTCCGGGGCCCGAGAACAGGGGGACATGCAACGCGCGAGCTTTGCGATCCATCAGCCACCCGGCAATCAACAAAGAGATGATTGCCTCCGCCAGCCAGACCCCGAGCCAGGCGCGTGCTGTCGCTTGATGTGCAGCGAGGTAGGCGGCGCCGATCGCGCTCACCCCAATCGCCACCTGGCCCCAGCCCGGAACCGCCGTAAACGCCGACGCGCGCTCCATCGTTTCGCGGATGTAACGCAAATTGTCCATGGCCCGATCGTGCAGCGCCAGGGCGTGGTTTTCTTTGGGTAACGCGGGCATCCTAGCGGCAAATTACCGGAAGTTGTCTGCCTTGTCAAGTACTTTGAAGGGCAAAGTGCGAATCTACGGCGAGCTAAGGAGCTTTCAGGGAACCAGAACAACCTTGCCAATGTTTTTCCGGGATTCGATGTAGGTATGAGCCGCCATGATTTGATCGAAGGAAAACGCGCGATCGACATGAGGTTTGATCCAGCCCTCGGCCACGCCACGCATGATCTCGCTGGTCCAGCCGGCGACCTTCTCACCTTCTCGCCACAAGTGCCCGAGGTTCAGACCGAACACTCCCTTGTTGCGATTCATCAACCCGATTGGATTAAAGCGCGGCGTCGTGACGATTGCTTTCAACGCGCGAAACTTCCCCTTAATACCCGAAGCGGACGCCGCTGAGATTCCAAAGACGCCCATGCGACCGGTTGCCCGCAGAGCCTGAAAACTTTTCGTCCAGCTCTGGCCGCCCAGCGGGTCGATCACCAGCTCTACGCCGCGACCATCGGTGAGGTCCTTCAGAACCGGCAACCAATCCCGATTGCGGTAATCGATTGGATGATCCAGGCCGCGCGCCCGCAGGAATTCATGTTTGCCGCTGCTGGCCGTGCCAAATGTCTTTGCGCCGATGTGCTTCGCGATTTCCAGAGCCGCGAGCCCGACACCGCCACCCGCATTGTGAATCAGAACGGCTTCATCTTTTTTAAGGCCACCCATCGTGACCAGCAACGCCCAGGCGGTTAGATAGTTAACCGGAATCGCGGCGGCTTGTTCGAACGTGAGTCTGTCCGGTTTCTCAAATACCTGGGCGCGCGGCACAGCTACCAGTTCCGCCTGACCCCCGAACCGCGTCATCGCAATCACAGCTTTACCGATTAGATTTTGATCGACGACGTCGCCCGCTGATTCAACGATTCCGGAAACCTCATAACCCATGACGCAGGGTTTGCGTGGACCATCAGGATACAGACCCTGACGCGCGAGAATATCGGCAAAATTTAAGCCGGCGGCTTTCACCCGAATCAGAACTTGTCCAGCTTCTAGTTCAGGGTCGGGACGCTCTTCGACCCTCATCACAGAAACATCGCCGTTACCCGTGGTGACGATTGCTCTCATGGCATCATGGTGTCAAAGACTTCTTCTGTGGTTTCTCCAGAAGAGACAGGCGCAGAAGGTTTTCTCCCTCTGCGCCTCAAGTAGTTGAAAACGATGCGCGTTTTTCTTTTGTGCGAGCTTCACAGAATAGAGTTCGGCTACTCGCTACGCTTGTTCAGCCGTTTTAATCTGCGGCTTGTTGGGCTGTGGCACGAGTCGCAGATAGGGTTTCAGGGTCTTCCAACCCCCGGGAAATTTTTCTTTCGCGGCTTCATCACTGAGCGAAGGAACGATGATCACATCATCGCCGTCTTTCCAGTTCACCGGGGTGGCAACACTGTACTTCGCGGTCAGTTGCAGCGAGTCGATTACGCGAAGAATTTCGTCAAAGTTGCGACCCGTACTCGCCGGATAGGTGATCATTAGCTTCACTTTTTTGTCCGGCCCAATGATGAACACGGAGCGAACGGTGAACACGTCGCTGACTTCCGGATGGATCATGTCGTATTGTTCAGCGACTTTGTGGTCGGGATCAGCGATGACGGGAAAGTTCAGTGCTGAACCCTGGGTCTCGCGAATATCTTCAGCCCAACGCTTATGTGAATCGGCCGGGTCGACGCTCAATCCGATCACCTTGACATTTCGCTGGTCGAATTCCGGTTTAAGCCGCGCGCATTCACCTAGTTCGGTCGTGCAGACGGGCGTGAAATCCTTGGGATGCGAAAACAAAACGCCCCAACTGTTTCCGAGCCATTGATGAAAATCGATCGGACCTTCCGTAGTCTCGGCCGTAAAATTCGGCGCGATGTCTCCTAAACGTAATGCCATGATGAACTCCTTTTTTGATTGAACCGACACTTCGCCCCGAGAAGGTAGTGCCGACGACTAACTAAATTGATGTTGAACTGCGGACTTTGTAATCCAGTTCTGAAGTTAAGTCAAGAGAGGCTTGCCCCGAAGTTCTTTCTCTCGCGTACCACTACCTGCGCTACAATGAGCGGCGATGAGTGTCTGGTCAACCCTGCTTGAGACCGCAATTCACTCACCTTCTCCGCACAACGTCCAACCCTGGCGCGTCTCTATCACGAATGACCGCGAAGCTGACTTGTTCATCGACTCGGCGCGCACGCTGCCAAAAGAGGACGCGACCGGCAGTTTTATCATTGTGACGATGGGCATGTTTGTCGAGGCCCTGTCGTTAGTTGCCGCGCGCGAGCGTTACCGGCTTGAGCATGAGCTCTTCCATGAGCCGGAATGGTATGCCACCGCTATTCTGGCCGCGAAAGAGCAGGTGTACCTGCCGTTCGCGCGGTTGCGATTGATTGAAGACAATACCGGGCCGGACGACAGCTATGACCCCGCGCTGTTCTTGAAACGTCGTACGTCGCGGCTCTCGCTACTGAACAAACCCGTGCCAACAGAAGCGGCTAACAAGTTCAAAAGACTGGCTGGCGAATGGAACCAGCATTACGAAGAGATCGTCGACGCGAAGTTAATTGAACGAATACTTGATCAGAACACGCGGGCGCTTTTTCATGACCTGAACAATCCGGATTATCACGACGAGATCGTCTCCTGGTTTCGATTTAGCGATCGCCAATCCATCAAGCATCGGGATGGTCTCGATTATCGGTGCATGAACACGACGCGCGCGGCTTACTGGATGACGGCGAGGTTTCCAAAATTGCTGCTGCTCCCGGGCGTGCGTTCCCTGCTGGCAAAAAAATACCGGCGCCAGACTGGGCCAGTGCGGACGATCGGAATTCTGGCTGGCGATTTCTGGCAGGCGGCCAGCGCTTTTCAGACCGGCCGCTTTCTGATGCGGTTTTGGCTCGAGACTGCTCGGCATGACCTTTACATCCATCCTTTCGGGAATCTGGTGACGAACAAAGAGGCGGCGCAATGGCTGCTTGCCGAGACAAAAACTCCCGACATCTGGCTCGTATTCAAGATCGGTTACTCAGATGAACCGCCAAAAAGTCATCGTCGTTCGGTAGAGGAGATACTGCTTGGTTGATCGAATCATTCTTACCCTGACACTTTGGGTGCTGTGGATCGTAAGGCAGATCATCAGCATTAATCCCCGGAGTTACATGCTGTTGAGCGCGGGCGCGCTGCAACCGCTGCTGGCGCGCATCGGATTATTGCGAGCTCACGCGGCGTTTCTCAAAGCTGCTAATCGATGTCCAGCCTACGGTGCGTTCCTAAAGGCAGAGAAATATGCGCAGCCTGGTCGTTGGCGGTTATCGAATGTTCCGGTGATGACGAAAGAGAACTACGTCAAGAAATTTGGCATAGAGGAGCGTTGCTATGAGGGCCGCATTCCCGCCGCCGGAGTGGTGATCGATGAATCGTCCGGGTCCTCAGGGATGCCAAATAATTGGGTCCGCAGTGCCGAAGAGCGTGAGGACGTCAAACACATTCTGCAACTTAACTATCAAATTATTTACCGCGACGAAGGATGCATCCTGCTCAATTGTTTCGCGCTGGGCCCGTGGGCGACTGGCATGAATGTCTCGATGTCGCTGGTTGATGTCGGTATCCTGAAATCAATCGGGCCCGATCAAAAGAAACTGGAGAATACGTTGGAGACGTTTGGCCCCGGCTATCGCTATCTGGTTTTCGGATACCCGCCATTCATCAAGCAATTCGTCGACAGCACCAGACTCGATGTCGACAAGTACCGGCTCGACCTTATCGGCGGCGGCGAAGGAATCTCAGAAGGGCTACGAGCGCATCTTCTGAAATATTTTCAAACGGTAATCTCTTCGTACGGCGCGTCGGACCTGGAAATCAATATCGGCGTCGAGACTGAACTGACAATCGGCCTGCGCCGGTGGTGCAATCAAAATCGCGCTCTCTCTGAGAAACTGTTTGGGCGCGAAACGCCCCCGATGATTTTCCAATACAACGCGCTCGACTATGTAATCGAAACCAATGAAGCCGGCGAACTGTTATTCACGATTGGGCGACAGACCAGCGCGGCGCCCAAGATCCGTTACAACCTTCGCGATCTTGGCGGAGTAATCACTCATGGCGAACTGTCTCGACAATTGGCCGAAAGCGGCCTAAATACTGCCGAACTCGGTGCCCGCCAGAGCCACTTTCCGATTCTGTATGTGTTTGGACGCGGCGATTTGACGGTGCCGTTTTATGGCGCGAAAATCTATCCGACAGACATCGAAGACATCGTGAGCGGCGACGCGGCGCTGGTAAAACAGATCAACTCCTTTCAGTTGGTCAGCTACGAAGACGAGCACATCAATCGTCGATTGAAAATTCATCTGGAAACGGTCAAGGATTTTCAGGGCGAGCTGTTGCCGGTCAATCGACTGCGCGATCTCTTTTTCGAAGGTTTGTGCGATTGTAATCAGGATTTCCGGGAAGTCACCAGGATGTTTGATCGGGGCGTGGTCGAGATTGAGGTTCACTCCTACGAAACCGGCCCTTTTCATGGACGCGACATTCGCGTGAAGAACAAATACATTGGGTAAGGGTTTGGTCGAGAGTTCAGGCTTTAGCGTGATTCTGGAAAGCAACCTGGCGGTTAACGCGGAATCCAGCCTCAAACCGCAACGATTGCGATTTTGTTTTTGTCGGCCAGCGTGATCGTCTCTTCCCGATCGAAGATCAGGGTTTTGCCCGCGGTCACGCATAGACAGGTCGCGCCGGCGGCGATCATCGATTCCACCGTGGGAACGCCCATGACGGGAACATCGAAGCGCATGTCCTGATCCGGCTTGGCAATTTTGACGACTGAAAGCCGGCCGCGCACCAGTTCCCCGGCGCGGCGAATGACAGCGTCGGTGCCTTCCATGGCCTCGATTGCGACGCAGGCGCGATCTCGAACGACGATCGTTTGGCCGAGATCCAGCCGCGCGATCTCCCGGGCAATCTCTAATCCGTATTCGATATCGCTTTGTTCACGATCGTCTGGAGAGCGCTTTGTCAGGGGGCCTATTTCAGTAAGTTGATTTTTGAGGAAATAAGTTGAATCGATCAGCTCGATCCCTTCGCTGGCCAGTTCGTTTGCGACGGCGCCGATGAGCGCGTCAGTGTTACGGCGCGGCAGTCGCAGCAGCATTTTTAACATGCGCACATCGGGGATTGCAGTGCTGAAAATTTGCACATGCTTTACCTGCCCGGCCATGATTGCTTTGTCCACGCCTTCATTCTTAAAGAAACGGATCATCTTGCCGAGTTGTCCGATTCCCACCCAGGTAAACCGATCCGCGAGTTTTTCGATCGCGGGATCCGTCTCTTCGCGGATTGCCGCGACCGCGACGGCGGCACCAGCGCGGCGAGCGCTTTCAAGAACAAGAAACGGAAATTTTCCGTTCCCGGCGATTAGACCAATTTTCATGGGGGCTACTTTACGACGCCGCGTTTCGAAGTCTCAACGAACCGCACCAGTTCGTCGACTTCAGGAATATTTTTGATCTCTTCGCGAATTCGTTCCAGCGCCTGGGTGGTGTTGAGTTTTGATGAAAGCAACAGATGAAAAGCGTGATGCAGGGCGGCGATCGTTTCTCGGGAGTAGCCCCGCCGGCGCACGCCAACTTTGTTCAGGCCGTAACATTTGGCGTGATTGCCGACGGTGAGAGCGAAGGGCAAAGCGTCTTTGACAACCACTGAATAGCCGCCGACATAAGCCTCGCGGCCGATGCGGCAAAATTGATGCACGCCGGAATAAGCGCCGATGTTCGCGCCGTCTTCGACGATTACGTGGCCGGCCAATGTCGCAGCGTTGGCCATGATGACGTTATTGCCAATCAAACAATCATGGGCAACGTGCGCCTGGGCCATGACGAAGCAGTCATCCCCAATTTTCGTGATACCGCCGCCGCCTTTTGTGCCGCGATGAATCGTCACGAACTCGCGAATGCGCGTCCGTTTGCCAATCTCAGTTTCAGTTTCCTCGCCCGCGAATTTCAAATCCTGCGGTGGCAGGCCGACTGAGACAAACGGAAACAGATGCGTCTGGTCGCCAATGCGTGTACGACCGTCGATCACACAATGAGACTCGACCGTGATGCCGCTTCCCAGCGAGACCTCATCGCCGATCACTGCGTAAGGGCCGATGCGACAGCCGGCGCCAATATGCGCGCGCGGGCTAATTACGGCAGACGAATGGATTTGACTTGGCCGATTTTGAATGGACGGAGCATTCATTTCTAGGATTTTGGCCGATCCGCGATCACGCTCATCAATTCCGCGTCGGCGCAAAGTTGCCCGTCGACTTTGGCCTCGCCGTGCATGCGCTGAATCCTCGGGCCGAAGCGGAGCGCCGTGACCTCCAGGACGAGGCTGTCGCCGGGAACCACGGGTCGGCGAAAGCGAGCCTCTTTGATGCCCGTGAACAAAACGAGTTTCTGATCGCGATCTTCAATTTCCCGCAGGGCGAGGATGGCGCCGCATTGGGCCAGCGCTTCGATTACCAGCACCCCCGGCATTACGGCCGCCCCAGGAAAATGCCCTTCAAAAAAAGATTCGTTGACGCTGACTTGTTTAATGCCAACGATTCGTTCGAGCGGTTTTAATTCAATGATGCGATCGACTAATAGAAAGGGGTATCGGTGCGGCAGTAGTCTCTTGATACCTTCGGAATCGAGAACTGTTTCCATAAGCGCGTGTGACAGAAGCGGGGATTAGGGGCCGAATCCGAACGCCCGATTCAACCAGAGTGCTTGATCCGCTGGTTACGACTCGCCGCGCGGCATGAGAGTCTAACGCGGTGTCGCAGTCGAGGCTGTTACTGGATTCTTTGCGTTGTAGTCAGTGATAAACGCTTTGGTGACATCCATGCTGTCCGCAGCAAACAGCACACCAGGAACCTGACTGCCGTCAATGATCAAAGTAATGCCGTGCGTTTTGGCAAACGCGTCCAGTGCTTTTCCGACTTCCTCCTGCAACGGCGTCAACAAATCGCCTCGCCGCTTTTGATAAGAGGCCTGGGTGTCTTCCAGCTTTCGCTGCGATTCCTTCCGCAGTTGATCAAGTTGATCGACCTTAGCCTGAACGGTTTTCGGATCGACAGGCGCGGTCGAACTCTGCAATTTGGTGATCTCGTCCTGAAGTGTCTGGACGCGCTGAGCAGCCGCTGTCAGGTCATCCTGTGATTTCTTGAATTCAGCGACCAACTGGTTCTGAAGCACGTTGAATTTCGCGATTCCGATTTTAGGATCCTGGAAAGCTTCCGAGAAGATTACCGCGATCTTGCCTACGGGAACACCACCCGCCGCAGGCCCCGTTTGCGCAAATACATGTGAACCAGCCGCGAAAGCGATGAACGCGACGGCCAACAAAAAACTCTTCCTGCTAATCATTTCAATTACTCCTGCAGCTCAAGAAGCGGAGATGCGAAGCGGCGCGCAATCGCAGCGCCAATCCATCTCCCGGAAAGAGCTGGTAAAGCTTACGGCGTTGGGGTCAGGGACGCCGTCGCCGGGTTCTTACTATTGAATTCGGTGATGAATGCTTTGGTTATGTCGAGCGATTCTGAGGCGGCAACAATTCCCTGGATTTTTGTGACGTCGAGAATCAGCGTGATGCCGTGGGTTTTGGCATAGGCGTCCAAAGCCTTGCCTATATCCTCATAAACGGGCCCCAACATATCCTGTAATCGCTTTTGGTATGCACTCTGAGCGTCTTCAGTCTTGCGCTGCATCTCTCTTGTCTTCTGATCGATCGAATCTTGCTGTTGAGCGCTGACTTTGGGGTCCTGGACCGCTGCGGTTCTTTGCAGGTCCGCTTTCAGCTTATCAATCTGCGCCTGCAAGCCCTGCAGTTCAGTTCGTCGTGGCAGGAACTCATTTTCCACCTTTTTTGCCGCCGTCACGAGCCGGATGATGCCGGCCTTTTCATCGAGAAACTGATCGGTGTCAACCAGGGCGAGTTTTGTCTCCGGGACATTGCCGGTAGCTGAGCCAGTCAGCGCCGGGGTGGTCGCGGTTGTCGGTTTTGGCTGCGCGGCCACAGAGCCGGCGCTGATTGCCGCGAAAAAGGCGACTGCGGCTATCGCACAAATGATTTTCATAAGTAGTTCCTAATACTCCTTAACAGTTCTTAAGCCCCGGCGTGATGCAACCGTTAGTTGTTCAGGCTGCCGGTTTGGTTTGCTTGCTGGTTACCGCGTTCGGTTGAATCAACGCTAGAAAGTGCGGCCGACGCTGAAACGAAACACCGACTTTTTCTCGTTAAAGAAGAAGGGAAATCCGTTGATAACCTGATCTCTACGAGCGTTGGGATTATACGCATAAATAAGCCTAAAAGGCACGTTAAGAATCGGTACCTGTACGCGGATTTCCGCCCCCAGACTGCTGCGCAAATCGCTGAATTTTGCGAATAGACTTTGATCGAGCCGGACCACAGTATTTCGTTGTGCTTCGCCCCTTAAGAAGACCTGTTGCAGTCCGGGCGGCAGATTTGTGAGGGGATCGACCGGCCCCAGTCGCAGCGCCTGTTCATACTCGGCCCGGGTAATAAGCCGGTTGTCTCTGGCGATGAACCCAAGCCCCGGAGACAGCGCGAGGTTTGTAAAAGTCTGGCAAGCCGCGAGCGTCGTTAACGTGATGGGTGCCACACCCGAGGTTGAACGTGGGCAGCTGATAATCCCCATTGTTGAGAGGAAGGGATCGTCGGCGAGGAACTCCGACGAGTAGGTTTGCTCTTTCTTAGAGCGCAAGTTGAAAGCATTCCCGACGTCGGCATAGAGCGCGGCCTGCACGGTTCTGCCTATAACCGGGATGCGATATTCGAAATTACCCAGGATCTGAGTGTCGGCCCCAGTGGCTGTAAAAACCCGGGGCAAGCCGATAACATTAGCGCCCGTCGCGCCCGTAAACGTGCCAATACTGCTAAGATTTGACGGAAGCCCTGGAACAACATTCGCTGGTCCGCTGGCGTTGGTGGCGACCACAACGTTGCGCGAAGTTATAAAGTTATCAAGCGGGGTGACAGGACTGATGGACCTCACGTTGTACCCGCGAATAGTGAATTCGTCACCCAGAAAGAAGCGCTCGTAAATGGGCACGCCCTCGACGAAGGCAAGTGAATTCGCGCCTCGAACTTTCCCGCTGGTCGCAAAACTGCCGACGGTGCCGGCCAGGATGCGGAATCCGAAGACCTCAGGATACTCAGATCGTTTCTTTCTGACGGGAATGAATTCCGTGAACTCGAGGGTCGGCTCGTAAGTTCGGACATCACCACCCAGCCCCGCCACAGCGAGTGACATCGAAAGTGATCGGCCTTTCGTTGGGTCTATGCTCGCGTTACGAGTGTCATACACAAAGCTTCCGGTGGCGCGGCTGGTAATGATGTTTGGCTGTCGGTAGATGACCGGGATAAAACTGCTCGTCTGGCTGCCTGCATTGACCGCGGGATCTTTCACGCTCGATTGCGAAATCTGATACGAGAGTCCGACGCGTGAAAACTGGGTGAACGGCCGCTTGCGATAGAACTCTGACAACGGCGCGCTGGCGAAAATGGAAGCGCCGAGCGAGTTGCGGGTAAACAAATTCGATTCGTTGGTGTTGAAGAAATCGAACAACGAACCGGAGGCTCCCTGCACGGCATTCTGGTTCTGCGAAAGGAACGTTCCTTCGCCAAAGAATTTTTGCGAATAACCGAACAACGTAAATCCCGCGGTGATGGGACGGTTCCTGATATAAGGCTCGGTAAACGAGAATTGGAACGATCGTTGGCGGTTGCCGGCCCCCAGATTAATGGACAGCACTTCTCCGCGTCCGAATAAATTGTTCGTCGAATAGTCCAGTCCAAAGAAGGTTCCGCCGATGCCCGAAATGCCGCCGTTGAAGGAAATCTGCTGGCGGCCTTTCTCAGACACCTTCACGGTTACATCCACCAGCCCCTCTTCTTCATTGGTTCGAAAGTCGGCGTCCTTGTCCTTATCGATGGGATTAAAGTAGCCGAGCTGGTTCAGGCGGGTGACTGAGAACTCGAAAAAATTCTGGTTGTAAATGTCACCTTCGTTTATCAGCACTTCGCGCCGCAGCACGTTGTCGCGCGTGAAGGTATTGCCGGTAAATTCCAGCCGGCGCAAGGTAAATTGCTTGCCTTCGTCGATGGTAATCACGAAATCGGCGATACCTTCATCCGCCTTTTGCGGATTGTCCTTGAACGTCGGATTAATATCGGCCGTGTATTGAATAAATCCCTGGGTGCCGTAGGCCTTCTTTAAGTTTTCGAACAGACCCTTGCTGAGCGCTTCGCCGTTGGCCACCTGTCCTTTTTGCAGACCGATGAAAGCCTTGATCACTGCTTCAGAAAAGATCGAGTTGCCTTCGATCTTAACGTCGCCAACGCGATAAAGCTTGCCGTCGATAATCGGAACCGTGATCCGCAAGGTATCGTCAACTGAAGAAATAAAAGGCAGCGGCAGGATGGGAAAACCGGTGCGTCGTTTTCCCAGGCCTTCGATACGGGGCTCGCCGTGACGCGCCTGCAAATACCCTTTCGATTTCATGTAGGTATCGACCAGGTGCAGGTCGTAGTCCAGCTTCTCGCGATCGAGAATGTCCTGTTCGCGAAAGCGTGTGATCAGTCCGGCTTCCTTCACAAACTTCATGTGATCGCGCAAGGCGCTGCTCTTGAAAACATGACTGCCTTCGAAATGAATTTCCGCGACGCGGACGCGCGCGCCTTCATTTACTACGAAGGTAATCGCGCTGGATGTTTGCGACACTGGGTCGACGCTCGCGGTGACGGCCGCGTTGGGATGGCCTTTCGCTGACAGCATTTCCTTGAGCACGCGCTCGCCGGTTTTCAACTTCACCCGATCCAGAATTGATTCTTTAGAAACGCCTACGCGCCGTTCGCGGAACGCCTTTAATACTTCAGATTCGGTAACGCTCTTTAATCCTTCGAATTGAATATCGCGAATGATTGTCAGTTCCCTGACTTCAAAGATCACAAGTATGCCGCCGCGCGGCGCATCTTCGGTGGTAACCCGGGTGCCCACCTTGTCGAAGAATCCAAGGGACAGAATAGTCTGCAAATCGCGCGCGACCTGGTCCGCATTGTACGGATCGCCGGGCCGGGTCTGAATGTAATAGAGAATATCTTCTTTGCGCAGGCGGCGATTCCCGATAATGTCGACGTTTTCAACCAAACGTTGCTGAGGTTGTTGCGCCGACACGGGCGCCCGAAGGAATAGGCAGGTTGCGCCGAGTATCAGGCTGAATACGGCGAACAGGACGACGCGATAAAAGTGCATAAGTGACGATTCCCTTAGAGCTTTCTCTGGGGACTTCACGAAGGTTATGAAAGATTCAGCGCTGTCAGAAGCCCGCTCGTCAGCAAGGGCGCTGTTTCGTCAGCGTTCGATGCAATAATGGCGGTTGACGCCCTGACACGTACTAATTAATTCAGATCTTACAGTTCGTACTAGCTGGGAAAAGTAACACAAACCAACTCGAATTGCGCAGCCTGGGGAGGACTTTGATTCGCCCGAGCCTTCACCCGTTGCCAGATTCACGCGTAACAAAGCGGCGCATTATAGCGGGAATATAAAGGGAAAGTCCAAAGTGGGACCCCAGGCTTAAATAAAGTGCAGCAAGTTGGCGGGAGTTACTGGGTGAGCAGCAAATCATTGATACGCTCGTGGCCTTCGTCGTCGATCGTAATTGAGCGGAAGTTCAGCTCAGCGCCGTCGACGAACATTTCCACGAGCGAGGCGTCGGCCAATTGTCCCTGGATTAAAGCTTCGGACAGCGGATCTTCAACATGTTTTTGCAGTGATCGGCGCAACGGGCGCGCGCCATACGAACGATCGGCACAGGTCTTATTGACGATCCAACGTTTGGCATCGTCCGCCAGGCGAACGATAAAACCGTGGTTCGACATCGTGGCGTTGATTTGATCGATCTGAAGCTGGAGCACGTCGAGCAATTCCTCGTCCCCTAATTCATCAAAGACGATGATTTCGTCCAGTCGATTGATGAATTCAGGATTAAAAGTCTGCCGCACGGAATTCATGACCATCTCTTCCATCTTCACGCGCGAGACATCAGACGAACCCTGAAAGCCCATCGTGCCTCTCTTTTGAATAAATCGCGCGCCGATGTTCGACGTCATGATGATGATCGTATTTTTGAAATCTACCGTGTTGCCGAGGCCATCCGTCAAAATGCCGTCCTCAAAAACCTGCAGCAGGATATTGAAAAGGTCGGGGTGCGCTTTCTCGATTTCGTCAAACAGCAGCACCGAGTAGGGCGAACGCTTCACCCGCTCAGTAAGTTGACCGCCTTCTTCGTGACCGACGTAGCCTGGTGGTGACCCTATGAGTTTCGAGACGGCGTGCTTCTCCATAAACTCGGACATGTCGAAGCGAATCATCGAGCGCTGACTGCCGAACAAAAACTCGGCCAGACAGCGCGCGACCTCGGTCTTGCCGACGCCGGTTGGTCCCAGAAAAAGAAACGATCCGACCGGCCGGTGCGGATTCTTCAATCCGGCCCGCGAGCGGCGAATGGCGCGCGCCAGAGCTGAAATTGCCGGGCGCTGCGAAATCACTCGCTTGTGCAATTCCATTTCGATTCGCAGAAGTTTCTTGGACTCTTCCTCTTTTAGCGAGACGATCGGAATGCCGGTCCAGCGCGCAATGACTTCTTCGACGTCTGTGCGATTGACTTCGCCCATGACGATCTGATCTTCATTGTCAGTGATCGGGGCTTGCGCCCGGCCGTAGGTGGCCCGTTCCCATTCGGTCAGCGAGGCGGTCAAAGCATCCAAATTGCCCTGCTCGGCGCGCACTCGGAGTTTCACCCGCGCGCCGGCTTCATCAATCACGTCGATGGCTTTGTCAGGCAGGAACCGATCAGGAATATAGCGCGTTGATTGCCGCACCGCGGCTTCGAGCGCTTCGTCGGTGTAATGGACCTGGTGAAAACTCTCGTAACGTTCGCGCACCCCACCGAGAATCTCAACTGCCTCATCCTCGGAAGGCGGCGGCACTTTTACCGCCTGAAAACGGCGTTCGAGTGAACGATCCTTTTCGATCGACTTGCGAAACTCCGCGGGTGTCGTCGCGCCGATACATTGGATTTCACCGCGCGACAGCGCGGGTTTCAAAATGTTGGCGGCATCGAGCGAGCCTTCCGCTGAGCCCGCGCCCACCAACGTGTGCAACTCATCGATAAAGACGATGTACTGAGGATTGTCGATCAGTTCGCGCATGATTTGTTTCAAGCGCTCTTCAAACTGGCCCCGATATTTTGTGCCCGCGACGATCAAACTGATGTCGAGCGATAAGATTCGCTTGTTTTCGAGGAACGACGGCACATTGCCGGAGACGATGCGTTGAGCGAGTCCCTCGACAATTGCAGTCTTGCCAACACCGGGTTCGCCGATCAGCACCGGATTATTTTTAGTGCGGCGGCAAAGAATCTGAATGACGCGCTCGATCTCAGCGTCTCGCCCGATCAACGGATCCAGTCGATCGTTGGCCGCATCCTCTGTTAAGTCCCGAGAGAACTCGAGCAGGTGCGGAATGTCTTTACGGTGACGCGCATCAGCGCCGCTCTGTCGGGCAATCTCATCGCGCACGGCAGCCAGGCGCAGACCGCGCTCGAAAAGAATTTGCGCCGCCATCGAACGCTCCTCGCGCAAGAGCCCGAGCAACAAATGCTCAGTCCCAATGTGACGATGCTGGAGCCGATCAGATTCTTCATGCGAATAATGCAGCACCCGTTTGGTTTCGGGCGCCAGGGGCAACTCGACTGAGGTCGGAATGCGCTCACGAAGGAGGGTCCGCCCTTCGATCTCTCGGCGAATTGATTCGATGGTGATTTGGGCGCGCGGGAAGAACCGGCCGGTAAGAGTTTTGTCTTCGCGCATCAAGCCGAGCAGCAAATGCTCGGGCTCGATCGCCGGCGCGCCAAACTGCGACGCTTCGTAGCGAGCGAAGAAAATTACCCGTCGAGCTTTTTCAGTATAGCGTTCGAACATTATTGCCTGACTGTCTATGATTGCCTGAGAATGTTGCCGGGGCTAATTCCGAAGCGCCGCGGGCATTATAGCGCAACGCGCAAGCGCCGCGAAGCACCATTATCGCAGTGGTCGCCGGCATTGGTCTGATGCAAGCTCTCAGCCCCGGCGCAAAGTGATGTTGACTGCTAACGGATTGGCAGTTCAAGAATGTATTTCTGATCGACCCGGGCATTCGGATGATCTATTGTCGTCGGGACAAAACCAAACCGGGTATATAAATAGATCGCTCGCCTCAAGACGCTGATTGTTTCCAGCACTATCGCTTTAAAGCCAAGGCCGCGCGCATGATCGACCGCCCGTTCCAGTACGCGTTTGCCTAAACCGAGGCCGCGAATTTTCGGTAAAAAGTACATTTTGCGCAACTCGCACGTATTATCAGGCAGGGGGAAAAGGCCGTAGGTTCCGAGCAACGTGCCCTCCCTATCCTCAATTAATTCAAAGACTCCACCGGCCAGGATGTAGCTGCTTTCGATGTCTGTCAGATCGGCATCCTTGCAAGCAGGATCAAAAGGCAACTGAAACTCTGCCAGCACGCCTGAGACGAGGTCGATGACCCGGTTGCAATCGGCGTTGGTAGCTGGACGGATGACTAAATCAGGGATTCTCATTGGTGCGCGACTGCAGTTAAGTGCTGAACGGCTCAAGTACTTGATCGGAATTTACGACGTGTTGGGCGGCTGAGACGCGGCGACGCCAGAACGAGCATCAAGATAATGACCAGGGCGAAAAGATAATACAGCCCATTTGTTAGCCACGCGAAAGCTACCGCAAGGGATACGTAATTCATCAACCGGTCCATGAACGGTGCTTCGTTGCAGGCTGTCCCGCGAACAAACGGAATTTGAATTCCCAAACCGTCAGAACGCATCGCGTCTTGAATATCAACTCTAAAGACAAACGCGATCGCCGCAAAATGCGTAAGTCGGAATGAAGGGCTGCGAATCAATTCCACTTAGGCCAGAAACCTACCAGAATCAGGCCCATGCCGATAACGATGTAGAACACAAAGGCAATGTGAATGGCGACGAAAAAATCAGCGAGCAATGAAAAGAGAACTGCCCGTCCTGGCTGACAACGGTGATTATTGCGGGGTTGGCGACCGATTATGATAGGAAAGTATAAAGCGGAATCAACAGAGGCGTAGTCGATTCTCAATTCTGACTAGCTCCACCAGACGTCACAGTAGGCCCTCCGGTAACCTTCGCTTCTAGTGTCCGAACTCTCCCATTGGCATTTTTAAGAAACAATTTTTTCTTATGACTCCGTGACCATCCGCCGCTGTAACCGCTCGTGGCTAATTGTGTTCCTGCAGGTCACCAGAACGATTGAGTGCTATCGGGCTCAATAGCTACCAGAAAGACCGGTCACGGCGACCGATCCCATCAGCCCGGAGAGCCGTTCACGGAACGCCAAATCCCAACAACCTTCAAAAACCTCGGAAAAAGCGTCAAAATCACCGCCTGCATTAAAACAACCCAGGGTGGCATGGTCGTTGCCAATGAGAGCCCGACCGAGACTCGGTCTCCATATGTTTTCCGACATTGAAAAAGGACGATCATGAACAGAATCAAACATTATCGAGTCGCCACGTGGCTCACAAGTTTCTCCCTCATGGTGTCGTTGTGCTCTGGCATCCTGGTAACCGACCGGGCCAATGCACAATCGACGCCAGGCGTATCTAAAGGCCTTACGCAGGCGGTGCGCACGAGCGAAGTCACTTATCCAGAGCTTACCCGTTACGCGACCGATTTGACGGCCCTCGCGCAAGAAGGCCGCCTCGATCCGGTGTTAGGACGCACTGCTGAGATTAGGCGCACCGTAGAGATTCTCTCTATGGACAGCCATAACAACCCAGTGCTAATTGGCGAAGCTGGACCGGACGTGGCGGAAGTTGCCCAGGGTCTGGCCCAGAAAATTGCGGCTGGGGAAGTTCCTGAAGGCTTGCGCAACAAGCGCTTGTTCAGTCTCAGCCTCGATGCGCTGGCTGCCAAAGCAAAAAATAGCAGCGAGTTCACCAGCCGCCTGCAGGCTGTCCTGGCCGAAGTTGAAAGCTCCGATGGCCAGGTAATCCTCTTTGTCGATCAACTTCATCAGTATGTTGGCACTTACGCCCAACCGATCGCGACAGAAGCCGTGCGCAAAGCGCTTGGGCAGGGTCATTTGCGCATTGTGGGCGCAACCACTTCCAACGCATACGCTGAATATATCGCGGCCGACAACTCCGTTTCCGAGCTCTTCCAGCCGGTAAAGGTCAGTGATGGCGCGGGCGAGGCGGACAACGCGGGCGACCAAAAGACCGATAGCAACAGTAACGACAAGAGCGACAGCAACGACAAGTCGTTCAAGGGAGACAAGCTGTCAGCCGACCTGCGCGAAATGATGAACGCAGGCTCACACGGCGAGCGCGTCAGCCTGATCGTCCAAGCCGACGACCTTAGCAACCTCGCTCAGCTGTTGAAGAGCAACGGGGTGAAGGTCGATGGAAGATACGCGCAACTAGGCGCGGTTAAGATCCAGGCGCCTATCTCAGTTATTCAGAAGTTGGCGGCAAACGGCAACACGCGTTACCTGTCATTGGACCGAAGAGTTCAGCCCCTCGGCCACGTCACGACCACGACTGGTGCCGAACTGGCGCGCAAGGTAACCACGACCTCGACTGTAACTTCGTCACTGGGTCTGACGACGACGACCACTTCGACTACGGTGTTCGACGGTACGGGAATCGGTGTTGCCATAGTTGATTCCGGCATGGATACCGGTCACAGAGCGTTTCTCGGTAAAGACGATCGCTCGCGCGTTGTCTTTAGCAAGGATTACACCGGCGAGAACCGGATAGACGACCCGTACGGCCATGGAACCCACGTCGCCTCGATCGCAGCCGGCAACGGCCGCATCGCGGAAGGCGCCTATACGGGTATTGCATCCAACGCGAATATTATCAATCTGCGGGTTTTGAACTCGCAGGGTCTCGGCAGTATTTCAGGAACCCTGGCGGCGCTCGATTGGGTCATGACTAATCGCGCGACCTATAACATTCGCGTAGTAAATATGAGTCTTGGTACGCCGGCAGTGGATTCCTATAAGAACGATCCGATTTGCCGCGCGGTTCGCCGGCTGGTTAATGCCGGCGTCGTGGTTGCTGCTGCCGCAGGCAACAACGGCAAGAACAGCGCGGGTCAGAAAGTTTATGGACAGATTCATTGTCCCGGCAACGAACCTTCCGCCATCACTGTTGGAGCGGCGAATACTTACGGCACCGACGCGCGCAACGATGACACCGTTACAAGCTTCAGCTCCCGCGGCCCGACCCGCAGTTATTGGACGGATGCGGCCGGCGTTAAGCACTATGACAATTTAATGAAGCCCGACCTGGTCGCGCCAGGCAACAAAATTGTTGACGCTGAATCGGATCACAACCTGCTGGTAACGCAGAATCCGCAGCTCGATGCCGGCGTTAGTTCGCTGGACAATCGGAGAGAAATGAGGATGAGTGGCACTTCGATGTCCGCGCCGGCCGTCGCGGGCGCCGCAGCCATGCTGTTGCAGGCCAATCCGACGCTGACCCCGAACATGGTGAAAGCCCTGATGATGTACACGGCCCAACCACTAAAGAACGCTAATACGTTCGAGCAGGGAGCGGGCGAACTTAACATCGAGGGTGCTATGCGCGTAGCCCGTTTGGTACGCAAGGACTTTGGTACAAGCAAACCGATTGGCGGAGCTTTGTTGACCTCTCTCCTTCCACCGACACCATCGACCACTATTGCAGGTTATTCATTCACCTGGTCGCAAGGCATCCTTTTGGGACAACATTTCGCCAAGGGACAAAGCCTGATTACCAAATACCAGCCGGTTTACGCGCTGGGCATTATCGTGAGTGATTCGGTATCCCTTACCGACGGCATTATCGTCAGTGACGGCATTATCGTCAGTGACGGGATCATCGTCAGTGACGGCATCATCGTTAGTGACGGCATTATCGTCAGTGACGGCATCATCGTCAGTGATGGGATCATCGTCAGCGACGGTACGACAATGAGTAACGGAGCACTCATGGGTAACATGGGTATTATCGTCAGCGACGGTATTATTGTTAGTGATGGTCAGCTCTTCGTTGACGGCATCATCGTCAGCGACGGGATCATCGTAAGCGATGGCATTATCGTCAGTGACGTCTTTGTGCAGGCGCAGTCAGCCATGCTCGGGGGTGACCCGACACCCGACTGCCCGTTGGTCCTCGATAATGGCGTGGACTACATCGAGCCTGCCAACTAGGACGCACCACCCACTACTGATTCCCACTGGAGAAAATAATGCTAGAACTCACAAACGACAACCGACAAAGCGATACACCGAACCTCGGCAATCCTCAGCAGGTTCAACCGCTACTAGGTGAGAACGAGGCCGAGGTTCTGGATTTCCTTTCGGCTCATCCGCTGCTGACGTTCGTGATGACCGGATGGGTCAGGGACAACGGCCTGGTCAGCAAGCTGAATCGCGGTACCTTCTATGGTTCGCGTAATCGGCGGGGAGACCTTGATGGCGTCGCATTAGTCGGCCACATCAACTTGTTCGAAACCAATTCAGAGAGCGCACTCTCAGCGTTCGCTGACCTAATCAAGGCTTGCCCGTCGGCCTACGCAGTGATGGGGCAACAACAGAGGGTTAGTCGCTTAATGGCGCATTACGCTGCTGATGCCGAGCCGCCACGAAAGACGTTCCGGGAATTGTTGTTCGAACAAAGATCAAAGGAACGCGTGGAAGACCCCGTCAGTTGTCTTCGCCGCGCAACTACGGACGAAATTGATTTGGTCGTCCCGGTGCACGCCGCGATGGCCCTGGAAGAAACCGGTATAAACCCCCTGGAAGTTGATCCACTCGGCTTTCGCAAGCGTTGTGCCCGCCGAATTCAACAGGGGCGAGTATGGGTATGTATTAAGGATGGCCAACTGGTATTTAAGGCTGATGTGATCACCGATCTTCCGGAAGTCAACTATCTCGAAGGCATTTATGTCAGGCCCGAGGATCGCGCGCAAGGCCTGGGGACCCGTTGCATGAGGCAATTGACCAACGTTCTCTTGACCCACACGAAATCAGTTTGTGTCATGACAAAAGAGGAACAATCCGCGGCCCAGGCGTGCTACCAGAACGCCGGCTACCGGCTGCGCGAATTCTACGAAACGATGTATCTGGAGCAGAAGTCTGATGCTGCGGTAAACTAAACTCCCATAGCAGTCTTCGCTGCTACTACAACCTTAGCGCGTAGTCAGTAAAAACGCGGACACCGTCACCCCGAGCGATAAACCCGTGAACAAACAGCCTTACGCCAAACCCTTTGTATATCTAAACATCGCTCTGGGTGCGGCTATCATTGCGTTGTGTGCTTATCGCCTCGAGACACCGCAGCTGGATGTTCGCTTCCTGGTTCTCTTCCTCTTGATGGTTTTTGTCGGCGCCCGCCTCGTGATTCATATTCCGACTATCAAATCGGAAATCACGGTCAACGATTCATTTGTGTTTTTGACAATGCTGTTTTGCGGTGGCGAGGCCGCGATTCTGGTGGCCGCCGCAGCCGGCGTCTGTTCTTCATTACGAGTCACCAGAAAGCTCCAGGTCCATCTTTTCAATGCTTCCATGATGGCGTGCTCGACTTTTCTGACCGTGATGGCCTTGCGAAAATTTCTGGGGCCAATTGAAAATCTTGCGAAGCTCAACATTTCGGCCACTTTCGTAGGGGCCATCGCGCTCATGGCCATGGTCCAGTACCTGTCCAACAGCGGACTTGCGACCTTGTACAGCGGTTGCAAGTTAAATCAGCCGTTCTGGGCTACGTGGCGCACGTGTTACCTTTGGAGTTCGGTCACCTATCTGGTCGGCGCCTCGGCAGCGTTCGCAATTGCCAAGCTGATCAGCCTGATTGGCTTCTATGGCGCCATCGCAACCACCCCCATAATCGCCATTGTCTATCTAACTTATAAAACTTACCTGAAAAATGTGGAGGTTTCGCTGGCGCAAGCCGAACACGCCGAAAAGCACGCTGCAATTCTGCAGGAGAGCGAAGAGCGGTTCCTCAGCGCGTTCGATTACGCCGCGATCGGCATGGCGCTCGTCTCTCAGGAAGGCCGCTGGTTACAAGTCAATCGTTCGCTTTGTAATATTGTTGGTTATTCCGAAAGAGAGTTGCTGAATACCGACATTCAGAGCGTCACCCATCCCGAAGATCTGAACGATTTGCTGATGCAACAGTCCAGGTTGAAGAAAGAAACAATTCCCGGATATCAGACAGAACAGCGTTATATCCATAAGCTCGGTCATGAAGTTTGGACCCAGTTGAGCGTATCGCGCGTGCGCGACCCTGAAACGCACTCACTCCGGTTCATTTTTCAAATTCAAGACATCACGGATCGCAAACGTGCTGAAGAGCGCCTGGTACACGATGCATTTCACGACGGCCTCACGGGTTTGCCGAACAGGGCTTTGTTCATCGACCACCTGAGACTTGCGATGGCTCGGCGGCGTCAAAAGGAATACACGCTCTTTTCAGTTCTGTTTCTGGATCTCGATCGCTTCAAAGTGGTTAATGACAGCCTGGGACATCTCGTCGGCGATCAGTTGCTGATTGCGGTCGCCTCTAAATTGCAGACCTGTTTGCGCCCGGGAGACACCATCGCCCGTCTCGGCGGAGATGAATTCACAGTCCTGCTGGAAGATATCAAGAGCAATAATGAAGCTGTTTATATAGCTGAGCGAATTCAGCGTGAGTTAGGCCAGGCATTTGAACTCGAGGGGCGGACCGTCTTTGCCTCGGCAAGCATAGGGATCGCGCCAAGCACCACCGGATATGAGCGGCCGGAAGAGATTCTGCGAGATGCCGACACCGCCATGTATTACGCCAAATCGCGGGGCGGCAATCGTCACGAACTTTTCGACAAGAGCATGCATGTGCGGGCGGTCAAGTTAATGCAAATGCAGACGGATCTCCGGGCCGCGATCGAGCGCGATGAATTGGTTGTCGAATATCAACCAATTGTTTCGCTCGAGACTTTCCGCATTATGGGCTTCGAGGCCCTGGCTCGCTGGAACCATCCCGAACATGGCTTAATTAGTCCTGGTCAGTTCATCCCGATCGCCGAGGAAACGGGGCTAATAATTCCGATCGGCCAATGGATTTTGAGCCAGGCGTGCATCCAGTTGCGCCAATGGCAGAGTCTGTATCCCTCCGAAGAGCGGTTGACCATGAGCGTTAATCTTTCCGGGAAGCAGTTTGCCGAGCCAAACCTCATCGAAGGAATAGAACGAGTCCTGGCAGAAACGAATCTTGATCCCCACTCATTGTGGCTGGAAATTACTGAAAGTGTAGTGGTCGAAAACGTGGAAGCCGCCAGCGAGATTTGCAAACGGCTGCGACGTCTTGGAGTCGGCTTGAGCATCGACGATTTCGGCACCGGTTACTCGTCCCTAAGCTCGCTTCACAGCTTCCCGATCTCTACCTTGAAGATTGATGGTTCTTTTGTGAGTCGCATGAATGGCGACAACGAGAACACTGAAATCATTCGAACCATAATGTCCCTCGCCGGCAACCTCAGCATGGAGGTTATCGCAGAAGGAGTTGAGACCCTGGAGCAGGTTACTAAGTTGAGAACACTTGGATGTGAAAAAGGCCAGGGATACTTCTTCTCGCGCCCCCTCCGCGCGAGAGATGCCGAAAACTTACTGCTAGAGACTGCGCCCCTGGGGGCGCTGCCGGAATACTCCGATATGCCTGTACAGAATGTTTTGGCCAGCGCCTTCTAGTTTTCCCTTTAAAAAACTTAGAGAACCGCAGCCCTGGACTGCCCGAGTCCGGCCGGACGCGGCCAGGTTCATGGCCCGACCGGATTACTCATGAAAAGTTCTGGTCGTATGTTCGGTAACATTCGCTACCAAGCCACGTCTCCAATCTCCATACAAACCTGAGAGAAGCTACGCGCCTGCCTTTCAAGGTCGCCGGCGGGGCCGTGAAACGATCACGGGACTCCAAACCAGCAGGGGATGAGGGACGACTTCGCGTGATTTGCCGCGTTCCTCGAGTAGCTCGAGATCGCTCGCGGGGGCATGTGCAGTTGACGTCCCGTTGGCCTTCTGCCGGGTCAGGACGTAAGCATTCGGGTAAACGTCTATCATAAATAAAAGGGCCCGCGCCCCACCTATTGCCCCTGCATAATCCTATTAATAAGTGTGACTTAATCAGATTTGAAATAAGATCTGGAAGCTGAACTGCGCTTCCGGCAAAAGGCAGCCAGCCGACAACCAAAGCCCAGCCGGCCGACAATCAAAACCCAGCTAGTCCGAATCGCGATTCAGATTGACCTCACGGGAGCGAAAGTCCTTTTTGCCCAAGCAGAACAGCCTGAGCGCAGTTCTATTCTGACCGACATCGGTCAATCACGTTGAATGATTAACGATGAATAAACGCTAACAAACCTACTCTTACTCTAAGTATTTCAATACTTAATGATGGTCCTACCGGGTGGCACAAACCTCGCAATACCGAAGCGCCCGTGGAGTCGCTCCGCGGCTCGGTCTTTCAAGCGGTTCGCAAATGAATAGGTGAACCCCTGCAGCAGAACTCGCGTCGTTACCCGACGAACGATTGCGCAATTACAGTTCATCAATTCGCTGCAATAGCCGGCGATTAACAAGGACGATGACAATGAAAAGACAACACGCCTCCGCAACCACGGTAATAATTACCTTCGCACTGCTGGTTTCCATGTCCGCGGGTTTGACCTTTAGTCCGCGCTCTTCTGCCCAAACCGGTTCCCGTCGCGTCAATGACAATGTCGCCGACTACCCGGTGATCTCAAAGTACGCGACGGACCTGACACAACTCGCAAAATCAGGACAAATCGAAATCGCCTCCGAACGCAACGGGGACGTGGCCCGCGTGATTACGAGTCTGGCCACCACTGGAAGGAGCCCTGTCGTCGTGGGTGAATTAGATCTCGATCGCGACGCCATCGCTCGTGGTGTCGCCGCCAAAATCGCTTTCGGCAACGTGCCCGACAGTCTCCGCAATAAGCGAGTGTTCCGCTTGAACCTTGAGTCGCTCGCCAGGGGCGCAAAGACGAGCGACGAATTCGTCAAGCGTGTTCAATCAGTATTTGCGGAAGCTGCGCAGGCTGACGGCAAGGTTATCCTCTTTGTTGATCAGCTTAACCAGTACGCCGGTTCGCGTGCGACCGCGATCGCCACGGCCGCGGTCCAGAATGCGATCGAAACAAACCACCTGCGGATTATTGGCGGCGCTTCGCCCCAGGCATACGCGTCGTACATCGCGCCAGATGAATCATTAGCTAAGCTGTTCGAATCAATCTCGATCGATCGGCAGGTCGACACAGCGGCTGCGAACAAAGGCGCCGACAAACGTCGCAGCCCGATCAACGAAGAGTTCGAAGGCGAGAAAATTTCTTCTGACATGCAAGGGTTGGTAAAGAGTGCAGGCCGCAACGGTCGCGTCACTGCAATCTTGCAGGTCAGCGACGTCAACAGCAAGGAAGTGCGCGCGCTGCTGGCCCAAAATGGCGTGCTCGTCGGCGACCGCATGAGCGAATTGGGCGCCATGAAAGTTGATATGCCTGTCAAAGCAGTCGACGCCCTGTTGAAGAACGGTTCAGTCAACTACATGTCCCCTGACGTTAAGATGGAATCGTTTGGTCACGTCACCTCGACGACAGGCGCGGATCAAATCCGCACTCAATCCTGTGGCGTGCTATGCACCAACACTTACGATGGATCCGGTATCGGCATTGCAGTGCTTGACTCAGGTGTGGATACAGGACACGCAGCCTTTGGCGGCGGAGGTCTTGTAGCCGGAGCTCGAGTCAAATTCAGCAAAGACTTTACGACCGAGAATAATCCGACGAACGATCCATTTGGTCACGGCTCGCACGTGGCGTCGTCTGCGGCTGGTGTCAGCACCAAGAGCGGCAACACGTATCAGGGCATTGCTCCAAATGCCAGCATTATCAGTTTACGAGTGCTTGACAAGAATGGTGTAGGTTCGACGTCAGCCTTGCTGAACGCACTGAATTGGATTCTGGCACCAGCCGATCCGACGAAAGTTGTCAGTTCAAGCAATCCATTGAACAAAGACAAATACAACATTCGGGTCGTGAACATGAGTCTGGGAGCCCCCGCAGTCAGCACTTACAAAAACGATCCCATCTGTCGCGCGGCCCGGGCCCTGGTGGATGCGGGCGTAGTCGTCGTGGCCGCTGCCGGCAACAATGGCAAAGATGGGAATGGAAACAAGATCTATGGACAGATTCACTCTCCGGGCGACGAGCCAGCAGTGATTACGGTTGGCGCAGCCAACACCTTCGCTACCGACTCGCACGCGGACGACGCGGTTGCGACTTACAGTTCGCGTGGTCCAACGCGCGGCTCTTACGCGGATGCCAATGGTGTCCGTCACTACGACAACCTGCTCAAGCCCGACCTGATCGCCCCCGGTAACAAACTGATCTTTGCCGAGTCCGATCTGGGAAAAGGCGATGGCCAGGCGAATCTGCTCGTGCAGCAGCATCCGGAACTCGACTCAGGTGTGGCGGACGACAATAACAAGCGCCTGATGTACCTAAGTGGCACATCGATGGCCACGCCGGTCGTTGCCGGAGCCGCAGCGCTCTTGCTGCAAGCGAATCCGAAGCTCACTCCGAACATGGTCAAGATGGCCTTGATGTACACGGCGGATCCGCTGCCGGGCTGGAACATGCTCGAGCAAGGCACGGGCGAACTCAATATTGAAGGATCTATGCGCCTGGCTAAGCTGATGCGCACCGATATCAATTCGTCTACCGCCCCGGGCAGTCCGATGCTTACCGGCCCAGCGCCTGACCCGCATACGACGATCGGTGGGCAGAGTTTCACCTGGTCGCAGGGCATCATTCTCAAGCACTGGTATGCGACCGGTGCGGCCCTCGAGACGAAGTATCAAACTTATTACGCTCAAGGCGTCGTGCTCGGCGACGGCGTTGTACTCGGCAATGGTGTCGTCCTCGGCGATGGCGTCGTGCTGGGTGACGGCGTCGTGCTCGGTGACGGCGTCGTACTCGGCGACAGCATCTTTACCAGCAATGGCGTCGTGCTAGGTGATGGAACGATTTTCTGCAGCGGCGTCGTACTCGGGGATGGCGTCGTGCTCGGCGATGGCGTCGTGCTGGGTGACGGAGTCGTGCTGGGCGACGGGGTCGTGCTGGGCGACGGAGTCGTGCTGGGCGACACCGCCGTGCAAGCAATGTCTGCGCGCGCGATGATTAATGGCGACCCGCAATAAGTCGTTACGTGGTTTGGCTCAGGCTTGGCCCAAGCCGGTGCCTTACTTTTTTCGTCTTTCGAGACCTCGAACACATTCTAAGGAGAAGGGAAAATGGCCGTCACAATGATGCGCCAGGATTTCACGGCATCACTTGAGGAACTGGCGGGACCGCTGGACGCGTCTGCCATAAATGAACTCGGTCATGCCGATCAAAGTGAAGTAGTTGAGTTTCTTTCCGCGCGTCCCGTCCATACGGTTTTCATGATGGGTCTGATTCGGGACAACGGATTATTGAGTCCGCGCAATCGGGGATCGTTTTATGGGTCGCGCAGTCGATCGGGCCAACTGGAAGGGGTGGCATTGATTGGTCACGCCACTTTGGTCGAAGCTCACACGGAGAATTCGCTCGTGGGTTTCGCGCGCGTTGCTCGCAATTGCTGGAACGCACATCTGATTCGGGGGGAGCAGGAATCAATCAATACCTTCTGGAGATTATATGCTGACGCAGGACGCGAGCCTCGCCTGATTTGTCCCGAGCACATGTTTGAGCTGAATGAAACTCCGGTTTCAGTAGCAGACGTCAATCTGCGGCCCGCGACGATGGACGATCTTGAACAGGTCGTCGCGGTCAATTCTTCAATGGCCTTCGAAGAAGGCGGCACGAGTCCGTTGCAGCGCGACCCGAACGGCTTTCGACGTCGTACGGCGCGGCGCATCGAGCAGAAGCGCGTATGGGTCTGGGTTAACGACAGTCGTCTGATTTTCAAGGCGGATATCGTCAGCGACACCCCCGCAGTCACATATCTCGAAGGCATTTATGTTCATAAGGAAGAACGCCGCAAGGGTCACGGGCTGAGATGCCTGAAGAAACTTTCATCGATCCTGTTGAGGCAGACGAAGTCGATTTGCCTGACTGTCAATAATCGGAACGAAAAAGCCGTCGAATTCTATACCAAAGCAGGCTTCACGTTTCACAGTAACTACGAAACGATCTATCTCCGTTAAAAAACAAGGGTCCAAAAAGTGCAAGCTACCGTCGAAATTCCAAACCAATCCAGATTGCTCGACACGTACCGTTGGATGATTATCGCGGCAGCAGCGGCCGCGCTGATGCTTTCGACCGCGTGGCTGCCGTCCCCGCAGTTTGACTGGCGGCTACTGATTCTAGCGGCGGTGATGATGGTCGTCAGCTCCCGCTTTTCAGTCCAGATTCCACGCGTCAACACGAACATTACGATTTCAGATACTTTCATTTTCCTGGTGCTGCTGTTGTACGGCGGGGTCGCCGGGATTTTGCTTGCCGCAGTTGAAGGGATGTTTTCCGGCCTTCGGATCAGCAAGCGGCCATTAGTCGTGGCATTTAATTCAGCGATGATGCTGGCCTCGACTTCGCTTACGGTCATGGTGTTGCAATTGGTCTTTGGACCGATTCGCTATATGCGGTTCCAGGACGTGTCGCATTTTGGAGTCGCCGTCGGCACCATGGCGCTGGTCCAATATTTTTCCAACAGCGGCATTTGCGCCATTGGTTTAGCAATAAAAAGAGGCGAATCGATTTGGCGCACGTGGCAGACGCACTATCTTTGGACTTCGATCACCTATCTGGCCGGCGCTGGCTTGGCCGCCGTGGCCTCGAACTCGATTGACAAGCTGGGGCTGGCGATCCTGTTCGTGGGCGCTCCAATCATCGTCATCGTTTATTTCACCTACAACAAATATCTGAACGAGATCAAAGCCACGTCGGCCCTGGCCGAACAAGCTGAACGTGAACGCGCCGAAGCTGAGCGCGCGCGCGCCGAGGCCGAACGCGAGCGCGCTGAACAAGCGGAGCGTCACGTTGAAGAATTGAGCCGGCACATCGCCGAGCAGGAACGCATCAGCGAGCAATTGCAGGAGAGCAAGGACCACTTTCGCCACGCCGCCTTTCACGACGCGCTCACGCACCTGCCAAATCGCGCGCTATTAACCGAAAATTTAAAGTTTGTGATCGAACGGGCGAAGAACCACGAAGACTATCAGTTCGCGGTGCTGTTCCTTGATCTGGATAGATTCAAGAACGTTAACGACAGCCTGGGCCACTCGATCGGGGACCAGTTGCTGATCGCGATGGCCCGCCGGCTCGAGAGCTGCATTCGTGAGGCCGACATTGTGGCGCGGCTCGGGGGTGATGAATTCGCCATCCTGCTCGACGGCATTCCTAATGCCAGCGAAGCCACCAACATGGCTCGGCGCATTCAGGAGAAGCTCGCCTCACCTTTTAATCTCAGCGGTCATGAAGTGTTCACGACTACCAGCATCGGCATCGCCCTCAGCTCGACCGGTTACGATCATCCCGAGAACATGCTGCGCGACGCCGATACGGCAATGTATCGCGCCAAGGCGCAGGGCAAAGCGTGCTATGAAGTGTTCGATAAGGGCATGCACACCCACGCCGTCTATCTGCTGCAAATGGAGAATGACTTGCGGCGGGCGCTCGATCGCGAAGAGTTCTGCGTTTACTATCAGCCAATCGTCTCGCTCGAGAATGGGCAACTCTCCGGGTTCGAAGCGCTGATTCGCTGGCAGCATCCCGAGCGCGGATTTGTTAACCCCTCGGACTTTATTCCGCTGGCTGAAGACACGGGCCTGGTTGTTCCAATCGGTCTTTGGATTCTAAAGAAAGCTTGCCAGCAACTGTGTCAGTGGCAATGGCAATCGACTGCGAACCGACATCTGTTCATGAGCGTGAATCTTTCGAGCAAGCAAGTAGTCCAGCCTGACCTGGTATCGCAGATCCGCGACATCCTGGAAGATACGCATGTCGACGCGAAGTACCTGAAGCTCGAGATAACGGAAAGCGCGGTGATGGAAAATGCGGATATGGCCGCGCGCCTGCTGAAGCGCCTGAAAGCGCTGGGCGTGCAGTTGAGCATCGACGACTTTGGCACCGGCTATTCATCGCTGGGCTATTTGCATCGCTTCCCGGTGAACACTCTGAAGATTGACCGCTCGTTCGTCGGGCGCATCGGAGAAGCGGCAGAGAATATTGAAATAGTGCGCACGATTGTTTCCCTGGCTGAAAACATGGGCATGGAAGTCGTTGCAGAAGGCGTTGAGACCCTGAGCCAGTTATCGCAACTTCGCAAACTGAATTGCGAGTACGGCCAGGGTTACCTGTTCTCGCGTCCGGTCGACGCCGAATCAGTCACCCAGTGGATCTCGCGGCGGCCTCACTGGCAAGCCGACCTGTTCCCGACGGCGTTGAATGAACAATACGTGCCGGCGAAACCTGCAGCAGTGATTCAGTTAGTCGGCGCCTCGGCGTAATAGAGTCTTTCTGTTCAGGCGGCGGCTCTGATATCACAATAAGAATTTGCAGCGCCACTACAATTAAGGCCACGGTCTATCCCGAATTAAAACACTTCTTAACTTCTTCAGGCCGCTTCTCTGGCAACAGGTTTTCGAGGTGGGGTTGGTCGGCGGCTGACTCATCTTCCAGGGGACGGATCTCATAAACGGTGGGTGCGACCTGCCGGAAATGGAAGTGTGCTTCCATTTCCGCGAGTTCTTTCACTTCGGTGAGATGCCATTGACAGGGCAGCCACCAGCGCGGATCGGCGTCGAGAATGACACGGCGGCCGGCCTTTAAATGCTCATCGATTTTAATTTCGAGTTGTCCGGCCGGCCAGCCGGCGCCGACACCAATCCAGTCCCACTCACCAATTCCAATGCCGCGCCAATATTGGACGGCGACTGTTTGTGCCCCGGCAATTACGACCGCATCGCGCGGCATCAGCTTCAAACGCTCATCGTAAGTCTTCGCCTGGGCCAGACGATTGAAGTACTCGTTACCGGCCGGTGGAACCAGAACGATCATTAACGCGCCGATGAAAGCAATGCCTACCAGCGCGCTCACAAAGCCGCGGGGCGCGCCGAATCGGTTTGCCTGAATACGCGCATAGAAATCTCCGGCGAGCGGCGCCATAGCCGGCAAGCCGGTCAGAAAATATCTCCAGTTGATTGCCGTGCTGTAATTGAAGAAGAGCAGCACCGTCGCGAGCAGGCCCATGGCCGCGGCCGTCAGCGAAAGCGTAAGGCCCCGTTCGCGCCATTCTTTCCATGCGGCAAACGGCCAGGCGACCGCGATGAGGGGAGCAGACATCAAGAAGTAAATGAAGAAGGGCTTGAGGTTGTTGATTGAAATCGGATGGCGATCTGCTTCGGTTTGCATCGACGACAGCCACGTGTGCCAGTCAACCCGAAAAACCGGAGAGGCGGCAAACCAAATCGCAAATGGACCAACGGCGACAATCAGGAAGACGACGACCGAAAGTGCGATCACCGCGATCGTCTTTCGAGTAAATTTGAAGCCCGCAGCGAAAGGCGCAACTACGAGCCAGGGCAAATTGAAACCAACGGTCTCTCGCAGATTGACACCCAGTCCCAGCAAGGCTGCACCGGCAAGAATCAGCCATACTCCGTTTTTTGTGACACGAGCGTGCTGCACGTGGTTGACGGGACCCACGCCCATGCCGCTTTGCTTGAGGCCGCGCAAGTGAACGGCTAATGCGACCGCGGTGAAAAGAACTGACGGGACATCGGTCATCACCTGGCCGCCGTAAATCACCAGGATGGGACAAACCGACATCATTAAAGCTGCCAGCGTGGCAGCGTGGACTGATCCACAAAGATCGCGAGCCAGCAGCCAACATGCAACAACGGCCAACGGAGTCTGAATCACCACGGCAAACTTGAACAGCAGGTAAGCGTGCTCAGGACGGAGCCCAAAGATCGCGTGCGCAAACTTGTAGATAAGAAAATTGAAAAGCGTGAAGAGAGATCGGCCCAGGGCCATGGACGAGGGCCGCCCGTGCAGAGAGAAGATCGTGTAATCAAGCCCGTCCCAGTCGCCGATAAACGGGTTGAGATACGCAAGTGTGAGAATCAATGCGACGAGTGACGGCGGCAGCCAATACCGATACTGGCGCCAGAAGGTGTGCGGGGTAACCCCGTACTCGTTATTCAAGAGCATTGAAAATTGAGAATTGAAAAGTGCAAATTAAAGATTGCGATTAGCGCGGGCCGGCTATTTCGCGAACTCGGCTTTCATGAGCATCCAGTCGAAATGCGCAGCCAATTTGCAGTTTTCAATTTTCAGTTGCCGCACCGCGGCGGCGCCGCTCAGGTTGCCGGCGCTTCTGGTTTCGGACGGGCAACCATCTTCAGTCGATTGCCCCGTTCACTGTATTCGACTTCGTCCATGATGTTATAGATAAGCAGAACGCCTCGGCCGTTCGACTTGAACAAATTGGCCGGATCGCAGGGGTCCGGAATCTCGCGCACATTGAAGCCGTCGCCTTCGTCCTCAACCGTGAAGATAGCTTCGTGCGCGGATAATTCAGCCGTCACGCGCAAAAGCTTGCCCGGATCGTTGCGATTGCCGTGCTTGACCGCATTCACGAATGCTTCATCAAGCGCGACGTACAAATTCGATTGCTCAACTTGAATCAGACCTAATTTCGCCACGCGGTCCAGCAGGTATTCGAGCACGGAATTCATCAAGGTAAGATCGCTCGGCAACTCGAGATCGATCTTTTCGCGCACGCGGCTGAAATCGTCATCCGAATCGATGCAACGCAGCTTGAACGAAAGTGTGCGCTCGATAACGTCATGCAGCGCGCGAATCGCCCGGCGACCCGGCATACCGGTGACCGCCAACTTAAACGAGCGGACGATTTGCTTGTCAGCGGACCCGGAATCATTTAACAGATCGCTGACCAGCAGATCGAACTCAACCAGGTCATCCCGAGCAATCGCATCGTCGCGCTCGCTTACCAGGGCCACTCGGTGCCCAAGCGTCTCGAGTTCACGGGCTAGTCCCGCGCGCACGTCGTCACTGTTCTCGACGATTAGAATCGTGCAGGTGGAATTACCGTTGCGCTCGTTCAGGGGCATGTAATCGAATTCCGGCGCGGAGAGATTAAGCCGAAGGCCTTCCTAATTCCAATACGAGTCTGCGGCCAATCGCGTTGCAGAATATATCAGAAGAACCCTGAGACCAGGGACTTGAGACTTGGGTCTCGAAACTCTAGACTCAGCAATCCGCATTGATGAGCAAACCAAAACTGCAGATTGAATTGGAGTACGGGGTCGCGCGATTCGTTCTCGCAATCTTTGCAAGCATGCCGCTGCGGCTGGCCATGCGCACCGGTGCGGGTCTCGCCGTTTGCTTTTCGTGGTTCGCGGGGAGGTTACGCCGCACTGGAGAAAGGAACCTTGAAATCGCTTTTCCGGAACTGTCAGCCGGCGAACGGCGTCTGCGTCTGCGTCATGCGTTTGGTAATCTCGGACGTCTGCTGGGCGCGTTCAGTCACTTCGGCGAAGACAGTGAACGTTTGCGAGAGCTAGTTGTCTGCGAAGGGCTCGATCATTTGCAAAATGCACAGGCGGCGGGAGGCGGCGTCATTCTATTCACCGGACATGTTGGCGCCTGGGAGCTTTCCAGTTTTGCGCTCTCTTTATTCGGCCATCCTTTGAGCTTTCTGGTTCGCCGGATGGATAATCCGAAAATTGAAGCGATCGTTGATCGGGCGCGCACCCACCTCGGTAATCGCACGATCGACAAGCGATCGGCGGCGCGGGAGATGCTGGGGACGCTGCAAGGCGGCGGGACGCTCGGCATCCTCGTCGATCTCAACACGCTGGATCGGGAAGGCATCTTCGTTGATTTCTTTGGCCGGGCGGCATCGACCACCTTCCTGGTCGCGAAACTTGCGCTGCGAACCGGGGCTGCAGTGTTGCCGGTATTCGCGCCGTGGGACCACGAGCGCGACTGCTTCCTGCTGAAAGTCGATGCGCCATTATCGATTGAACGCACCGGAAACGAGGAAGCTGATGTCCGTTGCTTAACGCAACAGTACACAGGGATCGTCGAAAATTACGTGCGGCGTTATCCCGATCAATGGCTGTGGATTCACCGGCGTTGGCAGACTCGGCCACCGGGTGAGCCGGAAATCTATAGTCGATGAAACGGTCGAAAACTGAAGAATGAGAATTGCGAATTAGACGGCATCTCTGAGAGCGATTTCATTTTTCAATGCCAATTTCCAATGCCTTGTGCCGCCTCGCATATGGAATCGACGGCCAACATCACGCGCGCTTATTCGTTCGCAAAGCTATCTTCCTATTCATGGAAAGAGCGCCTCTTAATCCGCGCGGCGGATCTCGCCTTCTTCGCACTAATTAAACTGATCGGGACGACGATCAAGTTTGAAATCGACGGATGGGAGAACTGGGAAGCGGCGGCCCGCGACAATCACATTCCGATTTATACGTTTTGGCACAACCGCGTTTTTCTTTCCACATATTTTTGGCAGCGCCGGGGTATCGTTGTCATGACGTCGCGGAGTTTTGACGGCGAGTACATCGCCCGCTTTATCCAGCGCTTCGGGTACGGCGCCGCCCGCGGTTCGTCGACCCGAGGCGCGACCGGCGCAGTGGTTGAAATGGTGCGGTTGATGCGGGCGGGGTGTCCGACCGCCTTTACGATCGATGGCCCAAAAGGTCCGCGCTATGAAGCAAAGATGGGCAGCGTGTTGCTGGCAAAGAAAACCGGCTTTCCGATCTTGCCGTTTACAATCGCGGCCAACCGAATTTGGGAAGTGACGCAGAGTTGGGATCAATTTCAGATTCCGAAGCCTTTCGCCCGCGCCTGCGTCTTCATTGCTACGCCGATCTATGTCGCCCCGGATGCCGATGATAAAGCGCTCGAAGCCGCCCGCGCGGTTTTACAGTCGGCGCTTGACAAGATCAATCAGCGCGGAGACGAGTGGCGGGCTGCAAATTCTTAGCAACGTGTAGTAGGATTGCGCGAACAATTTCAAGAGTTCAGGTTCACGTCGCAAGTTCGCCCGGTAAAACTTGAGACCGCGGACTGGAAACAGGAAACCTGTCGGAGGTCAGATGATCAATCAGGAGCGGATCAAGAATCTTCTGCTGGAGTTGGTGCAGATTGACAGTCACTCGCGCAAAGAGCGCGACGTTGCCGAACGGATTAAGAAGTACTGCGAAGAAATGGGCGCACAGGTGGAGATCGATGACGCCGGAGAAAAGGTTGGCGGGAACAGTGGCAACGTCATCGCGCGGTTCGCCGGCACGATTCCGAATGGCCAGCCGATTATGATGAGCGCTCACATGGACACCGTCGTGCCGGGCGAAGGCGTAAAACCGATCGTCGAAGGCGACATTATCCGCACTGACGAGACAACCGTGCTGGGCGGAGACGACAAATCGGGGTGCGCTGTAATCATTGAAGTCATTCGTTGCCTGCAGGAGCAGAACGTGGCGCACACGCCGATCGAAGCGATCTTTTCGATCTGCGAAGAAGTAGGTTTGCTGGGGGCAAAGAACGTTGACGTCTCAAAACTGAAAGCGAAGTACGGGATCGTTTTCGATTCAGACGACCCGGGGTTTCTCTTTACCAAAGGCCCCTCATCGAACCACATGGAATTTCGCATTCACGGTCTCGAGTCTCACGCCGGTGTCGCGCCTGAAGAAGGTATTTCGGCAATCAAGATTGCCGCGGAAGGTCTGGCCGCAATGAAGCTCGGCCGCATCGATTCCGAAACGACGGCGAACATAGGATTGATTCAGGGCGGGATGGCCACGAACATTATTCCGAACCTCGTCGTGCTCAACGGCGAAGCCCGTTCTCACAGCGAAGAGAAACTGAACGCGCAGACTGAGCACATGAAAAAGTGTCTGGAGGATGCGGCCGCAAAATACGAAGTTACCGTCGCCGGCAAGACGACAAAGGCGCGCGTCGAATCACACATCGAGCGCGACTATTCATCGATGGACGTGCCCGACAGCTCGCACGTGGTCCAACTGGTTCTCCAGGCGGCCAAACGTATGGGCCTGGATGTTAAGACCATGGCGTCGGGCGGCGGCTGTGACGCAAACGTTTTTAATCGGAGAGGCATCGAGTGCGCAAACCTGGGTACCGGGATGCGCGCCATTCATACGGTCAAGGAATGGCTGGACGTAAAAGACATGTACGCGGCGGCCGAGATGACTCTGGAAATCATGAAGCTCAACGGGGAAATGGCTACTAACCGCTAATTTCTTTACTCCTTCAGAAAAAGGTTCTTGACCGCCTTCGCAACGGCCTCCATAATCGAGATGGCGGCACGCCGCTTGTACTTTACCCTCAGCGATCTGCTCCCCTCTCGGAACGCGCGAGCAGAACACAATTGATCGGAGGAATGAAGCCCCGTGAGCGAAGAACTAGAGCATAGCTTGCAGCAGGCAATCGAGACTTACCTCAATGACCGGTTACGCACGATTGACGAGCAACTCTCGCGATTGCAAACGGAAGTGAGTGACAGCCTGGCGCGCCTGCGCGAGAACTCGACTGCCCAAAGCCTGGATGGAACTACAGTTTCTGCCGCAATTTTTGCGCATCTGCAAACCGCGCGAGGGCAAAGGCTAAGCGGTGCGACCGCGGTGCCTTCCGGCGCTTCGGACGCCCCTCAGATCAAACGCGCTATCGAGGACATCTCGGCGCAGGCATCGCAGACGGAGGTGCTCAAATCATTACTGAGCGCGGCAGTCGAATTTGCCGATCGCGTCGCGCTGTTCGTTGTCAAGAATGATCAAGCGATCGGTTGGCGAGTCTGCAATGCGACCGACCCGGCAAATCTGGAAATGATTGGCGGCGTGTCGTTGCCTATGAGCGCAGAAACAATTGTGACCCGTGCCGCCCGTTCGCGCCTGTCCGCATCCGGCACGTCGGGTGATTCAGACGAGGCGATGTTGATGGACCAGTTGGGCGGTTCTCCGGCGGTCGTTGCTGCTGTCCCTCTGATCGTCCGCGGCAAAGTGGTCGCGGTACTTTACGCTGATTCCACCTCGGCGGAAGCGAACGCGCTGAATTCCGACGCGTTGGATCTGTTGGCGCGAGTTGCCTCAATGGCGGTCAACCTTGTTTCCGTTCCGCGCGTCCCGGCCGGTCAACAGGAACCCGCGCACGCGCAAACGCCTGAGGCTGCTGTCGAACAGCCACAGGTTACTGAATCAGCGTACCAGCCGGATGTCGAGCCTGCGACTGTGGGCCTCACGCCGGAATTGGCTGAAGAGAGCTCGCGAGTCACTACTCCCTTAGAGTCTGAGCGCGAACCAGCGGCTGCGGAAGCCGACAGCGCGATTCCGCAAATGGCCAGTGACGCCCGCGTTTTTGAGGCGGCTGAAACAAGCAGCACCGCAGTCGAACAGTCGCAGTACGCGCCGTCACACACTGCGCTCGGCGATCAAATCGATAATGTCTCGCAGCCCGAGGCGTTGCCCCCGGCCGTTCCGGACCGCGCTCCGGTCTTTACATCCCAGTACTCGACCCCGCTGGGAAGCACGCACCGGTTCGGTGTAAGCGAACCTGAGCTGCCTATCGGGGTCAGCGAAGACGAGCGCCGCTTGCACAATGATGCCCGTCGCTTTGCGCGTCTGCTGGTTTCGGAAATCAAACTTTATAACGAGCCGAAAGTTAGAGAAGGTCGGAACAACGGCGACCTTTACGATCGGTTACGCGAAGACATTGATCGTTCACGTCAGATGTACGACAAGCGAGTTGCGCCACCCGTCGCGGCTCGGCATGATTACTTTCATCAGGAGCTTGTAAACACGCTTGCAGAAGGGGACGTCGCGAAGCTCGGCCTCGCTTATCCCGGGGCCGTGGTTAGCGCTAACTGAGGCGCGCGACCGGTAAAATGAAACGGCCACCGAACGGTGGCCGTTTTTATTTGGTTGGGAGATGGCCTTTTAGGGGCCAGTGAGAAGGAGGACACCGAACTAAATTATGGTGTTCCAAACCGGCGGCGATATTCTGTTGAGCTGATGAATGCCTTCACCATCTCAGCCGCAGCGTAATCACCATTGAATTGATTCAGCTTCGTCAGCCAGAAATCATAGCCGGTGTAGTCTGTGTCAGGAGTATCATTAGGATTGCGCCGCAGATAACCAAAGTACTGCATTAACACAAAAGCACGATTGAGTTCAGCTCTGGCAAGATTCGGGTGCTCCGCGATATCTCTCACCACCGTCGCGCGGCTCTTGCTGCCACTGGCCAGTGCTGCGGACTCTTGTGTTTCCTCGGCCACCGACATCGGACTCCCGGCATTTTGATTTAGCTGAGCAACAAAAGTCGCGGGCAACATATTCGACGGGTACTTGCCGGCAAATCGATTTGTCTGAACAAAGGCATTGAAGTACGCGACTTTATTGTTCTCAAGGGTCGTCTGCCAGGCGCCTTGATTTACGATTACCCCATTCGCGATCGCGCGCTGGTCGGTTAAAAACTCGTTGAAGCGAACGGTCGGCACGTTGATGTTGTGCGGGGTAGGGAATGTCGATACTTTGGTTTCGTCACCGTACGCAGTTTTATACGCGCGCTCGACGAGGTAACCCGTCTCCTGGAATTCGATTGACAAAAAGAATGCTCCCGAAGCGTTGATCCGATGCTCCTGGAGACACGCGGCATCAGCGCCGCATTGGTCGATCTGATTGTCCCAGAAAGCGAGGCCCGGAGCGTCCGGGGTTCGGTTAAGGAAGTCCGCGTAATGTTGCCGCACAAAAAAGTCAGTCTGGTCGATCGGATTCCCGGCCGACCCGTTGCTTAGACAGCCCGAGTTCGCATTCACGTAGGTGGTGATTTCATTGACTGAGAACGGACAGAACGCGCTGGTGTTGGCCTGCGTCTGCGTCGCCATCATGATCGTATTATCGCAACCCGGTTGTCCATCACAGTGGCTCGCATTGAAGTTGTGTCCGATTTCATGAGCGGGAATAGTGACGCGAAAGGGCGCGATTGTTTCGAGATCCGACACGCCGTAGGACGAAGGGCTAGAACAGACGACTCCCATCCAGGCGACACCAGCCGGTCCGCCGAGGTTTCTGCCCGTCCACAGATGTGCCAGGTCGCGCGGCGTATTCGCAAAATTAGCGTTCCAATAGTCTGTGTATTCGCGCAACACTGCGACGGCATCGCCGCTGGCTGTGTATGGATCGTTGGGCGTGGCCCAGGCGTGTTGGAAAACAACTGTAAAGGTAAGGCCAATGTCTCGCTCATAAATCGCCTGAATCTGATTCATGATGCTGAGGATGTCGCTGTTCGCAGCGGCGGCCGTGCCGCCGACGCCCTGCACGTATTCAAAGTCCGCTTCGGTCGCCATTTCGGCGACTTTGAAAGGTGAAAACACCGCGGGCGTTCCGCCGCTCGCGGCGCCGGGCATAATCTGTTTCGCGCCGGTCCTGACCTGTTCTTCCAGAGTGTCCGCGCAGCTTCGGGTAATGTCGGGACGCACATCGTCCCCCGTGTAGATTAAATAATCGCCGGGCGCGGCCGACGAAGAATACTTCTGTGCCCGCTCAATATAATAAAATTGACCCGGTACGACGATTATGCCTTCCAACCCATTGTCTGTGACCGTGAAACGCGCGTCGCTGGCCCATAAGCCTTCGACGTTTCCCTTATAAGTCGAGACCCCCGGCATTGCCGTTGCCCGTGTGACCCCGTCAGTGTCAACCTCTTCAGCGCGATAGTCAGGCGCTCGTAAATCGTTCGGACGCAGTTGCAGTTCAAAGTCATGCGTGGGTGTGACCAGTGAAACTCGGCCGGTTGTCCGCACTTGCTCAGCGACAGCGTGAGGATCCAGGTTCAAGTCTTCGTGGCTCGTAAATATTTGCTGGAGATCCTGCTGAAGATGCGCGCGGGTATTCTGAGCATCTACGCGTGAAAAATGAGTTGGCCCCGCTGCGACAATCAGCGCCGCCAAAGCCAATAGCAATACTACGTAGTTTCTAGAGGAAGACGCCCGCGCCACCTCTTGCACCGGCCAGGACAACCCACACAATTTTTTGCCACTTCTGTTTTGTTTCATTAAGCCCTCAAATTGTTCTTAGTCGGGATTTTGTTACCGGCGCTTCGTGAGATTTAGACGCGCCAGGAGAGGAGCAAACCGGGGCATTTTTATCTTAGCGGGCCCATTTGCAGCCCGTCAACATGTTTCTCGATTGCGGCCGCGGGGCGGGTTTGCGAGCCTCGGCGCTTTAGTCTAAAGTCATACGATTTCCGCCATCTACACCGTTTCGTGAAGGGCCTGACATGACTAAATCACTGTCCGAAACCGCGCTCAGTGCAGTATCCGAGCGTTTGCGTTCGTCCAACCGCGAATTCACGGCTCGCTACCCGGGCGAGCAGGGCCGGCGGCAACCCGTGCATACGGTTTATGGCGGCGCTCATTTGTTCCGGGCAGATTCGGCCCGGCGATTGGGCCAGGTGGCCGAACGGTCGTTGACTGAATACGCGCCCGACTTCGTCGTCTTCGCGCGGGCGCTTGGTCTGCCTTTGGCGAATCAATTGCCCGACGTGCTGGATTACGCCAGCGGCTTAAAAAATCGATTGGAGAGCGATGCCGAAGCGTTGCGTGAAGAGAACAAAGCCGCCTGGCTTGCCCATACAATTTACAGCCGGGTACAGGAAAAGATACGGCGTGAACCAGTCGAGGATTTTCGCATCGATTTCGAAGACGGCTATGGGAATCGGCCCGACGCTGAAGAAGACGGCCACGCCGAGTCTGCCGCCGGCGAAGTTGCGCGAGGAATGCAGGACGGAACATTGCCGCCGTTTATCGGCATCCGCATCAAATCATTTAACGAAGAGTTGCGGCGGCGGAGCACCCGCACCCTGGACATCTTTATAACCACCACGCTGCAAAGAGCGGGCGGCCGGCTGCCTGAAAATTTTGTAGTCACGCTGCCTAAGATTACAACTCCTGAACAGGTCGAGGCGTCAGCGGATGTCTTTGATCTGCTGGAAAAGCAAAATGGTCTGCCAAGCGGTTCGCTCAAGATGGAGATGATGATCGAAACGACGCAATCGATCATCAATCATGAGGGGCGGATTAATCTGCCATTGCTGCTCAACGCCGCCCGCGACCGTTGCACCGCAGCGCACTTCGGCACCTACGATTACACGGCAAGCTGCAGCATTACGGCGGCGCATCAACACATGATGCATCCGGCCTGTGACTTTGCGAAGCATATGATGCAGGTGTCATTTGCCGGCACGGGTATCTGGCTTTCTGATGGCGCCACCAACATCATGCCGGTTGGCCTGCATCGCGCCGGGGAGGCGGGGTTCCTGACGGCGAATCAAATCAATGAGAACCGCGCAGCCGTTCATCGCGCCTGGAAACTCCATTACGATCATATTCAACATTCGCTCGTGGGGGGCTTCTATCAGGGGTGGGATTTACATCCGGCGCAACTGCCGACGCGCTACGCAGCCGTTTACGCTTTCTTTCTCGACGGGCTCGACGCAGCCTCCGCGCGGCTGCGTAACTTTGTCGAAAAAGCGGCGAAGGCTACTTTGGTTGGGGATGTGTTCGACGATGCGGCAACCGGGCAGGGTCTGCTAAATTATTTCCTGCGCGCAATCAATTGCGGCGCGCTGACGGAAGAGGAAGCGTTGCGTTTGTCAGGATTGACACACGACGAGTTGGTTTCCGGATCGTTTGTGAAGATTTTGAATAACCGAAAGCAGCTTTAAAATTCGGAGAGTGGCCCCATGAAATCAGGAAAAAAGATTATATCGTCCGCTTTGGTTGCGCTCTTTCTGGCGGCCAGTCTGGCAGCTCAGCCCCGCACCGGCTTGCCGGCGACAACGTCACAAGAAGTTTCGTCCTTGCAGGCAAAAACGAAACGGTTTGCTCCTACTGTGATGCTGGTGAGTTTACGCGGCCTTTCGGTAAACGACCGGCGGGCGCTTCAAAAGATCATCCGTGCGGCCGCCTATCTCGACAGGCTCTTTTTGCGCCAGTTGTCGAGCCGGAATGAAGACCTGTGGTCAAAGCTAAAGGCTGACCAAAGTCCGTTGGGAAAACTGCGTCTGCACTACTTCATGATCAATAAAGGGCCATGGTCGCAGCTTGATGACAACGAGGCGTTCATCGCCGGCGTGCTCCCGCGTCCGCCGCAGGCAGACTTTTATCCGCTCGATATGACCAAAGACGAATTCAACTCTTGGCTCAGTACGCTCTCGGCGGAAGATAAAGAAAAGGCGACTGGATATTTCTATGTGATTCGTCGCGATCAAACGGGCAAGCTGAAAGCGGTGCCATACAGCACGGAGTATGGCGACATTCTTAATTCCGTGGGGACGCTCCTCCGCGATGCGGCTGCGTTGACAACCAATCCGAGCCTGAAAGATTTTCTCAGGAAACGCGCGGCCGCTTTTTCCTCGAATGATTACTACGAAAGCGATGTCGCATGGATGGATCTGGATTCGCCCATTGATGTCACCATCGGCCCGTACGAGACGTACGAGGACGAGCTGTTTGGCTACAAAGCCGCGTTCGAAGCTTATGTCACATTGCGCGATTCGGCAGAAACCGCGAAGTTGAGAAAGTTCAGCCAATATTTACAGGAACTCGAGGATCATCTGCCCATCGATCCGAAGTACCGGAACCCGAAACTGGGCGCTGCCTCACCCATACGCGTGGTTAATGAAGTGTTCAGCTCAGGTGAAGGCAATAGCGGCGTGCAAACAGCCGCGTTCAATCTGCCAAACGACGAACGCGTCGTAAAAGAAAAAGGTTCGAAGCGGATCATGTTGAAGAACGTGCAGCAGGCGAAGTTCAACAAGACCCTGATCCCGATCTCGCGCGTGGTGTTGTCGCCGGCGCAACTGGCGGACATTTCATTCGATGCTTTTTTCACGCACATCCTGACACACGAGTTAATGCACGGTCTCGGACCGCACAACATCAATGTTGCGGGCCACCCAACGACCGTGCGGCTGCAATTGAAAGACCGCTACTCTTCAATTGAAGAGGCGAAGGCGGACGTCACCGGACTGTGGGCGCTGCAATACTTGATCGATAAAGGCGTCGTGGACCGCGGGATGCAGCGGACACTTTACACCACTTATCTGGCCAGCATGTTTCGCTCAGTCCGTTTTGGCATCACGGAAGCGCATGGCCGCGGCGTCGCGATGCAGTTCAACTACTTTACCGATGAGGGCGCGATCAAATACGACGAAGGCACCGGGAAATTCAGTGTCGACGAATCGAGGATCAGAGAGGCCGTGCGCAAACTCACGAATGAACTACTGACTATCGAAGCTGAAGGTTCGTACGAAAAAGCAAACGCCATTTTGGAGAAGTACGCAGTAATTCGACCCCCGATGAAGGCCGCGTTCGACAAGCTTAAGAATGTGCCGGTCGATATTGAACCGATTTTTCCGCTGGCGCGATAAGCGACTGGAGCGAAGCGTCCTCGCTTGTTTTTGGCCGCGAACCGAGACGGTTGCGGTCCAGTCCTAAAACAACGAACCCTGCGCCTGTGCATCATCCGCTTCAACCGACTCGGCCAGACGGGGATAAGTTTCAATCAACTTTTCGGGACCGGGGACACGCCTTTCTTGCAACTCAGCCAGGATCTCGAAGGCATTTACCAGACTCTGACCACGCGCGTGGTTATTTGCAATCACAAATGTCTGCTTCGCTTTTTGGGCGACTTCTTTGATGCGCCCGATCCACGGCTCCAGTTCGTCCCTCGAATACAGATAATCGTAACGCTCCAAAACATTTCCTTCTTTGCGAAACCACTGCTGGTAATTCCGGCCATGCAGACGCACATACCCAATTGATGAGGTCACCTCAGATGCCGGCTTAATAGAATCTGCAAAGATCGGCTGGTCGATATCGCACAAACCAACTCCAAAATCTTCCAGCGTCTGCAAGATGCGCGGATTGTTCCACGATTCATGCCGGAGCTCGACAACCAGCGGATAATCTTTAAACCGCGTGAGGAGTTCTTCTAGCCAGGCGCGCTCTGCGCGGTCGTTCTTGAACGACCACGGAAACTGGATCAGCACAGCGCCCAGCTTGTTCGCCTCGCGAATCGGATCAATCCCTTCGCGAAAGGCTTTTTCATCCTGGCCTGTTAGTTTGTCACGTTTGTGAGTGAAGACTTTATGCAGCTTGGCCGTGAAAACAAAATTGGAATTGTGCGCAACGCGCTCTAACCATGAACGTGCGGTCTCTGGTTTCGGCGGATAGTAAAAGCTGCTGTTGATTTCGACGGTGTCGAAGTACTTTGCCACCAGGGCCAGCGTGTCGAATTTTGATCCGGCGGTTTCCGGATAAACGCGGCCACGCCAATCGGCGTATGACCAACCGGCTGGGCCAATGAAGATGTCGCGGAGCGCGCGCATGGAACGAAGTCACTACCATCGGCGTTAGCGGATGGGTTAAAGACTTGAGCGCAAGCGTCCTCGCTTGCATGACCTTACACGCGATGCGGCAACCGGGACAGTTGGGCTCCAGTCAGATTGTTCAGTCGCTCATGCGAAAGCTGGCGACCTCATGGCGTCATTGCTTTGGTTGATTCGACGAGGCCATTTCGGAGGTGTGACGCAACCAGGTCCGCCCTAAGCATTGACACGGCCAACTTTCCATTCTCGTCGGAAAACTTTGCCGCGGACGCCAACTCGGATGAATCGACTTTCCATTTTCCGGTTGAATTGCTTTCGAGTTCATTGAGCTCGTTCATTAACCCATTCAGCTCCCGCCGCACAATCTTTGGCCGCACCACGGTGTCCGCCCAGGAGTAATAGGGATAGTCGATCCTGTATGCCCATCCCTTTTCAAGCGGAGTTGCGATTAGAAACAGCTCGCCGCGCGCATGATAAGAGATGGCCGTAAACGGCGCTGCGTCGCGCGATGGATCGAAACCGTCCGGACCAAACACTTCCGGCGCGAGCATCACGACCGACAACCTGGGGGGCGCATCTTCGTCAACGCGCGACGCGTCTTTGGCAAAGCTGTTCAACGCCCGCTCTATCCGGACCCACGAGGGTCGCCACAGCGCTTCGTACTTGCTTGTATTAGTCAGCAGATCCTCGACATGCGGCAAAACAAGGTCGTAGGCGCGCGCCTCGTCGTTCACTTCTTCACCAGCCAGTTGCCTGGCAATCGGCGAGCCGGACTTGTCTATCGGCGAATCAGAACCCTGAATCAAAATGCTTGAGCGCACGCCGTCAACCGAACTGAATTCAGAAAAGTCCCCGGCTTCTGCCCCCGCGATCAATTTATCGCTCAGGCGCGTGGCGCGTTCGCCGTTCAGCATCGTCCAGACGGACAGGACGCCGTCCGTATCAAAGTGATTGTTGGTGACGAGGTCGATGCCTTTTGTGAGTTCGTTGCGACTGGGCGAGGCCACGACATTCAGAACGATCTCGGTCGAAGTATCGGCCTTCACCGAGGCCGTGGTTTCATTACCTTTCCAATGTGAAAAGTGAATTGCGTTTTCCACGGTGCCGTCGACCGACAGCTTTGGGGTGCCGGCGATGGCTGCGGTATAGAATTGGAAGTTCATGCTGATGGCGGGCCGGGGTTGCGGCCGACGCGCTTCGCTCACGGTCGAGCGATTGCCCGTTTGCTACTGGTCCTTCCACTCGGGAATGCGGCCCGGCGTCCACGGGGCGCCGGCGGCTTCCATCTGTTTCTCCAATCGCGCCAGATCGACTTCAATCAACTGCCGCAGTTGATTCAGCGTGCCTTCGAATTCCGCAGCGGCGGCCCCATATTGATCGATTTGAGTCTGCGTCGGCCGCGCCGTCGACATACGTTGATCGCCGACGATTCCGCCCACTCGCTCGTTGATCGAAGGCGGCAGGTTCATGTTGCGTGCGCGCAGTGCCTGGTCGCCGCTTAGCGCCCGCAGAATTTCATTCGTGCGTCTGTCGAGACTTGCTGCGTCATTAAGCAGCTTCTCAGGCGCGGAAGGCGTATCGAGCAACGCGCGTCTGATCGCCGCCAGCCGTGGCTTCAGGGCGTTTGCCGCTTGCGTGGCGCCTTGCACGGCGCGTTGCAGGCGGGCTACCCGCGTCTGAAATTCCACCAGCGCAATTCGGTCGGCAGGATTCATGCGGTCCTGGCCTTCGACGATGATTTGAAACTCCTGCGCTTGTCCAATTGGTGTGACTACACCCCCGACTCTTTTGGCGGCAGAAACTCTATAAATTCCCGGCATCACGAGTGGCCCGGACGGACCTTCGTTGAATGGATCTTCACCTTCGGGATTTGGCGGCGGCGGCAAACTTGCGGGTGGGTAACGCAAATCCCAATTCACGCGCTGAATGCCGGCGGTAGTTGGGCCGGTCAAGCGGCGCACGACTTTGCCGGTTGAATCTGTAATCGTGAAAATCACCGCCGGCGGTTCCTCTTCTTCTTCGGCGCTTAACTCCACGCGGCTCGGCAGATTGATCCCGGCCCCGCTCCGCGCCGCCGCGCGCTCGGCTTCCTGCCGGCGTGTCTTTTTGGTCTTCAATTCTTCTTTCAAGTAATAAGCAAAGGTTGCGCCGAAAGGCGGGTTCTCGGCAGTGAAAAATGATTCGCCCTGGAAACTCTTGCCGCGGCCGCCGAGCGGCTGCGCCTGGATGTACATCAACGCGTCCTTCACCGGAAACAGCACATCACTCTTCAGCATCTCCGGCGTGATTGAACGCAGCGCACTGTAATTGTCGAGAATGTAAATGCCGCGGCCAAAAGTCCCCAGCACCAGATCGTTTTCTCGTTTCTGAATAACGAGGTCGCGAATCTGAATTGTCGGCAAGCCTCCGCGCATCTGAATCCACTTTTGACCCCCGTCAACAGTGAAGAACAAGCCAAATTCAGTCCCCACGAACAGCAGGTTCGGATTCACATGGTCTTCAGCGATGGACCAGACGGGCCAGTTCGCCGGCAAGTTCCCCTTGATCGAAGTCCAGGTGCGGCCGGCGTCCGTGCTCTTGAAAAGATAAGGTTTGAAGTCGGCATTCTGATGATTTTCAAAGGCCACATATACGGTGTCACGGTCGTGGTTCGATGTGACAATTCGGCTAACATAAGCCAGTTCAGGAACGTCGCCGATCTTCTCTACTTTGCGCCAGCTCTTGCCGCCGTCATCCGTAATTTGCAGGAGACCATCATCGGTGCCGACATAGATCAATCCTTCTTTCTTCTGGGATTCCGCCAACGCTGAAGCGTTTCCAAAGAATGCCGTCGATTGATTCTTGGCGACCGCGTCGATGCTCCAGACTTTGCCCATCACCGGCAGCTTGTCGCGATCCAAACCGCGCGACAGTTGACCGCTGATGACTTTCCAGGTGTCGCCGCGATCGTCGCTGCGGAATAATCTGTCGGCCGCGAAGTACAGGCGAGTGTGTAGATGGGGACTGATGATGAACGGCGAGTCCCAATTCCAACGTAAGGGGTCTTCGTTGCGACCGGCTTGCGGTTGAATGCCCATGCGCTCGCCCGTGCGCTTGTCACCGCGAACGATGTTCCCGTTCTGCAATTCGGCGTAAATGATGTTTGGATCTTCCGGATCCACCTGAGTACGAAACCCGTCCCCGCCCTGAGTCACGAACCAATCGGCGTTCACGATGCCGGACGCGTTGCGGGTGCGCGATGGCCCTCCGAACGCATAATTGTCCTGCGCGCCGCCGAAGACGTTATAGAAGGGCGTCGCGTTGTCGGTGGTCACGTCATAGAACTGAGTCACGGGAAGATTGCTCTTGAAAAACCAATTCGAGCCGCGGTCGTAACTCTCATACACACCGCCGTCACAGCCGACCAGATAATGATCGTTGTTATTGGGATCGATCCAGATTTCGTGATTGTCGACGTGCTTCGATCGTTCACCCAGCCGCCGCAGGGTGCGGCCACCATCATCCGAAACCATCAGGAAGACATTCATCACATAAATGCGCTCCGCATCTTTGGGGTCGGCGACGACGCGCGCATAGTACATGGCGCCCGCGTCGAATTCGTTGCGCTTCTCCCAACTGCCGCCGCGGTCGCTCGATCGAAAAATGCCGCCTTTGCGGTCCCCTGATTCAATAGTGGCGTAGATTATGTTTGTATCGACCGGAGAAACAGCCAGGCCGATGCGGCCCATGTCGTTCGCCGGCAAACCCGCGCGGAGCTTGTTCCAGGTAGCGCCCCCGTCTGTGGACTTGTAGATTGCGCTTTCCGGGCCGCCGTCAATCAGGGTGAACATGTGACGACGTCGCTGATAGGAGGCGGCGTAGACGGTTTCAGGGTTCTGAGGATCGATCACCACGTCGGTGACCCCGGTGTTCTCGCTAATATTAAGAAGGTTCTTCCAGGTTTTGCCGCCGTCAATCGTTTTGAATAGGCCGCGATCCCCGCCGGGCCCCCACAGCGGACCCTGCGCGGCGACATATACGATGTTTGAATCTTTAGGATCAATCGCGATGCGGCCGATGTGTTCGGAAGTTTTCAGCCCGACGTTTCGCCATGTCTTGCCGCCATCGTCCGAACGATAAACACCATTCCCGTAGGAAACGCTGCGCTGGCTGTTATTCTCTCCGGTGCCTACCCAAACCGTTAGTGGATTTTTCGGATCGAGGACAATCGCGCCGATTGAATACGAACCTTCGCGATCGAACACCGGCGTCCAGGTATTTCCGTTGTTGATAGTTTTCCAAACGCCGCCCGAAGCCGAGGCGACGAAATACTTTGCGGCGTTATTTGGATCGACGGCAAAGCCAACCACGCGTCCTGAGGTGAATGCCGGCCCCAGCGATCGAAAACGCAATCCGTTGAAAGTCGGTGACGACATTGGATCACGTTGCCGGCTTTCATTCTCTGACGGCCCCTGTTCTGGTCTTCCTGCTTCGGGGCTTGTTTCGGGCGAAGGCCGCGGGCTTGGCGTGCTCGCCGCGGGTGGCCTGCTCTCTGGCTGCGCGCCGATAATTACGGTGGCTGTCAGTAACAGAAAACAAACCGAAACCAATCTTATGGGCAGGTGATTGCGCAGATTACGCGAGCACATTTGCATTTATTCTCCGAGGTTGATTTCAGTCCAGCGCTGAGCGCGGCAATGTGAGGTTGAGCACGAACGTGGAAGGCTGATGTCGTTAACGAACCGAGTTAAACCGCTGCGCATTCGCGTTCAGACATTAGCTGATGGACAGTCTTGATTAACTGATCGACATCGGGTTTCGAAACGTAGGCGCGCGCCCCTGCGGCGAACGCTTCCTGGCGATGAATTTCATATGCGTCGCCGGTATAAAAAATACACGGTACGCCCGGTGAGCAACCGTCCAGCATGCGACACAAATCCGTACCTGAACCATCGGGCAGCCGCTTGTCCAGGACAAACAAATCAAAGTCTAGCGTTTGAGCTTTCGCGAATGCTTCTTCCACAGTATGCGCGAGGTGCAGTTCGTAATGCTCTGCCGAGAGCATTAACTTCAGCATCTCGCCACTGTCTTCGTGATCGTCGACGTAAAGGATGCGACACTTGCTCTTAGTCATAATTCTCCTCCGATCGCAAAATTCAAGGGAGCCTGTTCGCTTAGTGCGAGAAACCAGCGACTAAAGGGCGCGAAGATTATAGTGTAAGCGTCAGCGGTGCGCCAGACGCCTTGATCTATCAGCCGGACCTAACCGACGCCAGTATTCTCTTCAACAGCTCATTCATACTGCGATCTCGATGCCAGCGCCAGATAACTACCAGATCGTGGTCCGGGTCGACCCAGATTGTATTTGAGCCGGCGCCCAGTGCCGCAAAGCTTGTGCGCGGCGCGTCCGGCCACTGTTTGCCTTGCGTGTTTAACCACCAAAGGTATCCATAGTCCTGACCAATCGCCGTCGGAGTGGTCGCCTTCCTGATCCAATCATCAGAGATGATCTGTTTTCCCCGCCAGTTTCCATGGCGCAAAAACAGGTAGCCAAAGCGGGCCATGTCGCGCGTATTAATCCAGAGACCTCCGCCCCAGCGGGTGCCGCCGCTCACTGACTCGACGGATTCCCCCTTGAGGGTCACCCGGGAATTAAAGTAGCCGTGGTATTGCCAGGTGTCGGAAGCTCCGATCCGATCCATGATTTCATTTTTCAGAACAAGCGGCAGAGGCTTTTGCCAAACCTGTAAGAGCGTCAAGGACATGCGATTGATGCGTACGTCGTTGTACTCCCAAAAGGTTCCCGGTTCTTTAACTGCGCGGGGCGCGCGTTGGCCGCGGCCGAACTCCTGCACCCCAACAAAGTCGCTATTCTTTCCCCACATCGAACCTTCCCACTCGCTCGTCTGTTGCAGATGTTCTTCCCAGGTAATCTTTGCATTGTGGGGCGAGCTATATCCGTCATCAGTTGCATAAAGCTTCATTGGATCGTTGACGCTCCGGATCAGCCGGCGATTGACGGCCAGCCCGGTCAATGTCGAAAGAAAACTCTTAGCCACACTGTACACAGGATCGATCTGATTAGTACCACCCCATTCGGCGACGATGTAGCCGTGACGAATAATGATCCCATTCGTATCCCCGTGCATTTTCGGCAGGGCGCCAAGCACGCGCCCAAATGTTTCAACCTGGGTTGAAAAATCCTTCGGCATTGTTCCGGCCTGGGTCTTTGCGTAATCGACTGCGGCCTCCAGCAGGGCGCGGTCCATCCCAACCTCTTCCGGCGTGCGTCGCTGCCATGCCTCTCCGGCCGGCGGATAGTAGACGCTGTTCTTTTTGGTTTGCGAGCGGACCAGGCTCGCAAGCGGTGACCCTGCCAAAATGCAGAGCGCGAAGACCAGAGTAGTCCGGCAGAGTCGCTTGATCTGAGTCATGAGTTTTTCGGGTCAATGGCCAGGCGGCGGCCGCGCGGCTGAATGAGAAACGCCGAACTTATCACTACTTGCAAGAGAGATAGACGAATACTTAGTTAGATTGGTTACTTCTGAATTGCCGTTGGTTCACTTGGTATCCCCACCGAACGTTTGAAAACAATTTGATCGCCTTCGGTGTAATAGCTATTCGCGTCCTGGTAGATGTTAATAATTGCCAGCCGGAACTCTCCCCCGGCTGGAATCGCTGGGCCGGTGTACCTTGATGTAAACGGCGTACTGGATGGAAAATTATCGCGTGCCGAATCCGTCTTTTGCCTGAGCGCCGCTGGCCGCCTCCAACTTTATGGCCGGCCAATGGCGACAACTTTAACGAATATGTTCCTGCTGGAGAAATAGTAGATTGTTCGCTGGCTATTGTTTCGCCACGACCCCGATGTTTGCGATCGTCGCGCCTTTGGTCATCGACGGCACCGCGCAAACATACAGCACGACACCCGCAACGGGAGCACGCGCCTCAAACGTTATGTCTCCGAGATAATTAGTGACATAACCCACCTTCATTCCCTGCTCGACATAGGTCCCCCGTTTGACGAGGGGATAAAAAACTCCAGTTTGGTCGCTGGCGACGGTGACAACTTTTTCAACCCAAACGGGGCGCTCGACGATCTCGGCTGGTCCCGGAAGCATTTTCAGGTAACGCATTACGTTCAAACAGCCATTGATCAGCGCGTTTAAGTCATCGGTCTCAACAGTGCCCGCATGTCCCGCTTCAGCCGTAATCGAGGCTTTGCCCCGCGTGGTAGCTGTGTTCTCAAGATAGCGGGACGCTTGCGGGTCTTTCGGGCGATCAGTCGAGATAATGATGTGATCGAGACCAAACGCGAGCACCATTTCGCGCGAGATCTGATCCTGCTTTTCGTTTCCGGTTTTGGTCCAATAACTATAAGGCCTGAGGCTCTCGTCCAGATCACCGCCGTGAAGATCGATCAAGTGATCGCATTTGTCGACTACTTCCCTGGTAATCAGATAAGCGGCGCGCTCGGTTTGCGTGCCGTCCATCTTGCCGGGATAAAAGCGATTCATGCTTTTCTTGTCCACCGGATTGAGGTGCGGCACTTTTTGTTCAAATGATTGAATGTTGATGAGCGGAACGATAATGACCGTCCCGGAGATCTCTGCCGCGTTCAACGACCCGATTAACTTTTCCAGCGCAATGATCGACGTGTATTCCGTGCCATGCGCACCCGCGACAAGCGCGAGCACCGGACCCGGCTTCGCACCATGAAAGACGGCGACGGGAATACTCAGCGCTGCATCGCTGCCCGCCGGCACTTCAATCGTACCCGTCGCTTTGTGGCCCGGAGCCGCGATGGCGCTCCCAGCTGTAAACGTCGTTCTGATTTGAGCGCCGGCTACACCCACGAAGACTAGTCCGAATATCGCAGCCGTAATCAAGCGTGACATAGATTTCCGCAAACCTTACAGATGTGTAACTAATGAGTTCCAAGAAGACAAGCGCGCCGCAGATTCTATCTGAGTCGGCGCGCTTCTGACCAGGGGATTCAGGGGAAGGGATTGAGGGTTTTGTTCTTAAGGTAAGAAGTGGGCCCGCGAGGCGGGCCGCAAGCAGGGTTTGCGCGCACTATTATTCTGCGCGCGGTCCGTCGGTCGAATTGTCGTTAGTCAGGTGGAAGGCAACCTTAGCGTCCTGGGGCGACAGAACTGGGTGATACGTTTTGCCGTAATTGGCAACGATCTTTTTCACGTAATTCTCTGTCTCGTGATAGGGCGGGACTCCCTTGTACTTATCAACTGCGCCTTCGCCGGCATTGTAACCAGCAAGCGCGAGCGACACATCGCCGTTGAATCGCTTCAGTAAGAACGCGAGATATTTTGTTCCCGCCTCAACGTTGCAGGCCTGGTCTTTAAGATCCTTACAAGCGAACCGTTTGCCTGTGGCCGGCATTAACTGCATGAGGCCTTTTGCGCCCACGGGCGAAGTCGCCTTCGAATCGTATCTCGATTCCTGCTGAATGACGGCATGAATGAATCGCGGATCGACGCCCTCGCGCTCGCCGGCGCGAAAAATAATGAGGTCGAGATCGCAATCACCTGACCGGGGAATATCCAGGGGAATAAACTCTTCCTGCCGTTTCGCTTCAACCACCGGCGCAAAGACCGGACTGAAAAAGAAGCCTGTTAAGTTGGTGACAAAGAAAAGAAAGAAAACAGCGACCGGGGCAAACTTCACAGTTCGCAGATGAGGGAATCGAGGAAACTTCATTCGGTATTCTCCATGTGAGCGATGGCCTTAAAGGTCATCAGTAATTAAATCCGGGCTACGCATGGCCAATCCGATTTACAAAGAACTTGTAAAGCATTTGCAATCGAGGAGGCGAAAGTGAGATGGAGACCGGCCGTCAGAAGTTGCTCTTTTTGTGTCGAAATTGAGGCGTCAATGTGCTGTACCAAAGGGTATCGGTCAAGAGTGTGACGGAAAGGGACACTTCATCTGACTGTAGCAAAGCTGTGTGGTATAAGCGTACGGATATAAGTATTCGACATCCGCCGAAAATCCCACGGGCTCATTAAGGCGAGGTAGTGACAAACTGAACGGACGAGCGAAGCAAATTTGGCCGGCCTTCAGCCAGATCATCGCCTTTGTCCAGGTAAGCGAGTTCTTCAAAATTGCTCGCGATCATCTATTTATCAAAATTCTTGCGCCTGGTAGCGTGGGCAACCGCCTGATCATACTTTGCTGCTGCTGGTAAGGTTGAAAAGCGTGGGACACCTCGGTTAGGCCGCGTCGAATCCATCGCGGAATGCGACGCATTGCAACTTAGAAATGGTGATCATAACTATCCGAGAAGCGATGACGAGGCTAGCGCGAGTTTGACGGGGTGCGCGAGAGATTTATCGTCCAACCGCAAAGGCGTCGCGTCTAAGTGACTGGCAAGGGGTTCGCCGCGAAAGAACGTTGAGACCGATGATTCATCTTAGGGCTCGGCGTTTTTCTCCTCCTGCCTCTTCGGAGGCGGACCTTGAAGTGCATTTGCAAACAAGGCTCGAAAATAAATTCAGGAGGATCGAAAGATGAAGAAATTACTTTTTCGTAGTTTGATGTTGGTGGCGGCGATTGCATCGTGCTCAGTGTTCGCGACCGCCGGACCCACGAGGCGGGATTTGCGCGCCGACCGGCGCGACATTCACCGGGACACGCGCGATATTCGGCATGATCGTCGGGACGTTCGTGCTGATGAACGCGAACAGCGCGCTGATATTCGCGACCTTCGTTCAGATAGGAAGGCAGGCGACTCAAAGGCGGAACTACGCGAAGATCGCCGAGAGATTGCCGGAAACACTCGCGATATCCGCGGCGACCGGCGCGACTTAAGAAGCGATCGGCGCGACCGGCGGCGTGATGTGCGCGACGTGCGCGAGGATCGGCGTGAGGCGCGACAAGACTAGCGCCAGACCCGATTGTTAGAGTGCGACCGGGTTGAACTTTTGCCGTTAGCGGCACCAAACATGAGAATCAACGTAACCAGGCTTTCAACCCGGAGGGGCTGAATCCGGACAAGCTGTCTGGTTATGGTGATGGGACGAGCGATGAGGCACGCTCGTCCCTTTTTTATCGGGAGTAGCTGCTTCATAGATAAGACAGAACTCTTTCAAGCGCCTGCTTCTCAACATACTCGGCTACCTGCTAAACTCATTTCGATCCATGGAGGTGAACACGGTGTCACTGGTGATCTATACCAAACCAGGCTGTCCTTATTGCCAGCAGGCGCGCGATTATTACAACTCGAAGGGCATAGCTTTTATCGATCGGGACGCGCAGACGAATCGTGAATATCGCGCCGAGATGTTCAAATACTCAGGCGACGATCCGACCGTGCCGTGCATTGTCGAAAACGGAAAGTACCTTCAATCAGGTTGGGGCGATCCCCTCCGCGGTTGAACCGTGCACGATTGACGAGCAGTTCGCTCGTCACCCCAAGAAATCGCTTAGAGGCGGGTTAGTGCTCGCGTCTTTCAACAAACTGGGCGGGCATTAGTCCGCCTCTAAACAGCCCCGGTGCGCTGGAGACATCTATGAAAAAACACATCCTTCTGCTCCTTATCTCGATCTCAACATTTGCATTCACTAACATCATGGCCCAGGACGGAAACTCATCTATGATGCTGCAAACCCCAACCACTGAAAAGAAACCGAAAGTAACAGAGATCAACGGGGATCGGCTGGTCGATAATTATTTTTGGCTGCGTGAAAAGTCGAACCCCGCAGTGCTGGCCCACCTGGAAGCTGAGAATGCTTACGGTGCAGCCGTGATGAAGCCGACCGAAAGTTTGCAGGAGAAGCTTTACAACGAAATTCTCAGCCACATCAAACAAACTGATGTCAGCGTTCCTTACCGCTGGGGCGATTATTTTTATTACACGCGAACCAAGGAAGGGCAGCAGTATCCGATCTTTTGCCGCAAACCTAAGACTGTCACCGGAACCGAGCAGATTCTTCTGGACCTGAACGAGATGGCCAGGGGCCAGAAGTTTATGGCGGTCGGAAGTTTTGCCCCCAGCGACGACGGAGACATTTTGGCGTACTCGACGGACAACACCGGCTATCGCCAGTACACGCTACATTTCAAGAACCTGAAAACCGGAGAGTTGTTGCCGGACCACATGGATCGGGTCGATGACATCGCCTGGATCACCGACAACAAAACCGTTTTTTATGTCACCGAAGACGAAGTCTCAAAGCGCAACGATAAATTGTGGCGTCACGTTTTGGGGACCGACAAGTACGAACTGATTTATGAAGAGAAGGACGAGCTGTTTGATATCGGCGTCCAGCGCACGCGCGACAAAGCCATGATCCTGCTGGGCGCGTTCAGCAAAACGTCAAACGAGTTTCGCTACATTCCCGCCCACGATGCGAATGCAAACTGGAAGGTAATCATGCCGCGCCAGGCCGAGCATGAATACGATGTCGATCACCGCGGCGGTCTCTTCTATATTCGCACCAATAAGGGCGCGAAGAACTTTCGCGTAGTTACCGCTCCCGTCTCTGATCCTTCTGAGAAAAATTGGAAGGAGTTTATTGCTCATCGCCCCGCCGTCAAGGTTGAAAGCGTGGATCTGTTTTCCGATCACGCCGTCGTCTCAGAGTGGGAAAATGGGTTACAGCAGATCGAAATTGTTGATTTCAAGAAAAACGCGCGACATCGCATTGCGTTCCCCGAGCCGGTCTACGCCGCTGGTCTCGCGGCTAATCGCGAGTTCAATACTACGGTCCTGCGCTATAACTACCAGTCGTTGACTACCCCGAGCTCGGTCTTTGATTACGACATGAATACCGGCAAGGCTACGCTGTTGAAACAGCAGGAAGTGCCGGGCGGATTTGACAAGGCGAACTACAAAAGCGAAAGAGTTTTTGCGACCGCTGCAGATGGCACGAAGATTCCGATGTCCGTGGTTTATCGTCGAAACGTAAAGCTGGATGGTTCAGCCCCGTTGCTGCTTTACGGATACGGATCGTACGGAATTTCCATTCCCCCCACATTTTCTGCGGCCCGCCTGGCCTTGCTCGATCGGGGAGTGATTTATGTCATTGCGCATATTCGCGGCGGTGGTGAGTTGGGAGAGCCCTGGCGCGAAGCCGGCCGCATGATGAACAAGATAAATACTTTCACCGACTTCATCGCTTGCGCCGAGCATCTGGTTAATTCACGGTATACCTCAAAGGATCGCATGGTGATCCAGGGGGGCAGCGCCGGCGGGTTGTTGATGGGTGCGGTCACCAACATGAGGCCCGATCTTTTCAAAGCAGTGGTGGCGCAGGTTCCGTTCGTTGATGTACTGAATACAATGCTTGACGCATCTTTGCCGCTCACCACCAGCGAGTACATCGAGTGGGGTAATCCAAACGAAAGGGCGGCGTACGAGTATATGAAGAAGTACTCGCCCTACGACAACATTCACAAAGCCAACTATCCGTCGATGCTGGTGAAGGTGTCACTGAACGACAGCCAGGTGCCCTATTGGGAAGGATCGAAGTTTGTTGCCAAGCTGCGCGAATTTAAGACTGACAACAATCCGTTGATTTTGAAAGTGAATATGGGCGCAGGTCACGGGGGCGCTTCCGGCCGCTACGACGCGATCCACGAAACGGCTTTTGACTATGCGTTCATGCTCTGGCAAATGGGCATCATGAATTAGCGAGCAGGGTCAGAAGTACGACCTGGGGAGCGCACGTAAGCCCTTGCTAAGGCGCGGGCTGCTGACACCTTCAAACACAATGAAGAAGATTAATCTCGCGGAAAAGTTTTCATTAATCCAGGATCACTGGAACCCACGGATCGCGGGCGAACTCAACGGCCAGTATTTGAAGCTGGTCAAGTTTCAGGGCCCTTTCACCTGGCACCATCACGAAAACGAAGACGAGATGTTTTTCGTGGTCAAGGGCCGCTTTCGGATGGATTATCGCGAGCATGACAGCGAACGCGAGGAGTGGATTGAGCCCGGCGAGTTCATCGTCGTCCTCAACTCCGGCGCAAAGAGCCGTAGCGCGCTCGCCGCGCGGTACAACGCGAGCGTCTTCCACACGTACGACCATGCGCTGACCGGCTT
>JBHELZ010000019.1:0-69430 GCA_046262835.1 Pyrinomonadaceae bacterium
CGGAGATTTCTGCGCGCGTATGGCCAGCAAAGTAGAAAAGGATGGCAGGCTTACGATCTCATGCGCGTCAATCATAAGCGGCGATCGCCCATTCGTCGTTGTATCATTCGCAATTGAACTCGGGACTGGCAGAGTATCGAATGGAACGTACTGCAATGCTCCTTCCGACACGACTATGATTCTGTTGGAGGTCAGACGATCTGCGACCGCCCCGAGCAACATTTGGCTTAATCTTTGTCCGTCGACCACACATTGCTGATCTGCGGCGGCGACTTTATAAGCGTAGTTTTCTGGAGAGTTTTCCGGAATCTCCTCCCGCATCGTTAGCGATTTGTAGAACGCCATCGCAGCTTCCTCGATCGTCTTGCGCCCTGGCAGCTCATAAACCTGCACCGAGTCTTGCCTAACCTCCCACAGATAGCTGCGCTGCTCGTCCAGCGCGTACTCCAGCAGCGTGGCATCTTCGTCGCGAAGCTGAGCTTGAATATCCTTAACGTCGCCCGCGGTCATGTTCGCAAAGGCCGACGGATCACGAACGGAATCCCTCACCTTGCTCTGTAGTTCCTGATATTCAGCCTTCAACTGATCGAGCTGAGCCGCAACCTCAGACAGATCACTGCTTTCGGCGCGGCTCCGCAAGAGATCGATCTGGTATTGAGCTTGTGACCGGAGCATCGCGCGCAGTTCGCGTTCTCGATTGATAAGTTCTTCAGATGCTGTGCGGCGCCAATCGGCCTGAGAGTTACTCAAAAGGTCCACTAACGACCTCGCTCGCGCTCGTTCGCTCACCACCAGCGCGGCCTCGGCAAAACCGTGACCCGGTCGCGACCTCTCCAATCGCATCAGGATATCTATACATAAGTCATAGCTTTTGCGCTCTTCGGAGAAATACGAAGTGCGAACGTCTGCACTAGCCAGATTCCTACGTTCAGCTTCGATTAGTTTTAGGGATCGCTCGACATGCGAAAGTGCAGTGTCCAGGTTGCCGATTTCACTGTATGTTCTCGCGAGGTTATACAGATTCAAGATAAGTGTACCCGTGTCGCCCACGGTTTCGCTGAAGGAAAGAGCCTGCCGGTACAAGTCGAGAGCCTTTCGAATATCGCCGTGCTCAAAAAGGAAATCGCCGGTGCTATTCAAGGCAATCGCCAATCCGCGATGATCGCCGAGACGAACGTAAAATCGCCGTACCCGTTCAAACTCTTCAAGGGTCTCTGCGCGCTTCCCGCGCGCTGCGTAGAGGGCCGTTAGTTCCTGTAGCGCGTTAACTTCAGTACGACTATTCCTGACGCTGCGGCTCAGTCGTATGGATTGCTCATAAAATGATATCGCCAGATCGACATGGCCACTCAATCGCTGCGTCTGCGCGATCTGAAATAATGCCACTGCGGCTGACTCGAAGCTGCCATGACGCCTGAAAAGCCTCAGTGCCTGCTCGTAATTCACCAACGCAATCGGATGTTCGTTTGTATCCTCATAAGCCTGGCCTAATGCCATGGATGCGATCGCTTCGCTATGCTGGTCCCCAACTGAGCGAAACATTTCGATCGCCTGCCTATGAAGCTTGATCGCGCGATCTTCGTCTCGCTTGAGTGAATGGATAAGACCCATTGCGGTAATGCAGAGGGCTTCGCCTGCGGGATTGCTTACCGAGCGATAGAGTTCGCGCGCCGTGGAAATCTCAACTTCTGCTTTTTGAGGCTGGCCCAGACTGCCGGCAAGGTAGCCGGCGAAGAGATGCGCCCGCGCCTGACCTTGACGATCTCCAAGTTCAGTAAAAATCTGCTCAGCCCGTTGAAAATCGGAAGAGGCTTTGACGAAATTACCCATCGAATAGTTGACTTCGCTAAAATTGCTCAACGCCAGTGCGTAGTCGTCCCAAGCAGCTGGCTCGCGATTAGCTTCACGCTCCATTAAATCAAGGGCTTTGGTTCCGTATGACCGCGCCAATCGATTATCGCCTGTGTATGAATAGACCCAGCCGATACCACTCCAGCAGCTTGCCTGCAGCAACTTCTCTCGCGACGCGCCTGCCAACTTTGCTGCGTCGCTATATTGCTGTAATGCGCTCTGATATTCGCTTAAAAGAAAATGAATTTCAGCCGAGGACCGCAAGGATTGAATGGCGTTTCGATTATTTCCCACTGCCCGCCACAGTTGCGCCGCGCGCTCGTACTTCTCTGCGGCTCGACGCAAGGAGGTCTCCTTCCAATCCGCTTGGAGTGCGGAAGCTGTCGCCATCTCCTTTTGGGCCCACTCATATTTTGCGATATCGACGCTCTCCGTAAGCTTACTCGCGCGCACAGCGTACGTGCGCCGGCCACCTGAGTTCTCATCACTGTGAATCGTGATTTGGTATGCGCCATCCAGCTCGGCAGACAAAACGATTTCTAAACTTTCGTACCGTCTGCTAATTTGCTCAAATAGCTTCGTCCCGTTTGCGTCTAATACGGTTGCTCTGATCGCCAGATCACCTTTGTCGATAATGACCCTGAATATTTGTCCGCGAGTAGCGAGTAATCTAAAGTTACCTTCACCACCCGCTTCTAACTCGCGGTGACTCTCGGTGTCCACCGTAATTTCAATTAAGTTATTGGTTTCTGTTGAGGCGAAAGTCCGCACTCGGATCGGAGATATGACTGGAAAAGATAATAAGGCAGCGAGACCAGCAATCAGTGATGCTTTGCGCCATCTATTGATATGAAGGCCGCGCCGCCTCTCTTGCCGTTCGGGCGTGTCTAAAACTGGTTTCACCCTAATATGGATATGTGCAAGTGGTTTCGTCTATTTGCCGTAAAGCGAGGTCGTAAGTTCGACTCTATTTATCATGGTTGAGCCGTTAGATTCAATTACTCCAGGTCAAGCAGAAATAAAATCGGAAGGCAACGCGAAGCTGCCTTCCGATTTGCGCCAGACGGCGATCAGTCACCGCCCGTCCCGATGCCCACTGCTCCGACGGTTCGGACCTGTTAACGGCTTCCTGCCGCCTTGTCTCCAGTCCGCCAGCGTTCCCGTTCGAGTACCCGGCGACTTTGAAACGATCCTCTTTGCCGCCGCTGCCAATGGTTGATTTTTCTTCATAACTATTTCCTTTCTCTTTACTTAAAATGCCGGTGGCGCAATCCACCCAACACAGATTGATACAAGCGGTGATGAATAAGCTTCATTTGCCATTCACCCCTGCGTCCGACGTCGTTTGAACTTGTTTTTTCCCCGTCCGCGAAGTGGCATTTGTGAAATTTGCTTCGCCTTGCGTGAAGACTGTTTCCGCTCGGCAATCGGTGGTTTGAGATCGATTCGTTCGGCGCCAAGGAATTCAAATGTTAGTGTGGTCGTTTGTTGCAAATAGACTCTGCAGCCGTCTCGCATTCGTCGTTCGACTCGGAACGGATCGTTGCCTGGCAGCAGGTGCTGGTCGTCGGCGCATCTCGATGCAACGCGTTTCAAACCGGCGGACGACTGGTTTTGCTCGCCCGGATTGAACAAAAATTCGCGAGGCACGCGATTACCGAGATCGCCGTAGCCGGTAAGCGAGTTGCGTAACTCGTTTACCGCCGGCAACGATCCTATTTGTGGAAACGAATCATCCTGCCCGATGCCATCGCGTACAAAGAGCTCAATTCCGCTCGTTCGTCTTGTCTTCGTTATGCCGAGCTCTACTTTCGCGGAACGAAATGCTTCCTGGACTGATTTGCCAAAGCTGAGCGCGCGATAGAAGGCTGCGGCGAACGCTACCCCTCCCTTGTCGCCGATTCCCTTGCCTGTGCCGATCGAGTAATCAATCACTTCAGAAAGCGTGATTGCTTGCTCTCGGGTAAAGCAGGCGTTTAGAAAAACTAATCGGACGTGATGGCTGTAAAGTGAGAAGAGATTCGCTAACCCAGCGCGATCGATTTCTTTTCCTCTGCCCGGGGTCCCCGCGAGAATGAGCTTGTGGCTCTTGCTCCCATGCACACAAAAGTGAACGATGTGGGGTCGGTACATCATCAGCAGCCGTTGTAGATCGATCGGACGAACAGACACATGACTGCGTAATTCAAAATGATCCCGATACGGTCCTTCCTGCAACTTTTCAAAGCTCTCTCTCACCTCGTCGTCGACCAGAATCCGAGCCGTGGTCCAGGGGTTTGCGGATAGAAAAAGAAGGCGCGTCTTCTCGCTCATTAGATTTTCCTCGATGGACTGGCATCGCCAGAGTTGCCGCCCGCTTGCTGCGGACTCTGCGAGGCAACTTTCAGGACGCTCATAGAAACCGGCGTAGAATGGGATTGAATCCCTTCATCGAATTTTTGATTGAGAGATGTTGTGCGGGTACGGCGTAGTATCGGCGTTAGACGGGGTCAATAACCTGTTGGGGGTGATGATGAGACACCGAGAAATTTCATTGACTAACCGGTTCAGAAATGTTGATGACAGAATTGATCAGGTCGTGGAAGACTAGAACGAACTAAGACGGTCAGGAATACGGTTAAACGCGAGATTCATCTATGCTCAAATTGCGCGAGCTTAACCAGGATGTCCGAACTCCCGCGGACCTGTGTCTGTTGAGCTGTCACATCTGTCGTAGCTTGGGGCGACGGTTGAGAATACTTCATGAGAAAGTCCCTCACCCTGCCGATCAGGTTTGAGTCAGTAATGGCGCCTTTTGGATCGTCAAAAGCGGCCGCCTTAGCTGTCTCTAACTCTGTCAGTGACGATCTTGACCATACTATCCAGAAGTTTTCAGTTCCCGGCTGTCCTCGAAACGTGTTCAGGTTTGTCTGAGGGGGCTGTTTTGAAACGAGCGCCGACTTTCGGCTACGAGTCGGATAAATAAGTGTGAACGGGGCCTCGTAGGAACCGGGTGGGCTTTCGTAAAAAACGTACAGGTAACCATCATCAGGGCTGGAAAAGTTCACGCGGAATTTATACCCGTTCTCAAAAATCTCCTGGCCTGACGACTGAAAGGGCTCTTGATAGGATTGACCATCTCGCGTCTTTTGTACGGTCAGCCAGTATGAAAAGAATCGTTCAGGTGGATTGGCGGAGGTGGCTTTTCGCTTGCGGAATTCGTATCCGAGTCCTAGAACAACAGCCACCACGGCTAAAGCAATCGCAATCGCCAGTGCTCTTCGTAGAGTGAGAACTGACTTTCCCCGCGTGGTCGCAGAAGAGGGAGCACTATCAACTGCGTCCTCAACAACCACGACAGGAATGCCGACGGGTTTACTGAAATCGGCTCCGCCTTCTTTGCTGGGGCCAATCCTAACGAAGTCTGATTGGTCTGCGCCAAGTGCAGCTGCCAGTGCATCGCCAAACTCACTTGCACTTTGATAACGATTATCCGGGTCCGCGGCCAGTCCGCGTAGGATGACCGCCTGACCCTCGGCGGAAAGCGTCGATCTCAAATCGATCGGCTTGACTCGCACTCCACTTTCTTGCATTTGCAAGAGCTGTGGAGCAGAAACTGGATTAAACGCTCGCCGTCCCGTAGCCATCTCGTAAGCAATCAGAGCCACCGCGTAAATGTCACTCCTGGCGGTCACCCTGTCGCCACGTAGATGCTCGGGCGACATGTAAAGTACGGTCCCCAGAGGTGCGCGATCTATCGTGCTGGGTGCGATCGCCGAGTCTGTAACTTTGGCGATTCCGAAGTCGACGATCTTGACGAGCTCTTCACCATTCGTGCGCCGTTTCAGCATGATATTCTCGGGCTTCAGGTCCCGATGAACGATGCCCTTTTCATGAACGTCCTGAAGCGCAGCACCGACCTGCTTGAGGATGGACGCGGCCCGCGTAAGATTCATCCCCTCACTCGAGATCTGGGAACGCAGCGTGACCCCTTGGACATACTGCATCGCTATATACGGCTTTCCGTCGGCCAACTCACCGGCACCAAAGACACTCACCACACCTGGATGATCGATTCGCGCGAGCGCTTCGACCTCCTGATGAAATTTCTTCAGCACATAAACGTCCTGGAGTAAAATCTCGTGCAGCAACTTAATCACGACGGGCCTACGGTGAAGCGTGAGATCCCGAGCAAGGTAGACCGTTCCGATACCGCCATGTCCGAGTTTAGATTCGATGAGATAACGATTATCGATTGTTAGCCCAACAACCTCGCCGGATGCCTGTTTAATCTCACGGTTTTCGTTTTCGATTATCTTGAGGCCGAGGGCGAAAATGGGAGATGCAAGAAAGTCTCCAGAAGATTCGTCCGCCTCGAGCAGTGAGGTAACCTCTCGCCCGAGGACGGGATCATCGTCCCAGACCTTTTTTAAGAAGGCGCCACGCTCGGCGGCGGTAATCGTTAGAGCCGAATTGTACAGTGCCTGGATGTGATCCCAGAGCGAATGCTCCATTGAATTTATCTCCGGATTCAAACCGAGCTGTGGGCATCTTCAAATGGTTTGAACTGGTCCGAACATGTTATACATCAGAGCAGGGCTTGCAAAGCTTTCTAAGCCATTTGGATCCGCGAGTACTCGGCGGTCTGGCTGAGCCCGCGCCTGAGCAATCGCTTCTCCGGGACCGCGATGCGACCCAATAGCTCGTGCGTAAAATCGGGACGTTGCGTGCCGCCTGACACATGAGTCAAGCAGAAGAAATCACTGAGCTGCTGCAAGCCTGGAGTCGCGGCGATTCGCAGGCGTTCAGCCAGCTGGTGCCCTTGGTCGATCACGAGCTCAGAAAAATCGCTCACGCCTTCATGAGCCGTGAACGAGGCGGACATACATTAGAGACCACAGCCTTAGTTAATGAGGCTTGGATGCGTTTCATTACCGGCCAAAAAATCGATTGGGAAAGCCGGACCCATTTCTACGCGCTGGTGGCACGGCGCATGCGGCAGATTCTGATCGACCACGCGCGTCAGCAACTGGCCGCCAAGCGTGGTAACCGTGGCGAGCGCGTGGACCTTACCGACGTGCAAATTTCTAATGAGCTGTCTGACGAACTGATGCTGTTGGATGAGGCGCTCACCAAACTCGCTGCGCTCGACCCGCGGAAAGCCCATATCGTCGAGTATAGGTACTTCGGCGGATTTACCGTCTCTGAAATTGCAAAACTAATGGCCGTCTCTCAGTCAACTGTAGAACGGGAGTGGCGATTGGCTCGGTCGTGGCTGAAGCGACAGCTGGCAACCACAGTTCCCGAGAATTGAAACTTAGGAGCTTCCGTCGCATGCGGGGATCGGCGAATTCCTGAGGTAATTCATTGAACTGCATACTTCGCCCTTGCAGTCTCTGAGGATACTAATAGGGTGACGTAGCATCCCGCCGGTCAGTCGAAGATCACCGCCGAGCAGGCCTCGCGGTCCATTGTCTAAACACCAGGGCACTAAATTGAAAAGTATCCGGATTGCTAAGAACAACTAAAATGGTATGGTGCCGAAGGGGGGACTCGAACCCCCACGAGTTACCTCACACGCCCCTCAAACGTGCGCGTCTACCAGTTCCGCCACTTCGGCATGCTTGGCCAGGGACATTTGCTACTTACTCTTCGATGGTGCGGGAGAGGGCGTCAAGACTGTCGACGTCGGCAGTGCTGCGGGCACCGCTGCTGAAGGCGACGCTTGTGGGGTCGCCGTCGGCGTGGCTGCGGGTGGGGTCTCAGGTATTCCCGACTGCAGGACCGAACTTGTGCCGGTCAGGAATGGCAGCGAAAGACAAAGCGCGAGCACCATGAACGCGGCCGCCGCACCGATTGTCAGTCTCCCCAGAATGCTCTGTGTTCCGCGCGGGCCAAACGCCGTACTCGAAACTGAACTGGAGAACAAAGCGCCGGCATCAGCCTTACCCGGCTGCAGCAGCACCGTCAGGATCAGTACAAAGCAAGCAAGAATAAATAATCCGTAGAAGAGATAAGTAAGCATATTGATATTCGTCTGTCAGTAGCCGGTTGATATTCGTCTGTCAGTAGCCGGTTGTTAATTGTCAGTTGTTGTCGCGCGTTCGCATTCAAAAGGCTTACTGTCGGGCGAAATGACAACGCGAAGGAGGAAGAACAACGGACTAATGACTACTCATTGTAATTGACTATTTTCGCGAAACTCTCTGCGTTTAAGCTGGCCCCTCCCACCAACGCGCCATCTATGTCCGAACACTTCATCAGGCCGCTAATGTTGTCAGGCTTGACTGAGCCACCGTACAAAATTCTTAACCCCTCAGCCGCCGCACCGGAATGCCTTTCCGCGAAAACGCGCCGGATAAACGCGTGCATTTCCTGCGCTTCCTCCGGCGTCGCCGTGCGTCCGGTGCCGATGGCCCAGACAGGTTCGTAAGCCACGATGATACGGTCGAGGTCAGAGGCTGTCAACCCGCTCAAACTTCCCACAACTTGTTCTTTGACAGTGTCGCGAGCCTTTCCCTGATCGCGCTGCTCGATCGTTTCACCGACACAAACGATTGCCGTCAATCCCGCGGCCAATCCGGCCTGGGCCTTGCTGCTGACAATCTGATCGGTCTCGAGGAAGTAATGTCGTCTTTCTGAGTGCCCGACAATAAGATGCGAACAACCCGCGTCGCGCAGCATGAAAGCCGCAACTTCGCCCGTATGCGCGCCTTCGCTTTTTTCGGTCGCGCAATTCTGGGCCGCGACTTTTATGTTCGATCCTTCCAGCCGGTCGGCGACACTCTTCAAAGCAGTGAAAACCGGCGCAATGACCACCTCACAATGATTCGCGTTGGCCACTAAGGGTTTTAGTGCGAGCGCCGTCGCAACTGAATCAGCCACTGCTTTATACATTTTCCAGTTACCGGCAATGACAGGTTTGCGCATGATTAGAAAAGGACTTCGGACGGCTCAATAAAACTTGCTAAGATCGGTTGATACTCTAGCACGTCAACCTGACGGAACACTTGTTAGCTGCAGTCACGGCCCGCGCCTTCTCCGTAGCTTGAAATAATACTTGGGGCCGAACGTCCTGGTGAGAAGCAGACGTCCGCCGATGGCGTCGACTCAGCTTTTATCGGTAAGCGCCGCAACACCGGGCAGCTCCTGACCCGCCAGAAACTCGAGCGTCGCACCCCCGCCGGTCGAGATGTGCGTGATGCGATCAGCAACGCCGGCGCGAGTTACCGCGGCGACTGAATCTCCGCCACCGACGATGACGGTCGCCCCCTGATCAGCGGCGTCGGCCGCGGCCTTCGCTATTCCGATAGTGCCCTCATCGAAGGGTGGCTCTTCAAAAACACCCATTGGGCCATTCCAGATGATGGTCTTCGCGTCCCGCACAGCATTTGCGAAGTGGTTCACAGTCTCGACGCCAATATCCATGCCCACATGACCTGCGTTCGTAAACTCGATGGGGATTGTTTTCGCGGCGACCTTGCCGGCCTTAATTGGTTCGTAACTATCGACCACTTGATGATCTGTCGGCAGTAACAATTCAACCCCTGAATGTTCGCACCGCTGTTTAATCTGGCGCGCAGTGTCGATCATTTCGTTTTCAACCAGGGACTTCCCTACCGTAAAGCCTTCGGCCTTCAAAAATGTATAGGCCATGGCCCCGCCAATCAGCAGTTTGTCTACCTTGCGACCGATCAAAGCGTTAATAACCGGAATTTTCTCGGAGACTTTCGCGCCGCCAAGAATGGCGACAAATGGATGCTGCGGACGGTTGATGACATGACCCAGGTAGTTGAGCTCCTTCTGCATCAGCAGCCCCGCAGCCGCTTGCTTGACGAATTTGGTTATACCGACGGTCGAAGCATGTGCCCGATGCGCCGCGCCAAAAGCATCGTTAACATAAACATCGCACAAGGACGCCAGAGCGCGTGCAAATTGCTCGTCATTCTTCTCTTCTTCGGCGTGGAAGCGCAAATTTTCGAGCAACAGAACGTCACCATCAGTCATCTTCGCAACCGCGTTTGTGACTTTCGTCCCTATACAATCTTCAACAAAATCAATTTCCAAAGGCGGCTGCGCGCCTATCGGACTGTCGACTACGATGTCAGAGGCAGGCGTCTCCAGTAACTCCCGGAGTCTGAGGAAAACCGGCCGCAGGCTGTATTTTTCGACGCGCTGACCTTTTGGCCTCCCGAGATGCGATGCCAGGATTACTCGCGCGCCATGCTCGGCAGCGTAATTGATCGTGGGGATGGCCGCGCGAATGCGGGTGTCGTCTTCAACTTGTCCATCTTTGACTGGAACATTGAAGTCGACGCGAATGAAAACGCGTTGACCGCGGAGATCGAGATCTTTTATCGAGAGCTTAGTCATTAATCGCGCCCACTCTCTGTGCTTTGTTTAGTACTTGGTACTTCGATGGGCTCGCTGGACGGCGAGCCAGGATGAAAGGACCAGGTACAAAGCCCTGAAGAGCCAGCACTGATCTCAGAATCAGATCTCAGATTCCCTTTGCGGCGATATATTTCACCAAATCGCGAACGCGGCAGGAGTAACCCCATTCGTTGTCGTACCACGAAAGGATCTTGAGCATGCGTCCGCCAATCACTTTTGTATATTCAGCATCGACGATCGAGGAGTTCGAGTTCTGTTTGAAGTCGGATGAAACCAGCGGCTCTTCGCTATAACTTAAAATGCCGGCAAGCTCTTCGTTGGCGGCGTTCTTAAGCACCTGGTTCACTTCTTCACTGGTCGTTTCCTTCTCGACGTCAATCACCACATCGATTAGCGACACGTTCGGGGTCGGCACGCGTACGCTAATGCCGTCGAATTTTCCCTTCAGTTCCGGCAGCACCAGCGAGACAGCCCTGGCCGCTCCGGTTGAGGTGGGAATCATGTTGAGCGCCGCAGCGCGCGCCCGCCGCAAATCCTTGTGTGGCAAATCGAGCAGTTGCTGGTCGTTGGTGTACGAGTGGATCGTGGTCATCTGTGCCGTGCGGATGCCAAACTTTTCGTGAATGACTTTCGCAACCGGAGCCAGACAGTTAGTCGTGCACGACGCATTCGAAATAATGTTATGCACGGCTGGATTGTAGTTCTCTTCGTTGACCCCGAGCACGATCGTGATGTCTTCATTTTTTGCGGGGGCGGAAATAATTACTTTTTTGACTGTGCCGTGCAGGTGTTTCCCAGCATCCTCGGCCTTGGTGAAAAGGCCCGTCGATTCGATCACGATCTGAGCTCCGACCGAGTCCCAGGGAATCCGGGACGGGACCCGCTCAGAGAAAACTCGAATCTCGTCATCATCGACGCGAATCCCGTTTTCGGAAGCGGAAATCTCACTTTCGAGATTTCCCAACACCGAATCGTACTTCAAAAGATGCGCCAGCGTCTTAGTATCAGTGATGTCATTGACGGCTACGAAATCAATTTCCGGATCGCCGATTGCCGTGCGAAAAATGTTTCTCCCTATCCGACCGAAGCCGTTGATGCCGACTTTAACCGCCATTGCCCGCGTCCTCCCCTTTGCTGATTGCACACGTCACCACGGTATTTGAACAGAAATCCCTTCACCGGATGCAACGTGGAAAAGAAATTGCAAGATAATGCGCGGTTGGCAGCAGTGTCAAGCGGTCCTTTTGGCGCTTCTGTTGCCCGCTGGACTCTGCGCGTGAGTCAATGGCGGAACGCGCCCGCACTGGCCATTTGTTAAGGTTTTTGAAACCGCGTAGAGTTGATCGACGTAGTACGGTTATGACCTGGCGCTACCTGTCCGCTCACAGCTCGCGCTCGTTCAATCGATTCCCTGACAGTTTTTAGAGGAGCACTTTTTGATGTTGATTCAGTTGACTCGTTTACTCACGAGATTGTGCGTTGCGATTACATTTATCGTAGTGACGTCTGCTGCCGTGCTGGCGCAGAGGCCAAGTCCAACGCCCGTTAATCCTGCGACACTGCCGCCGGGCCAGCAAACGACTCCGCCGACAGCCCCGCCCGGAACACAAGTGATAACGCCCGCGGCGCAACCGACACCAATCACGCCGGCGATACAGGAACCAAATTTCCCGGAAATAAAGCCGCAGCCATTGCCGCCTTTGCCGGACCTGACACGTGTGGGCGTTCTCAGCACCAACGTTGTGCCGCTGTCGCTCAACGACGCCATTCGCAAAGCGCTGCAAAATAACAACGACATTGAAGTCTCGCGTGACGACGTCAGATTTGCTGAGCAACAACTCCGAGCGCTGGAGGGCGTATACGAGCCGATTTTCAGCATTACCCCTCAACTGATTAAGAACATTACACCCCAACAAAGCTCGCTCGGCGGTTCAGGCAACACCGGCAAGACGACTTCAACTATTTTCAACTGGAACCCGTCGGTCACCAAGTCATTCGAAAAAGGGGGGGGCACCTACACGCTATCGTTTGCTAATAGCCGGACGAACACAAGCAATAGCTTCAACCTTATCAATCCGTTCTATTCATCGAACCTGTCCCTCTCAATCGATCAACCACTTTTGCGTAATCGTTCGATCGATGCCAGCCGTCATGCGATTCGCGTGCAAAAGAAACGCCTCGAGCAAACTGATTCGGACTTTCGCCAGCGGACTATTGCGATAATTTCGCAAGTCCAGGCTGCCTACTGGAACCTGGTTTTTGCGCTGCGCAATCAGCAGAATCAACTGGACAGTTTGCAAGTATCACGTCAGAACATGCAAAACATCGAAGCTGAGATCGCGGCGGGCGCGAAAGCGCCGCTGGATCGCGCTCAAGTGCAAACCGACATCGCAACGCGCGAAGCCAATCTGTATATCGCGTCGCAGAGCGTTTCACTCGCTGAGAATAGTTTGAAGCAGTTGATGCTCCGCGATCCAAAATCCCCCGAATGGTCCGGGCAACTCACGCCGACTGACACTCCTGCCTTCGATCTGTCGCCTGTCGAGTTGTCTGCCGCGCTGGAGGATGCGCATAAGAATCGACCTGAGTTGCGACGCTTGAGCCTGCAACGTGACATCAATTCGGTCGACCTTCAGTTTTATCAGAACCAAACCTTGCCCCAGGTAGATATTCAATCGACCGTCGCCGCCACCGGTTTGGCCGGCACCCAACTCGGCGCGCCGGCGGGTACGCAAGTGCCCTTAATCTCCGGAAACGCAGCGACAAATACGAATGCGTTTCTCCTTAATCAGCTTCAAACTCTCCAGAGAAACCTGGGCCAGCCCGTGACGGTTGTTCCTAACGTTCCCAGCAGCGGTATTGCCCCGAACCTGGTGGGTGGATATGGCAAGGATCTAACAAACCTTTTCGGGTTCGGCACGCGCAACATCACGGTGGGAGTTGCCATCTCGTTTCCTTTTCACAACCGCACTGCCGAAGCGAATTTGGCCGGCGCGCATATTCAACGCGAGCAACTGGACGCATCTTACCGGTCACAGGACCAGGCCATCGAAATGGATGTGCGCAACGCGGCCCAGTCGGTTGACACCGCACAGAAGCGCGTCGTCGCCTCGCGCACCGCCCGAGAGAGTGCGGAACAACAGTTGGTGGGTGAGCAGAAACTTTACGATGTCGGTCGTTCAACCACCTTTCTTTTGCTGCAGCGACAGCAGGAACTGACCGCTGCGCGCACCAATGAACTGCAGGCACAGACGGATTACAACAAGGCGCTGGCTGATCTGCAGCGCGCAACCGGATCTACGCTGCGGGTGAACAACGTTGTAGTGAATAATCCGACGCAACAGCCGTAAAGTTGAACGCCAAAGTTAGACGTGTCGGAAGCCCGGCCGTCAGGGAGGGCGATTCTGCTAAACTGGCCCTCGCTAACGGTCGGGCTTCTAAACACTTTGGCGGCAATGAAGATCACCGCGACTATTATCACTCTCAATGAAGCTGACAATATTCGCGAGGCGTGTGAGTCTGTTGCCTGGGCCGATGAAATCCTCGTAGTAGATTCCCAATCTACGGATAAAACCCGTGACATTGCCAAAGACTGCGGCGCGCGCGTCCTGACGAATCCCTGGCCCGGGTTCTCAAGACAAAAGCAGTTTGCGGTAGATGCAGCCACGAGTGATTGGATCTTCAGCCTGGATGCGGACGAACGCATCTCTCCAGCGCTGCGAGCTTCCATCGATCAAGTCCGGGGGCAGAACGAGTCTCAACTTGCCGGTGGCTATCGTGTCGCGCGGCGGTCGTTCTATATGAATCAATGGATTCGCGGCGGTGGCTGGTATCCGGATTATCAGCTTCGACTTTTTGATCGGCGGCGCGGCCACTGGGGCAATCGCGTTGTTCATGAATCGGTGACTATGAAAGATCAGGCCCGCGTCGAAACGCTGGCGGGCGACCTGCTCCATTATTCAATGCGCAATCCCTCGCATCACCGGCAGATGATCGAAGAACGTTATGCGCCTCTGGGAGCGGAACAAATGTATCATGACGGCAAACGCACCTCGCGATTGCAGCGCGCGGTGGCCGGCCCCGCCGCATTCATTCGAAGCTTTCTGCTCAAAGGCGGGTTTCGTGATGGTAGCGCCGGGCTCACGATCGCGAGGCTGGCCGCGCATCATGCGGCGCTGAAGCATTCGCTTCTTTTCCAGCTTCAGAATCAACGCTCTGGGTCCCGGCTTTAAGCCGCAAGTCGTCACGCCGCCTAAAGGCGGAACTCCAAACTAACAAATAGAAATTAGTAGGCATCGGATCCTGAGCCGCGTTACAATGCTCACCTGAATGAATGTGACGGCGATAGATCGCGCCCTTGATGTGCCAGTACCGATCGCCTGCGCATTTCTGGGCGTGTTGGGAGCAATCATTGGAAGCTTCCTCAACGTCGTCATTCATCGCCTGCCGCGCGAACAATCAATCGTCTTGCCCAATTCGGCGTGCCCTCAATGCCGGAAACCGATTAAGGCGTACGACAATATTCCCATCCTCAGTTATCTGATGCTGCGGGGCCACTGTCGGCATTGCGGCGTGGACATTTCAAGTCGTTATCCTGCAGTCGAGGCCCTCACCGGCGTCCTTTTTGCTGCGGTCACCTGGCACGATGGAGTATCTTTCGCGCTGGTGTTCGACCTCGCATTCGTAGCTGCCATGGTGGCCCTCATTTTCATCGACGCCGAGCACATGATCCTGCCTAACGCGATTACTTATCCGGGAATTCTTTTTGCACTGCTTGCTCGCATGCTGCTTCCCTATCTCGCTGGTCCCGCGCATTTTGATGACCTGCCGCAGCTTCTTAAAATATTTCACACGCTGCCCATCTGGACGGTTTCTTTGATCGGCGCGGCGATCGGAGGCCTCGCCGGCGGCGGATCGTTGTGGCTGATGGGCTTTATGTGGGAGAAGTTGCGCGGCGTTGAGGCGATGGGCTTCGGCGACGTTAAGATGATGTTAATGGTCGGGCCCTTCCTGGGCTGGCGGCTGACCATTCTGACCATCCTGATCGGAGCAATAACCGGATCTATCGCCGGCATCGTGGTGATGTACCGCCGCGGCCGAGACCTGCAGATGATGCTGCCCTTCGGTATTTTCCTGGGAATTGGCTCGATTGTTTCGCTCTTGTTCGGCGCGCAGATCGTGGCGTGGTATGCGTCGCAATTTCGCTAATCAAATGTACGCGAGCCGTCTGCAAATTCTGCTGACTATCGTTGCCGGACTTTTCCTGCTCGGCACCGTCGCCATTTTTGCTGTGTTTGCGTTGGCTCCCGGTACGGCGGTGGTCTACCGGCCACTCTTGCTGACTGCTTTTGTAGTCACGCTCTTCGTCAGCCTGGTTTGCGTCGCCTGGCTGATGCGCGGATTACTGAGGCCGTACAGCCAGTTAATTGGTGAAGCACAGCGCGCGCCGGTTGCGCATTCCGGCAGGCGACAAAACGAAGCCGCGTTCGTGCTGGAAACATTTCAGTCAGTTATCGCGCAACTTCAGGAACAACAGAAAGAACTACAACGACTAAGCGAGCAGGCAAGTCAGCGCGCTGACTCGGCCGAAGCGTTCAGCGAGCGCATCGTAGCGAGCATGCCGACAGGTCTGCTGGCATTCGACGCTGCGGGTCATGCCACCGTTTCGAATGGACCGGCCCGCGACCTCTTTCGCGACAACGGAATCGCGCCGGGACACCATTTTACGGCGGTTTTTGCCGGCTTTCCGGCGCTGGCGGAAATGGTCGAAGCCTGTCTTTCAAGCGGGCGATTGTATCGTCGTGAAGAAATCGAAACTACAAACGGAACCGAGGCGTCGAAGCGTTTGGGGGCAACCGTTGCGCCCATCGATCCCGCATCGGAATCGGGATCGCGCGGGGCATTGTGCTTGATTACCGATATCACTGAAGTGACCCGCCTGCGTGAGCAGGTAGCGCTGAAGAAAAATCTTGAGAGTCTCGGCGAGATGTCTGCCGGGTTGGCCCACGAATTCAAGAACGCGATGGCCGCGTTGCATGGTTACGCACAGTTCCTGCAGAGCGTGGATCGCGATCAGCAGGGAAAAGTGGCGGCCGATGCGCTGCTGCAGGAAGTCCGAAACCTTTCAGAGATGACCACGGCGTTTCTCAACTTTGCCCGGCCGCAGCCTTTGCAGCTCGAGGAGATTTCGCTTTGTGAGTTGATTGACGAATGCACGCGCGATCTACGCCTGATGTTTGAGTCGCGGACTGTACAGTTAATTGTCGATGCGGACGTACGAGACAGCAGGCTCCCCATGTCACAACCGCCTGCGGTAGCGGGCGGGCCGTCGCTTGAGATTCGCGCTGATCCCCGGCTGCTGCGTCAGGCGCTTCTCAATCTCCTGCGTAACGGCGCCGAAGCAATTCCTGACGACCAGCCTAATCGAACAGTAGTTGTTGAAACGGCAGTTGAGCAGGAACGAGGACAGCCCTGGGCATTAATCTCAATTCGCGATACCGGGCCTGGAATAGCTCCCTCTGACTTCGAACGCATCTTCATTCCCTTCTTCACTACGAAATCACATGGCCACGGGATCGGATTAGCTCTCGCGCATCGCGTGATTACCGAACATGGAGGCACGCTGACCGCAGCGAATGCTGCGGGAGGCGGGGCGGAATTCACGGTGCGGCTACCGGTTTGATTGGCCGCCATTGACTGTCAACACTACAATCTCGGGCGGGACGCCAAAGCGGACTCGCATAATGCTCGTCCCAATACCCGTCGTCACGTACAGGTGATGACCGTTTTCGTAGACATGTCCCGCTGTATATTTTGGCCCAAAGCGCGACGGCACTACCGGAGTTCCAATCAGCGGGAGTTTGACCTGTCCGCCATGTGTGTGCGCAGCCAGCAGCAGCGGCACGCTCTGAGGAAGATTCGGAAACACGTCAGGATTGTGGGTGAGAGCCAGGACCGTTGAGCCATCTGCCGTTTTGGCGATTGTTTCCAGGATGTGTTGTGGTCTGGTCCATAGGTCTGCGAGTCCCACCAGCCAAAATGATTTGCCGCGCCAGGATATTTCTCTCACTTCATTGTCGAGAACAGGGATGCCTTCGCTTTCAAGAGCGCGCCGCACTTTTTCGCCGTTGTACCACCAATCGTGATTGCCAAGCACCGCGTAAACTCCAAGTGGCGCTTTTAGATTTTTCAGATATGCGGCGGTCACCTCTGGTTCAACGTGCTCCGGATTATTTTGCCGGCCGGTATTGTAGTCGCCGAGCAAAACGATCAGGTCAGCATTTTGTGCGTTGGTCAGGTCCACGATCTTTTGCAGCTTGGCTTCGTTGATATAACGAGTATCGGTGTGCACGTCACCAATCAACGCGATGCGCAAGCCATTGAGTTCTTTCGGCCATGCATCTATCGAGATCGTTTCGGAATGAACAACCAGCCGGTCCGGCTCAATGAAAAACGCCCACAGTCCCGATAACACGATCAGAAACAGAATTAGCGCAATTGCAAGCCGGAAGGTTCTTCGCCATCGAAGACGGCGATCGCTCGCCTCGCCTATCGGCAAAGGACGAAGAAGCACGCTCAGAAACAGCAGCAGGCCTACAAATAGAGCGATGGCGATGACGAAGACGCGGCTGATCACAATTAGAGACGGTTCAAGCTCTGGGAAAGTATTCGCGCCATCGATCGTCGACTAACTTTCCGATGTCCTCTCGGACGATAAGTTCATCGGGCAGATGCGGTTTCTTGCGCGCGTCGATAACGATTGGAGCTGTGTAAGCGAGATGATGACGCACAACCTGCGTCTCAGCAGCGTAAATATCCGCAGCCGGTTCGAAGCGCGTCCAGGTGGACCAAAGAAAATCGCTGGTTGATTGCACCACGCCTGCTTCATCATGCAAGACCACCAGCGGCCATTCGGCGAATACTCGTTCATTCGCAAGCCGCGCCGCCTGTTCCGGGTTGTCGGCATAGCTAGACCCCTGAACAACCAGGCAGCCGGCGCAAAAGACTTCGGCCCTCGAAATTCCACGGGGCAATTCACCGCGAAACTCCCGTGGCAATTCGCGCAACGCTTCGCCCAAACCCATTAAGATCGCCTTACTGCCCTCGTTAATCTTCCCGCTCGTGTAATCCAGTGTGTCCATGGACGTATTCGAAAAGATGAAAAAGTCCGTGTCCCAGCGCACCCGCGCGAGGATATGTTCAAGCAGGCCGCGAAAATCGTGAAGGTCGACCGGGGAGTCAGTCAGTATCAGAAACTTTGTCAAAGCCAATTGGCCCTCACCGAGAATCCTGAATCCAGCCACCAGGGCTTCGCGCGGGTAGCGGTCGCGAACGATGGCCGCAGCCAGCGAGTGAAATCCCGTCTCGCCATAACTCCAAAGATCGCGAACGCCCGGCATGACGATCGGGAAAATCGGCGCCAGCAGCGACTGTAAATAATCGCCGATGAAGAAGTCTTCCTGCCGCGGCTTGCCCACGACGGTGGCGGGATAAATCGCATCACGCCGATGAGCAATCGCCTCACACTCGAAGACCGGATAATCGTGCTTCAGCGAGTAGTAACCGTAATGGTCGCCAAAGGGTCCTTCTGGCTGCCGCTGGTGGGGCTGGGCATGGCCCATCAGAGCAAATTCCGCTTCAGCCACCAAACGATGTGGGCCACCAGTAGGATTCTTCGCCAGCCGCAGTTTCTCGCCGCCCAGCAACGAAGCCAAAATTAGCTCGGGCACATCCTCGGGCAAAGGGGCGATGGCAGAAATGATCAGCGCGGGTGGCCCGCCAAGGAATACTGTAACGGGCAGCGGTCGCCCCATGCGCTCCGCTTCGTGAAAATGAAAGCCGCCGCCTTTTTGAATCTGCCAGTGGAGCCCTGCTCTGTTGGCGTCATAGATCTGCATCCGATAGATACCCAGGTTGTGCTTCTTTGTCACTGGATGCTCGGTGTAAACCAGCGGCAGAGTTATGAATGGTCCCCCATCCTCCTGCCAGGTTGTAAGTACCGGCAGTTGATCGAGACGCCCGCGTTGTTCGATGACTTGGGTAACTGGAGCGCGAGAAATAGTTCGCGTACCGAGCTTTAGAAAATCCCTCACCAGAGATCGATGCTTCCAAAGCTCTGATCGATTTGGCGGCAACAACGACTCCGCGACCCTGCCCAGTTGCTTGATGAACTGCTCAGGTTTGGAACCGAACGCCAGCTCGATTCTTTTCGCGGTGCCAAAAAGGTTAGTGACAACAGGAAAGCGGCTTCCCTTTACTCGCTTGAAGAGCAAAGCCGGGCCGCCTTGTTGAATTATGCGCCGATGGATTTCCGCCAGCTCGAGATAAGGGTCGACTTCGACATCAATCGGGATGAGATCATTTTCATGGCGCAGGCGATCGAGGAAGGAACGGAGGTTACGATGCATTCAATGTTTCCCTCCGTGTCTCTGTGGTGAATCCAACACTTCACCACAGAGACGCCGAGGTCCACAGGGCGGGTCTAATTCCGGCCCACTGTCTTCTTCAGGCTCGCGCTATTAAGATCGAGATCAGATGCACGAATTACTTCCACCTGGGGAAACTGCTTCTGTAAATCAGGTAGAAATTTCTTTGCGTCGCCCACCACAATCACATTCGTAGTGTCGGCGTTCAGCCGGTTGGCTGCAAAGGCCTTGACGTCCGAAGGCTTGATTGCCTGGACATTTGCCACATAGCGATTGATCTCATCGAGCGGCATACCGTAAAGCGCGAGCGATGCGAACTGGCTGACCAGACCGCCCGTTGTCTCCATGCTCCGCGCAAAGCCGCCCAGCAGGCTTGCTTTCCGCGGAGTCAGCTCTGTATCGAGAAGGTCTCCGGTCGCCAGCTTTGAGATTTCCGCGAGCGTTAGCGAAGCGACTTCAGCGCCTGATTCATTTTTGGTTTGTGCCGACGCTGAAAACGAACCGGCCCAGCGCCGAGTGTCCAGTGCGCTGCCGGCGCCGTAACTGAGACCACGTTTGACGCGAATTTCCCAGTTCAAGCGGCCGGAGTAACCGCTCAACACAGAATTAGCGACTATGCCACGGAAATAATCCGGACTGGTGCGATTTATTCCCGGCCGCACTGCCAACACTGCCGTCTGTCCCGCCTCAGGCTGGTCGATAACCAGAATGCGGCGATTTCGCGGATCGCTTTCGGGCGCTGCGATTTGGATTTTCGGTAGGGCGTTGGGCGGGTTTTGCCAATCGCCGAGATATTTCTGCGCCAGCGCAAAGCCGTTATCAGGTGTAATCTCGCCGCCAATCACCAGAATTGCATTGTCGGGACGATAGTAGGTCGCGTGGATTTTAGCGATGTTATCGCGCTTAATTCGCGGCAGAGATTCCGGGGTGCCAGACAACGGATGACCGTAGGGCGCGTCGCGATAAACCACCCGCGCGGCGACGAAACGAGCAATCGATCCGGGCGTCGCCAGGGCTCCGCGCAAGCCGTTCAGTGATTGGCGCCGCAGACGGTCAATCTCTTCGTCTTTGAAACTGGGATTGCGCGCGACATCAGCCAGCAGTTCCAGGGCCTGGCCAATACGCGCCGACATGACAGTGGTGCTGATGGACGAAGAGTCCCATCCGGCGCCGGAGTTTAATGTCCCGCCGAGCGCTTCGATGGCTTCAGCGATCTGCGTCGCACTGCGGGTCGTCGTGCCGCGCGTAAGCAACGAAGCGGTCATATCCGCCGCCCCAGACAAATCGGCCGGATCAACTTCGCCGCCGCTCTTGATAAGCAATTGAGCAGTCACCAGAGGCATCTGGGTCCTGGGAATCACTATTACTCGCAAGCCATTTGCCAGAATTTTCTCAGCCGGCTTCGGGAAAACAGCAGAGCGCGGAGCGGTGGGCGGTGGCGGGGTAGCCTGCGGCGACTGCGCAATTGAGTTACTCGCGCATCCAGCTGCCACGAGCCCCGAAAAGAACATCGCGACGAATCTATTGGTGGTTATTTTCATCTCGACTGTCCTCCTTTCGCCGAATCGATCGAGGGATTAAGACTGCCGGTTCGCGCACGCTCGGACTCGGGCAGGTAATAAAAGACGTAACGGTTATTATCGGTAAAATATTTTTTGGCCACTCGCTGCACATCTGCCGCAGTCACCGCCTGTAAACGCTCCAGTTCAGTGTTCACTCGAGTCGGATCGCCCAACAGGACCGCCGCGCGGCCGAGCGCCTGACTCTTGCCCAGGCTCGTCTCACGTTGCCGCAGCTGGCTGGTGACGATCTGGTTTTTTGCTTTCTCGAGTTCCGCGGCGCTCACCGGAGTGTCCTGCAACTTCTTAATCTCAGCGCGGAGTGAAGCTTCGACGTCTTCCGGTTTTTTGCCGTTCGCCACGAACGCAGTCAGAGAAAAGAGTCCGGCATCTTCGCGCAGATCGGCATTGGCGTTGACGCTCGCCGCCAGCTGTTGTTGATAGACCAGCGATTGATAAAGTCGCGACGAGCGCCCCTGGGACAAGATAATGTCGGCCAAAGTCAGCGCCGCAGAATCATCGTTCTTCTCTGAAGGGACGAGATAAGTGAAAGCCACCCCCTTCAGCGGAACATTGGGCGCATATTCCATAAACCGCTTCTCACCGCTGCGGGCCGGCTCAGTGACGTTCACCCGCGGCAAAGGAAGGTTGGGCTTCGGAATAGTAGCGAAATACTTGTTCACCCAGGCATCCATTTGTTTCTGATCGAAATCACCGACGACGATCAACGTCGCGTTGTCGGGGCGATAGTAGGTGTCATGGAACTTAATAACGTTTTCTACCGTCGCCGCGTCAAGATCCTCGATGCTGCCGATGGTGGGCCGCTTGTACGGGTGCGCGCTAAATGATTTTTGATCCAGGACATAGAAGAACCGCCCGTTGGGCGGCGCCAGGACGCTCTGCCGGTACTCTTCCTGCACGACCGCGCGCTCTGACTTGAAATTGGTCTCGTCGACAGTCAACGCCGACAGGCGCTCAGCCTCTGCCCAGAGCAGCGTCTCGAGATAGTTCGACGGAATCACTTCGTAATAGACGGTCACGTCGTCCTGCGTGAACGCGTTGTTGCTGCCGCCCACGTCCTCGGTCAGCCGATCCATCATCTCGGCTTTCATGTTCCTGGTTGACTTGAACATAATGTGCTCGAAGAGATGAGCGAAACCGCTGCGCTGATCGGGATCATCTTTTGATCCGACGTGATACCAAACATTAATGGCGACCGTGGGGCTGGCTTTGTCGATGACGCTAAGCACGTGCATGCCGTTTGCCAGCGTGCGCTCGCGATAATTCATCTGCGGCATCCGGGTCTGCCCATGAACCGCGCACGTCGCTATAACGACCGATGCACAGGCAATGAAGATAGATATAAAACGCTTCATTCTTAGTCTCCTGTTTTCTGATGGGCCCCTGGATTGACGTTGCATCAATCCAGGTCAAGTGGATTGCGGTAAACCCGGGTATCTTTCTCGGCGCGCTTCTTGGCTTCCTGAAACTTCTCTTCCAGCAAACGGCGGCGATCTTTGAAGGAACTCATTTCTTGCGCGAAAATCTGCTCGCGCGTCTGCTTCTGTTTGTCCAGGTCCTTAACCATGTCTTCGAACGAGCCGAGCGGCTTAGTTTTCTCTTCATGCGAAAGCAGCGCGCCGGTTTCGGCATCGACATTCAGCGTCGCTTCGCAGCATGGACAGATAATGGTAAACCGATCTGAATCGCTCATAAATCGCGCAATGGGACGACGTGCAGGCGAATCATACCAGCGGACCCGGCAGCGAGGCTAGTACTGCGACAACGACCGGACGCTTCAGTTCAACGTCGAGCACACATCTTCCGCGTGTTCCACATATTGGGACACCCGAACCTACTTCCAACTGATCACCTGCGAAGGGCGATCGAAATTTTTTGAGCTGGTATTTTGACCTGGATTGAAAAACGAGAAACCGTCGTACGAAAAGACGGTTGTGAAAAGCTTATGACAGTTATTCGAGCGTATCTTTGACAGAATTCTTCACTGCTTCCGGCACCTTATGTTCAGGGACCTCGACAGTATGCTCCTTACCTGCGACCTTCCTGGTCAGCCGGTAGACGAAGCCATCCGGATTGGCTGCGCCCGCGTGAGAATTCTCCTGGAACAAGGCATCGAGCGCAGCCAGGTCTGCGGGAGAGAGCTCATTTCTTGAAAGCTCTCCCTTGCTTTTCAGATGGGCCCCACCAAAGCCCGCAAGGCCCCCGAGCCGTTCAATCTTTAGCTGATCTTGATCGCCCATTGTTTTTTTTATTTCATCACGCAACCCGATTAAAGTCCAACCTGCTTCCAGCCATAGTCGACCCCGGCGGCGACTGTCGGAACTGCGGGAAACATTATTCCGGCTAACTTGCGCGTCTCTTTGGCGAAGGCCTTCATCTTCAGGTTGGGACTGGGACCCAGCGTAGTCATGACGCGATACCATACCTGTCCGACTTTTTTCCAACTTGGCCCGCCCACCTTTTTGCAAGCCAGGCAAAACGCGAGATTCGGAGGCCCGCTGCTGTAGTGAGGATCCATGCCCGGCGTAATCTGGGAGTATTTTGTTGGCTGTGCCGCAAGACAATGCGCGGCAGCCGGATCCCCCATGTCCCGAAGACACGTGAAGCCTCTGGCGGCTGCTATTGGACCCATGATTCCGTGCCCGATCAGCCAATCTGCCTGATGAGCGTCCTGGTTTGCCTGCCACTGCCGGAACATAGAGCCAAAGCAATCCGAGATACTCTCATTAAGCCCGCCGGCGTCGCCCGAGTAGACAAGCTCGAGCGTGTGCTGGGTAAGACCGTGAGTCAACTCGTGGCCTATTACATCATTTCCTCTGGTGAAGTCGATAAAGATCTGATTGTCGCCGTCGCCATAAATCATTTGCGAGCCGTTCCACATTGCGTTGTTATAGTTGCTGCCATAATGAATGGATGACATCAGCGTCATTCCGGCGTTATCGATTGAGTTGCGGTTGAAGATTTTCTTATAGAACTCCGCGACCGAAGTGGTCTCTTTGAAAGTCCGCGCCGCCGTCGGGTTACTTGAACCCCCGGGGCTTGACAGAGGAGAGCCGGGCAGCGATTGGCCGTGCTTGCAATCGTAAACGGTAACCAGGGGCGCCGGCGCCAGCTCCGCCGGAACGGCGCCCATCGCCGTGGTAAGGCTGGTGAGCGCGGCAGCCTGGTTACGTACCTTGCGAATCTGAGAACTAATTTTCGCGGTAACCGCAGCGGCGCTGCGCAGGGGCGGTGACAAATCGGGATCCGCGGCAAGTTTTTCCAGGATATCGCGGGGCACTATACGACAGGAACAATCCATAGAATTCTCCTTATTAGACTTAAGAGTTCAAATGGTCGGGTTGCGAACCCGCCAACACGTAGGGAAGATCTGTCGCCCCCCCGTCCGCGCACAGCGGTATAGCGTTAATTCCAGGACCGCATGCACTGACGAAGGAAGCGCATTATCCGCGAGGTGCGATTCGTTCCTCATCGCATGCTGTTACTGACGAGCGGCGATAAAGCCAATAGCCTTTCACCTGGACGCCGGCCTGCTATAGAAACGAACCGATCGTAGCCCAAAACTTGCAGGTGTAAGAAACTCCCTCGCATTCTAGGAAATACGGCGGGTATTGGCAAGGACTATTTGCGTTAGCCGCAATTGAGAAAGATTTTGCTAAAGCTTCGGTACGGAGGTGAGTTAAAAAAAAAGCGGCGCTTCCGCCGCTTCAAATCTGTCTCATTCAATGGACTATGTTTAAGGAAGGATTTTCTTAATCGCTTTTCCCGTCTTTCTCACGGCCGTTTTGGTCTTCCCGGCTACAGTCTTGGTCGTGTCGACGGTCTTATCTGCAACCGCTTCGGCGCCCTCTTTCGTTTTGCCGGCGACCGTCTTTGTGGTGTCAGCGGTTTTCTTCGCCACAGTCTTGCTAACGTCAGCGGTCTTTTCGCCTACCGTTTTTGCGCCTTCCTTGGTTTTATCGGCAAGGTCGACCGACTTGTCCTTTACGAAACCGGCTGAATCGGCGATGGCGTCGCCCGTTGCCTCCAATGCCCTCTCTGGCGCGCTCTTCATTTCGCGTTCTTCGCCGCTGGCGGAGTACACCTTCACGGTTTTGTTTCCGTCGCGCGTTGTGACCACCACCCTCGACACGCGCGGATTGTCTCGAAACGTCCGCGTCTCCGTCCGTACCCCATTCTGGTTTGTGGTAGTTATTTCCGAATTGTCCGGCCCCGGCGTCGTTGTGGCCGCCGTCGCGCTGTTGTCGACATTCGCGTTGGCGTTCGCATTCGCGTTGCTGGTTGCGTCCTCTGCGCGCTGACAACCAGCCGCCAAAACCGCGAGAGTCCCAATCGCGATCATTAATGCCAGTCTCCTGATCACTGTTTTCGTGCCTCCTTCCAAAGTAAACCGGATTATGATCGCAAGCATTATGCCATCTGACTGAAGGCGGTTTTAAAGAGCGGGGCACGCGAAGTTGCGCTACAACGGAACATGCACCGGCGCACTAGAGTACGAAAACAAAACGATAAGCTGCTTAGGGAATGGGAATTAGATACTTCGGCGCGGTTGTGAGTTCGAGGTACAAACCGCCAGTCTTTGATCCAATGACACCGGCGCTCTCACCTTTTGCCCCGACGACCGCATAGTCGCCGGTGACATTATTCACCGTGACGTGGCTGACCAGCGGCGAACTGGTCCAGGCGACAAACCGGCTTTCACCGTCTTTAACGAAAACCAGAACATAATCATCATCACCGCCGACGTTGAGCCGCTGCCGATAGCGATAGCCGCCGAGGACTTTTGTCAGAGTCTTCGCGGCAAAGTAGGCAGGCTTTGGATCGTATGCCGGATCTTGTCCTCGCCGGTAAGCGTTGCGCACCAAACCGAAATGATCTTCGGGCTCATTAGGATCGGTGCCCTCACGCCAGTCGTACCAAATAGAGATCTGAATTCCGTTGGCCACGTTTGTAAGGAATTCGCGGGTTAACATTACGGCCTGGTTCTCTTCGTCCATGCGTGACCAGGCAGACGAATATCCCCATTCGCTCGATACCAATGGAAACCTGGATTGGCTTCCAGTGAAGTCGTAACTGCGAATCATCTCACGCAGTCGGGCGTATTCACTCGCCGCCGTCTCGGGTGCTGTTTGACGGTAAGGATGGAACGAGACGGCGAACCAATCCTGCATCAGTTTTGATTTGAAGCAGGAGTCAAGAAAGTGAAGGTCGATTTTGGAGGTGGCCGGCCCAATTAACAGTTCGTCAGGTACTGAAGCGCGAAATGCGCGACCAACCTCTGAGGCCAAAGCCTGGTACTCGTCAACGTTCGGCCGCGGTGGCCAGAACATCGCCGTGTTTGGTTCGTTAAAGATCTCCCAAACCGCGCCCCGTCCCGAGAAGTGTTTGGCTGCGGCGATCGCCCAACTCACAAATGCTTTTCGGGCCGCGGGCGTGCGAACCGATTTCCCCTCGGTGTACAGCGGATTTCCATAATCCAGAATGAATAGCGCCCGAATGTTGAACGCATCCAACTCTTTCAGCAAACCATCGTACGGGGAAAAGTCATATTTACCGCGCTGGCGCTCGGTCAACTCCCACTTAAGATCGGTACGCACCCAACGAAAGCCGGCACTTGCAATCATCTTCACTTCGCCCGGTTGCGGATCGATGAAATGAACATTTACGCCCAGAGTCTCGTCGACCGCGGGCGTAAGCGCGACCGCAATCCAGCAGCCCGCGCATTCATTCAATTTGTGATCGGCAGAAATCGCCAGCGAGAGGAACAGGGAGACGACAGCGAGCAGAACCCGGAGCTTCATTAGCCGTATTGACGGAAGTTGTTTGCGTTACAACTCGTTCAGGTCCCAAAGCACCAGACGTGAGCAGGCGCGGTCAGTTGCAACCGTTGCCGCATAACGATCGCCGGCCGCGATATCGCGAAAACGCCATTGCTGCGTGTCGCTCGGGTCCACTCTGCTCTCTAACAAGGTGGCCGGCGCCCCGGGCGAGAGCGAGACGTCGAACTGGTTGAGCGGGCAATACAGTCCTTCGCCGCGCGCTTTGATGTAGGCCTCTTTACGAGTCCAGCAGTTGAAAAAGGATTGAGTCTTACTTTCCGCCGGGACTTCCCGGAACTGTTGCACTTCAGCGGGTGAGAAGAAATGATCGGCCACTTCATCAGTCGCGAAATCCGATCGCATATATTCGACGTCCACGCCCACCTCGCGGTCGCGCGTAATCGCAATCAGGGCGAGTTGGTTTGAGTGCGAAAGATTGAAATGCAATCCGCCGGCAAGCTTTTTGTCGGCAAAGAAGGGCTTGCCGAATTCACTGGTTTCAAGCTGCAAACGGCCGGGTTTTGTCTTCAGGTATCTGCTGAGAATTAAGCGCAGGGACGCGCGGCCCACGCAGAAGCGACGCCGGTCAGACTCAAACTTAAATCGATCGGCACGCGCGCGATCGTCCAGACACAGTGCTTCGTCAAGCGTCCACGACCATGCGACATCCAGCCGCGCGCGCCACACGTGTACTTCATTTTGCCAGATTACCGGCGCTAAGGGACCTGGTTTCCATGTTTGTTGCGTCCCGGCAGCCGGACGCGAAAATGTCGACGGCTGAAATAGAGAAGTGCTTTGCATCATGACCAATTACCCTACAATCGCGAGTCTGGGCCACACGCGCTTCGAAACGTTCGCAGACAACAGCCGCGCGCCTGACAGTAACTCATGCGAGCACGACGCGGGCGCGACTGAACCCAGAAACTGAAGCACGCGAAAAGCGAAGACATTGCTGTCGAATTTTTCTGCGTGACGACGCAGCAGGATTTGGCTCCAGACCATGCTCTCGAACCTCTCGATAGCCGTGCTCAAGGCGCGACTGTCAGGTTGATCGAAGAACAGGCCTGTCTTGCCGTCGATGACAGTTTCAACGGCGCCGCCTCCCCGATAAGCAATCACCGGCCGGCCGGCGGCATTGGCCTCGAGCGGCGCCATGCCAAAATCTTCCTCGCCGGGAAATAACAGCGCGCGACAACGCGCGGCATAGTAATTCACAATCGGATCCGGTTGCCGCCCGAGAAACTCAATTCGATCGTCGGCAAGTTTTTCCAGCCGCGCGCGATCAGGCCCATCACCGATAATTATCAGACGACGGTTCATTCGCTTGCAGGCTTCGATTGCCAGGTCGATCCGCTTGTAGGGCATCAAACGCGACAGGACCAGATAATAATCTTCGATGTCAGTCGACATGTGAAATCGATTGACATCGATCGGGGGCGGTATGACATGAGCCTCGCGGTCGTAGATTTTCTTTATCCGGTCGGCAACCAATCGCGAGTTGGCTATATAGTAATTAGGTTGCTGCGCGGCGCGCAGATCCCATTTGCGCAGGCCCCACAGACACATCGGCAATAGCGTGCGCATCCCTTTTCCAAATCGTTCGCGCGCGACATAGTCATCGTAGCGCCAGACCCAGCGCATGGGCGTGTGACAATAACAAACGTGAATCGCATTGCGCCGGCGACGCACGCCTTTCGCATAGCCCGAACTGCTGCTGAAAATCAGATCGTAGGAAGAGAGGTCGAAGTGTTCGACCGCGAACGGATAGAGCATGAAGTAATGACGGAAGCGGGTCTTAATCGCCGGCAGGTATTGCAACGCCGAGGTGCGAATGTCTGCGGCGCGGAGACCTTTCGGCAGGCTTTGCGGCAAAGCTACCGTCGTGTAGATCGGCGCACGGGGAAACGATTCGTGCATGGCCTCAGCCACGCGTTCGGCGCCGCCCATTTGAACAAAGTAATCATGTACGAGTGCGATTCTTGACAATTGCCAGCCTCTGAAACCTTCATCATAAGAAAGGTGCAAAGCTGGTGTTATTTCAGTCCGCACTCAACTTAACTCTGAACCCGCGCATATTTTCTGCCTGCGGCGATCCGTTGGGTATGCTTATTTCCCGATACAGCGAAAACACGTCCGCGAGGTAGCGCAAGACGGAATAGCGCGCGATCGCGTCCACCCGTGCTTGTGACCCGAGTTTGGCGCGTAAGGCGCGATCACTCAACAGCGTAACCAAACCAGACTCGAGCTCATGTTCATCGCCCGACTTTACCAGCCAGCCATTCACGCGGTGCTTCACCATCTCGGGCGTCCCGCCAACCGCGGTGGCGAGAACTGCAATACCGCTCGCTAGTCCTTCAAGCACAGTTAATGCGAATGGTTCCTGGTGTGAATTCACAACTAGAACATCGAGCGCCTGGAGCAGTTTCGGAACATCATCTCGTGCGCCCAGCAAAAGAATATTGTTTTTCAGGTTCAGTGACTCAACAGCGTCTGCGAGTTGCCTCGCATATGCCTTATCGTGATTGAAGAGCGGCTCACCAACAATCAACAAGACCGCTGCAGGCATGGCCTGTACGACGCGCGCGAATGCTCGCATCAATTCAAGCTGTCCCTTACGGTGAGTCAATTGGCCGACAATGCCCGCGACTGGTTGTCCGTCGGAAAGACCCAGCCCAGATCGTATTTCTTTTCGCCCCTCCTCATTTGGTTGAAAGCGATCGAGATCGACTGAGTTATGAATGACGGTCACTGGAACACGTTGTCTGAATGGGCGCAAGAGCAGGCCGCGAAAACCCGACGCCACGGCCTGTGAAACCGCGAGTATGCGATTCCGCGAAGTTAACAGAGCAACCAAACGGACGAGAGTACTCAAGGGATGAAAAGGCAGGATATCGTGGGCATGCCAGACGACTGGAACCTTAAGTCTTATGGATGCGGCAGCCATGACAAGACCGGCGCGGATACTGTTGGCATGAATCAACTCCGGGCGTTCCTCTTTTATGATCCGGCGCGCCCGGCGGATCACACCGCCGAACGACGCGAGGTATTTGCACACTCGATCCATTCGCCAGGTAAACCGCGCCTCGAGTTGGTCTAATTCGCAAGTGCGGACGTTGGCTGACTTTGCGAGTGCCATCATCTTACTGTCAGGCGGGCACACCAGCACGCACTCGTACGCTTCGCGATCCAGTCCGCGCAAAATCATCATCAGCACGCGTTCGGCGCCACTGACGGTTCCGGTGTGGTTATAGAAGAGGATCTTCATCTTTCAAATCGTAAAGATCTCGCGTTCAGTTGCCTGTCGCACGCGTAAGGTTTCGCGGCTGATCCATCCGATGAACAACCATGCGAGTGGCGCTACCGAATAGAGCGTAAACGTCAATCCAAAAATACTGTTGAGGATCAGTGCCGGCATTATGGCGGCAATTATCCTGCGGGTTGTTGCCCCGCCGTCATCAATGGGTGCGCGAGCGTTTTTTACTGACAGCCAGGCGGCGCGGCCGAGGATCCATATAAACAAAAGGACACCGGGAAATCCGCACGCAATCGCGACAACCAAAATAAAACTGTCTATGGCCGGAAGTTCCGATTCAGAATGGAAGCGTATTTCGCCCAGGGAACCGGCACCTAACCCAGCCCCCAGGGGTCGATACGGAATGACACTGGTTACCAGATAGGTCCAATTTTCCAGTCGTGTCTTGAAGCTTTCTTCCTTGGCGGGCTGCAGCGTGCCGCGCTGCGCATGAGACAACAGAGTGCCGACAGTTTCATTGTCGCTCTTATTCCACATGTCGTCTTCCGACGGCGCCGACACGAACGATGCAATCAACACAATCGGCAGCAGCAACATACCCACTCGTGCCAGCACCTGGGGAAAGCTGCGCGCGCCTAACAGGATGAGCGTCCCGATGCCGATCAGCAGTCCAAAAATCGCTGTCCGTTGGCCGGTTAATAAAACCGCGCCCATCAAGCCCACGCTACAAATCATCCAGCCCATCCTTTTGACCAGGAGCTTTGTTCCGGTGGCAAATCCCCAGGCGGCGATTGCGGCGACTTCGGCGTAGCGTCCCCATTCTTCAGCACTGCTGAAGGTCGCCAGCGCGCGCCTGACGTGACCGACATTGATCGAATCGTAAAAATCGGTGTTGTCGATCCAGTATTGCTCGAAAGCTGGATAGCCGTAGGTCAGTTGGTAGATCCCGTAAGCTGACGTCACGATTCCCAGCACGATCACCAGCCGCAGCGCGCGGTTGATGAACTTTTCATCGATTGATTGACCGAAATAAAACCAAACCAGGGGCACCAGCATAAACAGGGCACCCGCGAGACCGATCAGCAAACCACCTTGGAGTGGATTAAAAATCTCCAGAACATAGAGGACCGCCAGAATTGAGACGGCGCCGGCCAGCGGCGTGGCCACGAACATCTCCAAACGCCGGGAACGCAGCAGCAGCAGAAACGCCAGCAGCGTTACGATCGGCGTCAGGACATGGATTGGGTCCTGGGCAGCATAATCGACGAACAGGTATTGCGCGCGACGCAAGACACCGCGCAGCGGTTCGAACAACATCATCGCAATGAGGCCGGCCTCTAGACTTACCAGCAACGGCATCGCCATTAGCCAAACCAAAGCCGTCAACAACCAGGTCCGGAGGAATTGGCCTCCGGCGGCAACGGCGAGGATCGTAAAAGCGGCCGCCGCTTGGACCGGCGCAAACCAGACCCACATTGATCGAGATACTGTTCGCGGTTCTAGTTGGACAATGCTGCTCATCGATACTCCGGAACCTTAACCGACAGTCGGGCTACTTCTGCGAAGACCTAACAACGAGCGCCAATTTGGAATCAATAGATCGCGACGCTGCGGACGGAGGCAATTGCTCCAGAGTCGTAGCCGGCGCGTTTTCACAAAGCCGAACAGTGCGATGCCAAGCATCACGCTGTATCCAATCAGCGAAGCGATAGCGGCTCCGGTAATGCCGAATCGTGGCAGCAGCACCAGGAGGGCCACGCCGGTAACGACGGCCGAGGAAAAACGCGCCAGCGTGCTCATGCCCGGATAGCCAAAGCCGCGCAGGCCGCTAATCAATATCGATCCACAGCTCCATACGCCGGCCGCTACCAACAACCACCGAAAGGCGCTGGTCGCGGGCACAAAACTTTCGCCGAACAGAACTCTGAGAATAATCGGTGCGGCCAGCCACAGCGGCGGCAGTAACAGCAGGTGCATATAAATGGCCAGGCGGAGACTGCGCGCCGTTAATAATTCAGCGCGATTCAGGCTTTCGGACGCGGCCACCTCGGGCATCAGCGCGCCGGCAATCGCATCCGCGGCCAGCGTGGTCATTTCAGAGAGTCGAACAGCGATCACGTACAAGCCGATGGCGATGTTTGAAGCCATGCCCCCAAGCATCAACTGGTCTAATCTTAGCGTTGTGTAATCAGCCACGACTCCCGGGTAGTCGCGCAGCGAATAGCTCATCGAATTCCTGAACTCGCCCCAGTTCGGCTCCCAACGCGGCTTCAATTGATGCAGCACAGCAAACAGAGCGAGTGCCATTGACGAGGCTTGGGCCACGATCATGGTGCAGGCTGCAGTGGTGACCGTCAGATCGCCGGCCAACCAAAGTGTTGCGAAACCAGCGCCCTGAACGCCAAAGAAGATCATTCGCGCGGCGCCGGCCCAACCAAAGCGGCGCGTGCCTTCCAGGAGTCCGCGCATCAAGTCCAGAAACAAGGCGGCGGGAATGTTGATTTGATAAATTCTGACCAGGCTCATTACCTGGGACGCGCGACTTCCAATCAAATGCGGCACGATCATGTCAGCGAGCGAGACGGCGACCAGCCCCACGATCACCGTATAGACAACTCCATTCGAAAAGAGCGGCGAGACCCGCTGTGGGTCTTTGGCCATCCAATAACGATACGCAGCCGGCAGGCCGAGGCCGGCCAGCATGGCAATCACCGGCGGCCACAAAACCACCACCAGAAGATCGCCGCGTCCCGCAGGTCCCAGCGCCCGCGCGCCAACGAGACTCGAGATCATCGTGGAGATCAGAATCGTGACGTCGGTGATAAAGATGAGTTTGGCGCTGCGAGCAATCACAGGTTTTCTCGATCGTTAGAAGTGGGCACTAACTCGCGCCCCGTGCGAGAACAATTGCCGGAATAGTGCGAAGCAGGATTGATGCGTCAAGTCCCAGCGACCAGTGATCGATGTATTCGAGATCCAGCTGCATCCATTGCTCAAAAGAGAGGTCGCTGCGACCGGAAACCTGCCACAGGCAGGTTAGGCCAGGCTTAACGCTGAAGCGTCGCTTTTGCCATACTTCTTCCATCCGCGTCGCATCGCGCACCGACAGGGGCCGCGGGCCGACAATGCTCATGTCACCCAGCACCACGTTCACAAGTTGCGGCAGCTCATCGATACTTGTCTTCCGCAACCAGCGGCCGACGCGCGTAATGCGCGGATCATTGCGGATCTTAAAAATCGGGCCACTCTTCTCGTTGAGGTGCTCGATCTCTTTCATCCGCTCTTCGGCATCGCTAGTCATGGTGCGGAATTTGATCATCCGGAAGCGCCGCTTGCTGAAACCCACGCGTTCCTGGACAAAAAAGATTGGACCGCGCGAATCAAGCTTGATGGCCATCGCAACGAGGGCAAACACTGGCGCTGAAATAAAAAGCAGGCTGATCGAAACGGCGAGATCCATGATGCGCTTCGCTTCGGTCCGCCAACTAAAGGGCGGGACGCTGCCGAGCGTGACAATGGGAACGCCGTCGAAATCGACGGACTGCGCCCGGGCCAGCTTCTGCGGAAATAAATCAGAGAGCACATGCGTCGTAATTCCCTGCTCTTCTAGTAAGCCGACCGTTTTTTCGATCTGCGAGTAGTGCGATTTGATCGGCAACGCCACCGCCACTTCGTCGATCACTTCATTGGCAATGATTCGCGGCAAATCCTCGATCGTCCCCAAATGCGGCGCGCCGTCAAAGGTCCGGCCCGCGTATGCCGCATCGCTGTCGACATACCCGATTATTTTGTAGCCGAGGTCGTGACGGCGTTTGATATGCGCGGCAAATCGGCGGCCGCGCGTGCCGGCCCCGACGATTACCAGCGACTTAACGTTGTGACCACGCTCGCGCAAACGCCGCAGGTTGTAACGCAGCGCCAAACGCACACTCGAAATCACGATAAAGCTTATCGATCCGAACCCGGCGATCGTGCGCAGACTGATTGTCGGCCAATGTCCAATTTGTCCCGCGACCAGCAGCGCCAGCGCGCAAATCGCAATGCCGCGGGCAATCTCAATAAGTTCTTTGCTTCGTGAAACCAGACGGTGCGAAACGTACAAGCCTTGCCCGGCGAAGGCCGCATACCAGGACAAAACCAGCATTATACCCAGGATGGCATTGGTGACCTTCACCCGTTGCGACAGGTAATCAACAACGAACGCGGGATTTTGTTCGGGCGAGAATCGCAATACGATCACGAGGCCAAGCGACATGACGAGCAGTGAGAGATCGCTGACCTTCAGACAGAAATCCGATATTGTTCCGTGATGGCTAATCATTAACTGCTTAAAGGCGCGGCGCCATGAACGCGGCAACGCTTGCCAGTTTCATGAAACGTTCGATCTTCGAAATCTTGTCGCGCGGCACAAAAACCATATCGCCTGCCTGCAACGTCAAATCATTTTCCAAATCGCTGGTGCGCCTGATGTTTTTCAGATTGAGCAACTTCACTTCGGCGACGTCGGAATTGATTTTTCGGAAGACGACGACCTGTGATGACTTCGCAGTTTCTTTCATGCCACCGGCGAGCATGATTGCCTGAATCGCGGTGACGCGCTCGCGCATTTCGATCTTGCCTGGCTGGCTGACTTCACCGGCGACGACAAAGTAAGGACGTTGAAATTCCTTCAGCACGATTGTCGCAACGGGGTCCTGTAAGCGAGCGCGCGCCTGTCGCAAAATTGCAGTGCGCGTTTGCTCGATTGTAAAGCCGGCAACCTTCAAGTCACCGCCAATTTCCAGGGTGACGTAACCATCAGGCTGGACCGTGACTGTTTGATTGAATTCAGGTGAGTAACGGAATTGAACTTCCAGCACATCACCCGGTTGCAGGCGATAACGATCCTCGGTGACCGTGCTGAGTCGGGGCGGCGTTTGCGCCTGGGCCGCGATTGAGAGCGGCAGCGCCAGCAGGCAAATTGCTAAAGCAAAATAGATCCGATGTTTCATGGCACTCCTAATGAGCTTGAAGTTCGGTCTTCAGGCGATCGAACGCTCTAGTAAGAAACGCTGTTCTCCAGGCGCCGAACCCGGAACTAATCAGAGCTTTCGATAAAGCCATTCGGGCACGGGATACCGCCGTTTGTTCAGTACAAAGCCGAGGAACTTCCCACCCGCCGTTTCGATCATCCGCTGCGAATTCAGAATTTCATCGCGTCGTGACTCGCCGGCATCGACAACTATGACGACTCCGTCAACCCGTGACGCAAGCATCGCGGCGTCGGTCGAGTTTTGCAGGGCGCCACAATCGATCAGAATGTTGTCAAAGCTCACCCGGAGGGCGTCGACTGAGTTGAGGCCCGTACCAATCTCCTCCCCGTCTTTCGGCACGCGCATCAAGAACGATCGCCGGGGCAACTCCTGATGATCGTCACGCGCGTGCGCCTTTTTCGAGTTCCGGGCCGGCAGCATCCAAAGGTTCTCAATATTCGTCGGATGGCAGTTCCAGGGCATCTGCAAATAGTCTTCAACGCCGAGGCCCTGCAACCGTTGAGAATCGATGATTAGCGTTCGCCGGGAGGTATGTCGCGCCAACTCCACCGCAAACAGTTGGGCCACGTTGTTTGCGCTGGCGCCCTGGGATGCGCCGGCAAACGCGATCGCCGCGCCCGCGCGCAACTCGTGCGAGCCGTTCTGCAAGCTGGCCAGGAGTAACTGAAGATTGTGTTGCTGGTGCCCGTTGCTTTCCATGCGCAGTTCAGGCAGAGCAGGCGTAGGGACTGGGTTGGCTTCGACCTCTAACATGATCAACTTTCCAGTTCGGCCAGCGGCCGTGTTTCGATTGGTTTACGTTCGCGGTTATTGCGCAGCAACATGCGCCGGCTGTTTTCGGGCACCGTTGCCAGGACTTTAGCGCCGGTCAGAGCCTCGAGGTGACGCGGCGTATGCACCACGTCACTCAACACCTCGGCACAAAACACGCTGCCCAGACTGAGAACTCCTGCCAGTACAACTCCGAGAACCAGATTGAGCGGCCGATTCGGCGAAGAAGGAATCTGCGCGACGGTCGCAGCTTCAGCGATCGACACGTTGGTTATCTTCTGCCGGTCAAGCTCGTCGGCGATGCGCGCTTCTTCCCGCTTCTTCGCGTACAGCTGATAGTTGTCTGCTGCCTCTTTTTTCTGGCGTTCCAGATCGTCGTGCCCAGCCGTGTCCGCCTCGAGCTTTTTCAACGATGCGTCGTACTGCTGCAACTGGCCTGAGAGCGTATCGCGGCGCGCCTTTGCGCCTGCTTGATCCAAACGCGCGCGAGACAGTTCAGTCTCCAGCGTTTGGCGCAAAGGATTGAGATCCGTCGCTTCCTCAACCGACGTTTTCTGTTCAGCGCGTCCCAGCGCTTCCCGAGTGGTGCGAATCTGTTCGTCCACTTCGCGTACGAGGCGATCGTCCGGCCGGTACTTAGTCAGGAGTTGCGTCCGGCGATTCTGCAACTCAACCATCATCGTGTTCAGGCGTTCTGCTGAATATTGATTAGGGAGTTGCCGGCTCTGCGTAACTATGCGTTTGGGAATCGCTGCAAGTTGTTGCTGGACCCGATCGATGCGGTTCGTCGCTTCATTCAAAGCCGCGTCCGCTTCCAACATCTTTGCCCTGGCTTCCGCGGTCTTTTGCAAGGTTAATTCTTTCTGCTGACTGAGGACGACCAGATTATTGCTCTGCTGAAAATTAGTAAGCTGTTGTTCCGACTGCTTTAGTTGTGCTTCATATTCATCAGCTTTGTCTTTGAAGAAGTCAGACGCCCCGGCCGGGTGATTTAACTTGAGGTGCTTTTCCAGATACAGATCGCCGAGTTTCTTAAGCACCGCCGCCGATAGTTGCGCGGAATTTGACGAGTAGGTAATTGTAATGATGTTTGCTTTGCGAACCGGATTGATTGAAAGGTCTTTCGCCAGCCGATTGACGGCCTTCTCAACGCGGACGGCCTCGGGCCCTGAGCGCCCGAATAAATCCGTCTCATTTCGGGCGAGGCCGGTTTCGTTAACGACCTGCATCAGAAGATCCTTGCTGGTCAACAACTCGATTTCGGAATTGATTTGGTTTTCGCTGACTTCGTTGTCGACTGTCGGGGCGTTAAGGCCGGACGTGGCTTCGGGAGTAATGGCTACGTCGACACGCTGGTTCTTCACCAGAATTTTCATGCGCGCGTCATAACGGTTCGCCGCCAGCAGCGTGACTAGAATTGTGCCGGTTACAACTGCAAAAAACGTAAACAGGATTAGTGCGCGCCGCCGGAAAATTGCCGTAGCTCCGTCGCGCAAACTAATCGGTTTGTTGCCGAACCCAGTCGTCAATTGTCCCTTCATGACTTAATCGTCCGAAGGGTTAAAACGCTGAATTCGCAGTTTTTTCCAAGGAAACGACCGGCTTTGAGCTTCAGTAGTCCGTCCGGTCGTGTTGGCTGGGGCTTAGGAGACGGCTGGCCGCGCGATTAGCTTTCGACCAGTGCGGCAATTCGCATCTCGCGGCTTCTCAAACTCCCAACAAATTAACGATTTTGAGTCGACGACAGCGGCGGTAATCCAGCCGCTTTCAACTCTCGATTCAGCGCCGGGATGTCCGTCGATTTTATTGCCCGCCAGCTTTCCTGCACGGCGCGAGAATCCTTCACCGCTTCAGAAACGGCAGCCGCAATTTGCGTTGTCGGAGCGACATCCGCTTCCTCGATTAAGGTGAAGAGCGTTCGCACACGCCCATTTACCGATGCGGCGGTTGTTCGCGCGGCTCCGCCACTGCCCCCGAATCCAGCGCCACTACTGCCACCACCGGCTATGCTCTGAATCTTTTCCGTCAATGCATCCAGATGGGCCTTTAGAGTCGCATCATTAATCCCTTCGCGGCGCAAAGCGAGTTGGCCCCGCATCTTGCGAGCGTCTTCCGTCAGAGCATTCAGTGCCAGCCACTCATCGTACATTTGTTTCGACAATTGAAACTGCTGCGCGAGATCGGCCGCAGAGGTTTTGACGCGCGGATCCATTACCAGACGCAGCGGCTGCTCGTACTTTCTACCGCCCACGGTCAGCACCACCGTATACGTGCCCGGCATGGCCCACGGTGAAGTGGGCGATGGAGCAGTGTTGCGATAGACAGCCGCGATCGGATATTGGGGCGTGACGCCGGGGACCGGGTCGTAATGAAGGTCCCAGAGAAAGCGATGCCAGCCCATTGCATTGGAAAGCTTCTGGGGCGGTCGCACCCAATAGGGCGGTATGTTGAGCAGGGGGTCCTCTGCCGGCAATTTGTCATCGCTCGAATAGCGACGCACGATAGCACCGCTCGCATCTTTAATTTCCAGCGTGAGTGGTCCCCCGCTCGCGCGACCCAGGTAGTAATCAACGATGGCCCCGTCCGGCGGGTTTTCACCGGCCGGAACATCAGGTGGCAGAGGCGTGTCGCTATTCATGTTCCATCGCACGCGCACCGCAGTCTGCGGCTTAAAGAGAAATGCCGTCGACCTTATGATCGAATCCTGAAGCTGTCGCAGCGGAGTTATATTGTCGAGAATCCAAAAGCCGCGGCCATGCGTTCCCACGCAGAGGTCATCGCCCTTGATAATCAAGTCGCGAATCGAAGTCGCTCCCATGTTTAGCCGTAAAGACTGCCAGTTATCGCCGTCATCAAATGAGACGTAAACTGCCCGCTCGGTTCCCGCGAATAGCAAGCCTTTGCGTTCGGGATCTTCGCGGACTACATTTGTGTTTTCGTTCTGGGGAATGCCGTTCGTGGTCTCTATCCAGGTCGCCCCGCCGTCTCGAGTCCGGTAAATATGCGGACGCAGGTCGTCAAGGCGCAGCGTATTGATCGCAGCATAGGCGGTATTCCTATCAAAGTGGCTCGCATCAATAATCGACACTTTTTGCCAAGGCTTCAATTGTTTGGGCGTCACATCCGTCCAGTTCCTGCCGCCGTCGGTCGTGCGGTGAATCAGGCCATCGTCGGTCCCCGCCCATATCAAATTGATCTCTAAAGGCGAGGGCGCGACCGTGTAAATGACCCCTCGCTGCGTAGGCTGGGCAGTCGGTTGCGAGCGGTACTTCCCTATCGTGTCCGGCACTTCAAACGTCTTGCGCGTGAGATCCGGACTAACCTGTTCCCAGCTGTGACCTTCGTCACGAGTTTTCCAGAGAGTGTTCGCGGCGAAATACATCGCGTGCGGATCGAGGGGCGAAAAAACAATTGGCTGGGTTCGCACTACGCGAAAGTCAGCGGCGCGAAACGGCTTAGGCATGATGTTTTGCGCTTGCGCTGTTCGTCGATCATAACGCGTGAGCTTGCCGCCATAAACGATGTCCGGGTCAAGCGGATCAGGAACAACGTAACCGTATTCTTCGGCGGACACCGGATGCCATTCCCGAAAAGTGATCTCGCCATCGTTCCCGCGGCTGGAGACGCACGCGGAACCGCTCTCCTGTTGCCCGCTGCACAGGCGATAGGGAAACGCGTTGTCGGCATTCACGTGATACATCTGCGCTGTCGGTTGGTTGTACCAACTGCTCCATGACTTGCCGCCGTTTACCGTAATGATTGCGCCCTGGTCGCTGCCGAGAATGATTACATCTCCGTTGTTTGGGTTGACCCAGACGTTCTGATAATCATCGCCGCCGGGAGCCCCGCGAAACGCGGTCCATGTTTTGCCGCCATCGATCGACTTCCATGAAACTACGCTCGCCGAATAAACGATGTCCGGATTTTTGGGATCGACGCGTATCACCGCCAAATCGCCTCCGCCGATGCGGCCGGCTGGTCGCGGATCAGTCGTGATCCTGGTCCAGCTTTCACCGGCATCGTCGGATCGATATATCACCAGGCCCGGACTAAGCGCGACCGAGGCAAATAACCGATTCGGCCGGCTGGGCGCGATGGCAATGTTTGCCTGGATGATGTTGTCGGGTAAACCACCGGTCAACTGGCGCCAGGTTTTTCCGTTGTCTGTCGATTTGTAAACTCCGCCGCCGGTCCCGTTCCACGCCGCGTTTTCCCACGGACCCTGACGGGCTTCCCACAGCGCGGCATAGGCAACCTCGGGATTCGTTGGATCAAAGATCACATCGGCGCCGCCCACGTTCTCGTCCTTATAAAGAACCTTGTCGAAAGTCCTGCCGCCATCGATCGACCGAAAGATGCCGCGCTCCGAGTTAGCCGCGTAAGGATGTCCTGCGACCGCCACGATAAGGCGGTTCGCCTCACGCGGATCGACGGCGATCTGGGGAATCTGTTGTCCATCGCGCAGGCCCAGATGCGTCCAGGTCTTTCCGGCGTCGGTGGATTTGTAAATGCCGTCGCCGACAGAAAGATCGGGACGCTGCAACCCTTCACCACTGCCGGCATAGACGACGTTTGGATCAGACGGAGCGACCGCGATGCAACCTATGGAGCCCGTTGGCTGATCGTCAAAGATCGGCGCCCACGTTCTGCCATAGTCATCGGTCTTCCAGACGCCGCCGTTGACCTCCGCGATGTAAAAAACGTTCGGCTGTGAAGGAACACCGGCGACCGCGCGGGTGCGCCCTCCGCGGAACGGGCCGATGTTCCGCCAATGCAGCGACTTAAACAGGTCGGAATTGAATTGCTGGGCCATTACTGCGGTTCCCGCAAATACTGCAAGCGCAACCGCGCAGATGACGCAGAAGCGACGACTGGACAATGCAAGTGGATAATTTTTCATTTGAGCTGTCTCGAGGTGCTTGGTCAGTTCGGGCGGCCAGCTTAAGCTTGTCGGACATCGGTTTTGAAAGCTGACCAACAACCCGTCCTGAAGAATCAGTGCAGACCGTAGGCGTTGCATATTATCGAATCGCCTTTAATTTGTCATTTCGTTCGGTATCAGCAGCCCCACCGTCGAGAGGCATCGACGATAACAATTAAGCCCCGGATGAACGCGGATGCGCGCACATAATTTGCCAGCGGTCTCGCTTATTGATCCGCATATATGCGTGAACCTGCCGCTCTTATTCAGTTAGGGGCAACCGGCGCTCCCGAGCTTGCCAGCGCCTTCTGGCACGATCGCCAGAATGTTATCTTGTCGAATATGAAAGTGCTGGTTATCAATCATGCAGAAGTTGAAGAACTTCTTCCTATGAATGAATGCGTCGGCGTCATGGAGCGCGCATTCATTGCGCTTGCGCGCGGACAGATGGATCAGCCGTTGCGCACAATCTTTCGACCGGCGACCGTGAAAGGCGTGATGGCCATGATGCCGTCGTATCGCGGGGGCGAGACGCCGCTGTTCGGCTTAAAAGCAATTTGCGTATTTCCCGGCAATGCGGCTATCGGAAAAGACGCGCATCAGGGCGCGGTCACGTTGTTCGACGGAAAAACAGGCGAGCTACTGGCGATTGTGAACGCATCAGCCATTACCGCGATCCGAACTGCGGCTGTGAGCGCGCTGGCAACCAGGATTCTGGCAACCGAGAGCGCCTCAAAACTTGCCATCATTGGCGCAGGGGTCCAGGCGCGCGCACATCTGGGCGCCCTCGCCTGTGTGCGAAAGCTGGAACAAGTTCGGGTTGCCGCTGCCCATTACGATCGCGCCGAAGAATTCGCCCGCGACATGCAAGCGAGCGTTCAGTGTCGTATCGAACCCGTGAAGACAGTTGAAGCCGTCGTCCGCGATGCAAACATAATTGTCACAGCAACGACCTCGCGCCAGCCTGTATTGCGACGCGAATGGATTGCTCCCGGCGCGCACATCAATGCGATAGGCACCTTCTCGCCGAAGGCACGCGAACTCGACACGGCCACTGTTGCGTCATGTTCGCTGTTCGTTGATAGACGCGAATCTGCGTTCAATGAAGCTGGAGATTATTTGATTGCCGCAGGTGAAGGTGCGGTCGCGCCCAATACGATTCGCGCCGAACTCGGCGAGTTGTTAATCGGAAAACATCCGGGCCGAACGTCCGCCGATGAAATAACCATTTTCAAATCGCTGGGACTAGCGATGGAGGATCTGGCAGCGGCCGAGTATTGCTATCGAAAAGCTGCCGGGATGAATCGCGGCACCAGCATCTCTCTTTAAAACCGTGAGGCGGAATCAGGCAATGTCACAAGCTTCTGCAAATCGCACCAGCACTTTTTGACCGGCTGTCGTGTCGCAGCGACAGCGCATCAAGCGTCCAACCACGACGCTGCCAGAAACTGCCGTCTGAGTACTCGACGCGATTTATGATCACTGCCGCGCGAAATTCTTTTCCTGAATCCTTTGCGAGAGTTTTTACGTTGACGACTTCACTTGGACCAACCAAACTGAAAACCTGCAGCTCTCTTTGCCGCTCGGGTTTAATCTCGCCGCCGCACATAAAGCCCCGTCGAGTAACGTTCCCGGAATTTGCGACCTCGGTGAATTCATACTCCCAAAACACACTTTGAACTACCTTGGCGCTCATGTTCTGGATTTTGACGTGGTATTTATAACCATCGACGGGCGCCGCTGCGCGTGACTGCTGAACGATGCGTTCTAGTTCTGACGCGCGCGAATCGAGCGTATCCGCGTTCGGATCTCTCATGCCGGCCGGATCGTTTACTCGCTTCTGTCTTTCGAAGTTCTTGCTATCTTTGGTTATCGCCGGGGCCGGCCCGACCCCAGACTGCACCGCGTTGTCACTTGATTGACGTTCGCGCAGCCAACTTGCGCTGACGACGACAACCGGAGATTCTTTTTGATCGGGTGCAGCAGTCTGAGCGTAAGACGGACCAGTGATCAGCAGGAATACCAGCATCATCAGGAACTTCATGATTCGCCCTCCCCGAGAACGCAAAAACCGGAGCGCGTGACAATGCGCGTACCGAATTTGGGATTACGGAAATGTAGCTCAGTTAAGGTAACTTTACAATTGCCTCGGGTGCCCGGTATAAGCACCACACCCTGCGTCTATTGAGTATCGCCGCCGACACTGAATGTTCCGCGGGAATCTGGTTTACAGACTCGACCTCGGCAGGGTATAACTAATCCATACGACGAGTCCCCCGGCTCGGAATTTCTCGATCCCCCCTTCAAACCAGCACGTTCCCCTACTGCCGGTGTGTTTATGCCGCTTTTGCGGCGGGATTACATGAGAAACACGAGCCGCACGCAAGCCACGCATCCTGATCTTCATCATTCTGAAATCTTCGGAAGGAAAAAACCATGAGGACCAAAACCCGAGATATGGACTCGCTTGACGCGAAGTTGCTACTGAAAATATTAGTAGCCTTCAAGAAAGGCGACTTTTCCGCGCGTTTGCCCGGGGTATGGACAGGCGAAGCCGGCAAGATTGCGGACACCCTGAATGACATCATCGAGCTAAGCGATAAGACGGCGCGCGAACTTGAACGCGTCAGTCGCGTCGTGGGCAAAGAAGGCAAGATAAGTCACCGGGCGGCGGTACCCGCGGCGGCCGGTTCATGGTTGCGACTGGTCGATTCGACCAACCTGTTGATTGACGATATGGCGCGCCCCACCAGTGAAATGGCCCGCGTAATCGGAGCCGTGGCCAACGGCGATTTATCAGAACGAATGGCGCTGGAAGTCGAAGGTCGCCCCCTGAAGGGCGAGTTCCTCCGGACCGTCAGAATTGTCAACTCGATGGTGGACCAGCTTGGCTCGTTCGCGTCTGAAGTGACGCGCGTCGCGCGCGAAGTGGGTACCGAAGGCAAGCTCGGTGGTGAAGCGAAGGTCAAGGGTGTCGCCGGAACCTGGAAAGACTTGACCGACAGCGTGAACTCAATGGCCAGTAACCTGACCAGCCAGGTGCGAAACATCGCCGAAGTGACAACCGCCGTGGCCAACGGCGACCTTTCAAAGAAAATCACCGTCGATGTAAAGGGTGAGATTCTGGAACTGAAAAATACCATCAACACGATGGTGGACCAGTTGAATTCATTCGCGTCAGAAGTGACGCGCGTCGCCCGCGAAGTGGGAACTGAGGGAAAGCTTGGCGGCCAGGCATCAGTACCGGGTGTCGCCGGCACGTGGAAGGACCTCACCGACAATGTGAACTCAATGGCCGGCAATCTCACCGGTCAGGTACGTAACATTGCGGAAGTGACCACTGCGGTGGCCAACGGTGACTTATCAAAGAAGATTACAGTCGACGTGAAGGGCGAAATCCTCGAGTTGAAAAACACCATCAACACGATGGTGGACCAGTTGAATTCATTCGCATCAGAAGTAACGCGAGTGGCCCGCGAAGTGGGAACCGAAGGCAAGCTCGGCGGCCAGGCGTCCGTGCCGGGCGTCGCCGGGACCTGGAAAGACTTGACTGACAACGTGAACTTCATGGCCGGCAACCTTACCGGCCAGGTCCGTAACATCGCGGAAGTCACTACGGCTGTGGCCAACGGCGACCTATCCAAGAAAATTACGGTCGATGTGAAAGGTGAAATTCTCGAACTTAAAGACACCATCAACACGATGGTCGACCAGCTCAACGCGTTCGCTTCAGAAGTGACCCGCGTAGCTCGCGAAGTCGGCTCAGAAGGAAAACTCGACGGCCAGGCAGACGTTAAGGGTGTCGCCGGGACCTGGAAAGATTTAACTGACAGCGTGAACCTGATGGCCGGAAACCTCACCGGGCAAGTACGCAACATCGCGGAAGTGACCACGGCAGTTGCGAATGGCGACCTTTCGAAGAAAATCACCGTCGACGTGAAGGGAGAGATCCTCGAATTAAAGAACACCATTAACACGATGGTGGACCAGCTGAACGGATTCGCTTCAGAAGTGACGCGCGTGGCCCGCGAAGTCGGCACCGAGGGTGAGCTGGGCGGCCAGGCTTATGTTCGCGGCGTGGCGGGAACCTGGAAAGACCTCACTGATAGCGTGAACTCAATGGCCGGCAACCTAACCGGCCAGGTGCGCAACATTGCGGAAGTGACCACGGCAGTGGCCAACGGTGATTTGTCGAAGAAGATCACGGTGAGCGTGAAGGGCGAGATTCTCGAGCTAAAGAACACCATCAATACGATGGTGGATCAGCTCAGCTCATTTGCGTCGGAAGTAACCCGCGTCGCGCGCGAGGTCGGCACCGAAGGCCGCCTCGGCGGACAGGCGCAAGTGATGGGAGTCGCCGGAACCTGGAAAGACCTGACCGATAACGTGAACTTCATGGCCGGCAACCTTACCGGCCAGGTGCGTAACATCGCTGAAGTTACGACCGCAGTGGCGAACGGCGACCTTTCAAAGAAAATCACGGTTGACGTGAAGGGCGAAATTCTCGAATTAAAAAATACCATCAATACGATGGTGGACCAGTTGAATTCATTCGCGTCGGAAGTGACGCGCGTGGCCCGCGAAGTAGGTACCGAAGGAAAACTCGGCGGCCAGGCGGACGTACCGGGGGTTGCAGGTACCTGGAAGGACCTGACGGACAATGTAAATTCGATGGCGGGCAACCTCACGGGCCAGGTTCGTAATATCGCCGAAGTCACTACGGCTGTGGCGAACGGCGACCTCTCTAAGAAAATCACCGTCGATGTGAAGGGCGAAATTCTCGAATTAAAGAATACGATCAATACGATGGTGGACCAGTTGAATTCGTTCGCGTCGGAAGTGACCCGCGTGGCGCGCGAAGTAGGTACCGAAGGAAAACTCGGGGGCCAGGCAGATGTACGCGGTGTGGCCGGAACCTGGAAAGATTTGACCGACAACGTGAACTCGATGGCCAGTAATCTGACCAATCAGGTGCGCGGTATTGCTCGCGTGGTTACGGCGGTAGCCAACGGGGACCTCAAACGCAAACTTACGGTGGAAGCTAAAGGCGAAATCGCCGAACTGGCCGACACCATCAACAACATGACTGACACGCTGGCAATTTTCGCCGACCAGGTTACCTCGGTTGCTCGCGAGGTGGGCGTCGAAGGAAAGCTCGGCGGTCAGGCGAACGTGCCCGGCGCGGCCGGAACGTGGCGGGATCTTACAGACAACGTGAACGGGCTGGCGGCCAACCTGACCAATCAGGTGCGCGCGATCGCTGAAGTATCGACGGCGGTGACGAAAGGCGATTTGACGCGATCCATTACGGTGGAGGCGCAAGGCGAAGTGGCCGCGCTGAAAGACAACATCAACGAGATGATTCTCAATCTCAAGGACACCACGCAGAAGAATACTGAGCAGGATTGGTTGAAAACGAACCTCGCTCGTTTCACGCGAATGCTGCAAGGCCAGCGTGACATGAAGACGGTCGCCCAAATGGTGCTCTCTGAGCTCGCGCCGCTGGTCGAAGCCCAGCAAGGTGTTTTTTACGTTAACAGCAGTGACAATGGCCAACCGGTGATGAAGTTGCTGGGTGGTTACGCTTACAGCAAGCGAAAAAATCTGGCAAATGAATTTCTTCCCGGCGAAGGCCTGGTGGGCCAGTGCACTCTCGAGAAGGAGCGCATCCTGGTGACCAACGTTCCTCCCAATTATGTCCACGTCGGTTCCGGTCTGGGCGAAGCACCCCCTAACAATATCGTGGTCTTGCCGGTGCTGTTCGAGGGCGAAGCAAAGGCGGTCATCGAGCTTTCCACCTTTCACACTTTCAGCGACACGCACCTCACCTTTTTGGATCAGTTAACGGAAAGTATCGGCATCGTGCTTAACACCATCGAAGCCAACACCAGAACTGAAGACCTTTTGCTGCAATCACAATCGCTGGCTGCCGAGTTGCAGAGCCAGCAGGACGAACTCAAGAAGACCAACGAACAGCTCGAGCAGCAGGCCGAATCGCTCCGTGAATCGGAAGAGCTGCTGAAGAGCCAGCAGGAAGAACTTCAGAAGACCAATGAAGAGCTGCAGGACAAGGCGGCTTTACTGGCGCGGCAGAAGGCCGAGGTCGAAGCCAAGAACCGCGAGGTTGAAGAGGCGCGGTGGGAGATGGAAGAGAAAGCCGAGCAGCTGGCGCTGACTTCAAAATACAAGTCTGAGTTCCTGGCGAACATGTCTCACGAGCTGCGCACGCCGCTAAACAGCATGCTGATTCTGTCACGGCAGCTGGCGGAAAACACCGATGAAAATCTCACTTTAAAGCAAGTCCAGTTCGCCGAGACGATTCACTCTTCGGGATCGGATTTGCTTTCGCTGATCAACGACATTCTCGATCTATCGAAGATTGAATCGGGAATGATGGGTGTTGAGGTCTCGGAAGTTTCACTGGACGATATCACCGAGCAAATCGAGCGCAGCTTCCATCAATTTGCGCAGGACAAGAAACTCGGGTTTTTCATCGAGCGGGACCACGAGCTGGGTGCCACACTGGTGACCGACGATAAGCGGTTGCAGCAAATTCTCGTAAACCTGCTGTCAAACGCTTTCAAGTTTACTCAACAAGGCAATGTAGTTATGAGGATTACGGCCGCGCCGCGCGATGAGAAGTATTATCTCGATTCGCTAAACAGGGCGGGCGAAGTCCTGGCCTTCTCCGTGACGGACACGGGCATCGGCATCCCCGAAGACAAACAACGGATTATTTTTGAAGCGTTTCAGCAGGCCGACGGCACCACCAGCCGCAAGTACGGCGGCACCGGGCTCGGATTATCGATCAGCCGCGAAATTGCCCGGCTGCTCGGCGGCGAAATTCGCGTGCACAGTATTCCTGGCGAGGGCAGCACCTTCACCCTTTATGTCCCACGCAATTACATGCCGGCGCGCACGCTCGCTACTCCGCCAAGTGCCAGGCCCCCAAAGGCGATCTCGGAAGTACAGGCAGCCTGGGCTCCGGTTGAAGCTGACATTTTCGACTTGAACGGCGACGACGCAACGGCCGTGGTAGATGACCGCAACGCGATCGAAGAAGGCGATCGAACGGTATTAATCATAGAAGATGACATCAACTTTGCGAAGATTCTGTTGGCTCTTGCCCGCGAGAAAGGATTTAAGGGGCTGGTGGCTACGACGGGACATACGGCACTGGCGATGGCCCAGAAATTCAGCCCCGCGGCGATAACCCTCGACATTCGTTTACCAGATGGTGACGGTTGGACCGTCCTGGATCGTCTAAAGCATGATGCGAAGACCAGGCATATCCCGGTCCATATCATCACGGTTGAAGAACAACGACGCCGGGCGCTGCGGCACGGCGCATTTCGTCACTGGCTGAAACCGGTAACCAATGAAGACCTCGCAACGGCTTTCGATCAGATGACCGAGTTCTCAGAGCGTGGGCCGCGCAAATTGCTTTTAGTCGAGGACGACGCAGTCCAGCGCATGAGCGTGGTTGAACTGATTGGCAACGGCGATGTTTACACTACGGCGGTCGCCACCGGCAAGGAAGCACTGAGCAGGCTGACGAATGAAACGTTCGACTGTATGGTCCTTGACCTGAAACTACCCGACATGACTGGCTTTGAATTAATCGAGAAGTTGCAGAAGGACCTGGGCCGGTCGGACATTCCGATCATTGTTTACACGGGCAAGGAGCTGACGCGCAAGGAGGAAACCCAACTCAAGCGCGTCGCGGCATCAATCATCATTAAGGAGGCTGATTCGCCGGAGCGGTTGCTGGCAGAAACGGCTTTGTTCCTGCATCGGGTGGAAGCCAATCTGCCCGAGCCCAAGCGGCGCATGCTCGAGCAGGTGAAGCGAAAGGATCCGGTGCTGTCAGAGCGCAAGGTGCTAATCGTAGACGACGACGTGCGAAATATCTTTGCGCTGACAAGCACACTTGAAGGCTACAACATGAACGTCCTGCACGCTGAAAACGGTCAGGAAGGAATCAAGCTGCTTCAGACCACCGCCGGTATCGAGGCGGTTTTGATGGACATCATGATGCCTGAAATGGATGGCTATGAAGCGATCAGCGCGATTCGCCAGATGGATCGCTTCAAGGACCTTCCTATCATTGCGTTGACGGCGAAAGCGATGAAAGCTGATCGAGACCATTGTCTGGAAGTAGGCGCCTCAGATTACATCTCGAAACCGCTGGACATCGATCAGTTGCTTTCATTGTTGCGCGTTTGGCTCTCCCGCCAGGACGAGGGAAATGAATAACCTGCAAAGCGAAGAGCGCATCAACATTCTGATGGTTGATGACAGCCCCACGAATCTGCTGGCGCTGGAGGCGATCCTGCGCGGGCCGGATCGCAACCTGATTCCGATTTCGTCGGGCAAGGACGCCCTGCGCTATCTTCTCGACAACGAAGCCGCCGTAGTTTTGCTTGACGTGTACATGCCCGGCATCGACGGCCTGGAAACCGCGCAGTTGATCCGCGGTCGCGAAAAATCGCGTGACACGCCAATCATTTTCCTCACCGCCAACACCACCGGGGTGCGCCACCTGACCAGGGGCTATTCGTTAGGCGCGGTTGACTACATTGTTAAGCCGGTCGAGCCGGACATTCTGCGGTCGAAGGTCGCCGTCTTCGCCGATCTGTTCAAGAAAACGCGCGAGATCAAGCATCAAACTGAATTGCTGCGCGAGAAAAATCTCGAGCTGGAAAATGCAAACCTCAATCGCTTGAGCCTGCTGATCGATTTGGGACACGAGCTTGTCGCCGAACACGATCCGCGGCAAGTGCTGGCAAGGTTTTGCCGGTCAACTCAACAAATCGCGGACACGGAGCTGGCAGCCGTTGGGGTGTTCGACCGAAATAATACTCTGGTTGAATATTTTTCAAGCCTGGGACCGGACAGTGAGTCGAGTGAGTATCGCCTTTCGCACGCACTTCAAGAAGCTTTGGACCGGGTATTGTTTGAAAGGCGGACGTTGCGCCTGAGCGAAGGAGAACGATTTAAAGCGGGCAATGCAACCATCCAAATGCCGCAATCTTTTCTGGGCGCGCCAATCCCATCGCCTTTTGGGGTGACCGGCTGGATTTATTTGCTGAACAAAAAGAACGGCGAAGAGTTCACTGAGGCTGATGAGCGACTCGCCGCGACGCTGGCAACTCAAGTCGGAGTCGCGTACGAAAACGCGCGTCTTTATACGGACGCGCAGAATCATGCGACGGAACTGGGCCTGGAGATGGCCGTGCGCAAGCAAGCCGAAGAGGAGCGCGCGCGACTGCTGGTGCGCGAACAATCTGCGCGGGCCGAAGCGGAACTGGCAAATCGCACGAAAGATGAATTTCTCGCAACCTTATCGCATGAGTTGCGCACGCCGCTGACAGCGATTCTTGGTTGGAGTCACATCGTGCGACAGAACAAGCTCGAAGAGGCACAACTATCCCGCGCGCTGGAGACCATCGAGCGGAACGCGCACGCCCAATCCCGATTGATCGACGACCTGCTGGACGTGTCTCGGATAATCAGCGGCAAGCTGCAGCTCGATCTGCGTCTGGTCGATCTTTCGACCGTGATCAAAGCAGCCCTTGAGGCGGTTCGACCGGCCTTTGAGACCAAGGAGATCAAGTTCAACCTCGATCTTGGCGTGCACGCCTTTCCCGTCATGGGCGACGCAAACCGTTTGCAGCAGATTTTTTGGAATCTCTTTAGCAATGCTGTGAAGTTTACCCGCAAACGTGGCGAAGTAAATGTAAGCATCCGGCGCGAGAATTCCCATGTGTCCGTTTCGGTCGCCGACACGGGCATCGGCATTAAATCGGAATTCCTCCCGTACATTTTCGATCGATTTCGACAGGCGGACGGATCAACCACGCGCACGCATGGCGGGCTCGGCCTGGGGTTGGCGATCGTCCGCCATCTGCTGGAACTCCAGAATGGCACTGTTCGAGTTGAAAGTGAGGGCCGTGATCTCGGCTCGACCTTCACGGTAACGCTTCCCATTGCGCAGCCCGTCGGCTTGCGCTCACGCAGCCGTTCCCTGGCGCTCACGGAAAATAAATTGTCGCCCATGTTGGAGGGCAATATCCTGAACGGCCTGCGGTTCCTGGTGGTAGATGACGAGCCTGACTCGCGCGAGCTGGTCGCCACAATCCTCAAACGTTGCGGCGGTCAGGTGAGATGCAGCCAGTCTGCTGAAGATGCGATTCGCGCTTTTAAAGAATGGCAGCCTGACTTGTTGATTAGTGATATCGCGATGCCGGATGAAGATGGTTTCATTCTGCTGAAGAGACTTAGAAAACTGAGATCAAAGCGAGCAAAAGAAATTCCTGCTGTCGCTTTGTCTGCCTATGCAAGCGACGAAGATCGATCATTGGCGTTGTCAAAAGGTTTTCAGTTGCACCTGCGAAAACCGATTGAGCCAGACAATCTGGTTAATTTGATTGCCGCCGCGTTAGGCCGTGACGTGTCTTAAGCCGCGCTACTTATATTACTCAGCGCGTTCTCCTTCGAGCCCGGTCTTAGTCGGTTAATCACGAGAAGCCCCGCAGAGATGGGGGCTTCTCTCAACTGAACCACACAGCCAACTTCAGCCACAGAGGCTGCAAAAAGAAATCTCACGCCCAGGACTTTTCAAAAACCTGTTAGGGTCGATTTCGATTCCGCTTGTTGACGTTTCCATTGTCATTAATCGAACTTACCCCGGCCGTGTTCTTGTTTCCGTTGTTGTTGGTTACCACTCCCGTATTTGACGACACACTCTTACTGTTCGTGTTCTCGGGAATGTTTGCATTCGTCTCGACAATACCCTGTCGGGGTGGGTTTCCGGCGTTACTGTTGGTGTTTGCTTGATTCGTATTGGTATCCGTGGCGCTGCAACTGCCAAGAAAGATCACACCACTCAGCACTAATGCCAGGGCTAGTATTGTTCGCATTAATTTTGCCTCCGTGAATTAACGGTACAGAGCTTCGCCACGATTTGAACGCCATTGATTCTCGAGATAGTCGGCATCTTCATTGTTTCGAGGAGTTACTCCCACTACGATTCCGCCGTCTTTTATGCCTTTCTCGTACAACTTGGCGCGTTCTTCGGGAATACCGTGCCCAACCAAAGCACCAACCACGCCGCCCGTCAAACCGCCGGCGCCGGCACCGGCCAACCCGGCTGCAATTGGCCCGGCGACCAGCAAGCCCAGCCCTGGAAGTGCCAGCGTGGTGCCGATAGCCGCCAGCGCCGCAAGCGTGGCGCCGACTGCTCCGCCGATAGCCGCACCCTTGCCGGCATCCTCCCAAGCTTTGGTGCCAATCTCCGTATTAGTATCTGAAAAATGCTTCTTGCGCGTGTCCTCAGACATCAAAAGATTGACATCTTCTTTTGCATAGCCGCGATCACTTAGTGAACGGTATGCGCGTTCAGCGCTGTCCCGGTCGCGAAATAAGCCCGTCATCATGCCTGAGCGTTGCTTCGCCGCGCTGGCCGAAGCGTCGCGCCCTACTGTCGTTGTTCTGTTTTCCATTGCTTTCTCCCTCTGTTATTAAAACGTCTGATTTGATTTACCACTTAATAACTTCTTTCGGAGGCAACCTATAGGCAACGGCCATACCACATTGCCCAAAAGTATAAGTGATGAAAAGACTTTGATAAGTGCTACCTTTCAGATGATTCATAGAAATATTATTCCGTCCTCAAGCCGACGTTTGTAACAACTCGGTATGGCTAGCTCGCTGAGCGCGTTCGCTTATAGGACGTGAGCAGCAAAATGTCTTCGCCGGCCTGGTCGCTCAATGTCCTTCATTACCGTGGCTACACCTGAACGAGCGACGTCAGCGACTACGTGCGCGGCGTTCAATACAATTTGAATGCAGTGCTTCCCCGGGTCTACGCCAACGCCCTCGAATTTCTGGCAGACACTGGAAGTGTGTGCGGCACGCGTATCCTGTCCGTGTCCTCAAGGGCCGACGACGCCCACGCCACTTTTTTCAAAATCAACAGTCCCTGCTGCCGAGTGCCGTTAGCCATGCTTTGTGATAAGGTAAGTGCTTCAAACAACCATTTCCGCGATGAATTGTTTTTGTTTCAAGGGCCGGCGTCATCTCCACTCAATCATAAAAGGCCGAGCGTGGCGAAGTGGCTTGCTCGCGGCCACTACTTTCGCCGGCTTCTGCTGGCTGCCGGTGCGCGCGCAACAGGGTGATCCGGGGGCGCCGGTCGTGGTACAACCGGGAGCGCCGGGCCAGCCAACGCGTTCGCTGCCTTCATCTACGCGGGCCATCCTGCCACCACGCTCGCCCAAGGATGTCGAGTTCATGCAGGGCATGATTATGCATCACGCGCAGGCGGTCGAAATGACGGCGCTCATGGAATCGCACACCGAGAATAAGGATCTTCGGTTACTGGGGGCGCGCATAAGCCATTCGCAGTCTGACGAAATCGAGTTTATGAAACGATGGCTGACTGCGAGAGGAGAGCCGATTTCGATGACGATGCCGGCAATGTCCGGGATGGATATGCCCGGCATGGATATGTCCAGACAACCGATGCTTATGCCGGGCATGCTGAGCGCAAAGCAGATGGAGGCCTTAAGAAAAGCAAAAGGCGCAGAGTTCGACCAATTGTTTTTGAGCGGGATGATTCAGCACCACAACGGTGCCTTGATTATGGTGAAGGAGTTGTTCGACACTGCCGGTTCGGGACAGGATGCTGAACTATTTAATTTCGCGACCGACGTCGACAGCGGCCAACGCGCTGAGATTCGGATAATGCAAACGATGTTGGCAGTGGCCCGACCGTAAGGTGCGGTGTGCGCTTTGCGCCCTCTTTCCGGTGGCTACTCCGGCTTGGTGTCCGGATACAAAGCAATAACCAGTACGTAATAATTTTTGGAGGAGAAACATGAATCGGGTCCACAGGATCGCTTTTTCAATGCTAATAGCTTTGCTCGTTTTGGGCTGCTCTTTTTCAATGACAACGCAGGCGCAAACGCCATCGCCGTCGCCGACACCGGCTGCCCCGGCTAATCCGTTCGCTCCTCAACCGGCGCCGCCGCTTCCGGCCGGCATGACGGGCTCAAACGTCAACGATCCGCGCTCTAAACTCACCCCAGGGATGTACGATGCGGGAGAAGCAGCGATAGGGATTCGGCATCTCATGCTGTTAAAGAAACCTGACGCATTCGAACTTGGTTCCAGCGATCCCAACGATCCGAAAGTCGACAAAACACTGACTACTGTACTCGGCATTGGGAACCCTTCGATGGTGCCGGGCCCGACAAAGCTGGTGCTGGCTGGGCTCGGTTTTGCGAACTCGGACATCGCCTTCCAGGGCAATCACCTGTTTCTGGGCAACTTCTACGGCGTAAATATCTATGACATCTCCAATCCTGCGAAGACCACTCTGTTGACCTCGATGATTTGTCCCGGGGGGCAGGGTGACGTGTCGGTCTACAAGAACCTGATGTTTATGTCGGTCGAGATGACGAACGGGCGCTTGGACTGCGGCGCTCAGGGATTCCCGCCGAACCCGCCGCCGGCTGCAGGGCAGACTGGGAACCAGTTGCCGGCCGCGCAAAAAGATCGTTTCCGCGGCGTGAGAATTTTCGATATTGCCGACGTGAAGAATCCGAAGCAGGTGGCCGCAGTGCAGACTTGCCGCGGCTCGCACACGCACACGCTGGTTGTCGATCCGAATGATAAGAACAATGTCTACCTCTACGTGTCCGGAACCTCCTTCGTTCGGCAGAACGAAGAGCTCGCCGCATGCTCAGGCGAAAAACCAGATAAGGATCCGAATACCGCGCTGTTTCGCATTGATGTTATTAAGGTCCCGCTCGCAGCGCCGCAAACTGCAGCGGTGGTGAATAGTCCCAGAGTGTTTATGGATCCCCGGACCGGTGTTGTTAACGGTTTGAATAACGGCGGCACGCACACTATGACCGGAGTCTCGAAACCCGCGGACACCGATCAGTGTCACGACATCACCGTGTACGCAGCCATCGGTCTGGCAGCTGGCGCCTGCTCTGGAAATGGAATCCTTTTGGATATCAAGGATCCGGTGCATCCCAAACGGGTGGACGCTGTAAACGATCCAAACTATTCGTATTGGCACTCGGCCTCCTTTTCAAACGATGGAAAGAAGGTCGTGTTTACTGATGAGTGGGGCGGCGGCCTTGGCGCGCGGTGTCGCGCAAACGATCCAAACAGATGGGGCGCCGACGCCATCTTCCACTTGAACGAAAACAAGCTGAGCTTCGCGAGCTACTACAAGTTGCCGGCGGCCCAGGGCGACAGCGAGAACTGTGTGGCGCACAACGGCTCGCTCATCCCGGTTCCGGGTCGCGACATCGAAGTGCAGGCTTGGTATCAGGGTGGCATCTCAGTGATGGACTTCACCGACGCGGACCATCCGGTTGAGATTGCCTATTATGATCGCGGACCGATTGATCCAAAGTTGCTCGTGCTCGGCGGCGACTGGTCAGCCTACTGGTACAACGGCAATATCTACGCGTCAGAGATCGCGCGCGGCCTGGATGTTTTTGAGCTGACCCCGACCAGGGACCTGACACAGAACGAGGTCGATGCTGCAAAGACGGTGCGCATGTCCGAGTTGAATGTGCAGAACCAGCAAAGGATCGTCTGGCCGCGCAACTTGATCGTGGCAAAGGCGTACCTGGATCAGTTGGAGCGATCGCAGGCTTTGTCTGGCGACCGAATCTCAGCGCTGCGTACGGCGATGCAAAAACGAGATACTGGAAATCTGAAGAAGATGGCGCCAGCCCTGGAAAAGGATGCCACCACTGCGAAAAGTGCGGCCGATCGGAACCGCCTGCAGGCCTTGGCGGACATTTTGAAAAGTCCAACTAAGTAAGCGCGGCGCTGCCCACAGCGTCCCCAGGGACGATGGAGTGAGATGAGGAATCTACTGCCGTCATCAGGTGTGCCGCTTTGCCTCAGCGAGGACTTTCACCGTCGCAGGATCACGTTGATCCTTTAAGAGCGCGTGTGGCGGCGTAGGCTAGTCCTAACCCGGCCGCGAACAGTCCGCCTGTGAGCAGCGGATGCTTCATCGCCCGGGTATAAAGACTCGACTTCGCCACGTGACCTGAGTAGCCGCCCCGCGCCAACAATGATCCGGAGCGCGCGTCCAACCCCTGATGTGGACTGTTGCTGGGGAAATCCTGCTTCTGGGCATCGAACATGCGGGCTTCCATAAATTTATCGAGCATGCGCGGAGCGAAAAACGCGGCTGTTGCCAAAGCTTTCGCGGCGCCACCGACGTACACATCGCGCACCGGGTGTTCCGCCGCAAACAGAATTGCTTCGGCCACAAGCTCCGGCGCATAAACCGGGGCGGGATTCTTTGGCTCAGCCGGCATGTAATTCTTTGCGTGCTGCCGATAGGGCGTATCGATCGAGGCAGGTTTTATTAAAGTCACGGAGATAGGTGCGCCGTCGTGCTCAAGCTCCATTCTAAACGCGTCCGTAAATCCTTTGACAGCGTGCTTGGAAGCGCAATACGTGCCTTGAATCGGAATTGCACGATCGGAAAGAACGCTTCCTACATTGATAATGGCGCCGCCGTGCCTTTCCAAGTGCTCAGCGGCGACCAGCGAGCCGTGCACTAAGCCCCAGTAATTCGTGTCGAATAGCTTGTGATGATCCTCGAGCGAGACATCTTGGATCTTGCCGTAGATTGAAATTGCGGCATTATTTACCCAGGTGTCAAACCCGCCGAACTTCTCAAGCGCGATTCTTGCTACGTGTCGCACTTGTTGAGGGTCACCAACGTCGGCGACGACGTATTCGGCCGCGGAACCGTCTGCGCGCAACTCATCGGCTAATTTTCGGAGTGAGTCTTCAGTGCGGGCTACCAGTACAAGCTTTGCACCCCGCTTTGCCGCCATGCGGACTGTAACCAACCCAATCCCGCTGGTCGCGCCGGTGACGACGATCGTTTGATCAATCAGTTTTTTTAACTTGACTGACATGTACCGTCACCGGGGCGTTACGCTTAAGCGGCGCGACGCAGATCAGGACCCTTGCTCCCCGCTTTCGTCACCGGGCCGGTTAAGGAACTTGGCGCATCGAGGTTCGCTCCGTTGTCCACGCCAACACTGAGGCGGTCGACGAGTTCGCCTCCGAGCCAGCCGGTGATTCCCGCTAATGCAAAGCCGGCGAATGAAAGAACCAATGCAGTAGCCGTCGGCACGTAAGGAGTGGGGCCTTGCTCGCTGTAACGGAGATACCAACTGATCGCGAACAGTGCCAGCACGATCACGTTGCCGATGCCGTGCAGCATGCCCACGCGATTTGCGCGCGTGTCCGACGGAATCGCCAGCCAGTCGATCAAGCCGAATGGGGCTGCCGCGAGCGCGCCGATAATGCCCGCAACGATCATCCAGTAGGACACCGTCACCATCGTTGCATTTCCCCAAATCAAATAGATGATGTCGAAGATAACTGCCGTCCCCAGCAATCCAAGTGGAAACGGAATCAGCATTTGATGAATCGGGTGCCCAAAAATTTTTGCTCTGCTCTCCATAATCCCTCCCCTGGTCAATACTTCAGCAAACCGCATTAAACTTTCTCGGGAAACCTGTCTGCGATTCGAGTCGTAAGATTTCCCAGTTCTGCAAAACTGCTTGAGTGAGGTCATTACTCAGGGAGGCAATGACACTTGTATCTTTTGTAGCACTCCCATGGCTTACAACGATCGTGCCAACCGCACGACGCGTGGGACGTTGTGTACGATGCGCATAAGGCTTTTCTGCTGTATTGATCTACTCTTTAGGCTTTCCGGCCTGTCGCGATTCAAGACAACGGTTGCCCCGGTGATAGTCGCGTGCTGTTTCAGATATCGACCAATCATTAAGTCCGATGCCGGGGCGTGGTTCCAGGTACGATCGCATTGCACTCGGTACCACATGCAGGATAGCCACCAAGGTGGACGAGAAAGGTCGATCAAAGTTCCTGCGTCGTGAAGTCATGCCACCCGCGGTAGCAGCTGGGTGCGGACATGATTAACCCCCACCCTCCCGCTCGACTGTTTTTGATACTCGTGAAGGGCAGCCTTGCGGAGCGGATCTTCAATGTCGGCCTTTCAGATTGGGCCGGACATCAATGAGCGGCACCGCTTTGGCCATTCTTCTGCTTTCCGCTCCGCAGGTAAGCGACGGTCCCGCCAATTACAACCGCGCCGACCAGCAGCCGGGTCACGAACCGTTTCCGGTTGTATTTCCATTCGACGTTCCAACCCATCTCACGAAAGATGTTTGGAACGTGGCCTCGTGAAAGATCATCGATTACGCCTTCGACCATACCGATGCGATCAGCCAGCATCAACGGCACCCAGTGCCCGTAGCTGCTCTCACTAAAATTGAAAGCTGCGCGCCGGATTACACCACTCAGTCCGGACGGCGGCGAGGACGTGCCGAAAGTCGCGGCCACGTTCGGCCTTTCATTCGAATGCAGCACCTCAACATCGACTGGCTGTTGCGCCGGACGCTCCCAGCTATACCCCTGATGTTCTCCATCATTTCGGAGCTTCATCGGGTAGGTAGGATCGTTGTCCGCATCTGCGTCTACGGCCCAGCCTTTGATGTGTGAAGGATCTATGACGTTTTTTTCGACATCTATGTTTTTCATAATCATTCCTTAGTTTCGCGCTGATGGTGGTATTAAGACCGGCTTGATGCAGTTATCGAGTTTTGCGGAAAACATTCGATATGCATCCGATACTTCTTCCAAAGGTATGCGATGCGTGATTAGCGGTTTCGGATCAAGGATTCCCTGCTGCACATGATCGATTAGCCGGGGTAAGAGACGTTTTACCGAAGCCTGATTCCCGCGGATCGTCAGCCCTTTGTTCACGACGTTTCCAATCGGCACGAGTGCATCAATTGGACCGTAGACGCCGACAATCGAAACAATCCCGCCTTTCTTCACTCCGTTTATTGCCCAGTGCAAGGCTGTCGCGGCGCCGCCCACCATGTGCATGGTCTTGCCCAGCAACGTCTGCATGACGCGTCCGGTCGCTTCCGCACCGACGGCATCAATGCAGACGTCAGCGCCTAACCAATCTGTTGTTCGCTTTAGAAAAACAACCACGTCGCCGATCTCTCTGTAGTCGTATACTTCGCACGGCGCATAGTTCTTTGCAAAGTCCAGACGATAGTCGATGTGATCGATGACGATTACCCGACCGGCCCCAAACAACCACGCGCATTTTGCGGCCATGATTCCCACGGGCCCGGCGCCAAATACAACCACAGTGTCGCCAGGCTGGATGCCACCCATCTCCGCAGCCTGGTACCCCGTCGGCACGACGTCGGTGAGCATTACCGCGGTGTCTGCATCCATTTCTTCGGGAATCACCATCGGTCCGACATCCGCATACGGCACACGCACATATTCAGCCTGCCCCCCGTCATACCCACCGGCCGTGTGCGAGTAGCCGTAAATGCCGCCGACGGCAGTCGCTTCCGGATTCGATTCATGACAATTGCCGTAGAGTTCCTGTTGGCAGAACACGCACTTCCCACACGCGATATTGAACGGCACAAGTACATGATCGCCAACTTTTAGATTCTGAACTTCGGGCCCTAGTTCCTCTACAAAGCCGGTAACCTCGTGACCAAATGTCATCCCCACCCGCGTATCAGGAACGGATCCGTTATACAAATGCAGATCAGATCCACAAATGCATGAGCGCGACACGCGTACAATCGCGTCCTCCGGGTGACGAATCTCCGGCGTGGGTTTGTTATCAATACGGACCCGCCGCGGTCCGCGAAAATTCATTGCGAGCATAGCTTCTGCTTTCCTTTCGACAACCCTTTAGTTGATGCACCCTTCTCTCAGTCTATTAAAGAGCGAGCGCACCATCTCTATTTCACTGCTGGTTATGTTCGCAATCAGGTTAACTGTCGTCTGTCCGTTAAGGGGCTAAATGCACACGGTTGTGCAAACTTTCAGTCACGCAAACGTCGCGGACCCCGCTCAGGCGGGGCGAAGCTGTATGGAGTGCGCTGACTTGTCAGCGCTTTTCGAAAGCGGCGACTAGTCACCGCACTCCAATCTATCGACTTGTGGAGCAGGCGACACCGGCCGCGCGTTAGGAACTCGAGCGATGTGGGGGTTGACCCCGGTTGATGTTTACTACGGAATCAACAACAACTTCCCGGTCGTCTTTCGACCTTCCAAGTCGCGGTGCGCTTGTTGAGCGTCGGCAAGAGAGTAGCGATGGTGAATCTGCAATTTCAATTCACCGCTCACAATCATTTGCAGCACATCGCCCGCGCGCCATTCCAATTCTTCTCGTGTCGCGGTGTAGTGTCCCAGGGTCGGTCGCGTGATGAATAGCGAACCCTTCTGGGAGAGCTTGATCAAATCAAACGGGGGCACCGCGCCGCTTGCTCCGCCAAACAGAACCAGATATCCACGCAGGCGCAGTACATTCAGGTCCTTATCAAATGTTGCTTTTCCCACGCCGTCATAGACGACGTGAACGCCGCGACGCTCGGTTAGGCGTTGCGTTTCCGATTCGAAATCCGCTTTCGTGTACACGATGCACTCGTCCGCTCCGGCAGCGCGCGCCAGGTCTGCCTTCTCTTCATTACCCGCAGTGGCAATCACCCGGGCACCGAGACGCTTGCACATCTGCACGAGCAGTTGGCCCACGCCTCCCGCCGCCGCGTGAATCAGAGCAGTTTCACCTGCTTTTATGGGATAGGTGCTGCGACAGAGGTAATGCGCGGTCATGCCTTGCAGCATAGCCGCTGCCGCGTGCTCGAAATCCAATTCCGCCGGAACGTTCACGAGGCGCTCAGCGGGAACAGCGGCGTATTCGGCATAGCTCCCAGGTGTCCCGCAGTAGGCGACGCGATCACCCACCTTAACATTCCGCACTTCGGACCCCGCCTCCGTAACGACACCGGCCGCTTCTTGCCCGGCAATGAATGGGAGGGGTGATGGATATGTGCCCTCGCGAATATAGACATCAATGAAATTGATTCCGATCGCTTTGATTGCGATCAACGCTTCTCCGGGCTTTGGCGTGGGTGCCGGGAGATCGACGAGGTTGAGCACTTCAGGCCCACCTGTTTGATTAATCTGGATGGCTTTCATATGGTAAATCGTAATTCAGCATGAGTCATTAATAAAGAAAAGCGGTGGCAGGCCTGCGAGTCATTCAATTGATCCGTTTATTCGTTTGAATCAATGTTCATGGTTAAGATTTGTTCGTCGAATAATCGAGGTGCCGACGGGCCATTTGGCAGCGAAGCCTGAAACCGGCTCAGCCGTTGGACAATACTTAACGCGATGACCACTCCGTGTCTCCCCGAACAGATCGAACTCCATCGCGACCGCAAGTGGCGACGCGACGAAGAACTTCGGGTTGAATCGGCGCTTGATGCCGAACGTTTCATCGAGGACGTCGGCTTTGCAAATACGATGACCGACGCCCGTCGCGCCGGTCCATCGTTGTACATCGCGGTGTGCGGCCGACGCGATGTCAGTTTGCCGCGGAATGTGCAGAAGGACGAAGAGACCCGTCTCACCTGGCACCTCAAGGACGAAGTCATGCGCCGCGGCCGCGTCTACTACGCGAAACTCGCGCGCGGGCGCTCCATGTTTGTCACCCCGCGTTTGATAAGCCATTTTGCCGCGGTTTGGATGACACCGCGAAAAGACGAGCGCGAAGTTTTATCCTTACCAGCCCAGCGGGTTCTCAGCGCGCTCCGGCGCGAACACGAGTTGGCCACCGCCGACCTGCGCGCGGAAAGCGGAGTCACCGAACGCGCTGTCTTCACACGCGCCCTGGACGAGTTACAGCGCCAGATGAAGGTGATTCCTCAGGACGTCATCTATCAACCGACGTTTTCATATATCTGGATGCTCGCCGAGGACCGTTTCCCGCAACAGCTGAGAAAACCGGGCGATGTCCCCGGAGCATCAGGCGCGGCCCTCAGGCGCAGGACGGCCCTGCGAGAGATCGCTCGAGCATATTTGGCCGGCGCCGGAATGACTCTCCTCGGCGAGACGGCGCGCGCTTCGGGTTTGGGCCGCGTTGAAGCGGGTTCCGGAAACCATCAACTGGTAGATGAAGGATATGCGATTCGGCTCAGTCGAGGGGTCTATGCGCTGGCCACATTGATCCAGTGATCGAATGATTCAGGTCTGAACGCGCCGCGTATCAAAGCCTCAGCTATCACGTGTCAGACGCAGTTGCCGCTCGCTGCTGCCATTTCACTTTCGTTGACGCCACGGATAAGGAGCCAGAGGATCATGATTACCGAACTTAAGGGACCCACGGGCGCCGCGCATGTGAAGACGCGGGACTTCCTGCTGCGGGCGGTAAATCGCAGCATTGCTTTTGGTCGCGGCCTTAAGATTTGTACGACTCTTTGAAGTCAGTACCAGCCTGAGTAGCGGCGGCGTTCGCTAAGGACTCATCCTGCCCGATGATTTGCACGCAACGGTAGTGCTGATTTCATGACTTTGATAAGGCAGATTCTCTAAAAGCGTTTTCCAGCTCCTTTGTTGCACTCTCGACTGCGCGCGTCGCGTTGTCCAAGGTCTTAGTTGCTTTGGTTAATTCCAAGGCGATGCTTTCCGCGCGCAGGCCTGCATCCACGGATGCCGCGCTGGCTCTTTTAAAGCGCTCGTCTGCCTCGCGCTTCTGCCTGGCGGCATCCTTGAGTGTCGCCTGGGCTTTTTTCTGTGCGCCCTCCAAACTCCTCGCGCCGGCACGAGCGATGGTTAGTGATTTTCGCGCCTGCTGTAATGAAGCCTTCGCGGCATTTATCCGCGCCTGCCGCTCTTTCTGACGGGTCGGCTCCCCCGCCGGGCCCCGCGCCTTGCTCGCTGCGGAGACTGCCTTCTTTGCCGGAGTGACCGGCGACGGATTGGCGACGCGCTTTGTCATGCCGGCGCTCGCCGTGAATGGACCCAATGCATCAAAGCCCGGCGGATCGATGTCTTGCGTCAAGCGGCCCACGGCTGAGCCATCTGACACTGAAGCGGCGACTGACAACGCCTCGAGGGTAGTGGCAATGCGGCGCAGTATATCCAGCGAAGGATTGTGACCGGCATCGCGCAGTACTTCGGTCGCCAGATCCGACAGGACAGAGAGTGCGTCGCGGCGCGCGTCGAGAGCTTCGCGCATGTTCACCATCTTTCCGGTGACTTGCGCTTTGCGAAATCGCTGGCCCGTCGCAAGAAGTTCATCGAAGGGCTCACGATGCCGCCAGTAGAGTTGGTTCACCGTCCAGGCGGAGATTGACGGCTTGGCTAACGCCTTTACCCCTTCCGCTTCGCTGACCAACTCCTTCTGCTTCAGCCGAGCGGCCAGCGCCTTTCGGCTGCCGACGAACTGTGTGAGCGGCAGCTTGAACAAGGCATCGAGTTCATCCTCGAGTTTGGGCATCGATTGCGACCGTTTTGTTCACTCGCGGTGCGGAAAACGTCCAGGGGTCACGCGGATCGTGGCATCAAAAAAAGAAGGAAGCAACCGTCGGTGTCGAACCAGCGGACCAGATTTAATTTGCTCCTGGTAGTTTGCGCTAGCCGCGCCGGCGCCATGGAAAACTCCACAGGCCGCGCGCCGCGAGGATGGCTGAGAAGAGGCCGAGCACTCCGATCGCTAGCAATGTCCAGACGAAGAAGAAGTGCCCGCTCGTATTGCCGAGCCTGCTGCTGACCCCGACGCCCTTCCCCTTCATGTGGATGACGGGGACTACCAACGAAGAGAGCGACCCGAGAAACATGATGATGTACCCCGATCGGCGTTCGGCGAGCACAAGAATCCCGTAGAGCCAGGCGACCGAGATGAGCCCTACGCCCAACAGGTTTGACAGCCCTCCCGGCTCATACGCGTACACGATGTCGCCCGCCATGTGAAACGTAAGAAAGAGGACCAGGAGCAGAGACGTAATGGTTATCATGACGCTGTTTTTCATTTGATATCTCTTTGTTGGATCTGTCTGTCTCCTCAAGGCACATGATGTCTGACAGCAGGCTGAAGCCTGGTGTAACTGAGAAAAGAGAATCTCGCAGACTTCTGAGGCAAAGCCAGGCGATTTTGAGCAGGGCTGGCTTGGCCCATCGGACATCACGCCTGAGCGCGCACCTGAAATGTGACCGGTCCCCGCAACCAGGCTGAGGGCAAATTTCCTCCCCCATCTGCGAGTTCAGTCTTTGAAGGAATCGGTCGTTATCAGCGAAACTCAGGTTTACAAACGCCGGATTTCGTCAAATAGTTCAGGGTTTTGAAACCTAATGACAGCAACCAGACACTTAGAAACAAATGGGGGTCGTGGTTCGAGCGTTTCGGAACCGAACTTTTGAGGGTCGCCTTATTTCGCTGCTATCTCTTTGTCAGCACGAGCGAGGGCCTGCACCACTGACCTGCGACCGGGTGCGCGCGCCAGCGCAACCTGAAAAGCATCGCGGGCTTCGGACGAACGGTGTAGTTCCAACAGCAGGTCGCCGAGAAGTTCGTCCGTCGGTTTGTAAATAGACGGCGGGCCGAATTCTAGGGGCAGCGCGTGTTCCTCTTCAGCGATCCGTCTTAAGTCGGCGACGGCCTCCTGACTCTTTCCATTAGCCGCCATCAAAAGCGCTTGCAGTTGTTCCGTGAGAATGAGCAAGCGCTTGGGCCCCTGCGAATAGTCGTGTTTTTCCTCTTTCCATCTGGCTAAAGCGCGTTGGCCATCAGCCTCGGCACGCGAGACAGCGTCCCGGGCAACGGGGAGATCACCGCGCCGAATCGCCGCGAGCGCATTCGTATAATCAAACGTCAACTGGGCCAGCGGGTAGTCGCCGGCAGGCAGGGTCGCGCGAATGGTGGCATCATTCCAGAGTTGCGAATCAATAATAAAGTTGGCGCGCATCTCCGCGTATGATCCTACGATAGCCACGGGGGACATCATGCCCCCCATAGGAATCGTTCCCGAATTATTGTCATGAGCCGCCGCGACTGTCCGCTCCACCACCTGCCGGCAACCTTCGACTATGCGACGTGCGTCAGCGATCCGCCCCTGCTGCGTGTACCCATACTCGAGCCACTCGTTATAATGGCCGCATCTGCCCGGTGGTCGACCGGCTTTCTCGCGGGCCCGGTTACCCATTGAGACCGCGATTTCGTTCGCCTTGACCTCTTCGTCCCACATGCCCAATGCCAGGAAGATGTGTGAAGTCATGTGTTGCGCATGACCGGCTTCGGGGGCAATCTTCGCGTAGATCCGCGCTGCGCGCAGTCCAAGCGGAGCATGGATTGAATCGTCGTAACTATGAATCAGATAGTGAACCACGCCGGGATGCCGCGGATGTTGCGGGAAAACTTCTTCGAGCACCGCGGCAGAGCGCATATAAGTCGCGAAATCACGTCCTTGTTCGGCCGTACCCAAAATCGAAAGTGCATAGAAACTGGTCGCATCCACATCGTCGGGAAACTTGCGGTGTAATTCGCTGAGCACTGATTCGTAACGGCGGTCGCGCTCGTCCTTTGTGCCTTCGCCGAAAAGGACTTCCACGCTTTCGAGGTAGAGTTTCTCTCGGTCCGTGAGACCCTTGGCGAGGCGAGCCTGGGGAGTATTACCGAGCCGGTTGAGGATCAGGCGCGCGGCGCGAACATCTGGAATGTCCTCATGCCAGAGGGGATGATTCTTTGTCATCGCTTCTCCCCAATAGGCCATGATGAAGTCAGGAGCGATCTGCTGGACCTTGCGAAAATATTCCGCAGCGTCGTCGTATTCAAAATTGTGAAGCTGCGCCAACCCGCGGAGAAAGTCCGCCTGCGCGGCCGCCGGACCAGAATTCACAAAAGCGACTTCGCCGTAGTCCTGCTGCGCAAAAACAGGCGACGCGGCCAAAAACAGTAGTAAACAGAAGGAAAAGAGTGGCACGAAGATTCTGTTCATAACAGCAGCCCTTTCCGAAAAAAATCTTTGGCGACTCGTTGAAACTATTATCTGGAAGCGAAAATTCAAAGCAACGAAGCCGCACCTTGTAACTTCGGCTTGGGAATTCAAATCTCACCCCATTGTTTTCACAACTTACGTGACACCTCAAGACAACTCAATATGCAAGCGACCCTAACCGTGTCTGACTTGTTTACAACTGCGGAACGTTTGCTGGACAGTTGTATTGCCCGTGCTAACTGGCAAAATTCGGGTCCTGCCGCGCAGGATAGATACCGCTACATATAAGTATCTACATAGCTCTGTCAAGGAACATCCTAATTAATCACGTCAATAGAACACGCTTAATGCAGTCCCTGCTTTGCGACGAAATTACACTCAGACATACAATTCAAATGGACACGGAGACCATCGAGATGAGGCTCAAGATTAATTATCGGGTCGCTCCCGTGCCTTCTTATGTGCTTACCGTGGCTTGTTTCAAGGGCAGGACGGTTGGCGGGGATTACGATTTACGTGACCTGGGGCAAACTACAATCTTCATGCGATCAGCCCGGACAATCGGCAGCGCGGGGCTGTCGCGACACTAAAGTAAGTATCAAAGCCAACCGTAACAAAGGGCTATAAACCAAGTCATCTATCTCTTTTTCGGAACGGGTATAAGCATTGAGACCTGTCGCCGATAGTCTTCATAAGCTTCGCCATGGACACTGATCATGTCGCGCTCTTCGAATTGAATCGCGATCAAGATATAGGCGGTCGTCGCCAGGGCAAACAGCAGATGACCGACAGTCATCTTAGGAGTAGCCCAAAACCCAATAATGAAACCGACCATGATTGGGTGGCGCACCAACCGATAGAATCCCGGTGTTCTGAAGCCCAAGTCGCTATATTTCTTCTGCAGGTACACTTGCCTCAGTCCGAACAGATCGAAATGATTAATGAGAAACGTGCTGACAAGAACGATGGCCCATCCCGCGAAGAATATGATTTGAAGCATGACCGCCGCGGTCGGATTACGAATGTTCCAAACAACTCCCAGTAGCGGTCGCCATTGCCAGAAGAGGAGCGCCAGCAACAAGCTGGCGAGCAACACATAGGTACTACGTTCGACAACTTGCGGCACAATCTTCGTCCACGCCTTCTTGAATCCGGGGCGCGCCATGACGCTGTGCTGGACTGCAAATAGGCCAAGCAGCACGACATCAATAATCAACGACTGTGTGAAAGCTAGTTCACTTCCCGAATCGATTGACTTCGGCACAAACACATTCCCCACAAAGCCAATCGCATAAAGAAAGGTGACGAAGAAAATCAGGTAACTTACGACGCCGTAGAGAAAAGCAAGTATTCGACCCATGTTGTTAGGTTCCTTTCATGCTTGGTGTAATCGTTACTTTGATTTCCGTCCGGTCACGATCAGCATCTGCGCCGGAAAGCTCATCTCGTTGTTCGGGAAAAACTCGCGCACCCCGTCGCGCACTTCTTGCGCAACTCGGGCTTGTTCCCCTGCCAACTTCGCCAGTTTCTTTCGCAGAGTGTCAGATGTTTCCGAGCGCATCGCCCAAAACTCCTCAGGCGAAATCGGCGCTTCGATATGAAACTTAAGAATCCGTTCTTTCACATCGATCGCGCCGGCATCCGAAAGGATGCTGGCAAGCTTTCCCTTCTCAGCGAAGCGAAACGCCCCGGGTGCATCAGGCTCAGCGGGCGGCGACTCGACGTAACGGGATATTACATCTGTAACAATATAGGCGAACGGGTTGAGTTCACTTTTATCCCAGACAGCAAAGGATAGTACGCCGTCTGACTTTGCGACACGCAACATCTCACGCAGAGCAGCCAGAGTGTCGGGAAAGAACATTACTCCCAACCGGCTGACTGCCGCATCAAACGAGTCGTTCTCGAACGGGAGCGAATCCGCGAGACACTGCCGAAACATAATGTTCTTCAGTCGCCGACGTCGGGCCTCACTTTCAGCGGCCGCAACCATTTCCACCACGGCGTCGGTGCACGTAACTGAGCCAGTTGGGCCTACCGCTTCGGCAATCGTTAATGAAGGCTCACCTGCACCGCCGGCAACATCTAAAACTGTTTCTCCTTTGACAATGCACGCCTCTTCAATCAAGGCATTAGTTACAGGAGCAAACATCGAGCGGATTGTTGCGCTGTGCTTCGCCCAGAACTTTGCTGATACCCGCCACTCGTTTAGGACGTCAGTCTTCGCGATCGTAGTCATACTTAGAAACCCTGATTCCGGCCTTCCTTTGGGGCGCCATTGTAGGCTACCGTTCATCATTGTGGAAATGAATTGTCTTAATCATTACAATAGTGGGCGTTAATGATCATGGACATCCGTGACTTAGAAGTTTTCCTCAGCGTAGCGCGGCATCTGAACTTCACCCGCGCTGGTGAACAAATTCATCTGAGCCAACCCAGCGTGTCGGTTCGCATGCGCGCCCTGGAACGGGATCTGGGTGCGAAGCTTTACGAACAGCTAGGCAAGAAGCTCGCGCTGACCGAAACCGGTAAGGTACTTGTTCCTTACGCCACGAAAGTGATTGCAGCAATGGATGACGCACGCCACGCGATAGATGAGTTGCAGGGACTTGAGCGCGGGTCGCTGCGGATCGGCGCGAGCACAACTCCAGGCATGTATGTTGTTCCGAGAACGATTGCCCAATTCAAAAAGAGCCATCCGAAAATAGATGTTCACCTGCGAATCAAAGACACGCGGGATATCGAAGAAGATGTCATCAGGAACGAATTTGATTTCGGTTTTGTAGGCGGGCATCTGGCAGGCGATGAGGTGGAGGTAGTTCCGTGGTTCACCGACGAGTTAGTGCTTATCTTTCCTTCGGGTCACCGTCTGGCAAAAAAGAAATCGGTAAAGGTGGAGGATTTGCGAAAAGAGCGGTTCATCTTGCGCGAACCTGGTTCGGCCACGCGCGCCGCCGTTCTTAGTCATCTACAGGATGCCGACATTCAGGTGGATACCGTCGGCGAAATGGAGAACCCGGAATCCGTCAAGAAAGCGGTTCAGAGCGGACTGGGCATCGCCTTCATTTCCAAGTTTGCGGTTGAGACTGAGTTAAAGGCCAGAACATTGGTAGCGGTTAGTGTTCAAGGCCTGCAGATCAAACGTGAGTTGAAGATCGTTTACCGAAAAGACAAACATCTTAGCCGCGCGGCGCTGAAGTTCATTGAAATGGCCCGCATCTAGTCTTTGTCTTAAGGGATATTGTGGCCGACTTGGTTCGAAGGCAGAACTCGCAGAACTCAGGTCAAACAAATGTCACCTCTGAAGGCTGACATTGAGAAAAGAAATTTGGACACTAAAACGACGCTTCCGTCATCAGAGTCGATTCGAATTTCGTCGCCTTCAACATTGTGCTTCGCGCGTTACGATCAGGTGAGGCGACCTCGGGGAAGAAGGTATCTTCGCGGGAGCTCGCGGACGTTAGATTCAATCAAGGGACAATTGAATTCAGTCGTATAT
>JBHELZ010000020.1:0-68038 GCA_046262835.1 Pyrinomonadaceae bacterium
AATCCCGTCTGGGCGGGTTGGGCCGGCTTAGGAATTATTCTGAACGCCGGTTATATGCTCTGGCTTTATCAGCGAATGTTCTTTGGTGAGATTGAAAACGAAAAGAACAGGCTGCTGCCGGATTTGAGTGGACGCGAGTGGGCTTACATGATGCCGCTCGTCGTCATGGCGCTCTGGATTGGAGTCTATCCCGGGCCTTTTCTGAGATACATCGAAAAACCGGTGAACGCGATTGTGAAGCAGATAAGACCGACCTACCAAATCCCGGGCGAGCCGGCAACCGCGACCAGCGCGCCGGTACAAATCAGGCAGAGGTAAGACGGAGCGACTGCACCGATTCACACGGATGACGATATTGCCAACGTCAATTGGCTCACTGATGCTACTTTTCCAAACAACCGGCCTCTTCAATCCTCGCGATCTGCAACTGATTGCGCCTGAATTAATCATTACCGTCGCTGCGTGTGTCGCGCTGGTGATGGAAGTGATCCTCCCTTACAAACTTGGGAAATGGGCGGCCTACTCGTCGCTGGCCGGTGTTGCCGTGGCCCTGGTGTCACTGGGTGCGCAGTTCATCAGCATGGGCGGGTCATTTCATTTGGCGTCCGTTCCAGCCTTAGCGCCGATCGACGGCTTCTATGGCATGGTGCGCATCGACGGCTTCGCTTTGGTCTTCCGCGCGATTTTCCTGATTGCCGCCGCCCTGGCAATTGCCATTTCGATCCGCTATCTGGACATCGAACGCGAACAGCACGGCGAATACTATTCGCTGATTTTGTTTGCCACCGTCGGCATGATGTTTCTCGGCAGCGGCTATGACTTGATTTCGCTTTACATCGCGCTCGAATTAATGGCGCTGACGTTTTATGTGCTGGTCGCCTTTACGAAGCGCGAGCGCCGCTCGAATGAAGCCGGAATGAAATACTTTCTCCTGGGAGCATTTTCGTCTGGCATCCTGCTTTACGGTATGTCCGTGCTTTATGGCGTGACCGGCTCAACAAATCTCGGCGAGATTGGACGAAATCTCAGCACTACCGGCGATCTAAGACCGTTCGTACTAATCGGAATGGTCGCCCTGGCCGCCGGATTATTTTTCAAAGTCTCGGCGGTGCCGTTTCATATGTGGGCGCCGGATGCTTACGAGGGCGCGCCGACCTCGGTCACAGCTTTTCTCTCGACTGGATCGAAAGCCGCGAGCTTTGCTCTGTATGCGCGCATATTTTTCGTCGCCCTGCAGCCCATGCAGGTGGACTGGGCGCCGCTCCTCGGAATCGTGGCAGCTTTAACAATCGTTATCGGCAACTGGGCGGCGATCACCCAGGAGAATTCAAAGCGATTGCTCGCTTACTCTTCGATTTCGAATGCCGGTTATCTGCTGCTCGGAATCATCGCCAACAACAGGTACGGCAACTCGGGGCTGGTAATTTATCTTCTCGTCTACACGCTGATGAACATGGGAGCGTTCGGCGTGATCATCAGCCTGCGGCGGCGGGGCATCATCGGGGACAACGTCGATGACCTCACGGGCCTGGCGCAAAAAGCTCCGGGGATTGCGGCGATGATGGCAATCTTCATGCTTTCGCTGGGGGGGCTACCGGGAACCGGTGGATTCATCGGGAAATATTTTCTGCTGTGGGGCCTGCTCAACCGCGGCGACACCGATCACAAGTCATGGTACTACTGGCTTGCGGGCTGGGCCGTCATCAACATCGTCGTGTCCTTCTATTACTACATTCGATTTATTCGAGTGATGTACCTCAGTGATCGGGTTGCCGATGGTCAACCATTAACCATGTCCCCGGCGTTGAAAACGGCAATGGTTGCTGCGCTGATTGGCATCATCATCATTGGCGTCTATCCGCAGCCGTTTATCGTCCTGGCGCAGAAATTGATTCCCGCGGCGGCTTCAACTGCCACTCCCGCACTCGCGAACAATCCGGCGGCTTCACAGTAAACTACCCGGATGAACGATGCTTTGCCCGGAGCCGATCTGATCCAGGCGGTCTCACGGACTTGCGTGAAGGCCGCGAGTCGATTGCCGCTTTACTGATCGCAATCCGTTCGCGCTTTCGACGATTAGGGCTTGAGGTTCGTGGTCATTTCGCTGACAACCGTGATTATCGGCTCGACAACTTGTTGGCAAGGATAATTCTGATTCCACGCATTCGCGTTACAACATGCTCACCTGCGAAGGTTGTTAGTTACAAACGAGCAGCATGAGTCGGCCCTTAACAGCCGAAGTTCTCGATGACTTTACTACTGCTCACGTTCTATTTCTTCTCTGCAATTTCAATCTGGCTCGGATTACTTTCCCTTCGCTCAGGCATTCGTTTCGTTCGGTACCTTCAAACGGAGTTAGCAAACGAATATGCCGAGTTCACGCCGTTCGTCACAGTATTCATGCCTTTGCGTGGCGTAGATGATGGGTTGCGGGAAAACGTCGCGGCGATTTTCGCCCAGGAGTATCCGACCTACGAGATCGTTTTCGTCGCGGACCGCGCCGACGATCCGGCGTTGAACATGATAGAAGATGCTCGCCGTTCCTTCGCCGGCATGATTGGCCCGGTAATACAGTTTGTAATCGCCGGGCCGGCGGTCGATCAGGGTCAAAAAGTCCACAATCTTATAGTCGCGGTCAGTCATGCGCATCCGAAAAGCGAAGTGTTTGCCTTTGTCGATTCAGATGCGCGAACCAAACCCGAGTGGTTGAGCTCGCTTGTTGCCCCGCTGGGGAACGGCGCAATCGGCGCAACGACGGGTTATCGCTGGTTCGTGACGAACCGCAGCGGCCTTGCTTCCCATCTGCTATCCGTCTGGAATGCGGCGATTGCCTCTGCGCTGGGTGCAAACGGTCAGAAAAATTTTTGCTGGGGCGGCTCGACAGCTATCACCAGAACCGTATTTGAGTCCTGCAAAGTATCTACACATTGGCGCGGCACGGTCTCTGACGACTTTGCGATGACACGCGCCCTGCATGACGCCGGTCTGGAAATCAAGTTTGTCCCGCAGTGCCTGACGCCTTCTTTGGAAGATTGTACGCTGCGCGAGTTGATGGAATTCACGACGCGGCAGATAAAGATAACGCGCGCTTATGCAGCCCATCTCTGGAAGTCGGTGCTAATCGGTAGTTTGATTTTTGTGCTCACCTTTTTTGGCGGCGCTGCTTTGGTAATAGTGCGCGCGGCAATGCATTTTTCACTCGCGACACCGCTATTTCTGCTACTGATTATTTTTGCCATGGGCGCCATGAAGTCCCACCTGAGATTGCGCGCCGTGACGGCGATTATCGACGGCGCACGAGGATCTTCATTCACCTCAACTATCGCTCATGTCACCCTATGGCCCCTGGCTTCAGGACTTTATCTGTACAACGCGCTGGCCGCTGCCGCTTCTCGTCGCATCACCTGGCGAGGAATTACCTATCAATTGAAATCGCCGCGTGAAACTGTCATCATTCGCGACCACGAATAGCATAAGGTTTAGCGTCGGCTACTGCCCGACTAACCCGTGGGTAGCGCGCGCTTCTAATCGAATTGACAATGCCGAACAAAGCAGCGCAACTGGTCCAGCTCATCCGCGCGACGAAACGCGAAAAGCGTTTGGGCACGGTAATCCTGTTCGTCACCTCTCGCTGCAACTCTTTCTGCCGCACCTGCTTTTATCATGAAGAGCTGAATCAACCGGGCGACCTGACTTTTGAACAGATCGAGAGAGTTTCCGGCACGATGCCGGCGATTACTGACCTTTGGCTTTCGGGCGGCGAGCCGACCCTACGTCATGACGTCTCTGAAATAGTTGACATGTTCGTGCGCAATAATGGTGTGCGCCGCTTAATCATTCCGACGAATGGGCTGGTGAAGTCGCGCGTCTATGAAATTGTCGATTGCGCTTTGGAATCGCACCCCGCGCTGGATCTATACCTGAACATCGCGCTCGACGGTCAGGGAGAAACGCACGATCTTATTCGGGGCGTGCCGGGTCACTGGGAGAAGACGCTCGATTGTATTGATGAGCTGTATCGGTTGAAGGAGAAATATCGAGATCGCTTCCGATTGAACGCCAACACGGTCGTGTGCGCAGACAATTATCAAGAGATCGAGCAACTGGCGGAATTCATGTGGAACACCTTCCGGCTTGACGGTCATTACTTCAATATCGTCCGCGGGGACACTGCAGCCGGTGACGAGGTCAAGCAGGTCCCGCCAGCCGTTCTGCCTGGGATGTATTCGTATATTTCGCAATTGACGAAACGTTACGGCGATCGCATGTTTGCTGATGATGATGCGACCAGGCGCTTCGTCAAGAACCTCGCGTACGTGGGAACGATTACAACGCATTATCGAACGCAGCGCGCAAACTTTAGTCATTCGACAGCCTGGCCGTTTGCTTGCACAGCCGGAGAGACGATCGCCGTTATCGACTACAACGGCGACGTGCGCGCCTGTGAGTTGCGAGGAAAATTCGGCTCGCTAAAAGACTACGACTACGATTTCAATGCGCTGTGGCGAGCGAAAGAGCGGCAGGTGGAATTGCAAACCATCGACGGTGGAAAAGCCTGCTGGTGTACGCACGTCTGCTTCATCCATGACTCAATGCGCCATTCGCGTCGTGCCTTATTAGTCGAAGCGCCCAAAAACTATGTGACTCGTGGATCCTGGTAAAAGTCAGATTCGATCCTAACCATCGTGTCCCCAGAGAATGATCAGGAAGAGAATAACCGCAAGTCAGGCCTGGCTTACGCGGCCGCTTTCTCGCTTTTTGGGTCGGTCATGGCGGGGCTAACCGCCGGATGGTTGCTTGACCGGTGGCTGCACACCCGTCCCTGGTTACTGGTGGCCGGGGTTGTGCTCGGAGCGGCCGCAGGCTTCTATGAATTTATTCGCTCGACGTCGAAAATGTCTTAGAAAAGGTAATCCGCTAAAAAAATCTCGCCAAAATTCTGCGTTGGCCCGTCTAACAAACTTGTTGACCCGGCACCCAGCCAGCGGTTATATTCGGATGAACACAGGGTGCATGGCCCGGTGGCCCCTCCACCAAGCTTTCGGTTGGATCCAACCTCACTTTCGAACACTCGGCAGTTTAAGGACAGAGGGACTATTGTATGAAAATCCGAGCCTTGGCTTTGCGGAGCCGCCTGGTTTCGCTTTGTTGCGCAAGTTCTTTGGCATTGATTTGCGGCGCTACATTTCCGTCATTTGCCGCGCCCGCCACTCCGCCCTCCTTATTCACAGCTTCATCAAGCTCAACCCGGGCGCTGGCACTCGAGTCAGTGTCGATGATTGCTGAACCCTTTTCGCTAAATTCCGAAGCCAACTTTAGTCCCGCTGACCCGCGAACTCGGATAACCCTTTTCTGCGCAAATCTGGATTTCCTGTCCGGTGAGCCCGCCAGCGCGCTAACGGTGGATGCCCAGGACGCCGCCGGGGCCATCTATCCTCTCAAGGTTGAGTACGTGGGAACAGTTCCCAATTTCGCTGGTATTTACATGGTAGTCGTGCGACTGAATGATTTAATGGGACCCAACCTGGGGGATGTGCTGGTCCGATTAAATCTTCACGGGCTGGCGAGCAACCGGGCGCGGGTGGCTATCGGCCAAGTCGGAGGCGGGCCAGCGGATGATTCCGCGCCTAACCCCGCGCCCGCGACGCCACCCGCAGCAGCGACCATCTTGACGTTGGCGCAATATCAAGCCCAAGCAGGCGCGCCGGCCGCCGTCGCCGGACCCGATGCGGTTCGATTCCTCGAGCAAGCGACCTGGGGTCCCACGGACAATGATCTTTCGCATTTGCGGTCAGTTGGAATTCAGGCATACCTAAACGAGCAATTCAATACGCCGCCCATGTTCGTGGATGGATCGGCAAACCCTGCATTGTCGTCGAATTATCCTTTGACTACGCTCTATCCAATCCAATCTACAAGCGTTCCGGGTGGTTGTGACGCGACGTGCGTAAGGGACAATTACACGCTCTATCCTCTTCACGTGCAGTTTATGAACAACGCCCTTGGGCGGCCTGATCAGTTGCGTCAGCGAGTAGCATTTGCTCTGCACAAGTTCATCGTCATAGCTGGACGCGACATGAACAACAACGAGACAAGTTGGTACGCGCCATATCTGCAGACAATTGACAAGAATGCCTTCGGCAATTTCCGGCAGTTGCTTTTCGATATTACTTTGAACGCGGGCATGGGAAGGTATCTCGACATGGCCGGGAACTCGCGGATATCGCCAAATGAAAACTATGCGCGCGAGCTCATGCAGCTCTTCTCGATTGGCACAGATGTGCTTAATTCGGACGGGACGCCAGTGCTCGACGCGAACGGCAACCGCGTTCCGACCTATGGTCAAACTGAGATCACGAACTTTGCCCGGGTGTTTACCGGTTGGGTAATTCCAAATACGACCACCAACACGGTCAGTGGTCTGTCGGTGCCGGACTATATGCGGCCGATGGCCTTTAGCAACAACACGGCCGTCAACGGCCCATTCGACATCGCCGCCAAGACGCTGCTGAACGGACAGGCACTTCCGGCCTGCTCGAATTGCACGGGCAATTTGGCGAACATGACCGCGTACAAGAATGCGGAATTGAATGCCGCCATCGACAATATCTTCAATCATCAAAACACGGGGCCCTACGTTTGCACCCAACTTATTCACCAGTTGGTGAGCAGCAATCCCAGTCCGGCTTACGTCGGCCGTTGCGCGTCGGCTTTCGCCAGTAACGGATCGGGAGTTCGTGGTGATATGAAAGCGATCCTCACCTCGATCTTGTTGGATCCTGAAGCACGTGGCGACCTGAAGACGGATCCGAGCTACGGCCACTTGCGCGAGCCGATATTGTTGATGACAAGTCTGCTGCGGATGTTCAATGCGACCAGCGACGGTGTCTTAACGACAAACGTCACCGGTGCCGGTAGCTTGAGCACTCCATTGGGCCAGGACCTTTTCAATCCGCCCACAGTGTTCAGTTATTTTCCGGCGGACTATGGCTTACCAGGAACCAACCTGGTCGCTCCGGAGTTCGGCATCCTCGATACCTCGTCAGCCTATCAGCGGGCAAACCTGGTCAACACATTTTTCCTGGCGAACAGCGGCAATGGCATCGCCATCAATAATCCAAACCGCCCCAGCGGCACGCAACTGAATTTTTCCGCCTATCAAACGACGGCACAAAATTCCGGGCCGTCCGCGCTTGTCGACATGCTGAACACCAACATGATGCACGGCACAATGTCTTCATCGATGAAGAACAGCATCGTGACCGCGGTCACGGCGATCACGAATGCCGATCCGACGGCGCAAGCGAGGCAAAGAACGCAGACTGCAATTTATCTTGTCGCGACCTCATCGCAGTTTCAGGTAGAGAGGTGAATCCATGAAAAAATCACGAAGAAACTTCTTACGAGATACAGCGTGCGGTCTGACGGCAGCGGCAGTAGTGAGCAGTCTTGATCGACTATCGCTGGTCAACGCGATGGTGCAACAGCAACCCGAAGTCGCGTCGGATTACAAAGCGCTGGTGTGCGTATTTCTGAGCGGCGGATCTGACTGCAACAACATGGTGGTGCCGCTAGATGCTGAGTACGCCAGCTACAACAGCGTACGCGGCCCTTCAGGGCTCGCAATATCACAGCAAGCGCTGCTGCCGATCAATCCAGCGAGCGGCCGCCAATTCGGTTTGCACCCAAATCTTTCTCCTGAGGTTGCTAACGCGGGACAGGCTCCGGGATTGCTTGGCCCGTGGAGCCAGGGCAAGCTCGCAATTCTCTGCAATTACGGATCGCTGCTTCAGCCGACGACCAAGGCGCAATATCAAAGCAACGTCAACGGAGCCTTTCGGCCTTATCAGCTGTTTTCGCATTCGGATCAGGTCGCGCAGCAGATGACGTCGATCACAAAGTCGAGCGGGCAAACCGGTTGGGGTGGTCGTGTTTCGGATAACACCGGGACCCTCAACGGCGCGACTGTTTTGCCGATGAACATCTCGGTAGCGGGTACCAATCTCTTTGAGACTGGCATCACCAGTCGTCAATTGGCAATCGGCACGGGCACACTGCAGAGCGTCCTGAATTTAAGTTGGAGCGGGCCATCTTCAGCAAATCCCTTTAACAACGGAAGCAGTTTTCGACAACTACTCGGATTCGATACGGGAGCTGCTTTAGTCAAAGGCGCAAGTGATACGACGAATCAGGCATTGAGCGCCGACACCACACTAAATCAACCTGATCCAACAATAACCGCCACCTTTCCCGGAACCAACATCGGAAATCAACTGAGACAAGTCGCGAAGTTGATCCAGATAGGCAATAAGCCGGTATCAAGTGGTGGACTCGGCATGCACCGGCAAATATTCTTTTGCTCGCTCGGCGGGTTCGATACGCACACGAACGAGACTTCCACCGACCCGACGGTGCCGAACGGCGCCGGCGCTCAGGGAAATTTGCTGACGCAGTTAAGTCAGGCCGCGCGCGCCTTCTATGACGAGATGGGATTCCAGGGAAACAGCAACGCCGTAACGCTGTTTACGCTTTCGGATTTCGGGCGGACTTTTCAACCGTCCGGCGCGGGAGCCGGAACTGTCGGTTCGGATCACGCCTGGGGAAGCCATGCTTTCATCATGGGCGGCGCGGTGTTGGGCGGAACACTCTATGGCGCCTATCCAACGTTGGCGCTTAACAGTCCCGACGATGACGGCGGCAATCGCGGACGTTGGATACCGACGACATCCATCGATCAATATGGCGCAACGTTGGCTGCATGGTACGGTTTGCCCGCCAACTTGCTGACGACTGTTTTCCCGAATTTGAGTAAGTTCCCGACACCGAACCTTGGATTCCTTGGATGATGAACGCGGGGCAGTAGCCCGGCCACCGGGACCCCCCCGGCCGAGCATCGCGGTTGGAGGCTGGGCGGTAAGCGAGGGCTCAAGAATTTTAATAAGCTGATGAGGATCGACCGTGTTTTGAGCACGAGCAGGCAGTGTTCAATCACTTTCGATCCTTTTTTATTTTCTTTGTAAGCTTCTCATCGTAAATTAAAGAGATGAAGCGACCGCGCAATCAGAATTACTACCGCGTTGTTGTCATTGCCTCAGCGCTCCTCACCTTCGGTGGGATCGTCGCATTGGCGCCGGTCAATTACGAACCAGCCAGCGCCGGGCAGGCCTCTGTCTCCGCCGTGAGCGCAGAGCGCAAAGAATGCGAGCGAGCTTTGCCGGCGAAGGCCCCTAAGCTCCAATCGTTGGGGAATTTCCCGCTGGCGTTTGAAGCGAACGCCGGGCAGGCGGATCCCGCGGTCAGGTTCATCGCCCGCACCGCTAGATCAGTCCTGCTCCTGACTTCGCATTCAGCTACCGTCCGGTCTCGCGAATTGTTTAATGTTAATTTTGCTGGAGCCAACCCGGCGAGCACGCCAAGGGGAATCGATGCGTTGCCGGGTGAGCGAAACTACTTCGTCGGCAATGATCCGGCAAAGTGGCACGCCCACGTGCGGACGTTCGAAAAAGTAACGTACGAGAATATCTATGCGGGGATTGATCTCACGTTCTATGGCAATCAAAACGAATTCGAGTACGACTTTGTGGTAAAGCCCGGTGCCGACCCCGGCGCGATTCGTCTCGGAATTCAGGGCGCACGACCTCGCGTCTCAGCGGCGGGCGATCTCATATTGAAAGGCGGCGGTGATGAGTTAATTCAACGGAAACCGATCATCTATCAAGACATCAACGGTGAGCGCCGGTTGATCCATGGCCACTATTCATTAAGCCGTAAGCGGGAGGTCAGCATTGCGATTAGCGAATATGATCGCAGCAAGCCGCTGGTGATCGATCCGACACTGGTTTATTCAAGTTATTTGGGCGGCGGCGGCGACGATTCCGGTAGCAGCATCGCAATCGACGGCAGTGGCAACGTGTACGTCGCGGGAACGACCGCCTCGACCAACTTTCCGACACGCGGGGCTGCCTTCCCGAACAATAAAGCGCTAAGTGATATCTTCGTCACCAAGCTGGATGCCGCAGGCGCGAACATTATTTACTCGACTTATATTGGCGGCAGCGGTCTCGATCGCGCAGATGGGATCGCGGTTGATGCCAACGGCAATGCCTACGTGGTGGGACGCGTCGGCGATACCTCGATCGATTTTCCGACAACGGCGGGAGCGCTCGGGACAACTTACCGTGGTGGCGACTTTGACGGCTTCCTCTTCAAGTTGAACCCCCAAGGCAACGCGCTGGTGTATTCAACTTTCATCGGCGGCGAAGACAACGATTCGACCGAAGGAGTTGCGGTCGATGCGACTGGCAACGCTTACGTGACGGGTGGAACGCGTTCGAGCGGATTTCCGGTAACTCCCTCGGCATTTCAATCATTTCGCGCCGGCGATACGGATGCATATCTGATGAAGCTGAATGCGGCCGGCAGCGGGGTGCTCTATTCGACCCTGCTCGGCGGCAGCGGTACTGATCGGGGCAGTGACGTAGTCGTCGATGCGACGGGTAATGCTTACGTCGCGGGCTATGCAGCATCGCCTGACTTTCCCACCCAGAATGCTTTTCAGGTTTTCTCTGGCGGAAGCTTTGACGCCTTTGTCGCGAAGATCGATACGACCGCGGTGGGCGCTGCATCGCTCGTTTTTTCGACGTACATCGGGGGCATTGGCGACGACAAAGCTTTTGGAATCGCGGCCGACGTCGGTGTCGCCAACGTTTATGTTGCGGGCCAGACTTCGTCGAACAATTTTCCGGTATTGAACCCCGCGCAACCATCCTCAGGCGGATCGTTCGACGCGTTCATTGCGAAGATTTCCAATAGCGGAGCAAAGGTTTACGCGACTTACTTTGGCGGCAGCGGAGACGATCGCGCGACGGGCGTGGCGGTAAACGCCTCCGGGGCTTACCTGACGGGTTTTACCGCTTCGACGAATCTCCCCACAGTCTCACCTCTGCAACTCAACAACGGCGGCGCGTTTGATGCATTCATCGCGAAGTTGAATCCCGGCGGAAACGCGTTTCTCTATTCGACTTACCTGGGCGGCTCTGCCAACGAAAATTTTGTGCCCGCGGTGACGGCCACAAATCCGATTGCGGTTGATACATCGAACGCTTACCTGACGGGATATACCTCTTCAACAAATTTCCCGACAGGATCGCCCTTGCAATCATTGACGGGAGGAAGTCAGGATGCGTTCGTCGCGAAGGTCGCAGACGTAACCCCGGCGGCCGACTTTTCTCTCTCCATCGCGCCCGTGTCTCGCACCGCAAATCCAGGCAGCGCGGCGAATTATACGGTCACTGTAACCCCGGCGGGAGGTTTTACCGGAACTGTGTCTTTGAGCGTTACGGGGTTCTCCAACGATGCAACTGCGAGTTTCAGTCCGGCTTCAATTTCTATTACAGATGCAGCAGCGAAGTCATCGACCTTGACAATAAATACGACCGGCGCCACGCCGCCCGGGACGTATGCACTGAATATCACCGCAACCAGCGGGAACCTGCAACATTCCTCGCCGTCGCAATTGATAGTGTCCGGTCCCACCAGCGCGAACCTGTCGCTGACGAAAACTGCTTCGCCCAACCCAGGAATCACGCTGGCAAATCTTACCTATCGCCTCATCGTCACCAATAATGGACCGTCGCCGGCGACGAATGTGGTTGCCACTGACAACTTGCCCGGGGGAATCAATTTCATCTCGGCGACGCCGACGCAGGGCTCTTGCAGCGGAAGCAATACGGTCACGTGCAATCTTGGATCACTGCCTCGCGATGGCACCGCCATTATCAGTATCGTCGTCGTGCCGCAAACCGCGGCCGTGCTGACCAACAACGCAAATGTCGCGGCAGCCGAAACCGATCCGGACGTGTCTGACAACTCCGTCAGTGTTCAGACAACAGTAAATTCGCCGTCCAGCGGGCCCGGCATGACCGATCCAAACCTTTCGGTGAAGACAGTCGTTAGCGGTCTGTCGCAGCCGACCAGCATGGCGTTTATCGGCAATAACGACTTTCTAATTTTTGAAAAGAACACTGGTAAGATACAGCGAATAACCAACGGTATCATGCAAGCGCCGGCGCCGCTCGATCTCGCGGTCAACAGCGCATCGGAGCGCGGTGGTTTGGGTATCGCTCTGCATCCAAATTTTGCTTTCAACGGATACGTCTATTTGTACTGGACCGAGAGCAGCACGGGCCTCGATTCGACCATCCTCGCTGAGGTCGCCCTGCTCGGCAATCGAGTCGATCGCTATATCTGGAACGGTTCGACGCTCACCTTTGATCGCAATTTGATCAGGCTGCACGCTTATCAGGCTGACGCTAACCAATCGTTGCGCGGCAATCACGACGGCGGCGTGTTGAGATTCGGCCCGGACGGCAAGCTTTACATATTGATGGGTGACAATGGCCGCCGCGGTTATTTGCAGAATAATCAGTTTGGGCCAGTGCCTGACGATCAGTTCGGCGGCCCTGAGCCGGACAACAATCACTTGACCGGATTTATTCTGCGGTTAAACGATGACGGATCCACGCCCGCCGACAACCCTTTCTTTAACGCCTCGACGAGTTTGACAGGCGAGGCGGCGGCGAACATCAAGAAACTTTTCGCGTACGGCGTGCGCAACGGCTTTGGCCTGGGTTTCGATCCGTATTCAGGAAATCTTTGGGACCAGGAGAACGGCGATGATGCGTTCGACGAAATGAACCGGGTCACCGCGGGCTCCAACAACGGCTGGGTCCAGATGATGGGGCCGAATAGTCGCGTGGCCCAGTACAAGCAAATCGAATCGACTTATGGATCACGCGATCTCCAACAACTGCGCTGGTCCCCGTCGCTGATCGCCGATACGCCCGCGGGCGCATTGGCAAATCTCTACATGTTGCCGGGCGCGCACTACAATGATCCGGAATTCAGTTGGAAGTATGCAATTCCGGCGTCGCCGCTCGGCTTTGTCCAGGGGCGCGGCCTGGGACCACAGTTCGAAGGAGATATGTTTGTCGGCGCCGCGCGTACGTTTTTGGCAAACGGCTTCCTGTTTCGCTTCAGGCTGACACCTGATCGTCTGCACTTTTCATTCAGCGATTCGCGCCTGAATGATTTGGTCGCAGATAACGACGACAAGTTTGATATCAAAGAAAGCGAATCGCTTTTGATTGGCCATGACTTTGGAATTACGACCGACATTGAGACGGCGCCGAACGGTGACGTGTTCGTGGTGTCGAATTCGAATGGCGCCGTCTATGAGATTTCGGGCAAGCAACCGACATTGTTCGTCGCTAACCTTACCGGCGCGCAGGAAACTCCCCCAAACAGTTCGAGCGGGGCCGGAACGGCCACCGTGCTGTTGAGTCCTGACGAGACTTCGGCGCGCGTGTCGTTGAATTTTAGCGGTCTTTCCAGCGCGCAAACTGATGCGCACATTCATGGGCCAGCCGCTGCCGGCGTGATTGGACCAATTCTGTTCCCGTTGCCCAACGGCAACGCGAGCGATTTCCTGATTTCGCTCACGCCTACGGACGTTTCCAATCTAAAGAACGGACAGCTCTATGTGAACGTGCACAGCGCGAATTTCCCTAACGGCGAGATACGCGGCCAGTTTGGAGCGGCTTTATCCGCCAGCAGTCTGCAGTTCACGGCCGCGAACTATCTGGTGAGCGAATCGGCAGGGCGCGCAACGGTGACGGTGACACGCCTGGGCGATACTTCAACTGCCGCCGCGGTTAATTACTCAACCACGGACGCTTCTGGAGTCGATTGCAACGTCAATAATGGCAACGCATCATCGCGCTGCGACTATACGAAAACGATTGGGACGCTTAAATTCGCAGCCGGTGAAACCTTCAAGACGATCTCAATTCCGATCACCGACGATAGCTATGCCGAGGGAAACGAGAATTTCACCATCAGTCTTGGCAACGCGACCGGATCCAGTCTCGGCTCGCCCAATATTGCAACGGTCACGATTACTGATAACGAAAGCGTCACCGGGCAAAACCCAATTGATGCTGCTGACTTTTTTGTGCACCAGCATTACATCGATTTTCTCGGCCGCGAACCTGACGCGGCGGGTTATCAATTCTGGATCAATCAAATCACATCGTGCGGCGCGGATCCTCAATGCGCTGAGGTCAGAAGAATTAATGTTTCTGCTGCTTTCTTTGTTTCGATCGAGTTCAACGAAACGGGATTGTTGGCCTATCTGACAAACAAAGCTGCGTTTGGAAACATGACCGCGCCAAATGCGCCCGTGCCTTTGACCTATAATCAATTCACAAACGATGCGACCGAACTACAGAACGGCTATGTCTTTGGAGCGCCCGGAGCGGACGCCCAGCTTGAAGCAAACAAGCAGGCGTACTTCAGCGAGTTCGTGACGCGACCACAATTTGTGAACAAGTACGGGAGTTTATCGAATCGGAATTTCGTGGACACTTTGTTCGCTACCGCAGGTGTTGCAACCACTACGGCCGAACTCTACATCGCCAGACTCGACGGCTCCCAGGTTGTGCCCGGGAATCCATTACCGGCAACGGGACTGGTGATCCTGCGTCAGGCGTTTAGCGGATCGAGCGCTTCCGTCTCATTGTCCTTCAGTGGCCTCAGCAGCATCCAGACAGCGGCGCACATTCATGGACCAGCAGCTGCGGCGGCGAACGCCCCAGTGCTTGCATCTTTGCCTAATGGGCAGTTTGTTAATTTTCCGATTACGTTGACTCCGGCGCAATCCAACGATCTGGGTGCCGGTCTTCTATACGTCGATGTTCACACCACGGGGTCTTTAAACGGCGAGATCCGCGGTCAACTTCCGCAAAACCGCTTTGTGCGGGACGTAATTTTGGGCGGTCTCGACAATGGACTAATCACGCGGGCGCAAGCCCTGCGGCTGGTGGCTGAATCCGAGGGGTTAAGGCAACAAGAGTTTAATCGCGCGTTCGTCCTGATGGAATATTTTGGCTATCTCCGTCGCGATCCTGATGTCGCCGGCTACAACTTCTGGCTGAACAAGCTCAATCAGTTCAACGGCAATTACATCAGCGCTGAGATGGTGAAAGCATTCATTTCATCGAGTGAATATAGGCAGCGGTTTGGGCCGTGAAGCGAAGATCTAAGAGCTGCTATTTGACCACCTCTTTCAGCAACGTTTCGTCCGGATCGAATTCCGTTGCGCTTAGTTTCCCCTTCAGCGGGATTGTCAGCGTTGCTATCTTAGACTTCGGATAAATCATCTGCCGCACCTTTGCGCCGTCAACCGTGATTTCAATCGGCAACGGATCGAGAAAGGCTTCTCCATCCTGAAGTTGGCTGACCGTTATCTTCAGAGCTGTGCCGTCGCCATTAACCTCCCAAAGGGCCCGGTAGCGCGGATGGCCGGTGCGGTAAACCCACTGAGCAAAAAACTCTTTTAGATTCTTACCGGAAGCCTTTTCCAAAGCTCCGCGCAAATCATCAGTCGAGGCGTTCGCTGAAACGTGTGCGTTGTAGTAATTGCGCAGCCCTTTGAAGAAGGCTTCGTCGCCCAGTTGCGACCGCAACATGTGCAGCACCCAGGCGCCCTTCTCGTAGTTGTTAGGATTCAGCAGCTTCATCAAGTCGGTCGTGGCTTCATCGTGGATAGGCGTCTTCGTTTGTTTCTCGTAGTTGAAATATTTCTGCGCCGCGTTACGCATATATTCGTGAAACGCATCCTCGCCGTCATACTTCTCAACGAACAGCCCCGCGAAGTAAGTGGCAAAGCCTTCGCTCAGCCACAGGTCGGCCCAGGTAGACTCCGTGACTGAGTCGCCGAACCATTGATGGGCAATCTCATGCGCAACCACTTCCTCGATTCGTGCCGGCACACCGAAGCGTGCGCTCATTCTATCGTTCGCCCTCCGACTGAATAGGTTGCTGGGAAAAACGATGGCGCTTGAGTTTTCCATCCCGCCGAATTGCGTAGCCCCGATTATCAATGCGAGTTTTTCATACGGGTAAGCCGCGATCGTCTGACTATATAAGGCGAGCGCCGGAGCGGCCGGCGAGAAACCTTTGGACGCGTAGTCACGATCGCGCTCGGGAACGTTGTAAAGCAGATTGGTCGTCGCGTAATCAGGGGAGTTAATTATCGCGCCTTCATTTACGGCGACGACCATGCAATAAGGAGGAATTGGTTTCGTCTCTTCGAATTTCCAGTGTGACGTCGCCGCGTTTCCGATGAGCGTAATGAATTTGCCGTTGGCCAAAACTTCGTAACGTTGCGGGGCAGAAACCGTAAACGTGACCGTCGCTTTCGCGGAAGGATGATCGAGAGTCGGAATCCAATAGTGAACTCGATTGGGCCAGTTGTCGCCGGTGGCGGACATCTTACCGTCGGCGTCTTTAGCGAAAATCAAACCGTCTTTTGGGTGCCCGTGATAGTTCACGGTGACGTTCAGTTTGTCTCCTCGCTTTGCCGGCGCAGTCAGCATCACGTTGAGCGTCTCAGGCGTGCGCTCAAATTTCGCGTTCGCCCCCGCCACGAGCACAGAATCAATGGGCAGCTCGCCAAAGTCGAAATCAACTTTCGTCAGATTTTGCGCCATCACTTCAAGCAAAATGTCCGCGCGCGCCGAAATCTGATTCAATTGATCATTGAAGCTAAGGTCCACACCATAATGAAGTGGCTTCCATGAATCGACCGGCCGCTCACGCCGCTGTGCGAACGTAGAAAGCGTGGCCACCGAGATAAACAACGCGAAGATAGCGGCCCGGCGCGCGAGGCTCATAGTTGTGGTTCTTTTCCTGCCTTGTAAGGTCGTCATCTTATCGAAGTCCCAACATCAATAGCGCAGAACGATCAGAAACCTCGCCGTGGGTCTGAACCCAATTGTTGTATTCAGCTAACTCCGCTTCTGAGCGCGGACGATTGCCGAGGCGCGCGGCAGGTGTTCTTTCAAAGGCCCGGTCGGTTAAGGCCATGTGCGCGCGTCTGATACGGAGCGACGTGGGATCTGCCAGCGCCGCTTCTGCTGACTCGATATCAGGAAACAATTCTTCATAGGCGGCAAGATGCCAGACCGGCTTGCCCTCGCGCTCGTCGATTGCGATCACCCGCAACAAACCGAAACCGCTCTCGAGTTGAAAAATCAAATCATCTCCGGGAGCGAAAGTCTGACTCATAACCATCTAAAAATAACAGTCTCCGTGCTCAGGGCCTAAATGGTCTTCCGTTCCTTTGCTAAAATGTGCCGCTTCACGGGAGTCGGTTTGATTGATATCCGCCGGTTGCGATTCTACAATGCCAAGCCATCTTGGACCGACCGCCTGATTTCTACGCCATCCTCGGCGCGAGCGAAGACGCTTCGCCGCGAGAGATCGAGCGTCTGTATAAACGTCACGCGCATCAGCGCCATCCTGATCGCGGGGGCGCTGAAGAAGACATGAAGGCGCTTAATGAAGCGTATAGTGTCCTGCGCGATGAAAATGCGCGCAAACATTACGACGCTAAGCGACGCGCTCCGGCAGTCAGCGTTAGAACGGTACGGTCAGCCCCCGCTGCACGTGAACTTGGATTCTATGGCCAACTGTTGAGCGCGCTGATGTGCCTGGCCCTCGGCTTACTGTTATTGCTGCTGGTACATTTTAATGGCCTCTGGTTTCTTTGGCCACTTTCAATTCTGGCGGCCGGCGTAATTTTGTTTGGCGTCATGATCGCGCACTCGGCCATGACTAATGTGCGTGAATCGATGAGTTCAGGTCATCCGGTGCGACGTTTTCGCGCGCTGCAGGAAGTTGTCTTCTGGCTCGTCGTTGCCGGTGGTGGTTACGGTCTCTATTTAATCCTGACTACAGTTTGAAGCGCACCGAAATGATTAACGGGCTCGATCTTCTTTTTCTCGAAGTCAACAATCTGGAAGACTCAGTCGAATTTTACCGCGACGTTTTAGGTTTTGGTTTGGATTCAAACAACAGCGAAGCGCAACCGCCGATGGCTTCCGTGCGATCAGGCCCACTACGCATTACGTTAGTTCAGCAGCTTGAAACCATGCTCAAACGGGGACGCGGAGTTCACTTTGTGTTCGGCGTGAGCGACGTAGACTCGTTTTACGAGAGATTAAAAGCGCGTGATGTTCTGGTGACTGACCCGCGCGACGAGGGCTGGGGCGGCCGATTCGTTAGCCTGCAAGACCCGGACGGCTACCGCTTGTTTTTCGTAACCTGGCAATAGAATGATGATCCAATAATCAAGACGTCACTCACGAAGTGGAATCCCCGCGATGAATTATCAACATATCGAGAATCTTTTGATCCGGTATAGAAGCAATGCAGTAATTATCAAGACCGTTTCTGGCGGCATTTATGAGGGAGTAATCAGTGACGTGACCAATGACTACGTGGCCTTGAAAACTCAGGACGCGCCGGCAGAAAAAGATACGGTAATCGTGCTTCTGCACGCGATCGAGTGTGTCCGCCCACTACGAAATTGATGATGGACATTACCAAAGCTAGTTATGGTTTGCCGAACACGGTTTAGTGAAAAAAAGATGTTAGTTTTGGTTGCATAAGCACCGGTAGTTGTGCATAATCTGCGTGCGCCCGCCTCCCCGGTGGGCGAAGTGGTCGCGTGGGGTGAGGACACGTGGCCTTAGGGTGGGGCTTGTGGGAGGGCCCCGCCCGCTTTATTTTTTGGCCCCTGACTTTTCCTGCGTGAATTGCGGCCTCGTCATTAATCTATTCCACTTCAGTAGCGTCTTAATTTCACTTGTTCTCTGCAGCAGCTCAACCAACTGCGTTGTAGTCTGTGATGAATACGCTGTAGATGCTTCACTGCGGAAATGCCGGGGACTCCGCGCACACTCAAAGAATTCAAAATAAGAGCCCGGCGACAGTTCGGTAAGATTGACTTTCGAAATAAGTGGAATAAGATACCGCAAGCACGAACCTGTAGGATTTTTCGAATCGAGAAGTAGCGAACGCCACGCGTCAAGTGACGTTGCCACAGTTGGCAGGTTGATAAACCAGGCTGTGGCATTTTTAGCGCCGCGATCACGAACGCGGGCGCTTATTGTGCGTAAACGATGGCCTCTCTAAAGCGCTTACTGCTTGGCAGCCCCATCAGGACAGCGCGCTTAGCCCACGAACGGCTTACCAAGAAAACTGCCCTGGCGATCTTCGCGTCGGACGCACTGTCTTCCACGGCCTACGCAACTGAACAGATCCTTCTCGTGCTGGCGGCGGCATACCTGGTTGGCCAAAGCGGTGCATTTGGTAAAGTTGTTCCGATTTCGATCGCGATTTGCATTCTGCTCGTGATCGTCACCATCAGTTACCGTCAAACTATTTACGCATATCCTTCCGGCGGCGGCGCCTTCATCGTGGCCAAGGAAAACCTGGGGACAATACCAGGATTAATAGCCGGCGCCTCTCTGCTGGTCGATTACATTCTAACAGTGTCAGTTTCGGTTGCTGCCGGCGTCGAAGCCATTACTTCTGCCACTGAGGGAACGAGCCTGGCCGGGTTGCACAATTATCGGGTCTTATTGTGTCTGTTTTTCATCGCTTTCATTACGGTTGCCAACCTGCGCGGCGTGCGCGAAGCAGGGACACTATTCGCCGCCCCCAGCTACGCTTTCATAATAAGCTTTTTGTTTCTGATTTTTTATGGGCTGATCCGCTTCTATTTGAATCCAGCATTAGGTGTAGTGGCCAACGATGCTGATCTCAAGATCGCTGAGGGCTATCACCCGCAGCCTTTGCATTTGTTCCTGTTGCTGGGAGCGTTTGCCAACGGCTGCGCTGCCCTGACCGGAATAGAGGCAATATCGAATGGCGTTCAGGCTTTCAAGCAGCCCGAATCGAAAAATGCGGCGACCACGCTGTCCTGGATGGCGGTGTTGTTGATTGTCATGTTTGTGGGAGCCAGCGTTCTCAGCTATTTCTTCCATGTTCATCCACGCGAGCACGAGACCGTCATATCTCAGATTGCCAGAGTTGTTTTCACTGGCTGGCTCGGATGGTTTTACTACGTGGTGCAAGCAACTACTGCTGCCATTTTGATCCTTGCAGCCAACACCTCGTTCGCCGGTTTTCCCCGTTTGTCTTCCTTACTCGCCCGGGATCGTTATCTGCCGCGCCAGCTTGCGAATCTTGGCGATCGTCTCGTTTTTTCGAATGGGATTATCCTGCTGGCGGCCTTCTCGGGATTGTTGGTTTGGGCGTTCCGGGGTGACACCAGCCGGCTGATTCCTCTTTATGCAGTGGGTGTGTTTCTGTCCTTTACGTTGTCACAGGCAGGAATGGTGGTGCATTGGTGGCGCGAAGGAAAAACGATTCAAGCGGCTCGCGACACGCCACCAGAGCCTGCGCGAATTCAGTCTGCTTCCCTTGCCGCGTCGTCCTCAAATTTAGCACCCATTCAAGGGACGTCACATTGGCGAAAGTCCCTCGCGGTCAATGGCCTGGGCGCGATCGCCACTTGCGTTGTGCTGATCATCTTCATCGCCACGAAGTTTATCCATGGCGCATGGGTAGTTGTCGCTCTGATACCGTTGTTGGTGTTGATGTTCCTGAAGATACATCGGCACTACGTCGATGTAGCGCGGCAGCTGTCGACCGAAGGTCTTGCTTCATTGAGCCCGTTTGATCATGAAGTGGTAGTCCCGATATCGGGAATCCACCGCGGCGTAATAGCGGCTTTGCAATACGCAAAGTCGATTGCTCCACATCATGTGACGGCCGTGTATGTGAATCTTGACGAGGAACAGACGCGCCGGTTACGAGAGAAGTGGGATAAGTGGGGTTCCGGAGTCAATCTGGTGGTCGTCGCTTCGCCGTATCGTTCGCTGGCGCGGCCAATTTTCAATTACGTGGACCGGGTGAGACGCGGATCTCCAAACGTTCTAATTACCATCGTGTTGCCAGAGGTCGTTCCGGCGAAGTGGTGGCAGAACCTGCTGCACAATCAGAACACGCTGTTTTTGAAGGGGGCGTTGCTTTTTAAGAAGGGCGTAGTGGTAACCAATGTTCCTTACCACCTGGAAAATTAGATCATCAAGCGCTGGCGGTCATTGCCCGCGAGGCGATGAAACACGCGCGACAATAAACTGGTCGTCCCTGGGAAGGATAGAAAGGTACAGTCGTTTCTTCGTGGCACTGCGCGCACATTACCGTGACTTCAATTCGTTGTTTGACGCCGGCCGATTGAGCAAGTGAGATTGCTGCCAACCGATCGTTCTTCGCTTGTTTGCAGGGCTTGCACCGCTTCGGCTCGTTCTTAAGACCCTTATCGTGAAAGAAAACCTGCTCTCCGGCGGTCCAGGTAAATTCCTCTCCACAATCGACGCAAGCTATCGCGCGATCCTGGTAGTCAGATGCCTGTTCAATTTCAACCTGATCCGTTTCATCATCTGACATTGGTTCTCCTCCAGACCCTCTAACGTTCTTGGGGCGGGAAGCCCCGATTGCAGGTTGCCGGTCTCGAAGCTGTACGAGGAGGCCGCGAAAATTTAAACTAGCGCCGCTCGAAGTGAACATGACGGCGGCCACAGCGGTGCACTTATATGACTATGACCCCGCCCTGTCAAGCATTTTTGCCGGAAAATATTGGGGTTACAAAAGCTAAATGGAAAGGCTGAACTCGACGGCCCACGGGCCGTTCGCGCTTAAGGAAAGATGAAAGTTTTGATCATTGGATCTGGTGGCCGCGAACATGCGATATGTTGGGCGTTGCTGCGCACGTCGAGCGAGCGTTTGCAATTGTTCTGCGCGCCCGGTAATGCAGGCATCGCGCAAATCGCGGAATGTGTGCCCATTAATGTTGACGACGGCAGGGGACTGGCCTCGTTTGCTGAAGCCGCAAAGATTGATTTGACGATGATTGGACCAGAGGCGCCGCTCGCGGCTGGGCTGGTCAATACTTTCGAGGACCGCGGGTTGAGGGTCGTCGGCCCCGGCAGCGATGCGGCGCGCCTGGAATCAAGCAAAGCGTTTGCAAAAGACTTCATGGATCGTCATTCGATTCCGACCGCCCGTTATGGAGTCGCGACTTCGTTCGAAGCAGCAGAACGGGTCCTGAAATCCGGGGAGTTCGGAAATGAGAGCAATGCGGTCGTGATAAAGGCGGACGGGCTGGCGGCGGGAAAAGGAGTTTTTGTTGCCATCAATCGCGAGGAAGCTTTCGGCGCGTTGAATGAATTGAAGAGCGGTGTTGTCGCGGCTGAGGCAGCGCGCAGGATCGTAATCGAAGAGCGACTCAACGGACCTGAGGCTTCGGTGCTCTTGTTCTCGGATGGTAAAGATTATCGCCTGATGCCCGCTGCGCGAGATCATAAACGGATCGGTGAAAACGATACTGGCCCCAATACCGGGGGCATGGGGTCGATTACTGACGTCAATATTCTTGACGGCGCAATGCAAGATCGCATCGTGCGCGATATTGTTGAGCCAACGATTAAAGGGTGCCGCGAAGAAGGTTTTCCGTTTCGCGGAATACTGTTCATCGGGTTGATGCTGACTCCGGATGGACCACGCGTGCTTGAATACAACGTGCGCTTTGGCGATCCAGAGACCCAGGCCATCCTCGTCCGACTGCAAACAGACCTCGCGAAAATTTTTGCAGCGATTAGTGAACAACAGTTGGGCCAGCTGAACATTCAGTGGTCGCCGGATTCCTCCGCTTGCGTCGTGTTGGCGGCGCGAGGCTACCCGGCCAAAGTAGAGACTGGCGCCAGCATTCACGGTCTCGAGCGAATTGAGCAGCATCAGAGCGTCCACGTCTTTCATGCAGCCACCTCACGCGCCCAGGGCCGGTGGTTGACGGCCGGAGGACGAGTGCTGGGCGTAACGGCGACGGGTGAGAATTTGGACCTGGCGTTGTCGCGTTGTTACGACGCCGTTCGCGAGATTCGGTGGGACGGCATGCAGTACCGGGGGGACATCGGGAGGGGGACCCTGGTGCGAAACGACGGGCGCGGCTGATTTCAAACGCCCTGCCTGCTAAGTGCCTACTACCTGTTCCTTACTGTCTGCTATACTCGCCGTCAAAGTGGTTGAAAATGCAACCATGCGCCTTGCGCTTTCGTACAACTGGACGGCTTCCGAGCGTTTGATGGCCGTACGAACTCATCTTTTCGAATCTGAAAGTAGCCGGAGGACGAAATGGGACTTTGGACTAGAATAAAACGTTCGATGCGTGCGCTGTTCGGAGGAATTGTGGAAGCCACTGAGGATCCGGAGCTGATCCTGCAACAGACAATCCGCGACATGCGCGATCGCATTCCGGACCTGAACAACTCGGTCGCCCAGGTCATGGCAACGGAAAAGTTGCTTGGCAAGAATAGAGAGCGGCTGGAGGCCCAGGTCGTGGATCTGGATTCGAAGATTAAAGCTTCAGTTAAGATGGGCCGCGACGACATCGCGACCGCTTATATAGGCCAGCTACAACAGGCGCAGCTTGACCTGCAGCGGACCATCCACCAGTACGAACATTCGCAACTGGCATCGAAACAGGCGCTCAAAGCGCGCGACAACTACATGCTTCAGATGCAGCGGCGGACTGCTGAAGCAATGCAGCTAATCAATCAGTCGAAACAGGCGAAGCTGCAGGAGCAACTGGCGCAGACCATGGCTTCGTTCCAGATTGGCGACGACGCTTCGACCTTTGACGAGATGCGCGACAAGATTGATCGCCGCGCGGCCGCCGCCGAAGCGAGAATGCAACTCGGCACCACCTCAGTCGACAATCAAATGCAGGAAATCGAGAAAGAAGCGATGGACATGCAGTTACAGGACAAGTTGCTTCAGTACAAGAAAGACATGGGATTGCTGCCGGCTGACACCGGAAGTGGCGCACCTCAGGGTCTGCCGGCGCAGGGAGAGACGACCGCGCGGTAATAAATTTGATCGTTTGGATCCCGTGTTTTGGCGGCAATCCATTGTGATAGAAAGAACGCCGCCTGCAGGCGGCGCGGCAAGAGATTAGACGAACAGATCACAACTTAAGTCCCAGATTCATGGAATGGCCCAAGATCGATTCTCGCTATTTAAAAGAGGCGTTCAAAGAGCCGATTAACTTTTGGGGTATGGCCGGCTTCCTGGTGGGCGCGGTTTTCTTTCAGGATGTAACTCCGCTGTTACTGGGGCTTGGATCAGAGGCCCTTTATCTTAGTGTTATGCCTGCCGCGCCTTTCTATCGCCGTCTGGTCCTGCGGCGCGCTAAAGAGCGCGCGCGAAAACTTCGCGAGGCGCAACGCGAAGCGGTAATCAAAGGTTTCGATCCGCGCGAGCGTGAAGCTGTTGAATACCTCCGTTGGATGAAGAACCAGATTTATTCCAACTACAAGAAGTTCACTACCAGCAAGGAAATTCCCGCGAATTTGGAGACCCTCGATCAGCGCTGGGAAGATTTTGTCGACCTGCTCGATGTTTACCGGAGGCGGAAGCATCATTTGAGGTCGACCAACCGTCAGGCCGTGCAGAACCAACTGAAGCAGGCAGAGCATGCTGTTCAAACCGCGACTGATGATCGGCAAAAGCGTATCCAGCAAGCTAACGCTGAGATTCTCCGGCGCCGGGTCGCCGCTTTCAATGATCTGGAACGATCGGTCCGGATGGTTGAAGGGCAACTGCAGTCCATTGAGAATTTTTTTGGCCTGGTAAATGATCAAGTCGTCACCCTGCCAACGCCCGAACGCGTCTCGTCATTGCATTTTGAAGAGCTGAGCGATTCGATCGCCATGACGCGACAAATGCTCGAAGAGACCGCCGACACTTTTGGCATGCTCGACAACCAGAACCGCGAATTGGATCTGCTGTTGTCCCACGGCTCATCGTCAAAATAGAGCAAGTATCAGAAGCCTGATCGTTAGCGAGGGCAGGTTCGCGGAAATGGACCTTTCTGACAGTCGGGCTTCTGACTCTCTGGGCCACTCTAATAGCCTGATTTTCCGTCACTTAGCGGTTAACGTAATGCCTCAGAAAACACACTCTATCGTGTTGAAAAAAAAGATGGCCACAAGATATTGACATCCACCAAAACTCGGCGTATAGTCCGTCCTGCTTTGGTTGTGACGGCTGGCGGCGGCGGCAGATGGGGTTCCAAACCCAACTCCGCAAGGGTGTTGTAGCTTCGCAAACCGACCGTAATACCTGCAAAAAAATCCAGTTTTTTGAAGGCGATCATGAGTCGTCTCGGCATTTTATTCCGCAAAATTGACCTCACGTGCAGTGTCCGCGTGAGAAAGGTAAACTAAATGAAGAGCGCGAGTGGTGCCAGGATGACGAAGGTATCTCAAAACGAAATTGGGGAATCGATCGTCTCGTTTAAGCGCCGGCCGTTGCCGCTCGGATTGAATGCCCGGCGGGTTGTCTCAAAGCGCTATTCGCTAAAAGACGCCAAAGGAAATTCGCTCGAAGAATGGTCGGATATTGTCGCGCGCGTCGTCGCCCACGTGTCGGTTGCGGAGACTGATCCGGCGCAGCGCGACATTTTCTACAACGCCATGTCGGACATTATGATGGCGCGCGAGTTCGTTCCAAACACCCCCTGCCTCGTCAACGCCGGCAAACCGAACGGCCAGCTCGCGGCCTGCTTCGTCCTCGACGTGCCCGATTCAATTGCCGGCATCATGAAGACCGCGACGGACGCCGCCATCATTCATCAGACGGGCGGCGGCACCGGCTTTACTTTTGAAAAGCTTCGGCCGAGCGGTTCAATGGTCAGCTCGACGCATGGCGTCGCCAGTGGCCCCGTCTCGTTCATGAATATCTTCAATACGACTACCGACACGGTGAAGCAGGGTGGCGTGCGCCGCGGCGCCAACATGGGTATGATGCGCGTCACGCATCCCGATATCCTGCGTTTCATTCACGCGAAGAATGATCAGCACTCGCTGACGAACTTTAATATCTCAGTCAATGTTACTGATAAGTTTCTCGAGGCAGTCGATCGCAACGAGTGGTATCAGCTCGACTTTAAAGGTGAAGGCTGGAACGATCCGGTTTTCGATCCGGTCACGGGCCGCAACTATGTCGTCTATCGCCGGCCGGACGGCTCGACCGTCACGTTCCGCGATAAAGAAGCTTTCGATACTGCCGATCTTTCGGACGCGCTGATTGAAGAGCCGCCCGCGCCCGGTATGGTCTACGCTCCGGACATCTGGAACCGAATCATTGCCAGTGCTCATAAATACGCTGAGCCCGGCATCGCCTTCATCGACGAAGTCAATCGTCACAATCACATGATGAACTCGATGGGCCCGATTATGGCGAGCAATCCCTGTGGCGAACAGTTCCTGCACTTTGCAAACTCATGCAATCTAGGGTCAATCGATGTGAACAAGTTTTATGATCGCGAGAATCGTCTGGACTGGGATCGGCTGGCTGAAGTCACGCATTGGACCACGCGTTTTCTCGACAACGTGATTGACACCTGCGCCTGGCCCCTGGCTGAGATCAATGATGTCGTCAAACGCACGCGGCCCCTGGGCCTGGGCATCATGGGCTTTGCCGATCTGTGTTTGAATCTTAAGATTTCTTATGGCTCGCCTGCTTCGATCGACTTGATGGATGAGGTAATGGGATTCATCCGTCGCGAGGCGTGGACCGAAAGCCTGCGGCTCGGCGCCGAACGCGGCATCTTTCCCGAGCTCGAATCGAATCGCGAATCGTACGCCGACTTTCTCTACAACGAAATCGGCGTCTCGCGTGAAGTTCCACTTACCCCGCGTAACTATGAAGTAACGACGATCGCTCCTACAGGCACGATTTCCCTGGTGGCCGAAACTTCGTCGGGAGTTGAACCCAATTTCTCATGGGCGTACGTGCGAAAGGACACTCTCGGCACGCGCACGTACGTTCACACCCTCGCCGCCCAGGCTTTGGGCGTGGATGTAGATCAGACGGATCCGGATTCCATCGATGCTGCGGCTGCTTATGTGGTTGAACATGAACACGAGTTGCCCGGGTATTTCATTTCAGCCATGTCAATCAGCGCCGAACAGCACGTGCACGTGCTGGCCGCGGCGCAGCGCAATGTCGACAACAGCGTGTCAAAGACCTGTAACGGCGCCGTGAACGACACTATCGAATCAGTCGATCATCTCTATCGATTAGCACGACAGCTGGGCTGCAAAGCGGTGAGTTATTATCGTGACGGGTCGCGTGAAAATCAGGTGCTGACTTCCATGAAGCAGGAGGTTAAGACTGAGACGCCGACCGTGGTCACGACTACTACGATTATCGAGCCTGTTTCCGAGCCGCTGGTCGAAATTTCAGAAGGCCGAACAGAATCTGAAAATGAAGCCGCGGCCAGAAGATTAGCTGAAGCCGAGGCTGCCGCGCGTAAGCAGGGGGCAATCCGCCTCGAGCGGCCACGCGAACTTCGCGGCGCCACCTGGCGCATTCCGTTTGACGGACAGAACCTGTATGTCACGGTCAATCATGACGATCAGATGATCCAGGAAGTTTTCGCCACTGGGCCGATCAGCGGTGGGGTGGGCATGCTGGCTTCAAAGATGTTGCGCGGGGGATTTGACGTTGCGGAAGTCGCTTACAGTTTGAATAAAGTTACAGGCACGCATGCCGTCTGGTTCAACGAGCGTCTGTTGACTTCACCCGAACAAGCAGTCGCCGAATGCCTGATGATTACTAACCGGCGCTTGAAAGGACATCCCGATTCCGCGCGCGCCCTTGGCAAACAAACACAGTCTGCTTCGCCCGTCGGCACCCAGCCAGTCGTTGGCGCAATCATGTCCACAATGATCAGCACTTGTCCCGAATGTCATGGCCAACTGGAGCATGCGAGTGGCTGTGATTTTTGCCGGGACTGTGGGTATAGCAAGTGTAAGTGAGGTCGCGCGCGGCCACCTCGCCCGCACTCGCGCGCAGGCGCAACGTCCGTCCCAGCAGGAAACGAATCTAAAGCGTGACAAGTTCATCGCACGCCAATCTCGCCCGCCGCACAACCTTTGACATCGCTCTTTCGCATCGGTAGATTCCGCTTTTTTAATTTTCTTTCAGCACGAGGCCAGGCCTCGCAAAGGAGATCCGTATGACTATTAATTGGATGAAACGAAATTTATTCGCCGCGTTGGCAGGAGTAACCCTGCTTGTGCTCATCGTCCCAGTGTTCACCTGGGCCATGAGCAGTCCCGGTGAGCTTGAAGCTTGCATTAACCCCGGAAACGGCGGAATGCGTTTGGTTGATTCAGCCACCGCGTGCCACAACAACGAAACCAGAGTTTCATGGAATATTACCGGGCCGGCAGGACCGCAAGGGCCGGTTGGACCCCAGGGACCGATTGGACCAGCGGGCCCAGACGGAGCGACAGGAGCAACAGGCGCCCAGGGACCCGCAGGACCGACAGGGGCAACGGGACCAGCTGGACCAGCGGGAACTTCATCGGGTGGACCACCTTACGTTTGGGTTTGCACGCCGGTAACCTATTCAAACAACGGCACTACGGCGCGGGCCGACGCCTATATCTTTAATGGAAGCAGTTCCACGGCCAATGTCACGGCGACCATACTCGACAGAGATGGCAACGACTTGCGAGGACACCCCGTTCCCGGTTCTTCACCGGCCATTACTTATCCGGGTGACACGAGTGGAGTGGCACTGAGCGCGGGTCATACCAGGGATTTCGAGTTCTTGATGGCTCAGGCTGCACCCCCGCCAACCTTTGATGGGGTGACTGATGTGGCTTGGACAGTAAGAATTACTTCGGATCAGCCAGTCGTGGTTGGCATTAACGTGCAGTTTAATCCTTACATGCCTAATCAGTGTAGTCTGTTGCCGAAATAGTGACTCAACTGAAGGCCCGTTTTGCAAACGGGCCTTCAGATCTTTTTGGCCGTGCGCCGGGGCTTGAATAAATTTATGTGACGCGTTCCCGGCCGTTGGCCCAGGCGGTCGCATTTTCGCGCCGTTGGCGCTTTTAACTCGACGCTTCCCTCACGGTCGGGCTACTGCCCCGTTGTTACAGAACCGGAGCGGTCATAAAAAAGTACGATCGGTCATAAAAAAGTACGATCGGTGCCAGGCCTGCGATTTTGCGATTCTTATCGGTGGACCGCTCGGCTGAAATCTTTCGCCGGCTAAAGCCGGCTCTCTTATTATTTTTTGGGGATGCTACTGCAGGCTTTAAAGCCTGCGCTATTTCACTCCTCCGCTGACGCGGACGATTGCGCCCTCCTTCACGGTCCGGCTACTGCCCCGGTCGCGCTACGCGCTCAATGCGGACGAGGGCGTCCGCGCTCCCAGCGAGACGGTTCGCCTACCGCGCGCGGTACTGGCTCGTCATCGAAATCCGATTTGCCACCCACATACGTAATTTGTTTGAAGCAACAACACTCCGTTATCATGGAGGCCTATGAACAGACGTTTCTTTATTTCATCTTCAATAGCGGTGGGTGGCCTGGCGATATTGTCGAAACTGCCTTTACTTCCGCAGTCAGCGCAAGGCAACAGCCCGGCGCTGATTAGCGGGGCGCCGGCGCTCAGCGCTGACCCGAGTCCCGTCCCCGAGGGAGAGGCAACAAAATCAATCGCGGACAACTCAAAATCTAAAGGAATCAAAAAAGTGATCAAGACCGATGCCGAATGGAAGACCGAGTTAACGCCCCAGCAATATGACGTGTTAAGGCACGAAGGAACTGAATATGCTTTTTCGAGTCCGCTCAATGACATTCACGACCAGGGAACTTTTGAATGCGCGGGATGCGAGTTGCCGGTGTTCAGCTCAGCACAGAAGTTTGATTCGGGCACCGGCTGGCCAAGTTTTTGGGCGCCCATCAAGAAAGAAAACGTCATCGAACAGACAGACAGGAGCGCCGGCATGACGCGCATCAAAGTTTCCTGCGCACGATGCGATGGTCATTTAGGCCATGTGTTCGATGATGGGCCAAAACCCACGGGACTGCGTTATTGCATGAACGGGGTTGCGCTGAAGTTTGTGAAGCAGGCCTGAGCGCGGCGTTAATTGTGAATAGATTCAATCCCGGCGAGTACCGTTTTTGTCTGGATTTTGCCTTTTAGACGAATTGCCGAGCCTGGCGCGCCAAATACGACCGGATATTGCCCCTATAAAATATATTCTGACTTTGACATATAACTGTTAGTAGCGTATGGTTCACGATGAACCGAGTCGAGCTTACTCTGCTCTCAGTTCCTCTGGCAGTCCAGATCATCTGATTTCACAGCTCAACCCAGTTAGAATGCCAAGGCTTCTCTCTGTTGGATTATGTAACCTTGGAGAATTGGGAAGCTTTGAAGCTTCTGTTGGCCCCACAAAGGGGAAAAGGTAAAGAAGAAATGTCTATGAAACTTTATGTTGGTAATCTCGCGTTTGAAACGACGAGTGCCGATTTGCAAACTTTGTTCGCACAGGCGGGCACCGTCGAAAACGTCAACTTGATCGAAGATCGCGAGACAGGTCGTTCACGCGGCTTCGGCTTTGTCGAGATGCAAACCAAAGAAGAAGGCGCTGCGGCCGTCGCGCAATTTAATGGCAAGGAATTCGCGGGACGTGCGCTGAAGGTTAATGAAGCCAAACCCCGCGAAAATCGCGGCGGCGGTTTCAACGGCGGCGGCGGCTCACGCTATTAATTGGCGCGTAATCGCTTCGCACTAAGCCTCTGGCGGATTTATTCGCCGGGGGCTTTTTTGTATCTCCCATAATCTGTCTTGGTTTGCGCCGGCGACGCGTTTGGTGTGTTTAAGGCGTTGCCTAAAATCAGTTTTTTCGAGGTTGCGCAGGCCAGCCGCAAAGCCGCAAGGAAACCGGGCGGCAAAGCTGGATTGTGAAATTTTGATGATTGGCTCTCTTGGCCGTTTCTTTTGATGATTGGCTCTCTTGGCCGTTTCTAAAGGGTCTAGCACCACTCCAGAAAATAAGATCTGATTTGGACGTGGTGAGCACACCCCCGTCACGCATCGGCCCAGTGTTATAATCATCAAAACTGGATCATCAGGGGAGAACACCACATGGCAAAACGCACAGCGAGTGCAGTTTGGGAAGGCACGCTCAGAGAAGGAGCGGGCACGGTCAAATTAGGCAGCGGCGCTTTCACGGGTAAGTACTCTTTCGCATCACGGTTTGAAGAGGGTACGGGCACCAACCCCGAAGAGTTAATCGGCGCCGCACATGCCGGATGTTTCTCGATGGCTCTGGCCGCGGGATTAACTAAGGCTGGTCACAATCCCACCCGCATCGCCACCACGGCCCAGGTCAGCCTGGAAAAGGTCGGTGAAGGTTTCAAGATCACTACGATTGAACTTAAGACTGAAGCCGAAGTCCCGGGTATTGATGAGAAAACGTTTCTCGAACATGCCGAAACGGCGAAGAAGAATTGCCCGGTGTCGCAGGCGCTGGCGGGCGTTGATATCAAATTGAATGCGACGCTGATCAAATCCGCAGCAGCGTAAGCGCCGCCCTCAGCTTCGCGACGCCGTGCGGCCGTGACTGCCTGCCCCCACCAGGAGAAGAGAATTCCTCAAGCTTGTCCGCGGCGGGCGGGCCCGAATGCCGGCTTTTATCATCGTTCGTTGCGAGCGATCGCCGCAAAGATCGCGACCAGTGTTATGGCCGCACCTGCGGCTACGATAATCATAGCGTTCCGCGCGATTGAATGACCGCGGGCGTCGTCGACCTTGTATACATCCGCATAACGAATCGTCGTGGGTGCGTCCGTCCTGCGGTCACGAATGACGAATTCTTCATCACCGGCACTGTAAACGTAGCCTTTCACTTTTGTGTCATTGTGCAGAGTGATGGTCGCTTTGGCCTTCGATCCGACGCCCAGCTTGGCAACTTCACGTTTAATGTGGTCGACGTTGTTGGTCTTCTGACCGGCCGCCAGGGCCGGTCCGACTGGTGTCAGCAGTAATAACAAAGAAAGTAAGCAGGAAATTCTCTTCATGTGGTCTCCAGTTTCATACCCAAAGTTGTGATCTTAAAATGGGCTGTCAAAGCTTCCTGTGCAACGGCAGTGCCAGCGCTCCAGTTGATAGCATTGCTCGACAAGTAAGCTGGGTTGCGATCGACACGGCGGCCGGCAGGATTAATTATATGCAGTAAACGGCGGACAGTTGAAAGGAATCAGTTGACGAACAATGAAACGGTCTATCGCTCGCGTTAACATGTGCTCGCTCATGCGTTTAATTCTATGCCAGGTTGCGCAAATTGCGTGCGGGCGGGGCTTTTGGCGATTTCTGGATGTTGTAGTTATTGAAGATTAGAAGCTCTTTGATCTTGCCGCGACCGCTGGAAACCGAATTGATGTTGCGGTGAGCGCTGACTTCCACAATCGTATACCGACGGGTGTTTGAATAAAGACTCCTAATGAACTCAGTTGCGGAATTGCTCATTAAGAGATAGCAACCACGGCGTGTTAGATCATCGCACACGCTTTTCAGCCTTTTCTGCTCTTTACGATCAAAACCTGGAAGGTTATACCCAGTGAACGATGAAGTATTAGAAACAGGGTCGTAGGGAGGGTCCAGATAAACAAAGTCTCCTTCTGCGGCGCCGCTCAAAGCCTCTTCAAAATCATCGTTGGTCATTTGAATGTTCGCCGTGTTGAAGTAGCGACTTATGGCGTTAATGGCCATTTCATCGACAATCCGAGGATTAAGATATTTGCAGTAGGGTACGTTGAAATGTCCATGACTATTCACTCTGAACAGACCATTGAAGCAAGTCTTGTTTAGAAAAATGATTCGCGCTGCGCGTTCCACAGGCGACGTAGTCTCAAATTGTGGGGTTCTATCGAGCGAGCGTAATCGATAGAAGTACGACTTCGTATTTCGGTGACGCCGGGCGTGTTGAATTAGTTTTGATGGCTCGTCTCTTACTACGCGATAACAATTGATTAGTTCTTCATTAGCGTCGTTTATTAAAGCGTCGTGCGGTTGAAGGTTAAAGAGCACCGCACCCGCACCTACGAACGGTTCAAAATAAATGTTGTATTGCTGTGGAACGAACTCCCGAATGGTTGATACGAGTTGACGCTTGCCGCCGGCCCATTTCAGAAATGGCCGAAGACGTTGATCGTGCTCCGTGATTCGATCTGTTCGGCGTTTGTTGCCAGCAGAGGTTGGGTTATCCATCGGGCCGTGGTTCGGATGAAGGGATATCAAGCTGATTTACGGACTCTGCAGACACATTGATTGTTCCATCGCTGGACACCTCAACAACTCGACGCGTGGTCGCCTCGGCTAATGCTTGTCGGCTTCAATTACGAAAACGATTGTACTCTGTTTCTGAAATCGTCTCTCAAAAATTCGTTCAGAGTCGTGTGCTTTGGTGTCAAGTAGGCATCCAGTTCACCCGACCAAGAAGTAGGACCGCCGTGCTTCATTCACGGGCCAATAGCGGCGCGAGGCATCAATAAGATTTCTAATTCGTGGGGCGGCGCGCTAGGGGCTCGCGTCAAACTATCCCATTTCACGCCTTCCGGGTTAAGTTGTGTTGGTAGAGTTATGCTTATCACTCAGGCGTGGCACATCATGTGCACTCTACAGTGGCGGTCGCGCCGACTCTCCCGCGAAAACAGGCGTGCACGGCATAAATTACGCGGGTTTTGGCCCGAATCAGAACGGAGGAGAGTATGAAAAGAGTCCTATCTATCTACCTATTGAGTCTGTTAATCATTGGAACGCTTGCGTTCGCAATGCAGCCGATTGCGACTGCCCAGACGGTGACCAGGGCGACTGTGGTGCGCACTCGATATCGTCGTCGTCATCGCACTTTCTGGCAGAAGCACCGGGACAAATTGACCGTGGCCGGAACCACGCTCGGAGGCGCGGCCATCGGTGGTTTGGCAGGCGGGAAGAAGGGCGCAGCGATTGGATCACTTGTCGGCGCGGGTAGCGGGGCGGTTTACACGTATAAGATTCGCAAGCGCCATCGTCACTATAGACGGTACTAAGGCGCAAAGCGCAAAGAAGAATATTAGCGCAGTGAAAGCTGTAGCTTGACGGTTGAAATGAAGATGCCGCGGCCATTTGGTCGCGGTTTTTTCTTGCAAGCGGATCGCAAAATAATTGGCATCAGTTCTTCATTCGATGCTTTCAACGTGGGGCGATTGTTGTGCGTCTAAAGAAGTACGCACAAGGAGGGTACATTTTATGAAAGGAAAATACTTACGTAAGTTAGGTTCGTTGGTCTTGACGCTGCTCGTTCTCCCGGGCGTGATTGCTCTGTTCTCCAGCACAAACGCGGAAGCACAGCGCCGCGTGATCATTGTTCGCCGGCCTGTCTATGGAAGGTTCTATAACCCCTGGCGGGTCTACCGGCCTTTTGGTTGGGGATATGATCCGTACTTTGATTATTACAGCCGTTACGGACACTATGTGTTCAATAATTCTGACACGGCCTTTAATCAGGGGTACGAAGATGGATCGAAGACCGGTCGCCACGACGCGAAAGACCGAAAGACGTATAATCCACAGCGATCTCATTACTATCAGGAAGCGGGCTATGGGAACTTCGGCGAAGTTTACCGTTCAGGTTTCCTGAGGGGATACGCCGATGGATTCAGGTCATAACAACGTGATTGACGGCGGACCGTAGTCCGCCTCAGACACCGGGTGCCGCGAGGAAACTCGCGGCATTTTTATTTTTGCCGAAACAACCGGCGGCGCAAAACCGTAACTCGGTTAGGCTTGGCTCTCAAAGATGAGTCCGACAATAATAATAGTAGTCCAGCGAGGTTGAGGTTTATGTTCTGTCCGCAATGCGGAACCGATTCGGCCGGGGGCCAACATTACTGCCGTTCCTGCGGTACTAACTTGAAAGTTGTCGGCAGGGCGGTGAGCCTGGGCGATGCGATTTCGCAGTCGGACGGAGTGCCGGGCAAGGTCAAAGAGATCATGAGCAGCCTCAAGATCGCCCATGTTACAGACGAAGTTTCGCGGGCGATGGAGAAGGTGAACGCTGAGATTACCCGCAGCTCCGCCAAAGAGCGCTTCAAACGCCGGATACGCAGACGAAAGACCGCCGCGGAACGGCGCGAGCGTTACATTACCAAGGGAACGATCAAATTCTTCTCGGGCACAGGTCTTTCGATTTTTCTATATTTTCTTTTTCATGGCATCGTCCTGAAACTTGATCCCGATCTCATAAACAAGGTTCCCTTTGAAATCGAGTCGGTTGTACGTCTGTTATGGATAATCGGATTGGTTCCGGTGCTTTCAGGCGTGGGCCATATCATTGCCGGCCTGAGCATAAAAGCCCGGGGACGTGACGAGATTGTGTCGCCTGAACAAACACCGCTGAGAATTGATGCCCAACAGTCCAACGCGTCCGGCTATGATTCTGGACTCACCACCGGGGCAGTTCGCGAGCCCCCGCCAAGCATCGCCGATCGCACAACCAACATTCTCGATCGTGATCCCCAGTGGCAAAAATAGTGTTGGCGAATCGCAGCCGCGCAAATCGGTGGTGGGGCGCGCCTGAAAGATGTTTCGACAGCCTCAGTTTGCCGCTCAACTGTCTATAAGCTAAAGCCAAACGACTTTTGAGATAAAGCGACCTTGAATAGGCAGCTGCCGCCCGCTGATGCTTCTTGCTTTTGGCCCTGGGAGTATAATCCGCTACAGAACTTAACTCTCCCGTTAACGTCCTTTCCGTTGGAAACGTCCTTCATTAGGAGGAACATATGAAAATCGGAATTCAGCAGATCAAGATGGGAACTCTATCGCTGACCTTCGTCGCGCTGGTCTGCGCGTCGGCGGCGATTGTCAAAGCGCAGGACGTAAAGCCGGAGATGACACGGCCTGAACCTGTTAGCCCTCCAAGCGAACAACCAAGTTCGCCGCCACCCGCCCCACCGCCGAGTACGCCCGCCCCCAGCGCGCCCAGCGAACCAAGCCGTAACAACGACAGCGGGAGCCGCAACAACGATAGCAGCCGCGGCAACAACGACCGGGCCAGCCGCAACAATGACAGCGGTCGCGGTGATCAAAATCGGCGCGATGATTCGAGTCGCGGAAATCGAAGCGACAACGGCAGCCGCAGTGGCGGGTCTGAACGTCGGTCTTCGGGCGATAGTAGTTCAGCGCCCGTCCGCCGCAGTGGCGATGGCGATGGCAGTGACAACCGTCGGGACCGGGCAATTGTTGATAGTTCAGCCGGCCGCGTTCGCAATGCGAGTGATGGCCGCGAGCGTGATCGAAGCCGGGACAAAGATCGCGGCGGCGATAAAGGACGTGATCGAGACAAAGACAAAGATCGCGACAAGGACCGCGACCGCGGCGGCGATCGGGGTGGCGATCGCGGGCGTGATAGGGATAAGGATCGCCTGGGTGATCGCGGCAAAGATCGTGATCGCGACAAGGATCGGGATCGCGACAAGGATCGTGATCGCGACAAGGATCGTGATCGCGGGCGTGGTCGCGACAAAGATCGTGACCATGATCGAGACAGATATCGCGATCGTGATCGCGATGGGCGGCACGCGAGAAATTACTACCGCAATCGGAATGGTTACCCGATCTACGATGTCACTAATTATGAGTTCTACACGCTCATTTACGATCCGGGGAACTATGGCGGCTATTCCCACGGCTTGAGCGCGTACGATCAGGGTTACGAAGACGGGTTGTTCACCGGGGCGAACGATGCGCGGCGCGGCCAGAACTATGATCCGGAACGTTCGCACTTTTACGGAAAGGCACTGAGCGGGTACAGCCCGATCTTTGGACAGCGCGCAATCTACCAGCAGGCATACCGTGACGGATTTCTGCGTGGGTACGATGAAGGATTCCGCAACTGGCAGGCATACTTCACCGGCGGTTTTTTCCATCGTGGGCCATGAACTGGCTGCGTAACTGCATTTGATCACTCGGCGCCGTCAATGTTACTCGGAATGGCGTTGGGCTGGCGTTGCTCTAACCGACTCAGCCGCGATCGAGCGTTCGGTCGCGGCAACTTTTTTACAAACATTTACGTCAGAAGCTCGCCGCAAATCCGGCTTTTCGCACACGAAATCGTAGGAATCTTCGCACACCGAATCGTAGTAAGAGAAGAGCTCACGTCGCAATCTGCGAATAACTTTTATCCACAACTCCCGGTATCGAATTCGGCACGGACTTTGCTATTCCGCGCGCCGGAGGTTCGATATGAAATCACACTATCTCGGCAGCAAAACAGGTAGGTTTTTGTTGGCATTGTTTTTCCTCGTCGGCCTCGGCATGGTGTCGACGGCAAGCGCGCAGAATTGGCCCTATAATCAGGACCCGTATCGGCGCGATCGGGACCGTGATTATCGCCGGGACGATCGGCACGGCCGCAATGGCGGTTACGGCAACCAGTATCAAATCGCCACGAGCCAGGGTTATCAGGACGGTCTCTATACCGGGTCCAGCGATGGTCAGCGCGGACAGAACTACAACCCACAGCGTTCTCACTTTTACCGCAATGGTCACGGCGACAACGGGGGCTACGGCAACTATGGAAGATCCGGCTCGTATCAGTTTCAACAGGCGTACCGTGACGGATTCCTACGCGGTTATAACGACGGATATAGACGCTACAGCAATCGCCGGCGCGGCAACGAACGTTACAATAATCGTTGGCCCTTTCCGTTCTAACTGAATGGCTTTCGCTCGGTCCCGGCCCGGGAAAAATATGACGGCGATGTCGTTGACTGCGGTCCGCGGCATCGCTTTTTATTGGCCGCGATGAATCGTCCCTCGCTTACGAGTCGCGATTTGTGATATTAAAATCTTCCGTGATCAAAATTTCGCAGCAGAGGAGCGCCGAACGATGAACGCACCATGCCGTACTAACGCAATAAAAAGTTTCTTGAGCACGTCGTCAGTACTTTTAATGGCCATACTTGCGCTTGTGATAAACGGCGCCGCGCAGGACACGTCGCATCACCACATGGACGCGAGCTTTGATCCGACTGCGGAAAGCGAAATTATGCAGGATTGGGCCAGGGACAAACTTGCGAAGTCCCCGCGCCATCATGAGTGGGTGAAGGTGAAGAATGGCACTCGCGAAGTTAACAGCTTCATCGTCTTTCCGGAAGTGAACAAAAAAGCGACGTCCGTGGTAGTCATTCATGAAATTTTCGGAATGAGCGACTGGGTACAGCAGATGACGGATGAATTAGCCGAAGAGGGATATATCGCGATCGCTCCGGATCTGCTGTCCGGGATGGGGCCGAACCGCGGCGGAACTGCTGACGTTGCCACCAAAGGAAGCAACGCCGTGGGGCAGGCGATTCGCGCGTTGGCGCCCGATCAGATTGCCGGTGATTTGAACGCCGTGGCCGATTATGTTTCCAAATTACCGGCTGCAAACGGCAAAGTTGCCGCCGGAGGATTTTGTTGGGGCGGCACCACAGCTTTCTTTTTCGCCACGCGCCGCCCAACTTTGAAGGCCGCGTTCGTCTTCTATGGTTCAGCACCCAACGATAACGCGCAGGGACAGCCGTACACCGTCGATAAACCGGCGGTGGCGAAAATCGGCGCGCCGGTTTACGGGTTCTACGCCGAGAACGACATGCGCATCGATGCGACCATTCAGGCAACGGTCGACGCGATGAAGGAACTCAAAAAGATGTACCAACCCGTGACTTACGCGGGTGCCGGCCACGGATTCATGCGCGCCGGAGAGCCCAATAATCCGCCCCCTGCTGCCGCGGCAGCGGACGCGGACGAGGCAGCCGCGAAAAAGGCTGCGAACGATCTGGCGATGTATAAGGCAAATCGCAAAGCTCATGACGATGCGTGGAGTCGATGGCTGGCAATATTGGCGAAGCTATAACCATCGATGGCGACGTTAAACCTCCGGCTATAGTCGCGGGCTTAAGCGGTGAAAAAGGCCCAACTGTAAGTACCCTGACTCCTGTGAAATCAAGACGCGCAATAATCGCGATCGCTACCTTGTTCTTTGTCTCGATAGCGATTCAACCAAAAAGAGCTAACGCTGCTCCGCCGAAAGCAGAAGACGACTTTCAAATCATCAAGGTTGCCGACGGCGTTTATGCTGCGATCGCCAGGCCAGGAGGACTGGCTTCCGGTAACGCCGGGTTTGTCATTGGTAAGGATGGCGTCCTGGTTTTCGATACGTTTTTCACGCCTGCAGCGATTGAAGAATTAATTGCAGAAATTCAATCGCTCACGAAACTGCCGATCAAGTTCGCCGTGAACAGTCATTACCATCTCGACCATACGGGCGGCAATCAAATGCTCGCGGCCCGCGGAGTTCCGATCATCGCGCACGAGAACGTGATGATTTGGCAAAACACGAAGAACAAGCGTTTTCTAGCCCCGCCGGAGGAGCTGGCAAAACTAGAAGCGGACGCGGCGAAACAATTAGCAGTCACGTCGGCGGAGCAAGCAGACAAACGAGCCCAGCTTGAACGAACGATACGGCGGCTGGATGCCATGATGGCGATTAAGCTGACCAATCCGACTAAGACATTTAAGTCAGGAACGATGACGCTCGATTTAGGAAAACGCAGAGTCATCCTCGCGACCTTGCCGGGTCACACAGGCGGTGATGTGTTTGCATATGTTCCGGATGCGAATGTCATTTTCACCGGCGACCTGGGCTGGTCGAGGACCCTGCCGAACCTGGTTGACGCGACGGTGAATGATTGGATTCCAACCCTCGATCAGATGTTGAAAAAATATCCGGCGGCGAAGTACGTGCCCGGTCATGGCAATGTCGCCAGCGCGATGGACATCAAAGATTTTCGCGATTACCTGGATGATTTGCGCGCCCGGGTGAAGCAGGCAATTGCCAACGGCCTAACGGTCGATCAAGCGAAGCAGCAATTAACTCTACCAGAGAAATACAAGCCGTTTGCTTTTCAAAACTTTGCGGTACCGAATGTCGATGACATGTACAAGGAATTGAAAGGAACCAAGCAGATCAATTAGGAAGTCTAGGAGGAGCTCCCGGGTATCGCATTCGGGTGGTTCCCGGGTGCTGAAGGTCGCAGAGACTTTAACAACTGCCAGCCCAGGATCAGAGCGAGGGCCAGTCCTACAATGACCCATGAAAGATTCCCGAGAATGTCCAACAGCGCTTGCACTCGTTCGCTGAAAAATTTCCCCAGCATTACATAGAGGACTACCCAAAGGGTCTCGCCCAGCACATCCCAGATCAGGAAGGATCGCCACGGATAGTTAGTCATGCCGCTGGTGAGGTTGATCCACGGTCCGAGTGGAGTGACCAGCCAACGCGAGAAAAATATTCCCGCGCTGCCCCAGCGTTCGGCGAAAGCGCGCGCCTGCGCGATCTTTGCTCCGCCGTTCTTCCGACGTCGCACGCGCTTAACCACCCGATGGCCGCCCCATCTGCCCAGTGCATATCCGAACTGGTCCCCGAGGACGGCGGCGCTGCTTGCGACGATGACGACCTGCCAAAGCCTCATCTCGCCCAACTCAACAAATGAGCCGGCCGCCACCAACATCAAGGTCACTGGCATAGGAACGCCCACGGCAGCAATGGCAATCACGCCAAACAATAAGGGTAATCCGTAGAGCGACAGGGCCGCCAACAACTGATCGGTGAGATTCAAGGAGACCTCCCGGCAGGAGGGGTAGAGTACGATCCGGGAGGGTGCGCGGCGCGTTCTCGCGCGATGGCGTCCTCCAGCGTCGTTATCAGTTGCTCCACAGGGGTATTTCGTTCCCTCGCAATTTCCTTAATCGGCCTGCGATCGTGCGGTTGCGGCGCGATTGCCAGCGCCTTGTATAGGACCGGCGGTGGTACGCGATACGAGTGGGCAACGTAGGGGACGCTCATCCACGGACGTATCACTTCGTCACGGCGCAAGCGCCAGTAGACGGCGCGGCGAACGGTTCGCACTGCAAAAAGACCCGTTGCCAAAAGAACGAGCGCCAGCACGACTATTCCAAACCATTGTTTTCGTCCCAGCTGTTTCATGCGCGAAATTGCTACTGGCCCAGTCTAACCCATCGAGTCACGGTTGCCGCAGAACGGGGGCACCACCCCCCTCCGCGAGCGAAGCGGTTGTAGCACGATGAAACTCTGGCCGTCCCACAGGTCGGCCCGAATACATTTCGAGACACTACCCTGCAGCGCAAGGGCCTGCGGTTTTTTGGTTCATCAGGCCGATCGGTTATAAATATGTTTAGCCGGAATGGAAAATCCCGAGTCTTCCAACCTTTCTGCGGTCACCGCCAAAAATCGTCAATCCGCATTCTCATCTCTTCGTCACCGCGACTTTCGCTTGCTTTGGATGGGCCAAATCGTCTCGGTCACTGGATCGCAGATGCAGATCGCCGCGATCAACTGGCATATCTACCTGCTCACGCATTCCGCCCTCGCGCTTGGACTTGTCGGCGCGTGCCGCGCTGTGCCGATTATCCTGTGTTCGTTGATGGGCGGCGTTGTCGCAGATGTAGTCGATCGCCGCCGTCTGATGGTGGTGACTCAGACGATTATGCTTTTGTGCAGCGCAGTGCTGGCGCTGGTGACTTTTTCAGGCTTGCTGCACGCGTGGCCGATCTTTTTACTGACAGCAATTGCCTCCGCTGCCTGGGCCTTTGATACCCCTGCGCGCCAATCGCTCATGCCCACGCTCGTTCCGGTTAAGGAATTTCCGAACGCGGCGAGCTTGAGCATACTTGTTTTTCAAATCGGCTTGATCACGGGCCCACCGTTGGCCGGATTTCTGCTGGCCACCTACGGTCCACACCTCGTTTATGGAATCAACGCCGCGTCATTCATAGCTGTTATCGTCGGGCTGTTGATGATGCACACCAGCGGTAAGCCGGAAAAAAGCGACACCGAAGTATCTGAGATCAGTCTGAGTGCCCTGATCGAAGGTCTGCGTTTTGTCCGGCAGACACCCATCATTGTTCAAACGATGACGCTCGATTTCGTGGCGACCTTCTTTGCCTCAGCGAATCAACTGTTGCCAATTTACGCGAAGGACATTCTCAATGTGGGCGCGCGTGGTTTCGGAATACTGGCGGCAGCGCCGGCGGCAGGAGCGATTGTCGCGGGATTAATTATGGCGCGGCTCGGAGTAGCGAAGAAACAGGGGGTCACGGTAATCGTATCTGTTGCTTTCTATGGGGCCGCCATCATTGCCTTCGGCGTTTCACGAGTGTTTTGGGTTTCGCTATTGATGCTTGCGGCAACCGGCGCGGCAGACACGGTCAGCACGATCCTGCGACAAACTATCCGTCAATTGGTAACGCCGAATAAACTGCGCGGGCGCATGACTTCCATAAACATGATCTTTTTCATGGGTGGGCCACAACTGGGCGAAGTGGAAGCCGGCGCGGTGGCAGCTTTATTCGGCGCTCCGATATCCGTCGTGGCCGGCGGCGCGGCCTGCGTATTGGCCGCCATTTTTGCTCTAATTAAAGCTAAGAATCTGCGGCGGTATGAGCAATGAGTGCCTGGTCATGGTCTGATTTTGAGGAGCAAGGGTACTAAAACGGGGACGCGTCCGGCCTCGCTCGCAGTAAGGCGGAGCGTCATTTCAACAATGAATCACTACCGCGTGCTTGAAGGTTTCAACCTTAAAGTTTAGTTTCGGGTAGGCTTGTTATGATTCAGGATCACCGGTTACGAACTCTAAGCACCGGGTTCAACATATGAATTGGACTGAGCTCGAAACATCCACTCATCAGGATCATGTAATCAAGCATGTGCTTGGGGCGACCGTGCTGGGCTGGTGCATCGCCGGCGAAGCGGCGCACTTACTCCTGGACATCGGCTTTCTTTGGACAATCTATCTCGACGGTGAAATGAATCTGTTGCCCCAGGGCGTCGCGATTTCTGAACTGGAGGGGAGCGAATTGACGAGCGCTGATAGAAACGAATTGGCATTTGACGCCGATATGCTGCTCGTCGAAGGAAGCGAGGCGGCTGACCTGAAGCGCTTCACCGCCGCGCCGGTTGAATGCCTGATCGCTTCCGTCGAATTCTTATCTTCCGATTCTCAGCGACGCATAGTTGTGGTGGGAGACGCCGCGAAGGTGACGATCGAAACCTCGCTCGAGAATGCGCAGGTCGTCATAAACGCGGAGTCATCGATTAATGTTTGAAATCGATCACCAGCCGGAACGGATTTGAGAGCTCGGTCACACGATAAGGCTTCCGAGACGAAAGGCCCATCAGGAAATCGTAGTAACCCTCAAAAAACTCCTTATCTTTGACTGACTGCACGGCCGGCATCCGCAATCGGCCTCTGGGAACAAAGTTTTTTGCCTTGCTCAACTGCATTTGCCTTTCGTCGGCAGTGATTACGAAGAAATTGATTTTAAGAAAAACATTTCCCGGGAGCCGGAGGCGCTCACGTCCAGCGGTGCTCTCATAGATGCGCGACTTGAGATACTCAATGCGGAAATTGGGGATGGCGCCTTCAAATTCAAACACGACGCGATCAAAGTTGTTCTGTTTGGCGGCGCGAACGGTCCTGATGTGTGGATTTTCTGTCACCGGGGCATGAATACGTGTGACTGGTTTGATGGTCCAGGCATTGAGCGTGCCCACGTTGTCCGTTTGCGCGGCCACAGAGACGAGGGTTACCAGCGCCAACGCCCAGCCGGTAACTAATCGGTTGCGATTATTGTCCATCCGCAAACTCTGGCTCAGCTTTTTTCGCACGTCAATGGCCGCCCGGCAGCAACCAGTTACTGTGTCTCAGTTTTGCGTGGCGTGTCCTGGCGCCTTCCTCTTGGCGTGAAAAATGACCTTCAACGCAAACGCGTTCCATCTAAAGGCGCAAAACCCGGCAAAGAAAACTGCGAAGAAGAGATGGCTCCGCGAACAAATCCAGTTGGTGTAATTGCCCGGTCGTGATAAATATCGGCCGGCTTTTCGCGACTGTCGCTCATGCCCTGGTCTCAACTTTACGATCCGTTAAGTAACGTTCTGTTATCAACTGCGTTCGCAGCCCTTCCGATCGTCGTACTGCTGGGAAGCCTTGGAATAATTCGAATCAGAGCACATTTCGCAGCGCTCCTCGGTCTTACGACTTCTTTCGTGGTGGCCGTCGCAGTTTTTCGCATGCCGGCCGCGATGACTCTCGGCAGCGCGGTTTACGGGGCGGGTTACGGTTTGTTTCCGATAGGTTGGATCGTCGTCAACGTAATTTTTCTCTATCAGCTTACCCAGGAATGCGGATTATTCGGGCGGCTGCGCCATAGCATCACCGGATTGACTGAGGATCGAAGGCTACAACTGTTGTTAATTGCTTTCAGCTTTGGCGCTTTCATTGAAGGCGCTTGCGGATTCGGGACGCCGGTCGCGGTAACCGGAGCAATTCTGATTGGCCTCGGATTTACACCGATGTCGGCGTCGAGCCTGGCGCTAATTGCCAACACGGCGCCCGTGGCTTTCGGCGCGCTGGGTGCCCCGCTGATTGGTTTGCAGGGCGTTACCGGACTGGACCTGAAGCAACTCAGCGCCATGGTCGGACGACAACTCCCGTTCTTTTCAATAATTGTTCCGTTCTGGTTGATCTGGGCCTTTGCGGGCTTTCGCGGCATGATCGAAATCTGGCCGGCGATCCTTGTAGCCGGACTGGCGTTCGCGGTGCCGCAATTTCTGGTTTCGAATTTTCACGGCCCGTGGCTGGTCGACGTTGTGGCTGCGTTGGTGTCCCTGGCTGCGCTGGGCTTGTTTCTTAAAGTTTGGAAGCCCAAAAGAATTTGGCGAGTGTCAGAAGCCCGACCCTCAGGGAGGGCTACCGAACGGGAAGATGTGATTGACGGAACAGAAGTGTTCGTAGCCAAAACAGCCCGTGCCGAGGCGCGGGGTTCTGACACCTTTCGTCCCTGGCTCCCCTGGATAATTCTCAGTCTCGTCGTGTTCGTGTGGGGCTTGCCGCAAACAAAATCGTTTCTTGATGGCATCGCGGCGCCGAAGATCCCGATTTACGGTTTGGATAAACTCGTTTCACGCGTGCCGCCGGTTGTGGCTAAGCCGGCGCCGGAAAGTGCCGTCTTCAGCTTCAACTTTCTCTCAGCTTCGGGGAGCGGTATTTTGTTGGCCTCGATCATCGCGGGCTTTGCAATGCGCTATTCAATTGGCGGGATGGCGCGCCTTTATTGGAAGACTTTGAAGCTGGTCCGAAATTCACTGCTGACGATTGCGGCCATGATGGCCCTTGGTTTCACTACGCGATATTCGGGAATGGACGCGACCCTCGGGCTGGCATTCGCGAAAACAGGTTCGTTTTACCCCTTCTTTGGAACGATGCTCGGCTGGTTAGGGGTCGCGCTAACAGGATCGGACACTTCGTCAAACGTACTGTTTGGCAGTTTGCAAAAGATCACAGCAACCCAGCTGGGCTTGAGTCCGATCTTAATGGGCGCCGCGAACAGTTCTGGCGGCGTGATGGGTAAAATGATCGACGCGCAATCGATTGTCGTGGCGAGCACGGCCACCCGTTGGGAAGGACACGAAGGCGACATCCTGCGTCACGTTTTCTTTCATAGTTTGGCCCTGGCCGCCCTGGTCGGACTACTGGTGTTGCTGCAGGCTTACGTCTTTACGTCAATGATTGTGAAATAACGCGGCGAGAATGTCGACAAACGCCACCGTCTATCAGCAGTAAAACGCCTGAGACTTACCGACTGAGAACTGGTGAGTGTCGTTTCATTGTACTGGGAATGTAAGCACAGTATTTTTTGAAATGCCCAATGAGATAATATTGCCGTAAATCGGAAACAGCTTTGAAAGGAGCCCATGCCCCGAATCCTTCTTATTTCGTCTCTGTTACTAGTCTTGTGCGCCGCCGCCTTAGTCGCGGCGCAAACCACGGCCCCTGCGCCCATGGTGCCGAGCGTCAATCCGTCATTCTTCAACGGATTGCACTACCGGCTGGTTGGTCCATCACGGGGGGGTCGAGTCACCACGGTTACCGGAGTTCCTTCCCAGCCCAAAACCTTCTACATGGGTGTCGCCAGCGGCGGTCTGTTTCGTACAACCGATGGCGGAGTAACGTGGGTTCCCATCACGGATGGCAAAGTTCCGTTGGGATCGACCGGCTGCGTCGCAGTCGCTGATTCTGATCCAAACGTAATTTACCTGGGCACTGGATCAGACGATGTGCGCAGCAATGTCTCAACCGGTCGTGGCATGTACAAGACGACGGATGGCGGTCAGACCTGGAAATTCATCGGCCTTTACAACGCCGGTCAGATCGGATCCGTTCGCATTCATCCGGCGAACCCAAACATCGTCTGGGTCGCGGCGCAGGGCGATGCCTTTAAATCGAACCCCGATCGTGGAGTATTTAAGACAACCGATGGCGGGCAAACCTGGCGCAAGGTGCTCTTCGTTTCCGATCAGGTTGGCGCCATGGATCTGGAGCTGCAGCCGGGCAATCCGGATGTGGTGTACGCCTGGATGTCGCGACTCGAGCGAAAGCCCTGGACCATAATCAGCGGCTCGCGCGAGGGCGGTTTTTATAAGAGCGCGGACGGCGGCGAGCGCTTCTCAAAGATTACTAACGGGCTGCCGACGGAGTTGATCGGCAAAGCAAACCTCGCGGTTACGGCGGCCAAATCTGATCGAATCTATGCGCTGGTTGAGGCGAAGCCCGGGGGCGGACTTTACGTTTCGGATGATGCCGGAGCATCCTGGACAGCCACGCATCCGCAACCGGCGCAAATAGCTTCGGGAATGATTCAGCGTCCGTTTTATTACGTCGCCCTGGGCGCTGATCCGACGAACGCTGATGTCGTCTATACCGGCGCGGAGAGTTTCTATAAGTCCACCGACGGCGGCAAGACGTTTTCGGTTTTCCGGACCCCGCACGGAGATAACCACGACATCTGGATCAGTCCGAAAGACGGCAACATCCTGATTCAATCAAACGACGGCGGAGCAAACGTCTCGTTTGATGGCGGGCGCACCTGGTCATCGCAGATGAATCAACCGACGGCGGAGATTTATGGCGTCTGGCTGGACGATCAGTTCCCTTACAAACTCTACGGCGCACAACAGGACAATACGACGGTGATCATTTCCAGCCAGCCCGACGCGCAGGGGCGCGAAGATTGGCGTACCGGCCCGGGGTGCGAAACTGGTCCCATCATGCCTTATCCGAAAGATCCGGCGATTGTTTACGGGTCGTGCAAAGGGCAGTACGGCGTGATGAACCTGAAGACAGGTCTCGAGAAGAACTATTGGGTCGGCGCGCAGTCGCTGTACGGGAATCCGGCGAGCGATTTGATCTATCGATTTCAGAGAGTCTCACCAATGGCCACATCGCCAAACGATCCGGACGTGCTTTATTACGGCTCGCAGTACCTGCATCGGACACGCGACAAGGGGATCACCTGGGAGAAGATTTCTCCCGATCTGACTGCGCATCCGTCTTGTTGTCAGGGAGCAAGCGGTGAGCCCATAACGCGCGACGTTACCGGCGAAGAATTTTACTCGACGCTTTACGCGATCGCGGAATCGCCGCTTGAGAAAGGTGTTATCTGGACCGGCTCAAACGATGGTCCGTTCTTTGTAACCCGCGATAATGCGAAAACGTGGATTAACGTGACACCGAAAGACCTTCCCGCCGGCGGTCGCGTGCAATACATCGAACCATCGCCGCACCGGAAAGGCTCGGCTTATTTTGCCGTGTATCGTTACCTGCTCGGCGACTATCAGCCTTACATTTACGCAACGGCGGATTACGGCAGGAACTGGACCCGCTTGACTGACGGTAAGAACGGCGTTCCCGCCGATTGGCCCACGCGCGTAGTACGCGAAGATCCTATTCGGCCAGGTCTGCTATATGCAGGCACAGAATTCGGCATTTTCATCTCGTTCGATAACGGAGGACATTGGCAATCGTTTCAATTAAACTTGCCGAATGTTCCGGTGACTGACATTAAACTTCACCACAACGATCTGATCGTCTCGACTCAGGGCCGGGCGTTTTGGATCATCGACAACATCACGTCGCTGCATCAGCTCGCACCGGATTTAAACGCTGCATCGGTCTTTCTATTCAAGCCGCGCGATGGTTATCGGACCCGAGTCGGTCCCACCAGTCTCGGCCCGATTATCGAATATTACTTGCCGGCCGGAACGAGCGATCCAGTGACGATCGAGATTCGCGACGCCAATGGAAAGACGGTCAATGCGTACAGCAGCGACGCGCCGCCAACTCCGGCTCGCGGCGGACGCGGAGCGGCCACGCCCAGCGACGCCGCGCCGGAAGATTCGGACGCGGCTGTGGGCGGACGGCGGTTCGGACCCCCGCCCCCTCGGGTCACCAACGGGCGCGGCGTCAATCGTGTCGTTTGGGACTTGAGAAATAAAGACGGCGTCATTGTTCCGCCTGGCCGTTACCAGGTGATTTTGAAAGTTGGCGCGCTGGGAAAAGTTTGGACCGAGGGTCTGAATGTGCTAATCGACCCGCGCGTGGCCGAGGAGGGAACTACAGTCGCCGATTTGCAGGCGCAGTACGAGCACAACATGCGCGTGCGCGAACTGGTTACCAATGTGAACCAATTGGCCGCGCGCGTTCGGGACTTTCAGAGAAAAACTCAGGCGGTAGCAGCCAGCGGCGGGCCGGATGCCGCGAATCGCATGAACGCTGTGGCCGCGAAGCTTTTCACTGAGCCGGTTCGCTATGGAAAACCCGGCCTGCAATCGCACATTACCTATCTCGCAAGCATGACTGCGAATGTAGATCAAAAAATCGGGCGCGATGCGATTGAACGGTACGCGGTGCTGAAGAAAGAGCTGGATGAACTTCGTGCTGAAGTCGATCGCGTGCTGGGCCCGGCCGCGGGTATTGCGAACGACCGGTGAATTGAGTCTACGTTGGCGGGCTTTGCCTCAAAGTCTCTGGGCGAGCGGTTGAGCAAAGGGCCGACAAAAAGTGGCGAGGCACTCGACCGTTTATAGAAACCGGATCGATTTTCTTTGCCTCACGCATGGAGTTAAATGCTCAGCATTTCGCCCGACGCGAATCGATTCAGAAGTAATCCCGTACAACTTGAAACGCGGGGATATTAACAGATAAGAGCCTTCTCAATTTGCCGAGTTAGAGTAGAATAGCCGCCGCCGTTGCCAGTCCGTTTCGAAAGGAAACCTTATGCATTCACGTCTGTTAATGTTCGTCTTTGTCATCACCTGTGTTTTCACCCCGGCGCAGGCGCAGAAGCGAAACATCAGCGAAAAAGACTTATTTAATTTTGTCTGGATCGCCGATCCACAAGTTTCGCCCGACGGGTCTCGAGTTGCTTTCGTCCGCGTAACTGTGAATGCCAAAAAAGATGGATACGACACCGCGATTTGGACGGTCGGAACTGCGGGCGGCGAGGCGCGTCAAATGACAGCCGGCCCCAGAGATTCAAGCCCGCGCTGGTCGCCCGACAGCCAATATCTATGCTTTGTGCGAGCGCCGGAGAAAGATGGACGAGTCGAGCCGCCCCAACTTTTCATGATGTCAATGCAAGGCGGTGAGGCGTTTCAATTTACTTCGCTGCCGCGCGGCGCCGGCGGTCCGCAGTGGTCACCGGACGGGAAAATGATCTCTTTCGGCAATGGGGCCACGGCTGTAGAACTCGCGAAACAGAAAGAGACTTTGCCCGTGCCTGCTCCAACGTCAGCGGCACAGCCGGGCCCGTCTCCCGCAGCTACGCCGGTGGCATCTCCCCGGCCATCTCCTGAACGCGAAAGCGACGTGCGCGTGATTACTCGCGCCGTGTATCGCTCGAATGATTCCGGCTATCTGGACTTCAAACATCCGGGACATATCTGGGTCGTCACTGCGCCGCACACGGGCGATGAAAAGGTGACGCCCAAACAACTGACCAGCGGCCGTTATAGTGACGGCAATATCACCTGGGCCAAAGACAGCTCGCAAATCTATTTCGTCTCCGATCATCGAGACGAGCCTTACTATGAATTGGGAGAGACCGATATCTATTCGATTTCACCTGCCGGCGGACAGCCCGCCAAACTGACGTCGATGGACATGGGCACGGGAGCTCTTTCGGTTAGTCCAAACGGCAAACAAATCGCTTTTTATGCTTCGACGAACCGGCCGGTGCGCTCCTACACTGAGCCGGATCTTTGGGTGATGGACCTTGCGCCTAACGCGCAACCGCGAAATCTCACCGCAAATTTTGATTTTGATTTAGGTTCGGGAGTTGGCGGTGACAACACGGCGCCGCGGGGTGGCGGTGGGGCGGCCCCAATTTGGGCGCCCGACGGCCGCAGCATCGTCGCGTTATACGGAAAGGAAGGCCGAGCAAATCTCGGCCGCTTCGAAGTGGCGACCGGCAACGAAACTGATGTCACGAGCGGCGATCAAGCCATAGTGGGCTTTCGTGCCACGCCGGACGCGTCGAAGTTCGCACTGGTTATTTCAACGCCCACGGGAATCGGCGATCTCTTCTGGCTAGACGGCACGGGGGGGACACCCAGGCAACTGACCCATGTCAATGACGAGTTGTTTTCAAAATTGAATCTCACCGAACCGGAAGAGATTTGGTACACGAGTTTTGACGGCAAGAAAATTCACGCCTGGATTCAGAAGCCCCCCGACTTTGACGCCAACAAGAAATATCCGCTCATTTTGAATATTCACGGTGGGCCACATGCCGCTTACGGTTTTGTTTTCGATCACGAATTTCAATGGATGGCGGCGAAGGGTTATGTCGTGCTTTATCCAAATCCGCGCGGTAGTACGACGTATGGTCAGGAGTTCGGTAACATTATTCAATACCATTATCCCGGCGACGATTATAAGGATTTGATGATCGGCGTTGATGAACTGCTCAAACGCGGCTACATCGATGAAAAAAGAATGGGAGTAACAGGTGGCAGCGGCGGCGGGCTGCTGACGAATTGGACGATTGGTCACACGACGCGCTTCGCCGCGGCTGTCTCGCAGCGCGACATCGCCAACTGGGCCGATTGGTGGTACACGGCGGACTTCACCCTGTTTCAGGCGACGTGGTTTAAGGCTGCGCCCTTTGATGATCCGGAAGATTTCAAAGCCCGCTCTCCGATCACTTACATTAACAATGTGAAGACGCCTTTGATGTTGATACTGGGCGAGGCCGACTGGCGTACGCCGACCTATGCCGGCGGCGAAGAGATGTTTCGCGCGCTCAAGTATAAGAAGATCCCGACCGTGATGGTTCGCTTCCCCAACGAGACGCACGAACTTTCGCGCTCGGGCCAGCCCTGGCATCGCATCGAGCGACTGGAACACATCGTCGGCTGGTTTGATAAGTGGCTGATGGGCATGCCGAAGCCGGAGTACGAGGTGGCAGGACCCTGAGTTGCCGACACGACGCAAATGTGAAAGAGAGTTGACATCGGAATGCCGGTACGCCAGCGTGCCGTGTTTTGGTGTTAATAACGTTTATGATGAAGTCAGTGAGCCGACGCATTACTGATTGGCTTCCCAGATAATCAAAAGTTTCTTCGCGCCGTCGGCACGACTACTTGTTGCGAAGGGTACGAGGGCACTCTGCCGACAGTTGGATTTTTTTTGCACATAGGCGCGAGATGTTTATAGAGTAAACAAACCATATTACTGTTGTCTCAGCTCTGAAGGAGTGAAGCGCCTTTCGTCGGATGCAGACCCAGATTAAGCATTACGCCATCGTAACTATAAGAATCGTGCACTAACGGAGCTGCGGCCTGTAATCACGCATGATGAACTACGAACTTCCAACCCCCGCGCTCAGCCTGACTCCGGCACAAGCCGAGGCTGAGTTTGATCGCTTGCAGAAGAAACTCGTGCCGCTCTGGCGATCGATCCAGACCTTCAGTCAGGATGAACAGACGATTGTGGTGGTGCCGTCCCTAACCATCGATTTCGAATGTTCCAGTTCGGAATTGCAGGCCTATGAAGAACGGTTTTTATTTTTGCTGTTGCTGTTGCGACAACCGCACGCGCGTTTAATCTATGTGACATCGCAAATGATCCAGCCGAACATCATCGACTACTATTTGGATCTTCTGCCGGGCGTTATTTCCAGTCACGCGCGAAAGCGGTTGTTTTTGGTGTCGCCGCTTGATGCGTCGACCAGGCCATTAAGTCTTAAGTTGTTGGAGCGGCCGCGGCTAATTGAATATATACGATCGTTAATCATTGATTTCGATCGAGCACATCTGGTGCCGTACAACACGACGACGCTGGAGCGTGATCTCGCCATCAGGCTGGGTATTCCAATGTATGGCGCCGATCCGAAATTTTTTCCGCTCGGAACAAAGAGCGGTAGCCGCCGCATCTTTGCTGAAGAAGGCGTGCCTTATCCGCTGGGGATTGAAAATCTTTCCACCATCGATGATGTCGCCGGGGCCATTGCTGACATGCGCGCGCAAAAGCCCGAGTTGCGGCAAGTACTGGTGAAACTTAACGAAGGTGTTTCCGGTGAAGGGAATGCGCTGGTTAACCTGGAAGGCCTGACGTTCCCAGGAACTTCCGAACGCCAATTGATATTGGATCGGCTCCAGGCGATGAAGTTTGAATTGCCCGGCCTGACTTACGAATCTTATGTCAAAAAACTGAAGGAACGTGGTGGCATTGTTGAAGAGAGAATTAGCGGTCGAGAGTTTCGCAGTCCGAGCGCGCAACTTCGCGTCACGCCGTTGGGTGCCGTCGAGATGCTTTCAACTCATGATCAGGTGTTGGGCGGCGCGACGGGCCAGACCTATCTTGGATGTCGCTTTCCTGCCGATCCCGCTTATGCTTCCTCGATCATGCGAGAGGCGGCAAAGGTCGGGACGCGTCTCGCACACGAAGGGGTTGTCGGCCGTTTTGCCATCGACTTTGTGAGCGTTCGCGAAGCGAATGGTGAGTGGAACTCCTATGCCATCGAAATAAATTTGCGAAAGGGCGGAACGACACATCCATTCTTGACGCTCCAGTTTTTGACCGACGGCTCGTATGACGCTGATAAAGGGGTCTTCACTACGGCCCTTGGCCAGGAAAAATATTTCGTCGCCAGCGATCATCAGGATTCGCCCCTGTATCGCGCCTTTACGCCTGACGATCTGTTCCACATTGTTGCCTCTCATAACATCCACTTCGACCAGACCCGACAAACCGGGGTTGTTTTTCACATGATGAGCGCGCTCGGCGAACACGGGCGTGTCGGATTAACTGCCGTCGGAAATAGTCCGGCCCAGGCGGATGCGCTATTTGCCAGAGCGGTTGAAATACTCGATCGGGAGGCGCGGTTGGCTCTGGATCGAGAGAGTTCTATGGCGCGTCGGTAGAGCGAAGCGGTTTGCCTCAAAAGAGTGGGAAGCGATTAGTTAAGAAAGTGGCGCAGGAACTCAATGTTTGTCGGAAGGCATCGATTTCTCTTTTCCGCAGGCATCGTGCGAAAGCTCAATTTCGGTCGCGATCTTACTTGCACGCAGGTTGTAAAAGATCACGCTACTCTGGCCGGCCTTTTCGTGCGCCGGCCAAAGTATCGGAGCTCATATAGCGGGGGCTCGGCATGGTCGGCAACCATTCGGCCCTGTTATCTTTCTCATCCTGCGCACTGCCGTCTGACCATCGAACTTTCATTCGTAGAAATCAGTGGCCGATCGGTATTCTTTGAAACCGCGCTTTGCCTTCCGCATTCTCCCAGGAAATATCCAACACATAAGGATTGGGTTCGCCGGGTACTATCTTAAGCCGCCCCATCTGGTCGCAGTCATCGTTGGCGGGTTTTCCATTGATCCAGGTCCTATGCGCGAGAACTGCGCTGTCCTTTGGATGTAAGGACTTGATGGTGTCGAATCTTATGTGGGCCTGTGAAGGTCCGCCTTGCGCGGTTTCTTCATCTTTCAAAAACACCGTCAGGATTTCAATAGACCTGAATGTTTTGTCAGATGTATTCTGCAGCTCAAGGAGCACTTTGGGTTTGGCGTCAATGAATCTGAAAGTAAAGGGCTTCTCGTTATTGTTACTGGTGGCCATAAATTTTCTTTCCAAGCGGACGCTCTCATTTGAACAGCGTCCAAATTCTTATCGAGTAAACGCGCAATCAGCCTCTCAACTGATTGAAGTTGTCCGGGCGGGGTGAGATAGGCTTTGTCACCGATCTCAACTTCTCCGCCTTGATCGATATTTTCCACGGGCACGCACTGCTCCACGCCGGCGTGTTTGGCGAATACTGCGCTGAGGATCAGTTCGTGCGGGGAGCCGCGCCAAACCGACCAGAATCAAGTCAGGTCGTGTTTTTTTGCGCACTCTCTATCGCATCCTGTTCATCTCTGGCTAAAAGCGACCTGTGGCCGTCTGCCACGAGCAGACTTTCGATCCCGTCGCGCGTCTCTTGAGCATCCTCAACTACACGATGACGGTCGCCATGCCGTTCTCGCTGGTCAGCAGAACTCTTTTCTGTTTACTTAGGGTTGACACATGCCTTCAGTGCTTTGCGAGCTACGCCTCGAGGCGGTTATTGGCGCCGACTAGTTTAACGGCCTTCGCCAGCCGCAGAATTTGCATGACGCGGATACCCCACCAGTTCAGATCGATCTCGTACCAGGCCAGCCCATGTCGTGCTGAACTCGGGTTAGCGTGATGGTTATTGTGCCACCCTTCGCCAAAGGTCAGAAGGGCCACCCACCAGTTGTTCCGCGAATCATCACGAGTCGCGAATCGCCGCTTGCCCCACATATGTGTCGCCGAGTTCACCAGCCAGGTAGAATGAAGCCCCAGGGTGACCCTCAGGAAGGTGCCCCACAACATAACTTTCCAACCGCCAAATGCCAACAGACCGACGGTGAGCATGATCAGGGGCACGCAATAAAACCGGTTGAGCCAACGATAGAATCTTTGGTTCATTAAATCCGGCGCATAGCGCTGAAGCTGGGACCGGTCCATCACCTGTGGAGGTGGAACCAGAACCCAGCCAATGTGCGACCACCAACGGCCGTCGCGCGGCGTGTGCGGATCTCCCTCTTTATCGGTATGCGCGTGGTGAATACGATGTGTGGTGACCCATTGTATGGGGCCGCCTTCGAGCGCCAGGGCGCCACAGAAAACCAGAAAGTACTCAACTACTTTCGGTACCTTATAACCCCGATGGGTTAACAAACGATGCCACCCCATACCTATTCCCATGCTGCCGACCCCAAAGAGCACCGCAGCGGTGATAACTCCGGGCCAACTCCAAAAGAAAAGTGCTGCAACTGAAGCCAGATGAAAAAGAATCAAGAACGCCGCGGTAGGCCAATTGACTCTTGTTTCTTGTTCGTTAGCCGTCTTGTTTATTGTTATCTCACTCACCTTGATTCTCCAATATTCTGGCTTCACCTTCGTCCCTGTCACGCTTAGGACTCAATTACGAAAGGTTATTTTGGAATTCACTTCCGTCAGGGGGGGATCCAACTGACACAAAGTTAGCACATTGCGAGGGAATTCGTCTGTGCGTTATGGCACTTATAGCTCTTCAGTAGAGATTACTTTACTTTCGCGGAGGGGCAAATTAGATGCATTTTCAAACGCTCATTGTGAAATTTATTTCAGGCCGCAATTTTTACGTTCTTTCGCCAATCATTTAGCGCATAAGTCTTATATGTGGGCCTGTAAGATAAGGACGAGTGTTATCGTACATGCGAATGCCACAATCATTGCTCCGTAAACCCACCAATATCCCCGTGTAAGTTTCTGTTCGAATTCAAGTTCCTTTAGTGTGAAGCCCGTGTCACGTCCGTGACTTATCTCTGCAATTCGCGCTCGCCATTTATTGCACTGGGTCCAGATGTGGACCTCGATCAACGAGCACGCTCTACCCATTGTGAGATAGCTGAGGATTACACCGACAAAGCTCAGGATTACAACCACCCGGGCGGTGATATTCATCTCGCTCAAATGGAGGCGAGGGAGACCTTTTCCATACAAGGTCGCCCCCAACAAAACGAACGGGCCGATAAAAACCGCGAAATTAATCCGCTCGCGGAAGGCCATAAGGTTATTTGTCTGAGTCTCTATCTCCTTTGACAGGTACTCAATCAACTTTTCCTCATGTGCCATTGAATCTCCTAAAAATTGAACAGATCAAGCGTCCCTTATTTCTCTTCAAAAGAAGCGGCGTCGACTCGCTGCCCTTTTTAAGCGGAATTGCAACTTAACAAACTGAGCCTTGCACCTGGACTTCGAAATCAGCGCAAGCGTCCGCAGCTACGACTTTAGGCTTCACGAACAGGCGCGCTGCAATGTCTTTATCAAACCTCGGCATGATACTCAATTCTAGGGCATTATCAAGCTTGCTTTAACCGAATAAACTGGGGGCGGCGGTCGAAATCTTTGATCTCGATGGGCGTTTAATCCGGACAATCTTTAGTACCGAAACGGCCACGCGGCTGGACTAACCCGCGCTGGTTGATTTCTGTTCTGTGTTGTTCAGTGAAAAAGAGGAGAAAAAGTTATGCGGAGAAAATCGTATCGGCAACGAATCCGAATCACATTGTTAGCTGAACGGTCGGATCAGGACGAGGAAGAAAGACATTAGCCAATCGCCACCGTGGCCGATAGAAACCCGTCGACGCGAGATAAGGAAAGCCGCGGTAGGTTGGATAGCGGGCGACTTTCACTTTTGTTCGCGCTCGATTAGTACCACGTCACTAGTTTGGACGTTGCTTACGAAGGCGAGCGAGTGCCCGTCTGGCGACCAATCGAATGCGAGGATTTGTTCGGCCTTGAAGTTAGTTAGTTGCCTTGGCGGACTTCCATTGAGGGGTTGAAGCCATATGTCCGAGAGGCCGCCTGCGTTGTTCACAAAAGCAATTGATTGACCATCGGGCGACCAGCGCACGGCGCGGTAAACCACCGTCGGCAGAAAATCGAAGCGGTTCAAACGCTGGCCTCCTTCCGAGGAAATAATCCCGATGCCCCACCGCGACGGAGTGAGGTCGATGTCGAGATAGGAATAGGCGATCATCTGGCTATCAGGCGACACGGCGGGCTTCGTCGCACGTGTTGTCGTTAACTGGACGGGTTGCCCGCCCTCTGTCGGCACCTTCCACAGCCTCGGGTCGATGGCTTCGTTGCTCTGGTACACGATCCACTGACCGTCAGGCGTGCATTGAGGATAGAATTCGCCATCTCCGGCCGTTAACTGTCTGAGATTGCCTGCATCTCTGTCCACGCGCCAAAGGTTGAATTGGCCTGCACGGTCTGAACTGAAAATGATGTGACGACCGTTACGCGTGACTGCCAACCCCCGACTGGCTCGGGCGCCCACCGTAAGCTGTCTCGCGTTCGAACCGTCTGCTTTCATGATCCAGATGTCGGCCCCGCTGCCACCGGCACTGGAGCGATACACGATCTGCCCATCGGATGTCCAAGCCAGAACTTCCAGCGATCCGATCTCGGAACGGATCTGTTTCGTGCGCCCCGCGTCCGCTTCGGGTGCAACTCCAATGTGTGAGACCTCTTGAACTTGTACTGCTGCCAGCCGACTCGCGTCAGTCGTGAGACTAAGATCGCTATAGTTGTTGAGATCGTGAGTGATCCGCGTAGTAACTCCGTTTTGCAGACTAATGTGGCAAATCTGCATCGGAGAGCCTGGCGCTTCGCTGGCGGGTAGCAGCAAACCACTCCCGTCCGCCAGCCACACCGGCTGCCCGACATAATTCCAACGCGTGGAACTGGGTGGCGACTGCGTCCCATCCGTGAGGTTCACACTGATGATTGTCGCGTAATGACCGCGCTGGTCGTTGAGCCTCGCGGGGACGGCGATTTTTTTCCCATCGGGCGACCAAGCGGGAGCGTTCCATTCCAGCCCGAAAGAATCCGGCTTATGCCGCGTCGCCACATCGCGCTGGTTCGAGCCGTCGGCCTCTGCTACGACGAGATGGCTTTCGGATTGACGAAACCTGATAAAAGCGATCTGTTTACCGTCTGGTGAGAAAGCGATCGGGTAGATGTCGTTGGCCACGATATCCGACGGACCTCCGAGCGTAGGCACGCGGAACAGCGTACTCTCGCCCTTATCGTGATCGAGAGCTATGTAATTAACGCTGTGGCCGTCCGGCGCGAAGGTTACCGAGATGAATTCAGATACGGCGGGTCCGGCAACCCTTGCGTTTCTGGGGGCCACGAAATTTCTTACCCAGACGCTGTTCCCATCCACGTCCTTCACGACGTTCGCTACGTATTTACCGTCGGGGGAAATGGCGGCGTGCGTGATCTTCCCCGAGGTCGTAAGCCGCGAGATGTCCATATCGCGGAAGGGCACACCCGTCAACACGTTGTCTCTCGATTGTGGGTGATTGACGACCCAATAAATGGCAAAGGCTGTTGCCGCCAGAGCGATGAAGATCGCGGTGATTATTAAGGCAATCGATTTTGGTTGAGCGCCCGCACGTGCCGCAGTGATCGCCGTCGACATATTTGATGGTGCGATTGATGGTTCATCTATCTCTTCTTCATGGACCAGCACTCTCACAACATCGATCTGCTCTGATCGACGTGAGATCGGTTCAGTCACTTTCCATTCCCCGATGCCCGTATCAAAGATGTAGCCGCGTCCGTGAACGTTGCGAACGTATTGACGGGCGCCGGAACCGAGCGCCTCTCGTACTTCCTCGATGCACTTGGCGAGCGAGGCGTCAGTCACCGCCCGGCCATGCCAGACTTCCTCGATCAATTTGTTTTTGCTGATTAGACGCCCGCGGTTTTCAACCAGGCATTTAAGGACTTGATAAGACTGCGGACGCAGGTGGATAGACTGACCGGCGCGGACAACACAGTCACGAGCCAGGTCGAGTATGAATTCGTCGAAGAGATAGACCTTGTCTCGGTTCCGCATCGAGAAACTAATACTCAGAGACGGCTAAAAAAAGCGTCATTCTAAAAACTTTCACTAAAGTTTCTTGATTCTTTCAACGAACTTTCATTACTCGCCGCGCGGTTTTGGCTAGTGTGTCCGGCATCGATCAAGCAGCAACCGCAGTCATTCGCGCGGCAAAGTTGTGACCGAGATTATAGACCCGCAGTGCAGTCCCCGCCATCAACAAAGGGAGAAGACGTTGAAGAAAATTCGTCGAGTTGAAGTTATCAGATACAGCCGCCACACCACTGTGGTTCAGGCGGAATCGGCTGCCGCCGACACGGCAGTCGAACAACAGGCCGGGGACTTGATGCTGGATGTGTTGGCCGAGATCCCGATGACACGCGACCGGAACAAGTCGATTCCCAACGGGGCTGCCGCAGATCCGGCAAGGCGAAGGTCACTCTTCAAGCTAGGCGACCTGCTTCGGCTGCGCAAGTGAATATTAGGAGCGTTTAGCCATACGTCAGAGAAAGGAAGAATCGAATCATGTATTACCGCAACACCAGGTTGGATCTTAGTTGTCTCGTGTTCACTGTATTGGCTGTCCAGTTGTTGGCTGTCACAGTAAAGGCCCAAACACTCAAGCCGTTTTTCCAAAACCGTGTATCCATCAAGCACGCTGATTCAGCGACGATCAATCAACAGGCCCTCGACGCGATGGGAGCCGCGTCAAATCAGCCGCGGCCCAATCCGCGGGACATGATGTTCTCAGAGCAGGCGCCGTCAAACAGCAGACCAAACGGGTGGCGTGTGGATAAGCCGGAAACTCCTGGGAAGCAAAAGGTCCATCCCGACCGTGACAATCTGCTGACAATTCCCCATTGGAGCGACAGCTTCAGCTATCACGGACTTAGGTACAAATACACAATGGTCGGCACCGACCCGAAGCGCGGCTCCGCGACAACCATACCCACAGTCCTCATACCGATCCGGTTCGTGTTTGAAAATGGACTTGTGATGGATGCAAGCGCCGATTCGATCGATGGCCAGACGTCAATTCAGGGAATAATCAATTCTCCAATCTTTCAATCTCATGATTTCAATGTTGGCGGCATAAGCGTCGGCAATACACAGTACGGTGACGCCTTTCAACGGGCAAATTTTTGGGATTCGGTATCCCGGGGTTCGAGCGACTATCACGTCCTGTTGGGCCAACCCACGGTCGCGCCGGCGTTCGAGGTCCACGTTCCGGAGTATGCAGCCTTTTTTATTACTGATACTGAGACAGGGGCGCCGGTTCCGCTTATTGAAGGTGGATTTCTGGATCAAGCTACAAACGATGCGATCCGAAGCGCTAACATTTCACCGCAAACACTGGGGATCGTCATCTGGGGAAACGTCTTTGGATGGGGCTTTGGAGCTTTTCACGGGATATGCGAATTTCCCGGAGGCGCGCGGACCTGCATCGGAACCGGTTACCATCCGCGTAGCCCAAGCTATTTTGGATTGGAGGACGTAAATCTTCTTAGCCATGAAGTCCTTGAATGGATGGATGATCCCTTTACCGAAAATTTCACGCCAGGTTGGAACTTCCCTGAGGTAACTTATCCGCATTGCTTAAGTTGGTTTGTTTCCGACAAGCTGGAAGTTGCGGATGTCCTGGAATTCTATCTTGAAGGCGATGTGCCAATAAATATGGGGACAGCCACCTATCACGTTGCCGACGCTGTTTTTCTCGATTACTTCACGAGGACGAGCCCTTCAAGGTCCGCGAACGGGAAATATTCTTTCTTCGGTATCATGGGTATTGCGAATTCGCCGTCACCGCCCTGTGCAGGTCACGTTGAGATCGATATGAAGTTACTGGAATATCCCAACGCGGTATTTACGAAAGCCTACGGTATCAATAACAACGGCTCGGTAGTCGGCTATTTCATAGATTCATCGAATCGTCGTCACGGATTCCTTTACGACGGCCGAAACTTTACACAGCTCGATTACCCGGACGCCGTAAGGACCTTTGCATATAAAGTTAACGACGCCGGCCAGATCGTCGGTGGTTACGCCGACACTGCCGGACTTACGCATGGTTTCTCTTATTTCCGCGGGAGATTCACACCGATTAGTTTTCCTGGTTCGCTTGATAACACTTCCATTGCACGCGGTATCAACTCCCGCGGCGATATCGTCGGACTCTATGATCTCACTGTCGAGATCACGCACGGTTTCATATATCAGAACGGCCAGTATAGTACGCTCGACACGCCGTTTGCCCCACAGACCGACGTATTAGCAATAAACGATTCCGGCCGAGCGGTTGGCTATGTGTGGGACGATCCTTTTAACGGACCTTTTCGTGGTTTTTCGCGCGATAACACCGGCTTCACTCGGATCGATTTTCCTGGCGCATCGGACACCTTCCCATGGACTGTGAATAATGGAGGAATGCACGGCGGCACATTCTTCGATCCATTTTTTGGAGGTGACGGCTACGTAACAATTTACGGTTACCCCTACGAGGTTTATGCAAATGTATTTGGGATGAACGACAAAAGTCAGATCGTCGGAAGCACTTTTGACTTTTCCTTATTCCGAACACTCGGCTATGTCGCAACATTGCCAAAGTAAATTGCGCTACAAAAAACTGTGAGTGTTAGCGACCGAATGCAACCCCTCATGTTTCGATTGTCCGAGCGGCTGGCGCAACAGCTTCTGCGCCCGAGTGACCAATTCCTTCAGTTTTTGTTTGGGCGCGAGTCGCAGACTCAAACCTGTCAAACGCACGCGCGTTCGTTAAGATGGTGCAGTACTCTCTGAACTTCTGGCGTCCCGTACGGGAGTCGAACCCCGTGTCGCCGCCGTGAAAGAGAAGGGATCTATTGTAATTCAATGTAACTTCGCGGGACGGATAACACTTTACGGTTCTTCAAAAACTCACGGGAACGCTTATTGGACGTTCAACGGACGCGTGGTTTCCTAACCAATGGCCTCGATGTCGCGTCTTGTAATTGCGACTTTGTTTACGATATGGTACGAGTGATATTCGAAACTAACGCGCGCACGCCAGTACGCATTGGCAAATATAGAATCGGTAATTCCCCCCACAAATTAATGAGTCGGCCAATTAAAACTCGGTACTTCGCCGCATCAATTCCGAGTGTTAATGGTTTAGCCAGCCAACCTGGGATTACGGGCATCCGCCGGCGTGCCAGGGCGCTGGCTGTTTACTGTCATCGCTCGAGGCGGCATGAAGAACAAGGGAGCATTCATGGATCAGATCAACTACAGTGATCAGACGAAACCCAACCAGACCGCGGACTTTTCGCGAAACGAATCGAATGAGCCACCGATCCGGTTTGCCGGCTCCACGCTGGGCGCCTATCGGCACATCTGTGCCTTCTTCCACAGCGCGGATGAAGAGTATCGCGTGTTGTTACCATTCATTAAAGAAGGATTCGAGCGCGGCGATAAAGCCTTCCATATTGTCGATCCGCAATTGCGCAGTGACCACATCGCGCGGCTGAAGTCTGCCGGCATCGATACAGACGCGGCGGAGAGAGACGGACAGTTTCAATTGCGTAATTGGGAGGACGCCTATTTGCGAGACGGCCATTTCGACCAGAACAAAATGCTGGCTCTGATCGAAGCAGTGCTCGATGAGGGCGAGCTTCAGGGCTACCCGTTGACTCGATTGGTGGCTCACATGGAGTGGGCGCTCGAAGATCGCCCGGGCGTAAATGATTTAGTAGAGTATGAAACAAGACTGAACTACCTGCTTCCCCGCTACAAAGACCCGGTTATATGAACTTACGATCTCGCCAAGTTTGGCGGGGAGATCGTAATTGACATAATGCGAACCCATCCGATGATTATCATCGGCGGTATCCTCCAGGAAAACCCCTTCTTCATTCCCCCAGACGAGTTCTTACGAGAACTGCGCGCTCGCGAATCAACGCGCGGCGCACAAAACTCCTCGTGAGGTGAGCAGGGAGTGAAGGCAGAAAACTTAGCTAATGAGATCCGCCTGCTGCGCGGCTGCATTAATGATCTGGTCAGTGCGCTTGCGCTGCCCGCAATGTGGAAGAGAAGCGCCCCGATTCAAATCGTTGAGACGCTTCTCGATGCCTTGTTGGGAATGCTCCGTCTTGACTTCAACTACATTCAGTTGAATGACGTTGAAAACGGTTCGCCGGTCGAAGTAGTTCGCATTTCCCAGGGACGTAGCGATCGCCATTCTGAGGAAGTCAGGCGGGCAGTCAAGGAATTTCTCGGCGGCGATGCTTTCGCGTCCCCTCGCAGTGTTCCGGATCCAATAGGAGAAGGTGAGATACGGATTGCCAGTTTCTCGCTCGGCCTCGAAGAGACGGGAATATTACTAGTCGCTTCCAAGCGCGCGGACTTTCCCACCGAAACTGAAGTCTTGCTTTTGCGAGTCGCTGCAAACCAGGCAGCGATCGCTCTCCAGGGTGCGCAATTCACCACTCAGCGCAAGCGGGCTGAAGAACGTTTGCAAGAACAAACCGAGGTGGTGGAAACTATCAACCGCATTGGCCAAACTCTGTCGGCCGAACTTGATCAGCAGAAACTTGTGCAAGCTCTGACCGATGCGGCAACGGAACTGACTAGCGCCGCTTTTGGAGCCTATTTCTACAACGTTATCGACCGCGATGGCGAATCCTACATGCTTTACACATTGTCGGGTGTTCCCCGCCGGGCTTTTGCGCATTTTCCGATGCCGCGCGCAACTGATCTTTTCGGTCCCACATTTCGCGGCGAGGGTGTTCTGCGGATCGCCGACGTAAAGAAGGATCCTCGCTACGGTAAGAATTCCCCTTACTACGGAATGCCTGCCGGTCACTTGCCAGTTACCAGTTACCTCGCCGTCCCCGTCAAATCGCGCTCGGGAGAAGTATTGGGAGGACTCTTCTTCGGACATCCGAATGTCGGAGTATTTACTGACCGCCACGAGCGCATCATCGTAGGGTTGGCGGCACAAGCGGCAGTTGCCCTTGACAACGCGCGACTATTTGAACTCGCGCAACGCGAGCGGGCCGAAGCGGACGCTGCTCGAGCTCAAGTCGATAGCATCCTCGAAAGCATCACCGACAGTTTTTCCGTATACGACCGAGAATGGCGCGTTACTTATCTTAACTCCACGGCAGAAAACCTCCTGGCGCGCATTGGTCTTACTCGCGCCGAGATTCTGGGCAAAAAGATTTGGGATATTTTTCCTGAGTTGAGGGGGTCCGAAACTTATGAAAAATATCATCGGGCAGTCGCTGAGCAGCTACCAATTCAGTTTGAGATCTTCTTTCCACCGCTCGACGGTTGGTACGAAATCCGCGCTTACCCATCGCGTGATGGTCTTGCCGTTTACTCGCAGGACATCACCGAGCGCAAGCGCGCTGAGGAGGCATTGCGAGCGAGTGAAAATCAACTGCGGCTGGTTACCGACAACATCCCAGTTTTTATCGTCTACTGCGACACAGAAGAGCGCTACCAATTTGTGAATAGAGGCTATGCCCACCGCTTTAACAGCACTCCCTCAGAGATGTTAGGGAAGTGCATAGCTGAAGTGCTTGGCCAGCAGGGTTACTCGAGCGTCCAAAAGTATGTAGCCGAGGTTTTGCACGGCAAATCGGTTGAGTTTGAAGAGGCAATTTCCTACGAATCAATCGGGCGCCACCACATGCACTGCGTCTATGTTCCGGACTTGGACGAGAACGGGAAAGCAAAAGGCTTTTTTGCGTTAATCAGCGACATTACTGAACGCAAGCGGGACGAAGAAGAACGCGAACGATTGCTGAAGCTGGAGCAAGCTTTACGCGCTGAAGCCGAGCAGTCCAACCGCCTAAAAGATGAATTCCTCGCGACCGTATCGCATGAGCTGCGCACCCCGCTAAATTCAATGCTCGGGTGGACGCGTTTGCTGCGCGAGGGAAAACTCGACCCGCCGTCGCACGAGCGAGCCCTGGAAACTATTGAAAGGAACGCCAAATCGCAGGCCCAGCTTATTGAAGATCTGCTGGACGTCTCCCGCATCATTAAAGGGAACATGCGTCTTGAGGTGCAATCAGTGGACCTTATCCCGGTTATTGAAACAGCGATCAATTCAGTGCGGCCAGCGGCTGAGGCCAAAACCATCGAACTTAATGTGGTGCTCGATCCCGACGCGGGTCCGGTTTCAGGCGATCCTACGCGCTTGCTTCAAATTGTCTGGAACCTGCTTTCAAACGCCATCAAGTTCACTCCCAAATTTGGGCGAGTGCAAGTCCGACTGGCGCGTATCAATTCTCTTATCGAGATCACGGTAAGCGACACAGGTGTTGGTATCAGCCCAGAGTTCTTGCCTTTTGCTTTTGATCGCTTTCGTCAGGCCGATAGCAAGCTAACGAGGTCACATCCAGGCTTAGGCCTGGGACTGGCAATCGTTCGTCATCTGGTTGATTTACATGGCGGCAGTATCAACGCTTACAGCGCTGGTGAAGGGCATGGCGCAAGTTTTACGATCCAGCTTCCGCTGCTGGCTGTGCGCGATGTAGAGTTGCGTCCGGCCTCAGTGTTAGAAAAAAAACATCCGACTGCCTGGCCCGATGTGCCAATTGAGTATTCCACCGCGCTGAATGGTTTGCGTGTGCTGGTGGTCGAAGATGAGTCGGATTCGCGTCAATTGATGACCACAATTTTGGAACGTTGTAACGCCAGCGTAACGGCGGTAGCCTCAGTTGCCGAGGCGTTGGTTGCTCTGGAGCAACTCACACCAGACATTTTGGTGAGCGACATCCAGATGCCCGGAGAAGATGGCTATTCTTTTATTCGTAAAGTCCGGGCAAGGGAAGCCAGGCAAAACGGCAGGATTCCGGCAGCGGCGCTGACGGCTCACGCAGGCGTTGTTGATCGCATGCGGGCGCTGGCCGCGGGTTTTGATATACATGTTCCAAAACCAGTTGAACCTGCCGAACTAGTGGCTGTTATTGCCAGCCTTGCGAATCGAACCCGCAAATATAGAGAATCACAACAAGTCCTAAACAGTGGTGAAGCGCCGGGACATTCGGAAGGTCTCAAACAAGCCGACCAATGAACAATGGCTGAATTTGGGGTCCCGACAGAATACTTGCGGGCCAATGTTGTCGAGGCAAAATTCTAAATTAAATAGAACGCACGCCAGGCCGCCGGAAAATCAACTAGCGTAAATGGGGAGTGACTGCATTCCCCCGCCGCGAACTTCAAACTTGACTGCACACCCGCCAATCACTCGTTTCTAAGTACCCTACCTTTCCGGATTTACGCAATGACGTCGCTCTAAGGATTAAATAGGATGAAGGTTGCGCGCTGCCGGTACTTAACCGAGTGTAGAACCGGGGACAGAGCGCGAACCAGACCAAAATAATTCTGTTTGCTCAAACGTTCGCTAAGTTTGTCCTGGTTCGGATCAGGCTTGGGGGCTCAACGAATGTGACCGGCGATGGCCGGAGGCAATCCCTTTGAGTGAACTGAGCAGGGGGAATGCCGGTTGCCAGGGACGCGCAGTCGCAAAATGTTGTAAGTGATTCAAGTTTGGCGTCCCGTACGGGAGTCGAACCCGTGTCGCCGCCGTGAAAGAGAAGCGACCTATTGTAATTCAACGGAACTTCGCGGCATGGATAGCACTCTACCGCATTTGAAGGACTCACGGGAACTCTTATTGGACCTTTAATGGACGCGCGGATCTTATGTCTGCGCGCGGGCATGCTACCGGTGCTCGGCCGCAAGAGGTCGCGAGTGGCCCTTCTCCGATAGACTCAATTTGGCCGAGCCCGGGCACAAATTTTGGGGCACAGATCAATCCTTGGCTGGTCATTCCTCACGGTCCAAACCGACGCCGGTACTCACTTGAACTTAAAAAGGCCTTGACCATTTCTGTTTGAATAAAATTGCCATTGAAGTCGTTCAGTTTGCCCAGCCAGAAGTTAAAGCCGGCTGTATCCGGATCGCGGCGCAGGTAACCAAAGTATTCCAGCAGCACGAACACCCGGGTGAATTCCGCCTGCTCCAGGGTCGGTTTCTCAGTGAGCTTCCGCAGCACTGTGGCCCGCGTCTCAGTGTGATTGGCCAACCCATTAACGAGCACATCACGTTCATCTTGGGTAAAGGCTACGCCGGCATTTGAGATCAGCGCGCTCACGTATGTCTGGTCGCTCAGCCCGTTGTAAAGGTTTGTAAAGTCTGTACGAGTAACGTATTCATTAAAGTAGGCAATCTTGTTCGCTTCCAGTATTGCTTCCGCCCCCGGCTGGCCAAACACATAATTCCTTCCGAGGGCCTGCGCGTCAGTCTCGAACCGCACATAACTGGGCATGGCGCCGTACGCGACCTTGTTAGTTAGATAGGCCGCGCCTCCGGTGCCTTGGAATTCAATCGAGAGCAGGAAGGATGCGGAGACGTTAATGCGCTTGACTTCAACGCATTGCGCAATCGCGCCGCAAGCGGTGATCTCGTTAGTCCAGAACGCAAGACCCTGCGCATCCGGCTCACGATTCAGAAAGTCGTGATAATGCTGTCGCACAAAGAAGCTTGCGTCATCAATCAGGTTCGCCGGTGGTCCGGTCGCACTATCCATAATCGTTACCGTCGCCGAGGAAGGTACGATGAAGGCTGCTCCGCCAGTCAGATTCGAAAGGTTCACGGTGAACGCTTCAGGACCTTCTGCATAAGAGTCGTTGTTAATCAGTACGTTAACGGCTTTTTGCGTTTCGCCCGCAGCAAACGCCAAAGTCCCCGTCGCCGTGGTGAAATCACAACGTGATGACGCCACCCCATTCGACGTTCCGCATGCACTCGGCGCACCCATGTCATCGGTAGCGTAATCAACCGCCAGCGCCGCCGTTGTGTCGCCCGCACGATTGACGACGAGAGTGACCAGGCTGGTGTTTTCATTCACGCTGTAAGTTGCAGAGCTGAAGCTAACGTTAGCGCCCTGTGCATCATCGTTGATGATTGCGCCCGTTCCCTGGTTATCGCTAATGGATGCGTTAACCGGATTTGACAGATCCACAAAGAAAGTCTCGTTGGGCTCGAAGCTTGTGTCGCCGTTGATCGTCACGCCGAGAGTTTTTGTCAAATCACCCGGATTGAAAGTGAGCGCGGTTGTTTCGATCGCTGTGTAATCAGAAGGCGCACTCGCTGTGCCATTCGCAGTTGCGTAGTTGACTCTCACCGGCAGACTGCTCGCGGCTGAAAGCGTGACGGTGAAGTTTAGTGTTTTCGTCCCGCTGTCGCCTTCGATGATCGAGACATCGTTGATAGAAAGCGAAGGCCGACCGCTCACGACTTGCCCACCGGAAAGCGTGCCTGTACTTGTGTTGAAGTTCGCGTTGCCGCTGTAGTCAGCCGTAATGCTGTGCGTGCCTGAAG
>JBHELZ010000021.1:0-67545 GCA_046262835.1 Pyrinomonadaceae bacterium
ATCCCTCGCTCGCGCGCAGTTCGAATCGCTTCGCGGGTCTCCATCACGCCGAACTGCTCGCCGTCGTCACCAACCACGCGCACCTGGGGCACGCGAATCCGTTCGTTAATACGAGTTACCGGCGCGCGCCGAAAATCGGGACGCCCACGGCCTCGGTAACCTGTAGCTATTGCTGCACCTCCTGGGTAAAGGGTTCAAGTTTCACGTTTCAACTTAAGCCGGCCCCTGCCCTTTGCTACTTGAAACTTTAGACTTGGAACTTGAAACTATGTATTAGCCAACGCTCGCGTCGCAACTAACCGCTGCGCCATCTGCTTGAATTCGTCCAGTGACATCGCGCCGAGGTCGCCTTTGGTCCGCTCGCGCACCGCCACCTGGCCCTGCTCCATCTCGCGGTCGCCGAGTACTAACATGAAGGGCACTTTCTGTAACTGAGCATCGCGGATCTTCGCGCCAATCTTGTCGCTGCGCACGTTTACTTCGACACGCAAGCCGGCAGCGCGTAGTTGCTCGGCGACTGTTTCGGCGTACTCATTGATCCGATCCGTAATCGGCAGCACCATAACCTGCACCGGGGCCAGCCACATGGGAAACGCCCCGGCGTAGTGCTCGATCAACACACCGAAGAATCGCTCGATCGAGCCAAACAGCGCTCGGTGGACCATTACGGGCCGGTGCGGCTTGTTGTCTTCGCCGATGTATTCCAGCTCAAACCGCTCCGGCAGATTGAAGTCCCACTGCACGGTGCCCAATTGCCACAAACGCCCAATCGCATCTTCGACCTTGAAATCAATCTTTGGGCCATAGAAAGCCGCTTCGCCTTCTATGCGGTCGTACTTAATGCCGCGCGCATCCAGGGCTGCTGCCAGCGCCCGCTCCGCTTTTTCCCAATCTTCCGGCAGGCCGAAATAGTTTTTGCTGGTATCACTGCCCTTTACCGACAATTCAAACTTGATCTTGTCGAACCCAAAAGTCTTCAAGACCTGATAAGCAAAGTCAACACAGTCATCGATCTCCCGGGGGATCTGTTCGGGCGTGCAGAACAAGTGCGCATCATCAACCGTAAATCCGCGGACGCGCATCAGTCCGTGCAGCGTGCCCGACAGCTCGGCACGATAGACGGTCCCCATTTCTGAATAGCGCTGCGGTAAATCGCGATACGAACGCTGTTGAGATCTGTAGATCCCGATGTGAAACGGACAGTTCATCGGCTTCAGTCGAAACTCAGTTTCTTCAAGCGTCGTCGGCGCGAACATCGAATCGCCGTAGTTTTGTTCGTGCCCGCTTAACTGCCAGAGCTCACGCTTGGCAATGTGCGGCGTGTAAACAAAACTGTATTTGCGCTTGACCAATTCTTCACGCAGATAATCTTCCATCTGTTGGCGGATGATACCGCCCCTGGGGTGCCAGAAAACCAGACCTTGTCCGTATTGCTCCTGGATCGAAAACAGATCGAGTTCGCGACCCAGGCGGCGGTGATCCCGCTTCTCGGCCTCTTCGCGTTGCTTGAGCCACGAATCCAATTCATCCTGCGTGCAAAAAGCAGTTCCATAGATGCGCTGCATCTGCGGCCGTTCAGCATCGCCCTTCCAGTAGGCGCCGGCCAGCGACAACAGCTTGAAAGCTTTCAAGCGGTTCGTATTCGGCACGTGCGGGCCCAGGCAGAAATCTATGAAGGGTGAGCCGTCGATGTAATAGACACTGACGGTTTCGCCGGCTTTCTCGTCGATCAGCTCGCATTTGAGCGGCTCGTCACGCTCTTTGAACATTCGCAGCGCTTCGGCTTTCGAAATCTCGTCGCGACGATATGACATGTTTCGCTTGGCGATGTCGCGCATCTTCTTTTCGATTACCGGAAGATCAGCTTCAGTCAAAGGCCGGGGAGCAATCACATCATAGAAATATCCGTAGCGAGGATCGTCCAGCAACGCGGGCCCAATGCCCAACTTCGTCCCGGGAAACAGATCCAGCACAGCCGCTGCCAGCAGGTGGGCCGTCGAATGACGCAACACATCCAGACCCTCGCGAGTCTGCGGCAGAACCGGCTCAATCCTTACTGCGTCACCGTTTTCCGGCGCCTGAATTGGAGAAGTGAGATCAACTGCGCGCCCGTTAACACGCGCGGCAAGGGCCTGCTTCGCGAGGTCGCGATCAAGCTTCTTCAATGCCTCCGCGACGGTCGTCGGACTGGGCACCTCGACCGGCGGGCGGTCGTCCAGTTGTACCTTAATCTCACTCATCTATCGATTGCCATTCATCCGCAGTCGCTCTATCAGGAGCGAAATATTTATAGTACGCGCAGTCTTTAGTGATTCTTCGCTCCTTTACGGAACGTAATCCCGTATTTCATTTCTCCAAAGGAGCTATCGAACTTCAAGAACACGCGCGACAAGTCTAAATATTTCGCCCTTATGGGCGAGACCCGGGATTTCCCAGTGCGCGCCGGCAAATGAGCCGCCGACCTGTCGTAACGCCGCGTGGAAACGGAAGTCCAGCGGAGCCATCGGAGCGCTCCCTATTCACGATTTACGATTCACTATTTCCTAAGTACAAATGATCGGATCTGATAGGAGCGCCCTTGCGCCAACCCCATTGTAGGGGACTGGCAAATCAAAATGTGAACCGTGTAGTCGTCCGATTCATTACAAGGGTCTTTCGGAGCATCCTATCAAAAATTCGAATCAGACAAGCTATGTGCTCGTCTTTCGTATGATTACGAAGTTGGATAATAACAAAGCGTTTCCGCGACGCGCAAGTCTCCTTTGTCGACAAGCCCGACGATGAGAGAGAGGTCTACTACAGTGAATTTAGTTGGCAGCCACGGACCGCTTCATCAAATTGATGTCACTGCACGTGAATTGGTTGATTCCCGGGATGACGAACCGACAATTTAATGACGCTTTACTAAAAGAGAATCGCATTCCGATCGGAGATGATTCGCGCGATCCTGACCAGGCAAAGACGCGCGATTACAACCGAACTAACTATTCTATGGTGAGTTAAAGGGATTACGGCGCGATGGAAAAACGGGGCGGCTTCGCGCTGGGAGGGTTCGCCGCACGCGCGTTCTGAACGTGTCGCTTCGGCGGTTCGTTGACGTGCTTTAGATCACCCACCGGAGAACTTGAAGAATTCGGAATTACTCGGGATTTCGGTTGCGGTTCGGATTTCGGCTGACGCAGGGCCGCTGCATCTGACGCCGGACGCGCGGTCACGCGCGTGGCAGATTCCGGGGACCGAGCCGCGGAATTCAGGACGCTGACAGGATATGCGACGGCGATCGCCACCAGGACAATCGCGACCAGGGTTGCGAAGAATGCGGGTGCAGGTTTTCGCTTTGCGATTTGAAAGAGTTCCTCTTCAGGTCTCAGGATTGAATAACCGTCAAACGGGTCCCGGGTCGTAGAACTGTTTCCAGATGATGAATTCGCCGCTCGCCGGTTGTTCAATGATTGAAAGTCTCTCCGGCCAACGCGCTTAAGCGCCTCGCGAAAGTGCGCTGCGCTCTCGTATCGATCGCTCGCGTTTAAAGCCATCGCTTTGTTGAGGACCAAAGCCAACTCCGGACCAATTAGCGAATGGACCTCATTCCCGGACTGCAGCAGATCGCGCTGCGAATTAGCCAGGGCGGCAGCCCGCGTCAGCGCATCAGGCGGTTTAATTCCCGTCAGCAGATGATAAAGCGTCGCTCCGAGCGCATAGATGTCGCTCTGCGGCGATGTCCCCTGGTCTTGAATCTGTTCCAGAGGAGAGTAGCGCCGCGTGTAGCCAAAGATACTATTAGATGACTGCGTGGTGGATTGATCAGCGCCGCGCATTTTTGCCAAACCGAAATCCAGCAAGGCAATTTGTCCACTCGCCGTGAGCTTCAAATTGTGCGGCTTAATGTCACGATGAATGATCTGACGTTCGCGTGTGTGCAGGTATATCAAGGCATCAAGCAATTGATCAGCCCACGCAATTACGTGTGCGCGCGGAAATGGACCAGGCTGTTGCGAGATGATTTGCGCCAGGTCGTCACCCGCGATGAACTGCATCACCAGAAAAGCCCGGCCCTCTTCCGTAAAGTAATCGCTGACGCGCGGCAAGGCTGGGTGACTAAGTTGGGCCAACAGTCGTGCTTCCTGCTCAAACTGTCGCCGCAGCCGGTCGTCAACTGAAAATGTTTCTTTAATTGCCACGGTCGTCTGCAAACGGTCGTCAACCGCTTCGTAAACGGCGCCCATTCCGCCGGCACCGAGCTGCCTGACGATCCGGTAACGACCTTGCAGAGTTTCACCCGCGGTAGAAAAGGGCAGGGCCTGTTTAGAATGCTTTGCGGCTGACTGGTTCATCAGTTCGATCCGAGGCGATCTTAAGAGAGGAATTAGAGACGGACAGCGTGTGCTGCTACTGCTGGAAGTCGGGGCAGAGAAAAGAACACTTCCTGATTTCGAATATACGACATCGCTCGCGGCGAAGACAAGATTATTCGTGGCACGCGTATCTTTGAACGTGACACTAGACTTTTTTCCTGAGCAGGCTCAATAGAAAAAGCAGGGTCGCGACGGCGATGATCGCCGGGCCCAAAGCCAGGTTGAGTCTCACCTGGCCAATAGTGAAATGTGGATAGAAACGGCTAATAATAAGGCCAAGCAGAACGGACACGACGCTCGCGACGGCTGAAGTCACCAAAAACGCGGTCAGCGTATGAGTTAACTGTCGCCCTATCGCGGCCGGCACAATGATGAGCGCGCCCACCAGCAAAGCGCCCAAAAACCTTACGCCCAACAATACGGTTAGACTGAAAACCAACAGGAAATAGAGATTCAAACGAGCGACATTCACGCCGGTTGCTGCCGCCAGCTCTGGCGAGAACAGCGACAGGATTAATTGATGGCGGAAGACGAGGACGAAACCCACAATAACCAACACCGCCACGAGTCCGGCTGCGAACCAGATCGCGCTCAGGCTTTGAAACCCGCCAAATAATGCCTCGATCAAATCATCGCTCGGCGTGAGGACCGTTCCGATTGCCAGCGCTGCCGTAAAAATAACGCCAATCGCTACGTCGGTCGTAAGCGTGGCGCTTTTTTGCAGATGCCAGATCAGAATTGTGCCCAGAAACAGCGCGGCGGCGGCTCCTGCCAGCGGATTGATGCCGACTAACATTGCCAGGCCCAAACCCGGCAGAGCGATGTGGGACACAACGTCGCCCGCCAGGCTCATACGCTTCATCAAAGCGAAGCTGCCGACGAGACCGGCGGCCAGCGCTGTGAGCAAAATAAGACAGATTGAATATGTTTCCGATGATCTCACGGTTCAACCTGGTCCCGATTTCGGCTGGTAAATCGATCGTGGTGGTCGTGATGATAGAAACCAACGGACTCGCCATATAGTTTCGCCAGCACCTCAGGCGAAAGTGCCTCTACTGGACTTCCGAAGCAGACCTTTTGCCGATTCAAACACAGCACCTTCGTCGCATACCGAAAGACGAAACTCAAATCGTGTGACACCATGATGCTCGCCAGCTTGTGCTCTGTCTGAAGCCGGTTTATCAATTCGTAGATGTGTTCTTCCCCCGGTTCGTCAACACTGGCCGTCGGCTCATCCATCAGTAACACATTTGGACTTCCAATCAGCGAAAAGCCAATCAGCCCACGCTGAAATTGTCCCCCCGACAGATGACCCACCGGGGTTTGCATGATCTGTTTACTTAACCCGATGTTGTTCGCTGTCTCGTCCAGTTCGCTGAACGACACCTTCAGTGCCGCGCATTTGGCCCGGAACAGATCAGTAAAGGTAAGCGGGAGATGGGTGTCGGCGTCGATCTTCTGTGGCACATAGCCTATCCGCACGTTCGGCGCCCAAACGACTTCACCCTTAAACGGCAGAAGCTTGAGCAGCGCTTTCAGCAGCACCGTCTTGCCTGCACCGTTTGGCCCCAAAACACTTAGACGTTCGCTCGCGCCTAATTCAAAGCTGACATCTTCAACCACAGAACGGTCTTCAAGCTGGACCGAAAGATGTTTGACGTCGAGCAAATTCATGCGGCCAGTGTCTTAACACGAATGCGGGTTTGGTGGAAGTAGCGGTGGCAACTGCTAGCGTCACTTTGATTGTGGCACCAGCATGGCGGTATTTTCATTAACGGGCGGGAGCCGCTTTTCAAAGTCTGCCACCCTTTCAATTCCCTTCACCGCTGATGGCAGCTTGCATTACCGATTCGGGAGTCCAATCACTAATCGGCCGCGCTGGACATAAACGTCCCCGACTCATCACCGCGAGTCGATCGCACATGCCAAACAATTCAGGCAAGTACGAGCTTACCATCAACACGGCCTTTCCCTGCTCGGCGCATTCGCCGATCGTGCGATAGACGACGGCCTTACTTCCGATGTCGATGCCGCGGGTGGGTTCATCAAGCAGCAGGATGTCCGCGTCCTGATATAACAAGCGGGCGACTGTGATCTTTTGCTGATTGCCTCCAGACAATGTGGCGACTGGCTGCTCGGGGTGACGCGCTTTTACTGCCAGCGAGTTCAGTTGTGCTCGCGTCTGGCCCCGCTGTTGAGAAATGTTCAGCCATCCCCATCGCGAGCAAGCTGCAAACCGCGTCATAGTCACATTGTCGGCAAGTGAAAGCGTGAGGGCGAGTCCTTCACCTTTTCGATCTTCGCTTAGATAGCCGAACCGCTGGGACAGCCTCAGCGACGTTGTGCCGCCGGCGGCAGGAGCTGTTTTTCCTTTCACCTGGATCGATCCCGTCGTGGCCTCAACGAGCGCAAAGATCGTTCGCACCAATTCTGTCCTGCCAGAGCCCATTAAACCGGCAACGCCGAGAATTTCTCCGCGCCGCAAATGAAAGGTGGCATGTTTCAAATCCGGCGGTGCGCTCAGATCACGCACTTCAAGAATCATAGCCGGCGGGGTACTTGGCTGACTTCGTCGTGGAAACAGGTTCTTCAACGGACGGCCTATCATGTGCGCAATGAGCTCTTCGTCGGAAGTGGAATTAATGGCGCCGGTCGCGACGCTGCGGCCATCGCGCATTACTGTAAAGGTGTCGGCGATTTCGCGTACTTCTTCGAGGAAGTGGCTAATGTAAACGACAGTGATTCCCTGTTCGCCGAACTTGCGAATTACTGAAAAGAGACGCTGAGCATCGTGGCGTTGCAAACTACTTGTAGGCTCGTCCATCAGAATGACTTTCGCTCGCGCCGCGATCGCCCGGCAAATTTCCACAATCTGGCGCGCGGCGATTGAAAGATTTGAAACGCGCGCCGCAGGTGTAATTTCAGGATGCTGAAAGGTTCCGAGGACCTCGAGCGTTCGCGCCGCCAGCTTCTTTTGATGCAGCATTCCGAAACGCGCGGGCTCCATTCCCATCATGATGTTTTCGGCCACGGATAAATGCGGAAACAGCGAGAGCTCCTGATGAATTAGCGCAATTCCGCGTGCCCGGGCGTCCTGAGGATTTGCCGGCAAGTACGCGAATCCGCCCACCTGCATCATGCCGTCGTCGGGTTGCACCAGACCCGCCAACACGTTCATCAAAGTACTTTTGCCGGCGCCATTCTCGCCAATCAGTGCGTGTACTTCGCCTTTGCGCAATTGGAGGTTAACTCGCCCCAAAGCGAGTGTCGGCCCAAAACGTTTACTGATATTTGAGAGCGAAAGAGCGGTCATTGGTTAAGTTGAACCATGTTACGTTGCAGGCTCGGGCTACTGCCCCGCCTCCCCACGCAAGCCCGCCAACAGACCTTGTTTATGATGTTGCCTTCTACTGTGACCAGCTCGCCGGTTTCCGCTCCCAACGATGCGCCCGCAGTTCCGAAAGAAGTTTGTTTGACAACGGTCCGGCGTCGCTCGCGCCGATGTTTGATACGACGTTTGCAACCTTTCGCATCCCCGGAATAATCGTGCTGACGGCCCGGTTACTTAAGATAAAACGCAAAGCCATTTCCGGCAGGGTCATCCCCGGCGGCACAAGTCGTTTCAGTTCTTCTGCGCGCTCAACACTCGGAATCAAGTTTTCAGGCACGAAATAGATATTGCGCCAGTCACCTTCAGGCCACTTGCTGTCCTTATTCAAAGTGCCAGTTAAAGTGCCTTCATCAAAAGGAACTCGGGCGATTACGGCAACATCCATTTCCAGACATGCGGGAAACAATTCGTCCTCGGGATTTTGATCGAAGATGTTATAGATGACCTGGACCGAATCGATGAGTCCGCTGCGCACAGCCTCGACGCCGTTCCAGGGTTCCCACCGGTTGATGCTGATGCCCACGGCCCGAAACAACTTCTGAGTGCGAAGGTCATCGATCTTTCTGGCCCAACGGTCGTCTTTCACCCAACTATCTTCCCAGACGTGAAACTGAATCAGGTCAAACCCAGGCAATGCGGCGTGCTCCAGGCTTTCGTGCACGCGTTGTTCAATGTAGTCGGGTGGGAACGTGTCATCCAACGTAAACTCGCGACGGCTGGGCCAGGCAGAATTTTTCGGTGGAATCTTGGTCGCTGTATAAAGTTTCTTCTGAGGATTCGCGCCGACGAGCTTACCCAGCAAAGCCTCGCTCCGTCCCTCACCGTATGCCCATGCGGTGTCGAAGAAGTTGCAGCCCAGATCTACTGCCCGCTGTAACGAGGACAGAGACTCTTGATCATCTGAGCCGGTCCAGCCGCCCATGCCCCACATGCCGTAACCGATGTCGCTGACCTGCCAGTTGGTGCGACCAAAGCGACGATATTTCATAAATTTGGGGTGCGGACGCCGTCCCAATTTACTGGAGACACCCGCTTTCCTTTCAAGTCGTTAAAGGTCTGGGGTATCCGCCCAGGCCGTAATCCGAATTCATAATACCGCGTCAATGCGCACCTTCGGGACCAAAGCGCCGTCGCTGCCGGGCTCTGCACGCCGCAGTTCATCACGCGCTGATCATTCGCGCACTGCGCCAGCAATCAATCGCAACTGCGAAAACGATCAACGCTCCAATGATGATCTCCTGAATGTAATTGGGCCAACCCACCTGCTGACATCCATTACGCAGAAACGCCATGATCAGCGCGCCAATCATGGATCCCAAAATCGTGCCTTCGCCGCCGCTCAGACTCCCGCCGCCAATGACGACGGCCGCAATGATATCCAGCTCCAAACCGGCAGCCACGGTTGGATCGCCCTGGCGCAAACGCGACATCTGCATTACTCCCGCCAGCCCAAACAACAAACCAGCCAAAGCATAAATGCAGACCTTTAGACGCTCAGTTGCGATGCCGCAGGCGCGCGCCGCCGCTTCGTTAGAACCAACTGCAAACACGCGCCGGCCAAAAATGGTACGGCTCAAGACCAACGCAGCGATAATTGCCAGAGCGACCGCGATCCAAACTCCCGGCGCGACGAGCAACCATTCCGGTCTGGGCACGGTGAGCAGAAGGTTGTTGGCCCATGTATCCGGCACGTTTACGGTTTGCGAGCCGGCGATCCCTTTAGCGACCCCGCGTGCCACGCCCAACATTCCCAGAGTCGCGATAAAGGGCACGACCCGCAAGCGCGTGATCGCCAGCCCATTCAGCACTCCAACGAAACCACCGGCCACAATGCCCGCGGCGATTGCCAAACCAACCGGCCATCCGGCATTGATGCCCAGGGCTGTGATCACTCCGGTCAGAGCGATGGTCGATCCTACCGATAAATCGATCCCGCCACTGATGATGATCACTGTCATGCCGATTGCGCCGATTGCGACGATGACAGTTTGCGCGAGGACCGTGCGAAGATTCTTTGGTGATAAGTAATGCGCCGAGTCGCCGATCAGGATTGCGAAGATTGCGATCACCAGAAGCAACCCGAAAAAGGGCGCGAGGCGATTGAGCCAAATGCGAGTGACACGCGCCGGCGAATCGGAGATTATGTCAGTGGCCATCAGCGTCGCTCTGATCGTTTCCGCAAAAGTCGCCGTGCGACGACGGAGTATACCGTCATTCTCGAATCCGACAATGTCAAATTCCCGGCGCCGGGATTGAGATCGCAAAAGGATCCCGCCCGCGAAGCGAGCGACATAATAAAAGTTTGAACGCGCGGAGCGCGTGACCGCGTAAAGCCTGGGGCGTAAGCCCCCAGGTTCATGGCCATCAAAATCCGTGAGCCCACGGAGCGGGCGAAAGCCTTTAACGGAACCCTTCGTAGGTTCAATTACTCAGGTCGATGCCATCATGAGCTCTGTCGGCCGCTCCGCGGGCTCAACCAATGCTTGCGCACTCGATCCCGAAGCTTACGCCCCGGGCTTCATGCTGTCGCGCGCTACCGTGGAATTAACGGCAAGCTGCATCAGTGCTCACTCGCCAAAAAGCTACTATCACCGCAGCGTTTGTAGTATTGTTCGTCCGCTTTTCACCACATCAAACTGCGTAGCGCCTGACAATCATGATGAGACGCCTTCGTTTTCCATTTCTGCTTCTGCTTTCCTTAACAGTTTTCGATGGCGCATCCGGTCAAGCGCCGAAATCAAAGCCTCTCCCTGAGAAGTCACCGCGAGATTTGTCGTCTTTAAAGTCAAAGGCTGCCGCAGTTTCGCCGCGGCCCGATTTGGCGAAAGAGCCGACGCTCTACGTTGTTGGATACGCGCACCTCGATACCGAATGGCGATGGGAATATCCGCAGGTCATTCAGGAATATCTTACTAAGACGATGCGCAATAACTTCGCGCTGTTTGAAAAATATCCGCACTACATTTTCAACTTCACGGGCGCCAATCGTTATCGTTTAATGAAGGAATACTACCCGGCGGATTTCGAAAGATTGAAACACTATGTAGCAACCGGCCGCTGGTTTCCCGCGGGCTCTTCGATGGAGGAGGGCGACGTGAATTCGCCGAACGCTGAATCGATTATTCGGCAGATTCTCTATGGCAATAATTGGTTTCGGAAAGAGTTCGGCATGGCGAGCGACGAATACATGCTGCCCGATTGCTTTGGATTCCCCGCTTCTTTGCCAAGCATTCTCGCGCACGCAGGCATCAAAGGTTTTTCGACGCAGAAACTTTCGTCGGGCTGGCAGCCGGCGCCGCATGTCGGTGGACCAGACTCGCCGGAGAAAACGCCGGTCGGTATTCCTTTCAATGTAGGCATCTGGGAAGGAACCGATGGACGCACCGTTATCGCCGCGCTGAATCCGCTCAGCTATGGCAGCCAGGTCCTCTATGACTTAAGCAAGAGGCCGCCCCCGCCCCCCGGTCCCGATCCCGGTTTGACGACTCAACAGAACCAACAGCGAACGCGCGGACAGGAAGACTGGCCTAAGCGAGTTCAGACGAACGGAGACCTCACCGGCATTTTTGCGGATTATCACTACGTCGGCACAGGGGACGTCGGGGGCTCGCCAAATGAAAATTCAGTGAAACTGATGGAGGCAATTACCACCAAAACTAAAACGCCTCTGCCGCCCCTCTTCCAATTCGGATCCACGCCGGTGTTACCCGGCCCGGCCGTGCAGGTCGGCGATGGACCGATCCGGGTGGTCTGGTCGAAGGCGGATCAGATGTTTCAGGACATCCTGAGCTGTTGTGCGACTGATCGCTTGCCGCGATACAAAGGTGATCTCGAATTGATCAATCATTCGGCCGGGTCAATTACCTCCCAGGCCTATCAGAAGCGGTGGATGCGCAAGAACGAATTGCTCGCGGACGCGGCAGAAAAAGCATCTGTGGCTGCCGAATGGTTGGGCGGACGAGCGTATCCGCGTGAGCGTTTGAACAATGCCTGGACGCTGGTAATGGGCGGACAGTTTCATGACCTGCTTCCCGGGACCGCAACGCCAAAAGCATTCGAGTTTGCATGGAACGACGACGTGATCGCGATGAACCAATTCGGCGGTGTGCTGACCAGCGCGACGAACGCGATTGCTTCGGGCTTGAATACTGAAGCAAAAGGCATGGCCGTCGTCGTCTACAACCCTTTGAATGTTGAGCGGCAGGATATTGTTGAAGCTAATCTGACATTCCCGGATGGGCCGCCGCGGGCCGTGCGGGTGATCGACCCCGCCGGCAAGGAAGTACCCGCGCAGATGTCCAACGGAAAGGTGATCTTCGCCGCAAAGGTTCCTTCGGTTGGTTTCGCCGTTTACGACGTGCAGCCGGCGCATTCGTTTCTGTCGTCGGGCGAATTGAAAGCCTCCGAATCGTCTCTCGAAAACGCTCGCTACCGCGTCTCGATCGATAAGAAAGGAGACGTGGCGAGTATCTTTGATAAAAAACTCGATCGGGAACTTCTTTCGGCGCCGATCCGCCTGGCGATCTCTACTGACAACCCAAGTCAGTGGCCCGCCTGGAACATGGATTTCGAAGATGAGCAACGCGCGCCGCGCAATTTTGTTTCCGGCGACACAAAAGTCCGCCTGGCCGAAGCCGGCCCGGTGCGCGTCGCCCTTGAAATCGAGCGCGAGACTGAAGGGTCGAAATTCGTGCAAACGGTGAGGCTCTCAACCGGCGATGCCGGCAATCGTGTTGAGTTCAGCAATGTCATCGATTGGAAGACAAAAGAGGCTAATCTCAAGGCAACGTTTCCGCTCGCCGCAGCCAACAATCTGGCGACTTACAATTGGGACGTCGGCACTATTCAACGGCCAAACGAAGAAGAGCGCCAGTTCGAAGTCGCTTCCCATCAATGGATCGATCTAACCAACAAGAACAATGCGTATGGCGCAACAGTTTTGACGGATTGCAAAAATGGCTCGGACAAACCTGATGACAACACTCTGCGATTGACTTTGATTCGCACGCCTGGCACGCGCGGGGGTTACGCCGATCAGGGAACGCAGGACATCGGCCGTCACGAAATCCTTTTTGGACTCGCCGGTCATGGCGGTGATTGGCGCCAATCACAGACGGACTGGCAGGCTTATCGGCTAAATCAACCACTGATCGCGTTTCAAAGTCCCTCGCACGCAGGCGCGCTCGGCAAGATTTTATCTCTCTTGAAAGTCAGCCACGATCGAATTCGGGTGATGGCTTTCAAGAAGGCCGAAGCGAGCGATGAAGTCATCGTGCGACTGGTCGAAATGGATGGCCGACCGGCCGCGAACGTGCGGATTGGGTTTGCTGGCCCTGCTATTGCCGCGCGCGAAGTGAATGGACAGGAGCAGCCATTGGGACCAGCGACGATTGCAAATGGCGAACTACTGACTTCTTTCAGCGGCTATCAACCGCGAACCTTCGTTGTGAAGCTGGCACCGTCCAGAACTAGGGTTGCGTCTGTCGTCTCTCAACCCGTGACGCTCGATTACGATTTGTCCGCGGCATCGCGTCTGGGCCGCCCGGCTGACGGCAGTTTTGACTGGGCGCCGAACAATCAGGGCGCTTCGCAAGGCAAAGCTTTGCCGGCTGAGATGTTACCCCGGCAGATCGCCTCCGGCGCCATTCGTTTCGATCTGGCTCCGGCAGATAAACCGAATGCCGTGGTACCCCACGGACAGACGATCACTCTACCTCAGGGAAAATATAATCGCGTTTACCTGCTCGCGGCGGCGGCGAACAATGATCAGAAAGCCTCGTTCCTGGCGGGAGACAAAGCGACCGACTTGATTATTCAGGAGTGGACTGGCTTTGTGGGCCAATGGGACAACCGAATCTGGAAGACAACTGAACAACAAATTCCGCCGCCGCAAGGTGCGCTGCCGGGAACGCCGCCACGCATCCGTATCAATCAATATGGTGAAATGGTCGGATTGCGACCCGGCTTCATTAAGCGCGCCGACATCGCGTGGTTCTCTTCACAGCGACACGCTCCAGACGGAGCGGCGGAACCTTACGCGTACTCTTACTTGTTCGCTTACGCAATCGATCTCCCGGCGGGCGCGAGGACTATTACGTTACCCGACAACGATCGCATTCGCATTCTGGCAATGACAGTCGCCGACGAACCGTGGGTGATAACGCCCGTTCAGCCTTTGTACGACGTGCTGGGAAGTCCGGAAAAATGAGCGCAAGGTGTACGTGTGATCTTTGTGATAGCGGCCGCCTCTGTGGTGCATATCCGGTAGCGGGATCTAACTACAGAGTGACAGAGCACGGAGCTCGCACCAGGAACGCTCGATATCCCTTATTTCCGATTCTCCTTCTCATGGCTGGCGCCTTAACCACTCACGCCCAAATCAGAATCACGATTGACCACAATACCGGCGCCGCAATTAACCGGGAATTCAAATTCAAGTCAGTTCCCTCGCCTTCGCAGAGCGATATGGCCACGAGCGCGCGAATAATGATCGTTGACGGCGAAGCTGATCCCAACAGCGCGGCGGTGTCTGCGCTAACGGACGGGGTGCTGCCAAGTTCAGACGATCAGCCGCGACGCAACTTTTTCGTCACTGCGGGAAGCGGCGGTGCGCGTCTATTGATGGACCTCGGGCGCGTGGCTGACATTGCTCAGATCAACTCATATTCCTGGCATCCGGGCTCACGGGCTCCCCAGCTCTATCGGGTTTGGGCCAGCGATGGTACCGGCCCGAAATTTAACCCGCAGCCCAAAGCTAATCTCGATCCGCGTGTCTGCGGGTGGACGATGATCGCAACCGTCGACACGCGATCGAACGACGAGAGCAAAGACGTTGGCCAATTTGGGGTAAGTGTTACCGGCGCGAGCGGCACCCTCGGTAAGATCCGTTATCTGCTATTTGATTGTTATGTCACCGAAGTCGCAGATGATTTTGGCAATACTTTTTACAGCGAAATTGATGTGATCGCGAAGAAGTGACCTTTATCATTACCCGTCGATTATGTGTTCTCTAAGCGAACAATTGTTCTCACCAACGAACTAACCACGAAGATCTGACAACCCGGAAAAGCCACCGAAACGTCAAACAGTCTGCCGACCGAGGCCCAAACGCACGCCGTGGCGACATTTTTGCTTGGCGAATGCCGATTGCATCCAGACTTGAGCGCAAGCGTCCCGCTTGCATGAGTAGACTGGGACGCAGGCGTCTCGCTTGCATGAGACTGGAGCGCGCAAGCGTCTCGCTTGCATGAGACTGGAGCGCAAGCGTCTCGCTTGCATGAGCAGACTGATGCGCAAGCGTCCCGCTTGCATGAGACTGGAGCGCAAGCGCCCCGCTTGCATGAGTAGACTGGAGCGCAACCGTCTCGCTTGCAGGAAGATTCATTCACGCAACCGGGACGGCTGCGCTCCAGTCAGTCAGCAGCCGGATTAATTCGAATCGGTTACTTACGCCGGGGCCCCGCGTCCCGGGCTAGACGATGACAGCAATCGAGCGACTACATCTTCACGGCATCTTACGACGCGGCACACCGGCGCGCGGTTTCCACTTCAAACATGCAAACGGGGGCCGGGTCACGGCCCAGGACCTCGAGCGAATCGAGCAATTGAAAATCCCGCCGGCCTGGATGGATGTCGCAATTAATTCAGCACCCAACGGCCGTATTCAGGCGGTCGGTCAGGATGCCGCGGGTCGTTGGCAATACATCTATCACGACAGTCATGTTCGCGCGCAGCAGCGCAACAAATTTCAACGGCTGGTTCGGTTCGGTGAGAGTCTCCCGAAGTTGCGCACAACCGTTGCCCGCGACCTTCGGCTTCCCGGTCTTCCTAAGGAACGCGTTATGGCAGCGATACTCAGAATCCTGTCAATGTCGTTCATTCGGCCGGGCAGCGAGATTTACGCGAACGAAAACGGCAGCTACGGGATCGCAACCCTGCGGCCGCGACATGTTTCGGTGAAAGGCGATCGAATTACATTTGAGTTTTTAGGCAAATCAGCCCAGCAGCACAGCCGTGAAATCCGCGACAAACTGGTCGCGGCAACTTTGAAAGAACTTCTTCGCGTTTCCAACCGTCGAGTTTTTAAGTACCAGGGACCGGACGGAACTCTTATCGACGTTACGAGCCGGACCATTAATAGGTACTTGAAAGACGTCATGGGCCAGAGTTTTAGCGCCAAGGATTTCCGCACCTGGGCAGGCACCCTGGTTTGCGCGTGCGCCCTCGCGCGAATGCGCTCAACCGATCCGGCATCGCCTAACTCGATCGGGACGGCGATCGAGGAGACGGCGACCGCGCTCGGGAACACACCGGCTGTTAGTCGCGACGCTTACATCTGCCCGGCAATTATCAGCTCTTTCGAAAAGGGCGAGGTCGTCGGTTGTTATTTCGAGAATCTTCAAAAGCTGACTTCCTACCGAGGCGCGAAGTTGCATCGCGCTGAGCGCGCGCTGCTGCGGATGCTCAAGAAATGTGCGGCATAAATTTTGTCGCAGAAGTCTGACCGTTACGGTAGACCGCCGCTTAAGTCCGGGCACATTGCAACCTGCACGATCTATAATTCGCAAACACTTCCAAATGGCACTTAAACGTAGAGATTTTATTAAACGGATGTCCGCGGGCATCACTGGCGTCGCCGCTTTTTTCGGACTAAAGAAACCCGGTCTTGCGGCGGTCGCCCGTGCGCCCCGGGCCCAACGGCTCGTGCTTATCAAGATCGACGGCCTGCCGCATCGCCTGGTCGACGAGTTCGTCAACGAGACTGACCCCGAAACGGGCAAGAGCCGCCTGCCATGGGTCAATCACATATTTTATGATGGAGGCACACGCCTCACGAATTTTTATGTGCGTGGCATGAGTCTGTCTGCGCCCTCTTGGTCACTCCTCGACACGGGCCATCATCTACAGATCAAAGGGAACGTCGAATTCGATCGGCTGACATTGCATGCCTATGATTACCTGAACTTCGTCCCCTTCTATTTTTCGAACATTGCCCAACAACATGTCGATGCCTCAGGCGCAGAAGTTCTGGACGAGCTCGGCCTGCCGCTGTTAATCGATGCATATGCGCACGAGGAGCGTTACCAGGGCTTTCAGCTTTACCAGCGCGGAGTTCACTGGAGCACGTTCGGCAAGAGCGTTAAGACGCGCCTGCAGAGTTTCGCGGGCACGCAGGACGTAATTGATGAGTGGACCACTAACGGAATGGCGTTCCGCACTTTCATTCAGGACCAGCTCGAACGCGAACTCATCGAAAAACTATCTGACCCGCGAATCCGCTATCTGGATTACTACACAACCGACGTCGATCATCGGACGCATCATAATCGCGACCGAGAATCCCAGCTCGCCGCCATTCGCGAAGTTGACGGAACAATCGGTCGCATCTGGACCGCGATTGAAAAATCGCCGCTCGCGAAAGACACGGTGCTGGTGTTGATCTCAGATCATGGAACGAACACTGATCCCAAGATCATTAGCCAGGGATACAACCTGGTTAAGTTGCTTGGCAGCGTCGCGGGCGGCGGCCATCACGTGATTACCAAGCGCCGCCTGATGATGGATTACTCACTCAAGAGCATCTATCCGTTTGTGCCTTTGATCACTACTACCACCCCAGACTCGTTCTATCTCAAGAATGAAAGCACCAGTTATCCGACGGCTCTCCTCGACTTTGACGGCAACGAACGGTCGGCAATTCACCTGCGTAATTCCGACCTTAACGTGCTGCACATTCTGTTACAGCGCCTGCGCAGTTCGGACCTGCCAGCCAATGTGCGCTCCGCAGTGACAAATCTTTTCTTTGTGGTAATCGATCGGAATCGGAACCAGTGGCAGAACTTGCTCGCAGAGTTGACTGAAGAACTGGGTGCTTTGAAAGTGTCGATTGACCGCCAACGCGCCGTTGTGGCTGCATTGCCAAAGAAGTGGACCAGGGCAGACCGGGACGCCGGGCGCGATCAGGCGGCCCACAGAGAATCAGCGCGATTGGAGATGTGGATACAAACGGAGAAAGAGTATCGGAAATACCTTCCCACGCTGGCCAACCTGCTGGCGCTGCGCAGCGGCAACTTCGAGCCCTCGCGGCTCAAGATCGAGGACGTGATCGCAAATGGCGCGATGGGCCCGCCAAACACGGTGCATCAACTTCAGAACTATGTGGTCGGTTTGTCGCCGCAGGGCTTAGCACTCGGTGACGACGGAGCAATAGACACCGAGAAGAGTTTCCTGCGCGTCAATTATTTTTCCGTTATTCGAAGTGTGACCGTGCGCAACAACGTGCAGCCGGAGGTCAGCAACGAACCCATAGACTTTATTGCGGTGCGGATTTTGCCGGGCGACATCGTCGAATCGCTCACGGACAAGAACATTGGCGAGGCGATCTGGCTGTATAAGGATACCGGACGACAGGCGCTGGTGCTCTCCCGAGTTGACGCGGCGCAAGGCTTAATGCTGCGTTACCTTCCGGTGAGCGGGCTGAAGCAAGACGCGGATGGCAGGATTTCTTTTGCGAGCGCCCGCTGGCGCGATGGCTTGCCGTTTAATCTTTGGGAAGATGCGCGCTTGCGAATTACTGACGACCGCGAACCGTGGCTCAGCGCCTGGCATACTGAGCGGGAGTGGCTCAACGCAATTCATCGCACAGACTACTCAAACAGCGTCGTCGGTATTCACGAGCAGTTTTCCCGACATGAAACGCCCGCGATGATTCGTGATGAAGGACTGCCAACCGAGAAGGGTTTTCTGAGCAGGTTCCGCAGGCGCCGGCGGAGACTGGTTGAACCTGACTTATTCATTCACGCGAGCAATCACTGGAACTTTGACGTGCGCGGTTTCAATCCCGGCGCGAATCATGGGTCCTTCTTCCGCGTGTCCACGCATTCGACTTTGATGTTCGCCGGAGGCGAAAATGCTCGGATTCCGCGCGCAGCGCGAATCGAAGAGCCTTACGACAGCCTGGACCTGATGCCGACGCTGTTGCAGCTTACCGGCCAAGCGGACGAGGGCCGGCCGAGTGCAGCATTGGCCCAAAAAGGATTCCGCAATTTACCGGGCCGACTAATTCGAGAATTGTTTCAGGACTAGACCTTTAAAGCTGCGAACGATCGAAATGAGCTCTCGCGGCTATAGCGGCAAAAAGAAATTACCGGCTATAGCATCTCGCGCCTCGGGCTGAAACTTCCGGCATAATCACTTCAATCTCATCGACATCGAGACGCTTCGTGGCTCGAAGTCAACGCGACCAGTTCCGTACGTGCTAACGCTGCGGAAATAGCGAGGCGCCGGACTTCGGCGGCGTTGCAGGCGCGAACCTGACCAGGAGTCGGTAGCCAAGCAGTACGGCGACCAGGAAAGCAAACGTAAGCGGGACCCGGGTGTCGGACTTAACGAGCATCCAATAGTGAAGCACGGCTGCTATTCCAGCGAGATAGACAATCTTATGCAGCCGGTTCCAATTCTTCCCACCCAAAAGTTTCACCATTCTGTTAGTGGAAGTGATTGCCAGTGGAATCATCAGCACGAATGCTGTCATACCGACCGCGATGAATGGACGCTTCCAGACATCCGCGGGAATACTCTTCAGATTGAAGAAGCGGTCAAACGAGACGTAAGTCATCAGGTGCACGAAGCCGTAAAAAAATGCAAAGAGCCCGAGCATGCGCCGGAACTTTACCAACCAATTTGCCCCGGTGACCTTTCGCACTGGCGTCACCGCCAGAGAGATTATGAGAAAGACGAGCGTGAGCATGCCCGTCGTGCGCGTGACCAATTCAAGCGGGTTCGCGCCCGCGCGTTTATGCCACACGTCCCATAACAAAAGCGCGAGCGGCACGAGCGCGTTGATAAACAGAATTACTTTGGCGAAACGAATGTCTTTCATGAAATGCTTCAGTAGTTAATTGTCAGTAATGAGTTGTCAGTTGTTTACACGACTAAGGTTTACTGACTATTAACCGGGAACAAAGGCCAGCGCTCGCCTATTAGTAATTCGCCCGCAAGTCCATTCCGTCGTAGAGGTGCGCGACTTGGTCAGCGTAACCATTGAACATCAAGGTCGGGCGACCGCTAAACTCGCCGATTCGTCGCTCGTGCGACTGGCTCCAACGTGGATGATCGACGTTCGGATTGACGTTTGAATAGAAGCCGTATTCATTTGGCGCATACTCGCCCCAGGTAGTCGGAGGTTGCTGGGCCACCAGACTAATCTTCACAATCGACTTGATGCTCTTAAAACCGTACTTCCACGGCACTACCAGGCGAATCGGCGCCCCGTCTTGCGCCGGCAGAGCCTGTCCATACAGACCTGTCGCCAGGATCGTTAACGGGTGCATCGCCTCATCCAGGCGCAGGCCTTCGACATAGGGCCAGTCGAGGACGCCCGTGCGTTGATTTGGCATTCGTTTTGAATCCAACAAAGTTTGAAACGCCACGTATTTCGCTTGCGAGTTCGGACCCACCTGTTCCAGCAGCTTTAGGAGCGGAAAACCGATCCAGGGAATCACCATCGACCAGCCTTCAACGCAACGCAGACGGTAAACGCGCTCCTCTTGATCGATCTTAAGGAGTTCGTCGAGATCAAATACCTTGGGCTTGTTGACTAGTCCCTCGACCGAAACTGCCCACGGCCTGGTGACGAAACCTTTCGCCGCAGACGCGACCGCGCCCTTTTCGGTGGAGAACTCATAAAAATTATTGTAGTTCGTAATGTCTTCGAGCGGAGTCAGCGCTTCGCTGGTTTTGAAACCGGTGCTTGTTTCCGCCGGCCCGCTCGAAATTACCTCAAGTTTCGGGCCCTGGGGAATTTCGGCCGGCGGGGGGTTCAACTTGCGGTAAAGAAAGCCGGTGGCCGCAACCGATCCGGCGAGCGCCGCACCTCGCATGAAGAACCGGCGATTCAGATAAGTCTTGTGATCGGTTATCTCACTCGATTTAATTTCGTTTTCTTTCATATAGACCGAAACCGGATCTCACGTGGTCTTGTCTAATCGATTCCGATTTCCCAACTCGATCTTAAGCGATGTCATTCGATCCGTACAGCGCGATTTTTGTTACCGCATATCAGGAGGACTTTCCTCGCAGGTACGACATAAGCGACAATCCAGTACCTTCGCTCGAATCATAGTGCGTTCTTCGTTCGCTTAGAGGAAAACCTGGAATGAAAGATTTTCTCAGCATCCCGCCAACTGGTGCGCTGGATTTTCTGTCGCTCGGCGCGGTCGTGCACCGCCTTGATCCGGGGATAGTGCCCTTTCGCAAGGCGCATGAGTGCCAGATCCATGTTAGTGGCGGAGAATTCAATGTCGCCGCGAACCTGGCCGATTGTTTTCGTCTCAACACTGGCATTGTCACCGCAATGGTCAGATATCCGATCGGCGAGCTGGTGGCTGAGCGAGTCAAGGCCATGGGCGTCAAGCCCTTTTACAAGTGGTACGAGCACAACGGCGTCACTGGCCCCAACATCGCCACCGTATACAGCGATCGCGGTTACGGCGTCCGGGCTCCAGTTGTCTTTTATAACCGGGCCAACGAGGCAGCGGCGTTACTCGAGCCCGGCGATTTCGATTGGACCGAGATCTTTGACGGCGGAGTACGTTGGTTTCACAGCGGCGGGATTTTTGCCTCGCTGTCGGAGACTACGGCGGAATTGATTGTTGAAGGGATGCAGGCCGCTAAAGCAGCCGGGGCGGTAACCTCTTTCGATCTCAACTTTCGTGAAAAACTTTGGAAAGACAGAGGCGGTCACGATCGCGCTGTGCAAGTATTTGATCGCATTGTTAAGAATGTTGACGTGCTGGTTGGCAACGAAGAGGACTTGCAAAAAGGACTCGGCATCGCGGCCCCTCAGCATGCCGCAACCTCGAAGCTCGATCCCGATTCTTTTTTTTCAATGATTGGCCGGGTGGTGGAAAAGTATCCGCAAATTAAAATTGTGGCCACGACCCTGCGCGAAGTCTACTCCACCACGCGGCACTGTTGGGGCGCCGTTGCCTGGGCTGCGGGCCAACAACATGTTTCTGTGACGTGCGACCTGGACGTGCATGATCGTGTGGGCGGCGGCGATGGTTTCGCCTCAGGGTTCTTCTACGGACTGTTGAGCGGCGAAACGCCGGAAGAAGCACTGAAGTTGGGCTGGGCGCACGGCGCGCTGCTCACGACTTTTCCCGGCGACACCACGATGGCCAGCCTCGAAGAGGTTAAAGCTTTCGCCCAGGGTGGTTCGGCCCGCATTCAGCGATAGGTGGGCGGGAGCAAATTCGTTTATGAGCAGCAAACCGGCACCGGCGTTTATTGGATCCGGGTCGCCTAACCTCGATCTTTCACCGGGCGAACTGCGAGCTATTTTGGAACAGTCACTCCTGGAAGTGGCGCCGGGCGCGCGCGTGCTCGCAATCATTCCCGACAAAACTCGCGACGACAATACGGATCTTCTCTTCCCTTTCGCGGCAGAGATTCTGGCGGCACGGCAGGTGGCGCAATTCGACGGCCTCGTGGCTCAGGGCACGCACGTGCCGATGACTGACGATGAAAAGCTTCTGAAGATTGGTGGGCGTTCGGTAACCGGACTTGGACAGATTTACGATCACCAATGGAATGTTCCCGATGAACTTGTGACGATCGGCGAATTAACGGCGGAACGAGTTACGGAATTGACGGAGGGCCTGCTTACCGACGCAGTTTCAATCAATCTCAATTGCCGTCTGGGGCCTGGAATTTACGATACCATCATAATTTTCAGTTCTACCGTCCCACATGAAGTGGCGGGCTTTGCCGGCGGCGCAAAATATCTTTTCCCCGGAGTGGCTGGTCCGGATCTTACCCACGCGACACACTGGCTGGGCGCACTGGCGAGCATCGAAAACGTGATCGGGCGGGTCGAGACTCCCACGCGGCACATGATCGAAGCTGCCGCTGATTTCGTTACTGCGCAAATCATCACCCTGAATTCGGTCGTGACTCGGGAAGAAGACAATCGTTTGCGTACTCACGCCCTCTTTGGCGGTGATTTTCGGGCCGCCTTCCGCCGCGCGGCGGAGGTGAGCCGGCAAGTTCACATCAAGTACACTGGACGAAAATACAGGAGAGTCGTGGCTTTGCTTGATGAGCATTACGACGAGCTCTGGGTTGGCGGCAAGGCAAGTTATAAGCTCGGCGGAATCATCGAGGAAGGCGGCGAATTGATCATTTACGCGCCACATCTGCGAACGATTTCCGAGACGCATGGCCGCTTAATCGAAAAGTATGGATATGCGCCGCTCGATCGGGTGCGCGAAATGGTCGCTCTTTCAGCGGAATTGCAGAATAACCTCGCGGTGGCGGCGCACCTGGCCCATGTGTCGTACGCGGGAAAACGAGATGAACACGGTCGCGTAATCCCCCGGTATAAAATCACCATGGCGTCTGCCTTGGATGAAGAGACCTGCCGTCGCGTCCACCTTGGATTCATGAGCCACAAAGACTTTCGGCGCGAGGATTACGAAACCGATCCGGATACTCTGGTAGTTGAGCGCGCGGGAAGGGATCTGTTTCTAGTGGCGGCAAATTGAAAGCGGTCGGAGGAGCGTTAGCGACCCCGAGTGCCGACAGCCTCGCTAGCACAGCATTCGTCGCTGGGCACGCGGCAACCGGGAAGGTTTGCGGGTTCCATTTCATTCGGTCGGCGCCGCGCGGTATTGAGCTCAGGAAATTGAGATTGAATAACCGCTCATCCGATCATCTCCCCATCCATCCCCCGTCTACTACCAGCACGTGTCCGTTCACGTAATCACTAGCGGATGACGCGAGAAAGACGGCGGCCCCGGCAAGATCGGAAGACTCGCCCCAACGACCGGCCGGAATGCGTTCCAATATCTGTCGATTGCGGGTCGCGTCCTGCTGTAAAGCCTTCGTGTTGTCCGTGCGCATATAACCCGGCGCAATTGCATTGACGTTAATTCCCTTACCAGCCCATTCATTAGCTAAAGCTTTAGTGAGCTGCGCGACACCGCCTTTCGAAGCCGCGTAGGCCGGCACGGTAATGCCTCCCTGGAAAGAAAGCACTGAAGCAATGTTGACAATTTTCCCGCTGCCTTCTTCGAGCATCTTGCGTCCCGCGAGCTGCGACATTCGAAACACAGCCGAGAGATTAACCTCGATCACGGTACTCCAGTCTTCTTCAGAATAATCCGCGGCGGGCGCGCGTCCAATCGTTCCCGCGTTATTGATTAGAACATCTATGCGCCCGAACTTTTCGATCGTCGCCGCAACCAAAACGCCCGGCGTTTCGCGGCTCGCGAGATCTCCCGGGACGGCCAGGGTTTGTCGGCCCAAACGCGATATGGCGGAAACGGTTGCGTCAGGCGACCGAGTATTTCCATGACAAACCACGTCCGCTCCCGCCTGTGCGAGAGCGACGGCGATCGCCTGGCCCAGGCCGGCAGAGGCCCCGGTGACGAGAGCGACTTTTGCTTCGAGTTTGAACTGTTCGAGAATCACGACTTCGCCATCACCTTACAATTGTGTCGAGTCCAGAGTCCAAGCTTTAGGTTGCTCTAATCTTGCAGCCGGAACTTCTAAACTTTGGTCAGAAAATCTTCGCGTAAAGGAGTGAAAACATCGATCAGCACAACCTCTTCATCCATCATGGTCGCGCCGTGAAGACAATCAGGTGGAAAGTGCAGCACATCGCCGGCGGAAGCGATTCGCTCTTCGCCCTCAACAAAAAAACGAATGCGGCCGCTCATGACAAGCGACATCTGTTCGTGCGGATGTCTATGTACCGGCGTGACGAGAAAGGGCGCGAAACGAAAACGGCAGATCATCACTTGTTTGCCAACAAACATCTGCCGCTCGATACCCTCAGCGGTGTGCTCGACCGGAATAGTGGACCAATTCAAGTGCTGCGCCTCGTTCAGGTCTTGAACTGCGGACATTTAATTCTCCTCTGTTAATTAGGCATCGGAGCAGTACCGATAGTGACTGGAGCGCAACCGTCCCGGTTGCAGGATGCGAGGACGCTTGCGCTCCAGTCCTACCCGGTCGCTACCGCTCCCGGTACTGACTTCATCCGGGCCGCGCTCACCGCTTCGATAAAAGCCCTCGCTGCCTGGGTGATTCTTTCTGACTGGCCCGCGCGAATCGCTTTAGTGTCCACCAGATCTGCTCCTACTCCGACAGCGGCCGCACCGGCAGCAATGAAACCGGGCGCGTTTGCAAGCGTCACGCCCCCGGTGGGAACTAATTCTATTTGCGGCAGTGGCGCCTTGAGCGATTTGATATAGGTCGGACCACCCAACGCGCCCGCCGGAAACACTTTGACCAAATCCGCGCCCGCATTCCACGCCATGACAATCTCAGTGGGCGTGAGTGCGCCCGGCATGACTGCCACATTGAGTTCGCGAACACAAGCGATTGTTTCCCGATTTAGCGCAGGACTAACGATAAATTGCGCTCCGGCACCTATGCATGCGCGGGCGGTTTCAGGATCAAGTACGGTCCCCGCGCCCACAATCGCTTCGTCGCCATAGCGAGCTGATAAGGTCTCAATGACTTGCACGGCGCCAGGCACGGTCATCGTAATCTCGAGTACCGACAACCCGCCCGCCTTGATCGCCTCAACGACCTCGATCGCTTCTGCGGGAGAAGACGCGCGTACGACAGGTATGATTCCAACATCGCGAATTCGGTTGAGTACTTCACTCTTCTGCATTGATTGCCCGAAGGATAGCCTCTCAAGGTTGTTCAAAAAATTATTACGGAAAGACCTGGAGCTTAGCGGTCTCGCTTGCCTGCGCGGCTAATCGAAGTCCGAAGTCGCTGAAACATTGCAAGCGGGACGCATGCGCTCTAGTCAAAAGTTGTCGCGTGATAACTATTGTTCCAAAGACGTCCCGGTGTGCTGTAACCCGTGTGCAAGCTAACGTGCAACTCTCGCGGTTCCACCCTTCATTAATTTTTCGACTTCAGCAAGCGTCGCCATGGTCGTATCTCCTGGCGTCGTCATCGCCAGCGCGCCATGCGCCGCTCCGCAATCAACCGCATACTGTGGACCCTGGTTAGTCAGGAAGCCGTAAATCAATCCTGAAGCAAAAGAATCGCCGCCTCCAATGCGATCAAATATTTCCAGATTTTCGCGCGTGACGGCCTTGTAAAACTCACCGCCCGCATAACACACCGCCCCCCAGTCATTCAAGTTTGCGGTCTTAGCATTCCTAAGCGTGGTCGCCACAATTTTAAAATTGGGAAACTCCGAGATAGCGCGTTCAATCATGCGACGGAAATTTTCGATATCGAGTTTCGCATGGTGCTGATCTAGTCCTTCTACATCCAGGCCCAGGCAAGCGGTGAAGTCTTCTTCATTGCCCAGCATTACGTCCACCAGCGGCGCGAGTTCGCGATTTACTTCCTGAGCGCGCGCTTTGCCGCCGTTCGATTTCCATAACGACTCGCGATAATTCAGGTCGTAGGAAACGATCGCGCCGTATTTTCTGGCTGCTTCCATGGCTTCGCGCGCAACCACGGGCGTCGTTTCTGAAAGCGCGCAAAAGATTCCGCCGGTATGAAACCAGCGCGCCCCGTGCTCGGCGAAAATTCTTTCCCAGTCGATGTCGCCAGCCTCTAATTGTGAAATCGGCGTATGGCCGCGATCCGAGCACCCAAGCGCCCGGCGCACGCCGAAGCCACGCTCGGTAAAATTCAGGCCGTTGCGTGCCAACCGTCCAACGCCGTCGTACTCAACCCAGCGAACCTGTGATTGGTCGACGCCTCCCTGATACATTAAATCCTGCACCAGACGGCCTACCGGATTATCGGTCAGCGCCGTGACAATGGCTGTCTCCATTCCAAAGCAGCGTTTCAATCCGCGGGCTACGTTGTATTCTCCGCCGCCTTCCCACGCTTGAAAACTCCGCGTGGTCGAGATCCGGCTATCGCCGGGATCAAGCCGCAACATCACTTCGCCCAAACTAACCAGATCCCAGCGACAAGGTTTATTTGTTCTTATGTTGAGAACGGTATTCATTCTATTGTCAGGCGGTTCGGTCTTCGACGTTGGCCGGCTCAAGCCGCGGCGCCAGTAAATGGATAATAGCCAGCGCCGCCAGGTAAGCACTGCCGGCGATGATGAAGATCGGAAGATAAGAGCCCGTGTATTGCAATATCAACCCAACCGTCGAGGCGATCAGCATGCCGCCCATCGCGCCGGCCATGCCCCCTATCCCGACCACCGAGCCGATGGCCCGCCGCGGGAACATGTCCGAAGCCATCGTGAACATGTTAGCGCTCCAACCCTGGTGGGCTGCCGCCGCCAAACCTACGAACGCCACTGCGGTCCACAGGTGCGAAGCACGCGCGGCGAACATTACCGGCACTACGGCTAAAGCACACACCAGCATCGCCGTCTTGCGCGCGTTGTTGACTGACCAGTTCCGCTTGATCAGCTTTGATGAGAGCCAACCGCCGCCGATGGATCCCACATCGGCCGCGACGTAAATGACAACCAGCGGCAAACCAATTTGGGTTATCTTCAGGCCATAATTTGTATTCAAGAATTTCGGCATCCAGAAAAGATAGACCCACCAGATGGGATCGGTCATGAACTTCCCGGCCGCGAAAGCCCAGGTCTGACGGTGCGGTACCAGTCGCACCCAGGGTATTTTCGTCGCGGCCTCCGCCGGATCTGATTGGATATATGCGAGTTCGGTCCGGGAAAGTCGTGGATGTTCTTCAGGGCGACGATAAATGACCAGCCAGAAAATAAGCCACACGAAACCCAGCGTGCCGGTGATTATGAACGCCCATTGCCAACCGTAATTGATCGCAATAAACGGCACGACCAGCGGCGCAACAATAGCGCCTACGTTCGAGCCGCTGTTAAAAATGCCGGTGGCCAGCGCGCGCTCTTTCCGGGGAAACCATTCAGCGACCGTTTTAATTGAAGCAGGAAAGTTACCCGCTTCGCCCAGACCCAACGCAAAGCGCGCGGAGCCAAAACCAAACGCGGAACGCGCTAACGCATGGCCCATCGCCGCAATCGACCAGAAAACAATAGCGAGCGAAAAACCCTTACGCGTTCCGAACCGATCCATCAGGTTGCCTACCACGAGCAGTCCCAAAGCATATGCGCCTTGAAAAGCCGTATTAACGTACCCGTACTGTGCTTCGCTCCAGCCGATCGTGTGCTTGAACGTTTCGTCGGTGGCCAGGATACTGAGGACCTGACGGTCTATGTAATTAATTGTAGTCGCAAAAAAGAGTAATGCGCAGATCACCCAGCGGTAATTACCGATCCGCTGGTCCACACTTTCAAACAGCGCCGCGGTCGCACCGGTTGCGCTGGCGGCGGCAGACTGTGGCGGCGCCATAACTGATTGCGACTTGGGGAAGGCCGTCGATTTCAGCGATTTGCTTATTGGATCCATGACGATCGTTTTGAAGCGCCCAGGTCCCTCGCCGCTTTCGATCCCGATCTGCTGCGCGCGGTAAGCTATACCCCGCGACGCAAAGACTAGGTATTGCAGCTATTGATTTACGCCGCTGGCAAGAAAGCCACCATCGACAACCAATATCTCGCCGGTGACGAAGCTCGCGGAATCTGAAGCCAGAAATACCGCCGCGCCCGCCAGTTCCTCAACTTTGCCAAATCGTTTCATCGGAGTGCGGAGCAGAAACTCGCGTCCTCGTTCGGTTTCATCCAACAGTTTCTGATTCAACGCCGTGCGAAAAACGCCCGGCGCAATGGCGTTAACGCACACACCGTGCGGTGCCCATTCAATGGCCAGCGATTTAGTAAGCGAAGCGATTGCTGCTTTGCTGGCTGAGTAAGCGGCGACTTCAAGTAGGGCTACGAACGTTGAAAGAGAGGCTATGTTGATGATTCGTCCGTAGCCTCGCTCGATCATGTGACGGCCAAAGACCTGGCAAGCCCTGAGGCTGCCGGTGACATTCGTTTCAAAGATGTCGTTCCAATCCTGTTCGGCGAAATTTAGAGTTGGAGCGCGTTTTGTTCTTCCGGCAGAGTTGACCAGTATGTCCACCTTGCCAAAGGCAGCGATGGTTTCGTCCAGAAGTTGTTCCAACGATGAGCGATGGGCAACGTCGGACGTTACCCGAATGGTTCGCCGGCCGCGTTCTTCAATTTCCCTGGCAGCGGCTTCGACCTGGTCGGCCCGTCGCGAGGTCGCGACGACGTCGGCCCCGGCCTCCGATAACCCGTGCGCGATTGCCCGGCCAATACCTGATGTGCCGCCGATGACAACCGCGACTTTCCCAGTTAAATCCAGTGCAGCATAGGTCATTTACGTTTCCGTTTCTCAATCTGTAGACCTGCCGACCGACTTTGTACAATGTTTGATCAAATTCGTCCAGTCCAAAAGCGCGAAGGTAGTTCTCTTAACTCTCTCTCGCTTGCACTCTCTTCTCGCTCCTGGGCTGGCATTGCCAAGCAACGCCCTGAGTAAAGAGTTCTGTTCACCCAGGGCGTTGCCCTGGCTTGGAATTTGCTAACGCCTTCCGCGTTGGTCACTGAACTATATACATACCCTCAGGGTGGGGCTTCTGCCACGCCAGCTTGCAAACGGAATTCCGGGCGGTATTTTGAATTGGAATCTGTCACTTACAAAGAGACGGTTTGTTCTGCCCAGAACTGAAATTCCCGGTGCTTGTGAATCTCAGCCTTTGCCGGCACCTTTCCACCGACCACCTTAACAACGTGCTCGAAGACACGTAAACCCACCTGGTCGATCGTTTCAGTGCCGTCGATAACGCCCCCGGCTGACAAGTCGAGATCGCTGTTCATCCGTTCAAAGACCGCCGAATTTGACGCCAGCTTTATTACCGGCGCAATCGCATTCCCGATCGTCGTTCCCCGTCCGGTCGTGAATACAATTACAGTTGCTCCCGCCGCCACCAACCCCGGCGTGGATTCCTGATCGTAGCCGGGACCCATCATCAGGTTCAGGCCTCGATTCTGAGGAGTCTCGGCGTAGCCAACGACCCCTTCCACGCGGGTGGTCCCGGCCTTGGCAATCGCACCCAGTGATTTGATCGTGATGTTGAGCAGGCCGCCGATCTTGTTTCCAGTGCTCGGGTTTTGATTGAGCACCGCGCCGAATTTCGACGCGTAATTTTTGTACCAATCGACCATCTCATAGACAGCCCGGCCAGTTTCGAAGTCTTTGGCCCGGTTCGCGAGAATATGCTCCGCGCCGCAAAACTCCGGCACCTCGGTGATCAGGACGGTGCCCCCCGATCGCACCAGCAGATCGGCCGCTCGACCCAAAGATGGGTTTGCTGAAATACCAGAGAAACCGTCGGACCCGCCGCACTTTACACCCAGTACCAATTCGCTGACCGAGACTTCTTCGCGTGTCGCCTGATTGACTTCCGGCAACATCCTCTCAACCTCCTGCAATCCTCGCGCGATGGCCGCCTGCGTTCCGCCCTCTTCCTGAATCCCGATTTTCGCAACCGGTTTGTTGAAAGACCTTTCACGTTTGAGCAGGTATTTTTCCACCTGAGCGAGGTTGGTCTTCTCACAACCGAGGTCGATCAAAATCACCCCCCCGACATTCGGATGATCCGCATAGTTGGAAAGTGTCCGCAGCATTATGTCGATGGTCGATCCGTCCTGGCAGCCGCACCCTTTATTGTGTGGAATAGCTACCACGCCATCGACGTTCGGGTATTTCTCGCGGCTGTACAAAGTATATTCAGCGATAATTGAAATCTGCTGTGCTTCGTGACTGGCGCACATGCTGGTCGGCACGATCAAAACATAGTTGCGCGTTCCCACTCGCCCATCGGACCGGTGAAAGCCCTCGAAAGTCGCACGTTCGCTCACAGAAAAACAGTCCGGCGCCGGAGTATGGAGATCTTCCGGCAGGTCGCGAATAACCGGCACATCGTCAGACATGTTTTCATGACTAATTGCGGCTCCGCATTCAATTCCCAACGAAGTTCCAATCGGCTGTCCGTATTGCAGCACAAATTCGCCGGCAGGAATCGCGCGCGTAGCAAATCGATGGCCCGGCGCCACCACTGAATTCACACGCATCTCGCGTCCCGCGGGAAGAGCCAGCGCAAGACCTGGCAGCGTCTCTCTCTTGACGATGGCCACATTGTCCCTGGGATCCACAATGATTGCGTAGTCACTGACCGGCGCCGCAGCTAGTGTTGTTGTCATTAGTCCTCACGTTTTCCAATTTGTTCAGAGTTCAAACTTCAGTTCGCCCCCTCACGATGGTTGCAACCTAAAGGTTGGACTTTAAACTGGTTCTTTATGGGGAAGCTGTCAGGAGGTTCGGCAATATTAACGAACGGACGTTCCGGTGGAGGCGAATCCACAGTCCGGGATTCTCATCGAGTTGCCGCGCGCGCGTTTGTGCGTCATTAGAGATTTCCGTTTCTATTAGCCGTTGAAAACCAGCGCGTTTTCCCGGCGCCGTGTCCGCATCGACAATGGATTGCACGATTCTCTTTGTGCTCAGAATCGCTGCCGGTCCGAGCGTCAGAATATGCGTCGCGTTGCGGCATTCTGCTTCGTCAGCTTCACTAAACTTCGCCCCGCCAGCCTTAAATTTCGTAATGTGATGTTCCAGAATACTCGGCGAGATCGGAATTAAGCCGGCGCTTTCCCTGGCCGCCGCTCCCGACCCGGGCGTGATATATGCCAGATGCGACGCGGCATTGGCCTCCGGCCCCAGACCAAGGAAAAAGATATCGATTGGACTGCGCGATTCGAGTACTTCCAGATACGCGTTGAGCCCGCGTTCCAAATCCGGCGCGTCCGTCTGCATCGAGGTAAAGCTTCTTACCTTTGCGAAAAAGGCTTTGCCCAGCAGGCGCTCGAAATCGCGAACAAAGCTGAATGCATTTCCCGGACGCATGGGCGCCAGCGCATCCTGAGTAAAAATATTTAAGCGACTGAGCAGATGATCTATCTCGCAGGTCTTCGCTTTCTCGCCCAGCAAGCGATGCAACGCCTGACCCCCGCGCCCGCCCACTATCACCACTGTCAGATTCCCGTCCTTTTCGCGCGCGGCCGTTTCGATTTCATCGAACAGGGCTCCTCCCACCGCTTCTTCGGATTCGAGGACTTCGTAATTCAGTGGCCGTGCTTCAAGCTCAGCCTGGTCTTCGCCACCTGAGCGCGCGAGCCAAATGTTGTCGCCCGCCGCGCGGCGATTAATTCCAATTTGCGTTGCTGCGTAAGATGAGTTCATCGGACAAAAATCGGCTGTTCGTTGGGTGGCTTCATATCTCGTGAGAGTCGCAACCGCTGCTCGCGGATTCCTTCCGCAACTAATCTCGCCATCACTTTTGCTCCCAGCGGATTGAAATGCGTATTGTCCTCGATACCCTTTGGATAATTCGGACTCTCATCGGGCTTCAGTTGCAGGAACAATTTTTTCGAATCCTCAGCCCCATATTTAGTCAGCAAGGCTGCGCTGCGGTGATGCATGTCGATCAAAGCAACTTTGTATTCAGCCGCTACGCTCCGCACGATGTCCGGATATTCGCCGTGCGTATCCTGCAACTTCCCTTCCCTGTCGAATCGCCGGCGCATGACCGGAGTCAAAAGAACCGGCGTCGCCTTTTTGGCGCGCGCTTCTGAAACGAACCTGATCAAATTGTTTCGATAGTCCGCCGGGGGCGTATAGCGATCCATTTTTTCTTTCGATTCATCGTTGTGTCCAAATTGTATAAAAACATAATCGCCCGGCTGTAGCGCATCGACGATAGCCTGCCAACGTCCTTCGGAGATGAATGTCCGCGTGCTGCGACCGTTCTGCGCCCGGTTCTCGATAGTCACTTTGCCATCTTTGAAGAACTGGCCGAGCATTTCTCCCCAGCCCGTTTCGGGCCGTTTCTCAGGGAGTTTCTGGGCCATGGTCGAATCGCCGGCGAGAAAAACTGTTATCGGCTTGGCCTGCAAGGCCACGGATGCGGCGGCCGCCATACTTAGCCCAAGCAGGAATGCTGTTCGCGCAATCATCATGCTGGTCTTTATGAACCCTCGCTCAACAGTTGCCCGTTCACGCGTACATTGCGCAGGGTCAGGCCGGTTACGTTCTTTACGATGCTGGGCCGAGCGGTGTTATCAAACGTGCAATTCTCCAAATGTACATCCGTAATCGGGGCATTCGGAAACCCCTGAAGATCCATCGGGTACTGACTCTTCCGGCTCTTTAGACTCTGCACCTGCAGGTTGTGCAAGACCGGCTTGTATTTTCCGTTCGCGCCTTCTTCATAATTGAAATCAACTGTAATTGCCGCATGAGCCACTTCACCAACCATAATGTCGCGGAAGAACAGATTTTCGAGCACGCCGCCACGCATCGCATTGTTCTTAAATCGCAGACCGTGATCGAGTCGCGGGCTCATCAGATTACAGTTCATCGCAAACACATTCCGCACCCCGCCGGAGATTTCGCTGCCAACTGTGATACCGCCATGCCCGTCCTCCATGTGACAGCCGCGAATAATGATGTTCTGCGAAGGCACGGCGACGCGGCGGCCATCGTCGTTGCGGCCGGCTTTAATCGCAATACAGTCGTCACCTGTCGCAAAGTAGCAATCTTCAATCAGGACGTCAGCACAAGACTCAGGATCACAGCCGTCGGTGTTCGGGCCAGTCTGATCGGTCGCGTTCGCTTCTCGCTCGACGTTCACCCCGCGAATTGTCACGTTCGTGCACAAGACCGGATGAATTTGCCACATGGGCGAGTGTCTGAGGGTCACCCCCTCGATCAAAACATTCTGGCAACGGTACGGTTGAATAAACTGCGGCCGCAGGTAATGGCCTTCGCCAAATACTCTTTGATTGACCGGCGTACCCCCAGCGACGAATTCATACAGCCGGGCGCGCGCTTTGCTCTGCTCGGGATCGCCTTTCTTCCAACCACAGCCTGTCCGGCCTTTCCACGGCCACCAATGATCGCAGTCGGCGTTCCCGTCGATTATGCCTTCACCGGTCAGCGCGATGTTTTTCTGCTCGAAGGCATAGATGAAGGGTGAGTAGTTCATCAACTCCATCCCTTCCCAGCGAGTGAAGACCAGCGGCAGATACTTTTTCGGGTCACGATCGAACGTGATCGTCGCGCCTTTCGTAACGTGTAAATTCACATTGCTCCGCAGATTAATCGCGCCGCTTGAGAAGACCCCCGCCGGAACCACGACCCGGCCACCGCCCGCGCGATTGCATGCCTCGATCGCCTGGCGAAATGCGTTGGTGCAATCACGTTGGCCGTCGCCGTGCGCTCCGAATTTAGCGATATCGAAATCTCGCCTGGGAAAGACCGGGGCTTGAATCCGATTCAGAATTTGCGGAAAAACGATTTCCCAGGAGCCGCCGGCCTGGGGCGCCCCCATCGGGGGCGATGCGACAGCACGCGCCTGCGCTGACACAGGAAGGAAGATCGCGCCGGCGCCACAGGCTAGAAAAGTTTTGAGAAAGTCGCGACGTTCCAACATGACCGTGTCTCGATGTCCGGAGTTCAGCTTTTAACAGCCGCCTTTATGGACCACAACCTCAAGGGGTGCAGTTCAACTCTGAACTTTTCCTTTCTTGAAAGATTCGTTTCCGGACGTGATCTTCTTCAGCCAGGGCGGATACTTCTCGTTCAGAAGGTTCGCCGGAGCGTACGTGTACCAACGATATCCGTTGCGCCGCTCGCTCTCGATTTCTGCGACGCTATATTTAATGACGCTGTCACGGCCGCTAAAGATGGGCCGGTTCGATTCAATTTCATAAAAGCGTGCCCACAGCGGCGGCGCGTTCCGATCAGTAACCACGACGTGATCGACCGGCGTTTCGACCCAGCGAACCCCGGTGATGTGTACGCTCTTGAACCACACTACTGCGGATTCAACCGCCTCAATTACCGAGGCGTCGGGATGTTCGATGTCCATGAGAAACTCGACAATCCCGGCACTCTCCTGGCCGCTTAAAGAGATCGGTTCAAATTTGCGAGCCGGAGCGGGAGCCAGAGTCACTTCATCATGCTGCGCGCACCAGACGGTTCGTTTCCCTCGAACAACAATCTGGGTCTTCAGAATACATTCAATTCCCTTCGCGACTGACTGATTGGCCCGGGCTGATCTTGCTTCATCCACAAAGGTGTAATCAGCCTTCCGTTGGGCGACGTCACGCAACAGGCGCATTACCCCAATCATTGCGTCGTCGTTGAAGGTGATGTGCTGATAATACCCTTTCTTGATCGGGTAATACTGGGGCCACCCGCCGTTGTGATACTGTGCGTTGAGCAGGTAATCGAAACCACGAAGAAAAGACTCTCTCTGCCGCAGCACCTGCTTCAAGGTGTAAACGCGCGCCAAAAAAATCAGTTGGGTGTATGTCGCGCCGTTATCGATTGTGGAATCAGCGAAGCTTTTTTCCTTCATTACATTTGAACGCTGTGCTCCGTCCAAAAACACAGCCATATCGATATTTTTCGGCCAGCCCCCCGACTCACGCTGATAGGCAATCAAGTTATCGGCGATGCGCGCAGCTTCGCTTGTGCGGTACCAGTCTCGCGGTTGTTTGAGAGCGTCGCGCCAATTGATTGGAGAAGCGGCAACTCCCGCAAGTAAATTGGTTTCGCGGAAACAATTCGGTGCTGCAATCAAAATCGTCAGAATGATGACGCTGCGTCGCGTTGTGTTTAGGACAATCATCTGTATTCAATTAGCTGTGTCAGAAGCCCCAGCGTGAGGGAGGGCAACGAACCCTTGCTCACACGCGGGCTGCTGACACGCCGCTCACTTCAACGGACTCCAATTATCAACCCCCCGCAGGAATGTCCGGGTCGCGAAGGGCCGAATTTCGGCTTCATTCAGCTGCCTCGACCATGGCATCCGGGCCGAAGGATTCGCGCCTGGACCCGTCGATTTGTATTCCGCGAAACGCGCGGTCTTTTCGCGCGCGGGATCGCGCCAATTGTCCCAGCCTTCCGGCTTGATGTGCGCACCCATCCAGCAATTGATAAAGACTACCCGCCCATACGGTCGCCACGGCCGGCCCAGATAGACGCCTTTACCGGTATCGGCGCCCGTCAATTTGCAATTGAAAAGGACGAACCCATTTGTCTCCGCATCAGTGACCCGCCAATGCGCGGTGACGTAACCCGCCCCCTTACTATGTATGGTGCAGTTTTCGAAAACCGCAGTAGCGTTGCCAAAGATGAAATCGACATGGCCCTCGATGTAACAGTCTCTGTAGTACTGACGCCCGCCGTGGGCGAACAGTGTGTCCTGCCAGCCGAGGAAGCGACAGTTGTGGAACACGGCCCGGTCTGTGTTGACGTAAGCCGCGACCGCTTGTGATCCCACACCATAGGTATTTTCGAAGGTCACGTTCTCAGCCCGAAAATCACTGCCGCCGATATAAGCACTGTAAGAAAGCCTGGTATCGCCCGACGTCTGCGCGCTGAGATTGAATGTCAGCCGGGTTTTCACAGCATCGTCCGCCTGGAGCGTGATAAAGGGTTTCGTCTGCAGGATCTTTATCTGCTCCCTGTAGACACCGGGCCGAATGTGAATCACAAATCGATGAGTGTTGTACTCCGGGACTCGATCGATCGCTTGTTGCACGGTCGTTGCATCTCCCGATCCGTCTGCTGTCACTTCGATTGTGTAACGATCCTTCTTCCTGGATTCAGTAACTGCCGCGCGACTGCGATCATATAGCTCGCCATCGCGAAGTTGTTTTGATTCTGCTGAGACAGACGCGGCCAGCAGAATTACTATAGTTAGATAGAACGCGGGTTTCACTTGCTCCTATCGGATCACGTTGTTTGCAGTCCTGGTTTTGGTTCTTCCCTGCGTGGTCCTCTCCGAACGTCGGCGTCTCGCGGTGAGTACTGCATTCACAACTACATCCGGTGACGGAGCCGCAGAGAGCGCAGGGGTGGAGAATTTCAAGTCAGTACCTCGGCTCCCGGTTTAGCTGAATTGAAAAAGAAAAAACCCGGGCCGTCAGATTCGGCTGTTGCAGGACGGCCCGGATTCATTCTCCGGAGCAACTCCCGATCAAAACACGAACTTCACGCCGAGCTGAATGTCGCGGGGGTTGTTTCTTTGCGTCGTCACCAACCCGAAGGTTCCGGCATTGCTGGGGTCCAGTCCGATGCCGTTGCCAAAGTAGGGATGATTGAGGGCGTTAATCGCTTCGGCGCGAAGTTGAAGTTTCGTATTCTCAGTGAACTTGAAGCTCTTCGAGATGGATAAGTTGACGTTCAGGAATGGTTGATTGCGCAAGCCGTCGAGGGTCGTCGGCACATTGCGCAGCCCGGTGTTAAAGTTGTTCAGCCTGACGATGCCGACGCTGTTAACGAGCGGAATCTGAAAAGCCGAAACATCGATTCCGTACTTGTGACCCCGCCCATCATTTTGACCCGTCAGTGATTTGAGCTGATTCACCGGGCCACCGTAGTACCAAACCTGAGTCGGACTCAGCGTAAACGGTTCGCCGCTCTGCCACTCATACGTTCCGTTGACCTGCCAGCCACCTATGATCGCATTTACAAAACGATTGGCATTGCCTGCGAACTTTTGTTTCTGTCCAAACGGCAATTGATAGACAACTGAGGCGGTATAGCGGTTAGGCCGGTCGTCTGGAGAAAGGCGCGACTCGAGCGTGGTGTCGGTGGGATTTAGGTAATTGGATTTTTCACGGAGGCGCGAACGCGTGTATGAAGCGCTAAAGGTCAGGTCTTTCGAGAAGCGCTGCACCAACTGAAGCTGCAGGGCATTGTACCGGTTCGAGCCGTTGTACTGCTGAATCCAAAGATCGGTGAATTGCGGAAAAGCTAATAACGATTGGGCGCGCGTGATTGTCGTAGCGCTGTTGAATGGACTGGTAGCAGGCAGCAGATTCCTGAACGGATTCGGAATCGTCGCCGACAGCAGCGTATTTGCTGCCGTATCCGATGCGACATCGGCTCCGAGGAGTGAGCGCGGAACGAAATTGGAATTCCGGCTGACTGGCATATCGTAACCCCACGCGGAAACGTAGTTCGCCTCTAATACAAAATGACCCGGCAACTCTTTTTGAATTCCAAAGATAACTCGAGCGAATTTCGAGTTCTTGCGATCGACCGGCAACGCGGGCGCGTCAGCCGTGCCCACCGGGAGACCAGTGGAGGTCAATAGACCCTGGCTCGCGCCCGGGGACGCTGCTGCTCCGCTCGGAAACGGATTAGTCAGATTAGCTACAAAGGTCAGGCCATTGTTGTTGCTGGCGATAAACGGCGTCGTGCCGGCGAATCCCTGTTGCAGGCCGAGCCCGTTGATCTCGCTCTGATGTGGCGCCATAAAAATTCCAAAGCCGCCACGGATTACGGTCTTCGAATTCAAGGCATAAGAAACACCAACGCGCGGTTCGTAATTACGATGATCGGTCTTCCACGCGACGCGATTGCTGCTGTCTGCGTAGCTATAGCCGCCGAGCACTTTGAATTGATCGGGGGTAAGCAGAAAGTTGGCTGGTGCGGCGTTATAGGATGCCGTGTACGCGGCGCGCGCCGCGGCGTCGATTGGGCTGACGGTACTCAAATCAAAGCCGCGCTGAATACGATTAAAGCGCTCACTGAGTCCGCCTTCCAGCTCGTATCTGAGTCCGACGTTCAGCGTCAACCTGGAAGTAACGCGCCAATCATCGTGAACAAAAAAGCCGTTATAGATCGATTGGACCGAATAATTGATCGCGTTGTCGAGCTGGCTGGCCGTTGAGCCAGAGCCCGCGGTCGGCGTGCCAAGCAGGAATGCAGCGATGTCGCGCCCGAATGCGTTCCGCAGGGTGGTGGACGAGTTCGAGGCCGGCGCCGTGTAAGTTCCATCAAAGAACAGTCGTCCGCCCTGATAACCATTGCTGATGAAATTCTCGCGTACCACGCGCAGGTCCCAACCAAACTTTGCCGTGTGATTTCCGAATATTCTGGTCACCGTCGGCTGAATCGTACCCATCATGAATGGACGCAGCCGCCCGGCATTCCAATCGGAACGCTGGGAGCCGAGGTCGGCGCGGATAGGACGAACCGCGTCCAGGTTTCGAATTTCAAGCATCGGAAAATATTGATAGCCGCGAAACGCAGCCACTGCCGTCGGCGAAAATCCCAGGGTGGCCGGATCAAGCGCCACGCCCGGATGCCGCTCTTGCGTGAACTTGTTGAAGCTCACCCGCACATCGAACACCATTCGGGACGACAGAGAATTCGTGTAATCAACGTTGCCGCCGTCGTTGGTTCGATCTTCGAATCCCTGGGTAATCGATGTGCCGTTGAGGTAACTGTTCTGCGAGTCAGCTGCCCAGTTATAACGATCTTCGGGATTGAAGCTGTGATAGTACTTGCCAAAAATCGATTGCTTCTCACTGATCCGGTGATCCAGACGAGTTAGCCATGCTCGATACTTCTCGTGACGGAGGACGTTGGAAAAATAATTGCTCTGCGTTCCGTTGGCGGTCCCCGCAGTATTCGGTAGTGGATAGAACTTCAGCAAAGCAGCCGCGACTGGATTAAAAAGCGTCGAGGGAATGATGTTGCAGGTCGCCGTGGCGGCGCCCGACGTGGGACACCCAAATGAGGTACGCACCACGTTGCTGCCGCTGGTCACCCCGGTGAATGGATTATAGATAATCGTATTTGCTGTATTAGCGACGTTCGTGCGGTCGGTAATCAAAGCTGAGAAGTCGCCGTTCCGCATCGCTGCGGTCGGCACCGAAAATAGTTGCGGCTCGGCCGTATTATCGAGCAGTCGCTCGTAGGAAAATAAAAAGAACGTTTTGTTGTGACCGTCATAAATCTTCGGAATTGCCACAGGTCCGCTGATGACACCGCCGAAACGATGGTAGGTTCTTATCGGACGGCCCTGACCACTGCGATTCGAGAAAAAGTTGTTTGCGGTGCGGCTGCGATCGCGGTTGAAATAATAGACCGAACCGTGCATGTCGTTGGTTCCACTTTTAACCGCAACGTTGACGGTGCCTCCGGCTGAATATCCCTGTTGGGCGTCGAATGAGTTGGTCTGAACTTTGAATTCCTGGACCGCATCGGCCGGCGGTGAGAAGCCAACCGCAAAATCAAAGGCATAGTTCGGAGAGCCGTCGAGCGTGATCTGATTTTGTGGCGGGGCCCCGTTTACGCGGAAAGCCGCTAGGTTGCCGTTCGAAATAGGAGCTGTGAACTGTGGATTCCCCGTATAGAGGACACCCGGGGCCAGCGTTGCCAGCTGATACGCGGTTCCTTCCGACAAAGGCAACTCAGCAATTTGTCTGCGTTCAATCGTGGTGCCGGTGCTGACTGAACTGGTTTCCAAGGTGGGGCTCGAAACAACGGTAACCGTTTCGGCCACACTCCCGGTCTGAAGCTGTACATCGATAGTCAATTTATCCGCCACGCGAAGTTGGATTTGTTGACGAGCCTCAACCTTGAATCCCTGCTTGGTTACGAGCAATTCATAATTTCCCGGCAGCAGCACCGGAAAATCATAACTACCTTCGTCATTCGTGGTAGTCGTCGCCTCGACATTCGTCTCGACATTTTTGACGGTTACGGTAGCTCCCGCCACGACCGCGCCGTTTGGATCGGCCACCTTGCCGGTAATCGAGCCGCGGAACTCCTGGCCGACCGCCCAGGCAAAGGTACAAAGTAACAGCAGCGCCGCGCTGCCAGCGTGACGGAGAATATTGTTATTCATCAAGAGGATCCTTCCTCGCATTTGCAATAAGCCGCATTCGTCTTCACCAATAAACGCGAACGCGCCGCGCTTGATTGAACAATGTCCGATCGCTGGTGATCAACGATATCTGTGATGCTTCCTTAAAGTGGTCAGACCACTATCCCGACGTGCCGCATCTTTTATCATGGTACGCCGACCAAGTCAAGCAGTTTATTTGAGCGGAGAAACATTGTAACTACCCTTGTTATTCAATAGAAATGGACTACAATGCCGATTATTCCTCGGGCGGTGACTTCGTATTTGGGCTCGAGGAGTTCTCGTAGGGAGCATGATGAGTAGACACGGTAACGGGTCAATCAAGCTGCGCAGGTTTCAGGTGGTCAGACCAGAGAAGAATGGTTTGATGGCCGAACAAGTCGTCATTCAAGTTCGCGACATGATTCGCGAAGGCAAACTGAGACCGGGCGATCGCTTGCCGCCGGAACGAGAGTTGTCGAAACGGCTGGGGATTAGCAGGGCCAGCCTGCGCCACGGCTTGAGATTCCTGGCTGCGATTGGCGTCTTGACCTCGCGACACGGATCCGGCACCTACATCGCCGACGGCCCGCCGGCGCTCGACAGCGAGCCGCTGCGCATGATGGCGGAACTTCATCGCTTTACTCCGAATGAAATGTTCGAGGCGCGTAAACTGCTGGAAGTCGGACTGGCGGACCTGGCGGCCCGGAATGCCTCTGACGAGCACCTGGCGGTCATGTCCGAAGAAGTAGCCGAAATGTATGCAACTCTCGACGACCCTCAGGAATACCTGGTCCACGATATCCGATTCCATCGAGCGATCGCGGCCGCCAGTGGCAATCAGATTCTGGCCGCGCTGATGAACATGGTGTCAACCGCAATGTATGAACAACGAAGTGCAACCGTAGCGCGCGCTACTGACCTGAAAGAGTCTGCCGAGTTTCACCGCAAAATCTATCGCTTGATTCGAGCGGGCAAATCTGACGAAGCCCGCGCCGCCATGAATGAACATCTGGATCGGGCCCAACATGCCTTCGAGACCGAAGAAGTATCGGTTAACGCCACCGGCAATGGTGATAGACGGCCGCGCGCGCAACAAAACAACCCGTTAAAGCCACACAAGCACTAAGGAAAATTTAAAGCCGCTTTTTTCAGCGGCTCAGCGTAGACCTTGATCAGGATCATCGTGAAGTCTTTGTTCCGGGTGCTGCGTTGATGCGGGGTGCCCCGTGGCACCACGACGAGATCGCCTTTTTTGATTTCGATTGTCTTACCATCGATTATTCGAGGGCTGCGCCATTCACCAGGATCGGTTTCTTTGGGCGCGTCCAGTTTTCCGCCCAGCACCAGCATCGCCCCACCATCAAGCACGTAGTAAACATCATCCGAGGCGTCGTGTAGCTCGGCTGCCGCTCCCGTCTTGTTCTTCTCGTGCTGGACCGCGACGCGCAGTTGCATTCCCCCGCTGTCGATCAGCTCAGAGGTTTTGTTGTCCGGTTGCAGTGTCTTCTGCAAGTCATTGAGTGACTGCGAAGACATCACGACGAAAGGTCGAGTTGCTTCGCTTGGTTTGCGTTGCGCCGAGGACGCAACGGCTGAGAACACGATAACGAGAACAATAATAAGAGCGCGACCAGAGGTTATCTGCATTTCGTTCAAATCTCCGCGGGTAAGTCTTCTTGCCCTTGGCCCGAAATATTTACAACACCGAGGGCTTTGCCTCAAAAGTCGGCGAAGCCGCCGAACGATAATAGCCCACCGATTCATCGGTGGGACCAGGACGGGGACATCAATGCAGTCCGTGAAACGGACGGCTGAGTCTGAAGGGTTAAGTTCACATGTTTGCTCAATCGTCCACTTCACGGACTCCAAGGAGCCTGCCGCGTCACCCAGCGCTTCAGCGCTGGGCTAGTTTTTTTCAGTCCGCTTCGCGGACGAGGAAAAAATTTTTTTTGAGGCGCTACGTAGCTGCCTTTTATTTTCTGCTGGCTTCCAAACCGCTGCCGCCCTTGTCAAACCCGGGCTGCACCGTCACGACCCCAAACTGCCGATCTTCGACTTCCCGATGCGCGGCCATCATCCAGACAAAATTAATCGGGTGGCCGGGAACAGACACGTTCGGATGAAAACCCCTGGGCATCACCACTGCGTCGCCGTCACGTACAATGCCGATGAACTCCGGCTCATCCGGATTTGTATAAACAAACTGAACACCGAAGGACGGCGCGGGCATGTCGTAATAGACGTATAGCTCTTCGAGGATCGCGGCGTGTTCGTGCGGCGGCCAACTGGTCCAATGGCCCGGCTCTGAAGTCGTAAAGCCCGCAAGAATGCGTCCCGCTTCCACGTTTTTTCCCAGAGTGATATTCACCGTGCGCGAATTCGACGCGCCACCCGTTTGGAATCTAAGCGAGGTGTCCCTTTCGACGTCGGCATAACGCACGACCTGCAGTGGATATTTCTTTTCCACTTCCGCGGAACACTCAACGAGGTCCACGGCGCTCTCGGTCCTCACTTCAACGTTACTGTCGCGCGGTAAATAGATCGAATCGTATTGATCTAATTTCGTTACCTTTCCCTCACACGTAACGGTGCACTGCCCCCGAAGACAAATTAAGCCGGATTCTAAGGTGCCGGTCGAAAATGTGGCGCGCGGCACTTCGCTGTCCAGGATAATGCGACCATATACAAGATGCTTCATCGCGCTGTTCTCGGGCGTAATAGAGATGTTGCGCCCTTTTTGCGCGGCGGTATTGCGAAAAATTAATTGTTTGTCTTCCTTCATTTGGGTACTCACAATTAGCCTCTTTCTTGTAACTCACCAACTAGATATTTAGAGTGGGGGCTACTGCCAACCAGGGCGGCAGCCCGGCGTAAACGACAATTACTTCTTTCCATGCTCGTCGAGCCATAGAAGATCTTCGAGCAAATAATAATTGCCGTAAACCAAAGACACGTCGCTCGGTCGCGTGCTCGAGCCGTGGCGCAAGACGCCCGGCGGCGTCGTGTCCCCGGCGCTCACGGGACTCAAATAGCGATCAATGAGTGACTGCACAATGCGTTCGCCTTCGCGCCGGTAATCCGCGGCACGGGTCTGATCGTCCGTCAATTCCGACAGCCGCAACAAGCCGCCGGCAACCAGCGCCGCCGCCGAAGTGTCGCGGTTGCGAAAGTGCACACCCTCATCAACAAAGTCGTACCAGGGGACCCCGTCTTCCGGCAGATGATTGAGAACATAGCCAGCGATCCTTTCGGCCGTCGCGAGCAAGCGTGGTTCCCGCGTTTCACGGTAGCCGACGGTAAAGCCGTAGAGGGCCCAGCCTGCCCCGCGTGACCAAGTGGTATCGGCGGCAAAACCCTGATGGGTGTGGGTAAAGACCTGCTCGCCCGGAGGAACGGTGTTCGGAAACTTTAAACCGTTGTTTCCGCCTTGCGACGAGAAGAATTCCTGGCGGTTGTCGCCGGGATTGTAGTGAACCGATTGCGCAACTGAGCCATCTTGGCGAACCAGCCATGCGGCTGATCTGAGCGCGTGCTTCAAACCGAGGTCGCGCCATTGCGGCTCATTCGTCTCACGTGAAGCCCACCACCAGATTTGCAGGTTCATCATCGTGTCGATGATCGTGTCATCGCCGTTCACGCTCCAGGCGGCCACCAGTTCGGTCTTCGGATTATAAAGTTCCTTTAAACGCGCGGCTGCTCGCAGTCCGGCGTCGCGATACTTTGCATCTTTCGTTTGCCGGTAACCAAGTACCGATGAGTAATAGTTAATAAAGCCGGTATCGTGATTCTCGGTAGCTTCTTTGCCAAGCAATCGCGCATTCCACGTTTCGGCCCAACGGCGAAAGCGTTCATCTTTTGTGTGACCGTAAAGTTGCCAGAGTTGCGCGGGCCAAAACTCCCCGGTCCAGAAAAAACCCTTCTGCGCTTTCCATTCGCCCGTCTGGTTGTCACCCTCAGTAAAGAAACCATCGCCTTTGTCGCGCGTAACTTCTTCCGGCCGAGTCCGGGAGATAATGGGCTCCCATTTGGCCGCGTCGCGCCGGGCGGACTGTGCCAACAACTCAATCGCCTCTGCGTAGGATTTCTTTTGCGCGGGCTGCAAGGTGTCCGGCGGACCCGGCTGGGCCGCGCCCCTGGTTGAAAGAATCTTTAGGTGGGCCGGTTGCGTCAGGCGGCGGCTGGCCGCCTGGACGAAGTGCATAAATTCATCCGCTGTCCGTGGGGTCATGGCGGGTGTAGCCAATGAGCCGTAACGGAACTTTGCATCCGCTGCGTCGGCAGTCGTGGTGAGATTGTCGGTGTACTCCTGATCCCAAACGCCGGTTACGTACCAATTCGCCTTTCCGTTCTCAAACTGCGGTTGCACCAACAGATTCAGCGGATCGCCGGTCACCGATTTACTCTCCATGCCAATTGCGGTGATGGCCAGACCCAGATTCTGATTAGGCAGCATGTGAATCGCAGTCGCCGGGGGCCCTTCTTCTTCTACCTGATGTCCCCACCAGGCGCGAGTGAACGCCGGCTCAGAAGCCGTTGGCGTGAAAGTCTGCTCCTGCAGGTCGGGCTGGCGCACGATTCCGGTAACCAGGGTAAGGCCATCGGCGCCCTCCGCGGTTACCTGATGGTTAAAGCCACGTTCGCCCGCCCACTGGATGAGGCGGCTGGTGAGGTTTACTTCACGACTGCCGACTTTCCACCCCTTATAAGAAAGTTCGACGATCGCACGCACCGGGCCGGCGCTGACGATGCGCCATTTGCGTTCAGCCACGTCGGAAACTTTTACCGCTTTTCCGTCGACGAGGGCGGCCACCGCGCCAATTCCGATTGCATCTCCGATGCGATAAATATCGCGACCCAGCGGTGACTCCCAGTGATAGACGTACTCCGGAGCCCCAAACATTTCCAGATAAAGACCGGGCCGGCGCTTGCCCCAGACATCGATCGCGTTGCGTTCGTCGAAATAGATTCGCCACGCCGTCGCTTCCGACTCCCAGCCGAGGCCGTCAAATTTCATGGTAAATTTTGCCGCAGTTCGTTTGGGATAGTCGCTGCGTAACCGCTGAATAGTCGCAGTCTCGCCATAAGCGATAGTGACAATCCGCGTCTGCCGCGGTTTCAGATCGATTTGAAAAGCGAGCTCGTCATACTTGTTGTCGCCGTCCAGATCGTCTGCCTGTGAAGGCAGTTCAATGGTTTGCAGGGTGCGGGCATCTTCCTCGAGCGTCGAGGCCTCGCTGGTGGTAACTATAACGTCGCCGGCCTTGATATCCGGCGCGATCCGTTTCAACTCAGCGATGCTAATAACAACGTCCTCTGCCGCCCGCGTTTCGCTCGACGGATTAGTGATCGCTAATTTAAGAACCTTCACCTGCGGAGCGGCGTCAACGGCATTGGTCAATACAAGGAATAAACAGACCAGTATCGTGAAATGCTTTGCCTTGAGGGGTCTTTTTCCGAGTCGAGACGATATCAGTTGCACGTTAGTTGTCAGTGTCTGCAACCCGATTTTTGAATTCATTTTCGAAGTACGCGGGACATCATTCGGGCTTTTGCTCAGACCATCGAGATGTGTACGACTACCATCCGTCAAAAGGGGCGCGGCGAATTATTCGGCGTTCCAACCCGCCGGCTCTGTTCGATCCGCCGAGTCCGCGCGTTCGAGGCCCATGCCCGCTCGTGCAAGCGGCTTCGTTGGGTTCAACTGACCACGAGCCTTTTGTTCGAAGTTTGGACAATATGGCCGCAATCGAATTCTGTCAAGGAGTTTTTCCCAATCTACTAAGAAATACGCGTACCAAGTTTCGTTGCATCGCAGCACCGACCTCAGACTCGAGCGCAACCATCGCCCATTGCAAACTAAAAGCGATCGGGCCCCCGACGGCTGTACTTCCTCTGTTTTAGGATTGATTACGTCCCGGCGCGAGCTATCCCCGAACCGCAGCGGCTAGTCTCGCGCCGCACGAGGCGCGAACGACGAGCTCAGGGTCGACGGTGATGTGTTGCTCTCTCGTGCCTCGCTTACTTTCCACCAGATCGATTAGCAGACGGGCGGCTGCCTGGCCCATTTCCGAGGTCGACCAGGCGACCGTGGTCAACGGCACGCGCAACATATCGCCGTAATGGATATTGCCGCCGCCCACAATCGCGACGTCTTCCGGAATCCTCAACCCGGCTTCGGTAATTGCGCTCATCGCGCCGATGGCCGCGGGATCATTGGCGGCAAAAATCGCTGAAGGCAAATCGCCGTGGCGAACCCATTCACGCGTGGCCCGGTAACCATCGCTCTCACTGAAGCCGCATTCACGCACCAGGCCTGCGTCAAAAGACACGCCACTTTTGGCAAGCGCGTTTTTGTAACCCTGAAAGCGCAGAGCAGCTGTCGAGGCTACTGTTCCCTGCAAGTGGCCCACGCGCCGGTGGCCCAGATTTAGAAGATGATCAGTCGCCAGCTCACCAACCTTTACGTCGTCAGTGATGACACTGGGACACTTAATGCCTTCGAGCTGACGATCGATGAGGACCATTCTGGCCCGGTCGCGAATAATGCGACGGTAAAACTTAGTCTCAGATGGAGAAGCCGATGAAGCGAGAATGAGACCGTCGGTGCGCGGCAGCAGAGCGGCGACTTCCGACTCTTCGTTTGCGGTGTCTTCATCCGTACTACAGATCAGGTGTTGATAGCCGAGAGGTTTAGCAACGGTTTCTATGCCGCGGCAGATCTGGGCAAAGTACGAGTGCATCAGGTCCGGCACAACGACCGCAAGCAAATATGACCGATTGGTAGTAAGAGCTCGCGCGAATTGATTCGGGCGATAATTCATGCGCTGGGCCGCGTCCAGGATGCGTGCCCGCGTTTCCGGGCTAATCTCCGGATGATTGTTAATGGCGCGCGAGACGGTCATCTTCGAAACCCCCAGGGCGCGCGCGAGGTCGGCTGAAGTCGTAGGCATTGTCTTTTGGAGTTCCGCCTTTAAGCCGGCTTGATTAAAGCCGCGCTATGCGTCCGAACTTGCTACCGTCCATTCCTCAGCGCTCGGGTTATCGCTGCTTCAGCCAGCGGCGCCATGATGGCATAACCCTTTGCGTTCGGATGAAGACCGTCCTCGCTCAGCTCGTCTTTAAGAAAACCCTTCTCATCGATCATAGCGGAATGATAATCAAGGTAGGTCAATTTATTCCGGGCAGCGTAGGTCTTCATCCATTCGTTCAGCGCTTTGATTTTTTCGGGCGGCCTTTGCGTGGTCCGAATAATCGGTTTGCCGTCTCGCTGCTCGTAATCGCTTACCGGCAGGATAGAAGCCATCACGACGCGTACCGAATTCGCCTGCGCGAGCTGGACCATCGAAATCAAATTATCCTCGATTGCTTCGATGGTCGTGGGACCCGTGTTGCCCGCGAGATCGTTGGTCCCGGCGAGGATTACGACAATTCTCGGGTGCAGCGCGATCACATCTGCGCGAAATCGCGTTAACATTTGCGGCGTTGTCTGCCCGCTGATGCCGCGATCGATATAGGGTTTACCCGGAAAGAAGCCGCCGAACTTCGAATTTTGCCACGAGTCAGTAATGGAATCGCCCATAAAGACCACCCGCGCTTCGTTTTTCATAATGGGCGCCACCTTCGCATTAGCATCATGATAACGCCCGAGCTGCGGCCAGTCCTTAAGCTTTGTTTCTGCGCGTGTGAGTTGCGTCTTCACTTCGGCGCAATCGGTAGCGCTGGGTTGACCGTGAGCGATTCCACAGAAAAGGAGTAACGCGATAGCAGCAATCAGGAATGGGAATCTCATAGTTAATTTACCTCTGTCATTCGGCACTGGCGCTCTGAAACTTTTCATTCGCGATCGGACGGGGCGCCCAAGCAATTCGAAATTCCGGGCGGCTCATCCCTTCCAAGCTGCCGGCCGGGATTATCAGTTTCCAAAACTACATAAATCGCGGAGTAATCGGGGCACTTTGACCGCGTCAGACCCGTCAAGCGTTAACGAGGTGGGAAAACGAATATCACGGACGATGACATTGGTAATTGTGAGTGCCATCTATCGCTATTGAAAGTCCTGTAACCCGCAGACCTCGCAATGTTGTTCCTATCCTAAATTCACCGGTGGTCAATCAAACAAACAGTTGACCTGATTGCTGACTACGCGGCCTTTTGGAATCCTATTTCAGATACTGGTCCAATGGCGGATGCAAGAGCTCTCGTGTTTCCGCCGCCTCGAGGTTCTCGGGCGTGACCATCGCGACCCCTGTATCAATTCTTTTTTCAACCGGTTTACCCTCTAGCTGCTCAACCATGGTTCTTACGCCGAGATAGCCCATATTAAAAGGGTTCTGCACCACGATGCCCTGCAACTGCTTTGCTCGCATCGCGTCGACAAACGTCTGGCTAGTGTCAAAGCCGACAAACATCACTTTGCCGGCTTTGCCAATGTCTTGTAATGCGGAAAGCATACCGGCGGTCGTTGATTCGTTTGGGCAGAAAACGCCTTGCAGGTCATCGCCGAAGCGGTTGAGCAAATTCTCAGACGCGCGTTTTGCCGTATCACGCGTGGCGCCGGCGTATTGATCCGCGGAAATCAATTCAATGTTTGGAAATTTCTGCTTTATTTCCTGAAGGAACCCGGCCTCGCGTTCTTCTGTGCTGGCCGAGCCTTCGGCATAACGAAGCAAAATCACCTTGCCTTTTCCACCCAAGACTTCACCCAGCCGATCCGCGCCGAGCATTCCGCCTTTGCGATTGTCGGTAGCGACAAAACTGGCAATTGAGTTTGACTCCAGCGCTGAGTCGATAATGACTGTGGGCACGCCCGCACTCTTCGCTTCTTCTACGGGTCGGGCCAGGGCGCGATTGTCCAGCGGTGCCAGGACGATCCCATTCACACCCTGCGAGGTAAACCCTTCGACGACCTGAATCTGTTGCTCGCGATCGTCTTCCCGCAAAGGCCCTTTCCAAATGATTTCGACTTGAGTCCCATTAGTCGAAAGCTCGCGCTGGGCCTTAATGGCGCCGGCATGAATGCTTTTCCAGAATTCGTGCGAAGTCCCCTTCGGGATTACGGCGATTGTCAACTTCTTCGCGTTTGTTTTCGAGCGATTGCAGCCGGCGGCTGCCGCCAGCATTAGAGCGAGTAATACGAGAAGTGTTTTGCTCATGATTATTCTTTCAGTTAATAGGTCAACAAAGCTTTCCCGGCATCCTGGCCACACGGCTTCATTTTGAAAAACCAGGCTGCACGGACACGCCGGCGCCACTCTTCATCTTCCGAAAATAAGAGTTCGTAGTGATGCACCATCGCGGTGCAGGAGCCGGACGGGGCTGACGATGAAGGCGCGTCGCTCTCTTCGGACAACCGGATGAATTGCTCGGCAACCTGTCGCGCTTCGACCCGATATCCTGTATTAAACGCCGGCTGGCCACAGCACGTCTGTCGCTCATCAAATTCGGTTTCGCAGCCAGCGCCGCGCAGCACTTCGACTGTGCTGGTGACGACGCTGGCCCACATTTGATCCACAATGCAGGTTACAAACAGTCCGACCTTGACGATATTGTCAATTCCCGATTGTGGATTGCCGATTCTGGTCATTTCCAATTTGCGACTGCCGATTAAATTTGGAACTAATTGTGATGCGGGGCGCCCACTCGGTTACGAGCACCGGAGGCGGGGAGTATATAGCAAATCGGAAATTGGCAATTGGCAATTGGCAATTTCTAGAGGGTTACTACTCCCTTGATGTACCCCGGCGTGTGGATATCGCTCGTCAAAGCAGTCTGCACGGATTCAAGCGAAGTGTAACGGTGAGTGAAAAAAGGGATGACGTCGATCTGCTGCTGCTCGATGAGTTTCAACGCGCGCACGTACGCCGACGGACGGCCGTCTAATTCGAACCCACCCGACGCGCCTACCGGTGTAATTATCGTTGGTTCGCGGAACATAAGATTATTCAGCACGCTCAGATCAACGCCCGCGTGACCGTGACCGTAAAGCAACACGGTGGCTTGTTTTCGAATCAGTCCGGGAATAAACGCCAGCACCCGTCCGGCTCCTGATGCTTCAATCAAATAATCGACGTGTTTGCCCGCTGTGTAATCATGAACTGCCTCAACGGCATCGCGATCCCCCGAATCGATAACATGATCCGCTCCCAGTTGCAGAGAGAGATTCCGCTTGTTTTCATTCGGCTCGCTCACTAACAACAATCCATCGTAAGCGACGACGCGTCTTAGATACTGCACGAACATCAGTCCCGCGGGCCCGGCGCCGCACACGAGTACTGATTCAACGTGACGGCCGCTTGAGTTTCCATTCAAGCGATAGCGCGCCTGCGCGCGCGCGACTGCATCGGAGGCATGGATAACGCACCCGAGGGGCTCGGCCATCGCCGCCAGAGTCAGATTCAGATCGCTGCGGACCGGGACTGCATTAACTGCCGGGACCGAAATGAACTCTGCCAGGCCCCCGGGCAGTCCGGTGATGCCGTGTTCGGCGTAGGATTCGCATTGATGTGAATCGCCGGTGCGGCAATATTCGCAGAGAATGTCGCGCCGGAAGCTGACACAATTCAGCCCCTGATCAATAACCACGCGATCGCCCCGCGCGAGGTCTTTCACTTCGTTGCCTATTTCCTCGACACAACCGCTGATTTCGTGTCCCAAAATTTGCGGATCGACTTCAAAAGGAATCGGCTGGCCGTACCCGTCGGTATTGTAATTCGCATGACCCGCAAAGATGTGCGCATCAGTGCCGCACATCCGACCGCGGACACTCGCACGACCACTTCATGGGGCTTTGCGACCGGTAAAGGAACGTCGCGCACTTCTAGTCGCTTGACGCCGCACAACACACCAGCTCGCATCGTTGCGCCGGTTTCGTCCAGCGCTGGCGCTTTTTCCCATGCTCCAATCGAAATGCTCAAACGGAACTCGTCCTCTCGTGCCTTGCGGGTGCGGAAATTTCTGAATCGATGTCACTCGTATCCAAACAACCGGCGTCGCGACGCATGGTTTCGCGCGCGCCAACTTCAAGCGGTAGCATGCACCCCAAGGTGAAACAAGCTTGCGTTATGGAACTTCCTGGATTCATTCAAACCAATAAAAGGAAACTCTTGCCGAAGCGAGCCCTAAAGTTGTACAGTGTCGCGCGTTTGCCGTCGTTACCGGTAACGAGCACCGGATTCTATTAATTGATCCGGATCCTGTCAACAGTTTATTCCGGGCAAAGGTAATCGATGAAGATTAATCTCGTGTTCGTTTTCATATTGTTGAGCGCTCTGGCGCTGACCATTTGGCCGCCGCCCGGGGTTGATGCAGGTGCGCCTAGAGCAGGGCAAGGTTGGAAGGAGATCTATCACCAGGGTTGGACCGATCTCAACAAGAACGGTCGCAGGGATTTATATGAGGATCCCAAAGTGCCGATCGACAAACGCGTTGATGATTTGCTGCGGCAAATGAATCTGGACGAAAAGACATGTCAGACCGCCACGCTTTACGGAGTGGGCCGCGGCCGGACCGGTGCGCCCCCGCCCTTGCAGGATGAATTGCCAACGCCGGAATGGAAGCATCGCCTCTGGAAGGACGGCATTGCCAACATCGATGAGCATCTCAATGGGGTTGGCCCAAACGGAAAAAGTGTCTATGCCACCGATATCTCGAAGCATGTCTGGGCCATGAACGAAGTGCAACGCTTCTTTATTGAGGAGACCCGCCTTGGCATCCCGGTCGATTTCACTAATGAAGGTCTGCGTGGTGTGGCGTTCTCGACCGCCACCAGTTTTCCCTCAGAGTTGGGTCAGGGTCACACGTGGGACAAGGAATTGATCAGCCAGATTGGACGTATCACCGCGGACGAGGCGCGGTCGCTCGGCTACACAAACGTATACGCGCCGACGCTCGATGTGTCGCGGGATCAACGTTGGGGAAGAATTGAAGATACTTACGGCGAAGATCCTTATCTCGTGTCGCGACTTGGGGTTCAGATGGCGAGGGCGATGCAGAAAAACAACCAGATCGCTTCAACGGCTAAGCACTTTGCGATTTACAGCATCGCCAAAGGAGCTCGTGAAGGACAAGCGCGTACCGATCCGCAAGCGACCTTACACGAAGTCGAGAACATCTTTCTGCCACCCTTCAAAGCTGCGATTAAAGAAGCAGACATACTCGGCGTGATGAGTTCATACAACGACTATGATGGGACCCCCGTCACTGGTAGCCATTACTGGCTGACCGACCGGTTGCGAAATGAGTTTGGCTTTCATGGGTATGTCGTCTCTGACAGCGCGGCGGTGGAATACCTGTACAACAAGCACGGGGTCGCGACTGACATGAAAGATGCCGTGCGACAGTCAATCGAAGCGGGGCTGAATGTGAAGACTAATTTCACGCCACCGGACGATTTCGTTTTGCCTTTGCGCGAACTGGTAAAAGAAGGAAAGGTGCCGATGCAGACGCTCGACGATCGCGTGCGGGACGTGCTGCGAGTGAAATTTCTTCTCGGCATTTTCGACCACCCTTACGTTGACGACCCGAGCCAGGCCGAGAAGATCGTTAATTCGACTGAGCATCAGCAGGTCGCGCTGCGCGCCGCGCGTGAAAGCATCGTGTTGCTCAAAAACGACAACAACGCATTGCCGCTCAGTAAAGACATTCGTTCAATCGCGGTCATAGGCCCCAACGCTGACGACGACAGTTTGACGCGTTACCGGTATGGTCCAAACGCAGTAAAGGGCGTTACGGTTCTGCAGGGTATCCGAAACAAATTGGGCGAGCGCGTGAAAGTGAACTATGCCAAAGGCTGCGACGTTACGGACGAACACTGGCCGCAGACCGAAGTCTTGCCAGAACCGCTCACGGACAAAGAGCGCGAAGAAATAGCCAAAGCGGTCGACGCCGCAAAAAAATCAGATGTCGCTGTACTCGTGCTGGGCGACTCTCCGAACACAGTTGGGGAAACTGCCTCGCGTACCAGCCTCGACTTACCCGGCCGGCAGCTTGATCTGGTGCAGGCTGTGCACGCAACCGGAAAACCGGTGGTCGTCGTGTTACTAAATGGCCGCCCAATGAGTATCAATTGGATCGACAAGTACGTGCCGGGAATTATCGAAGGATGGTTTCCCGGCGCGCAAGGCGGAACGGCGATCGCCGATGTTCTCTTTGGTGATTACAATCCCGGCGGCAAGTTGACCGTCACATTTCCGAAGACAGTCGGCCAAATTCCCTACAACTTTCCGACCAAGCCCAGTGCGCAATGGGAAGGAGAAAGGACGCGTGTGAATGGCGCCTTGTATTTCTTTGGACGTGGACTGAGTTACACGACCTTCGCGTATAGCAATCTGAGGATCAGCCCGTCGGTAGTCTCAGAAACTACGGCGCCGGCGAGGGCACAGCCTGCGCGCGTGAATGCGCCGCCCGCGTCACCACTTCAGATCACCATATCCTGCGACATCACCAACGCAGGAACTCGCGAGGGCGATGAGGTGGTGCAGCTCTATACCCATGAGCTTGTCACCAGTGTCACGACTTATGAAAAGAACCTGCGCGGGTTTGAGCGAATTCATCTGAAGGCTGGAGAAACGAAAACTGTTTCGTTCACGCTCAGTCGTGACGACATTGCGTTGTGGAATCGACAACTGCACTTCGTTGTAGAGCCGGGAAAAATGAAAGTCATGATTGGCTCAGGCTCTGAAGACATTCGGTTGACAGGCCAGTTTGAAATCGCGAGTCCCAGGTAGAGCCCTCCGGTTTTGAGAAACAGCCGCGACGGGAAGTGCACGGTAGTCGCGGCATACAGCAACGCTGCGAGCCGCCTATCTAACTCATGAAAATCACAAGCGATCATTTTGGCGTTACGCCCGAAGGCGACGAAGTACAGCTGTTCTCTTTGACCAACGACCGGGGGATGGAAGTACGGATTACCAACTACGGCGGGATCATTACTGCTATTAATGTTCCGGATCGCAAAGGCGAATCCGACGACGTCGTACTCGGCCATGAGACCTTGGAAGGATACTTGCACCGATCGAGATATTTCGGTGCGTTGATCGGCCGATATGCCAATCGCATTGCGCACGGAAGATTTTGTTTGCACGGCAAGGCCTATTCGCTCGCGACGAATAACGGCGACAATCATCTTCATGGCGGATTGAAGGGCTTCGACAAGGTAGTTTGGAGGGCGCGTGAAATTCCCGCCTCTGACGTGGCTACTCTGCAGCTCAACTATCTGAGTAGAGACGGTGAAGAAGGTTATCCGGGGAATCTCGAGACGACCGTAGTCTATACGCTCACCGACAAAAGCGAGTTGCGGATCGAATATTTTGCGACCACCGACCAGGACACCATTCTAAATCTTACGAATCATTCCTATTTCAACTTAGCGGGCGGCGGGACCGTGCTCAATCACCAGTTGACTATTAACGCCGACGCTTTTACTCCGGTTGATAAAGGATTGATTCCGACCGGCGAGATCCGCAGCCTGAAAGATACGCCGCTGGACTTCACGTCTCCGACGCCGATCGGCGCGCGCATTAACGACGATTACGACCAACTCCACATGGCCGGCGGTTACGATCATAATTTCGTTCTGCGAGGTGCAGCCGGGACTTTAAGGAACGCTGCGACGGTCTATGAGCCAGGGAGTGGACGAGTTTTGGAAGTGTCGACTACCCAACCGGGCATGCAGTTTTATTCGGGCAATTTTCTGGAGGGCAACATTGCCGGCACGGGCGGCCGCGTTTACGTAAAGCACTCAGGCTGTTGCCTCGAGACTCAGCACTTTCCGGATTCACCTAATCATCCGTCCTTTCCCTCAACCATTTTGAGGCCTGACGAAGGGTACCGGCACACGACCGTGTTCAAGTTTTCAGTTCAATGAAAGTCGGTTCTGCTGCTTACAGTTGTCTCTCATTCAGACACGGGTTCGGGCGGTGCCGCATGACTTGCCCAAAGCAGGTAGAAACAGCTTATTGCTCTGCCGCTTGAGGCCCGAATGACTAAACGGAGGTAAGCCAGGAAACGAGCACCTCAATTCAAGATCGCAGTAGCCATCCTCGGAATCACGCTCTCGAGCCTGATCGCAATTCTCGTTAGCGCGCAGCCTCCGGAACCGCATACCGGTAATTGGGTCGTCCGCAGGCCAAAGCTGACGGCAGCTTGCGCACCACTTATCTGAATTTGAAACAGGAGGGTGCAAGCATCACCGGAACAATCCTCGCGCACCACAGGTGATATTCGTGCGTGGGATTCAATGTCACATCGGCTTTGGCCAGAACGACATGGCGCCATGGGCCAGACCCGGTCATTGGAATGATCCGAGCGACAGTTCCGGGTCCGCGATAATGCTGAAGTTGAGCCGATGAAAACACTGCGCGCGATCCCAGATGCGTTGGATTGATAAGAGCCAGGTAACAGAAAACCGACGCCCTCGGGTAGTCCGGCAAAGCCACTTTTCCGAAGAGTCGCGAACGGCAACCCGCGGAGCGGGTGTCAGCATAAAGCCTGAGGTAGAGCGTAGCGAAACCCAGGAGCTTGATGGAGAATTGTATGAGCCCGCGGTGCGGGCGACAGCGTAAAACCTCGCGTCGAGCGGAGCCGAACCCCAGGGTACGCGCCGGGAAACAATCAAGCGCTGAGCCTCCGATTTTCCGCGGCCGCGCTCAATCTTCAATCGTCAGTCGCTGGACGAATCGCGCGCGGGTAATCGGCACCGAATTGGAAAGCAAAAGCTTCTGACCGCGCGCCTGACGCGCGCCCTTGTCCACCGCACCGGGAGGCCCCGGCGCGGTCAGGTCATTGGTTTCTATCACAGCTTGAATAGATTGCAGCGCTTGCGTTACTGGCGCATCAAGGGTTGGATCGATTTGCAGTTTCACTTTGCCTGCCTCGATCAGAAACAAACAACCGCTCTCCTTCTCGATCCGGTCGTCCGCGTGTATCAGCCAGGTTAAGACGGCAGGCCTTGTGGTTTCCACTTCGTCCGTAACCGTGAAGCCAGCATCAATCTTGTATTCGAACTCGCGCACAAATTTCTTCAAACCAAGCTCTGGGCCGTAAGCAGCAGTCGCATCACCTCGAACGATGACCCGGTCTTTTTCTATCTTCACCTCGTCAATACGAATGCGATTCAGAAGTTCGTAAGATACGCCGGCAAATACGTCGTGACCGTCGCCTTCTTTTGCCTGTCCTTTCCCGCCGATGAGCAGAGTATTATGATGTTCAGTCATTGGCACTCCGGCATAGCCCGTGTCTCCGGTGAGGTACTGACCTTTCGCAAAAATGATGAAACTGTTCGCGTCCGGATGCGCATGGCCGGAAGACAATCGCCAATCCGGAAACTCTTGCAGCTGAGTTTCGGCGTGATGGCCCTCCGGCGGTCCGCATTTAAAAGCAAACGCGGTCGCGTCCTTTGACCAATCGCTGCGCCAATAGAAAACATCGTGGTCCGAAAAGTAGTGGGACGAGGATTGTCGATCAATCGGCACGGGTTTGAGTTTCGCGTCGTACCACACCAGCGACCAAAATTCTTCCGCGTTTACCTGGCCAAAACCTTTCAGCCATGCGGCCACCCCCTGGGCCTCTCCACTTTGAAAGCGTTGTGCCAGGCGATATAGCAGGTTGTAGTTCGTATTGAAATGTCCCTGCGGATGAGTGCGCGGATACTCTGCCCCTTTGTGCGCGCGCGTTAGTGGCCCCTCGAAAACATCGCCAAAATCAAACACGTAGTCTCCACTCGGCAACATCGAATGGGCAACGTATTCGTGCATCCGGCGAAACCCGGGGCGGTCATAGAGATCTTCGCCAGTTGAGTGTGCGTGGGCGTCGAGATAATGGACCAGCCACGGCGTCGAGAAGATCCAGTACTCAAATCCTTCGTAGTAGTAACCGTCCTGTGAATAGGTTGCCAGGACGCGATCGTATATCGCCCGCGTGAGACTGGCCCAGGCCGGCGCTTCCGGCGTTTCGTCGTAAAGCGCGTAGGCGGCCACGCCTAAACCAGTGATCGGAATGAAGGTATGATTCTGGCTGTAAGCAAAAGTCTTACCGGGCTTTGGTTTGAAATAATCAGCCATCAAGCGGGCTTGCTTGATTAGTTTCTCTCGGTAGCGAGCGCGCTCTTTTTCGCTCAGGTCGTTATATAGCAAATCGTAACCCCAGCCGAGCCCGTACAAAAGGTGGCCCGCGGCCAGATCCACATTTGGTTTGTTGCTGGGATAACCCCAGATGTCGTAACTGACCGCCGCGTCCATGTACTTGCGCGCGCCGTCTAAATACTTCTTGTCGCCTTCGATCTTATAGATGAAGGCAGCTTCGGCGATCGCCATGCCAACGTCGTTCTGTTGCCGGCGCTGCTCTGCAGGTGGCGGCGGCGGATCGGCGGCCAGCGCGCGCACATGGCTGAGTGCTCGCTGCCACAAATCATAATGCGAGGTTCGAGCGCGCTGGCGCAATTGCGCCAGCTCTTGCTCTGTAACGTAAATGCGCGGATGAACGCCCAGCAACTCGGGTCGGAGAGCAGACCTGCGTATCCGCATCAGTTCGACGAGCGGGTGCTCGCCTTTGAGTCTGGTGCTGGCTGTCCGTTCCTGCTGCAACTCGCGCGCGTCCTGGGCGAGGGACGGAACGACGGGCGAGGACAGAATTACCGCGGCGAGCGCGAGCAAGCCTGCCAGAAAGCGCGGAGCGATTTTGGAGTGCGGCGACTGGTCGCCGCTTTGGATTTTGAGCGATGAGCTCTTCAGAAAATGATTGGAATTCATAACCGACGAAAGCGGCGACAAGTCGCCGCACTCCAAATCTTTCTCAATCCATGAACATGCCGCCGTTAATCTCAATTGTTTCGCCCGCAAGATAGCCGGCCGCATCCGACGCCAGGAAGCAAATCACTTCAGCCACCTCTTCCGGCGTGCCAACCCGGCCTAAGGGAATGCCGGCAACATAGCTTTTCATTGCCTCAGGCGTTGAAAATTGTTCGTGGTAATGAGTATCAATCACTCCCGGAGAGACGGCGTTAACGCGCACTCCGAATGGCGCCAATTCCTTGGCGAGTCCTTTGGTAAATGTGATTAGGCCCCCCTTAGCGGCTGAGTAGTGAATCGATCCCAGGGCGCCGCCAGTTCGGCCGGCGATCGACGATACGTTGACGATCGCTCCCGTTTTTCGCTCGATCATCGAGGCGGCTACTGCCTGGCAACATAGAAACGCACTCTTCAGATTGAGATCGATAACTTCATCCCATCGCTCTTCGGTTAATTCGAGGATACGCAACCGCTCGATCAACGAGCCGGCGTTATTCACGAGCACATCGATCGGGCCAAGCTCAGTGACCGTGCGTTCGACCATTGACCTAACATCGCGTGGTCGCGTTACGTCAGCGTGAATCGCGATGGCCGTGCCGCCGCCCGCGACGATTTCGCTGCGCGTTGCCTCCGCGCCCGCTTCGTTGCGGTGGAAATCGATGGCGACTCGAGCGCCCCTCGCGGCCAGGAGCTTCGCCGTAGCACTTCCTATTCCTGATGAAGCACCGGTGACGAGGGCCACCTTACGGTTCAGATTGAAAGAAGCGGTCACAGATACTCTCCTTGAATAAATGACTTTAACCCGCTAAGTACAAGACAGAGAGGCAGAGACAACGCCGTCCGAATCACGCAAAATAACAATGCCAGCGCGGACGCCTTCGTTCCTGCTTCCTATCTTCCCGCCGCCGCGTGGCTGCAGTTATTCACACTTTCAGTGTGACTTCAGCGGCAGGCGCTCGATGGGACCACAAAGCGCAAACAGCAGCAACGTTCCCAGCGGAGCGAGCAATCCCGCCGCCACCAGTACGGGCACATATGAAAAGTGATCCACGATCCAGCCGGTGCCAAAAACAAAAATCATCGAACCAATCCCAGCTCCGGTGCCACCCAAACCTGCGACTGAAGCGACGGCTCTATCAGGAAAAAAGTCGCTCGGCAAAGTCTGCACGTTATTGATCCAAACCTGAAATCCAAAAAGCACGACGCCAATCAAAGCCAGCGCAACCATCGCGTCATGGGCAAATGCCGCCAGGATGCCGGCGGGCATCAGGAAGGCGGCGATCGCAATCACCAGCTTCCGGGCGCGGTCCACACTCCAGCCACGCGCGATCAAATATCCGGAAAGCCAGCCGCCCGAAAGACTGCCGGCGTCGGCGGCGACGTAGGGCACCCAGGCGAATAAGCCGATTTTAACCAGCGAGAAACCTCGGGCATCAGCGAGATACTTCGGCAACCAGCTGATGTATAACCACCAGACAGGGTCAGTAAAAAAGCGTGACAAGACTATCGCCCAAACCTGACGATATCGCAGGAGCTCGCTCCACCCGAGGGGTACAGCCCGCTCTGCCGGCAATGTCTCTGATTGTTTATCTTCTTGTCCTTCGCGAATCAGTTTGCGTTCCCTGCCACTTAACCAGCGATGGCGATCTGGTGTCTCATAAAATACAACCCATAGTACCAACCAGAGAAAGCCGAGCGACCCTGTGACGATGAAGGTCGTTCGCCACCCGTAGGTCAGGCTCAGCCAAACGATCAGCGGCGGCGCAACCACGGAGCCAATAGCGGCGCCGCTATTAAAGATTGCCATTCCGAACGCGCGCTCGCGAATGGGAAACCACTCCGCCACCGTCTTCGCGGCGCCCGGCCAGTTCCCCGCCTCGCCAAATCCAAGCACGAATCGAAACGCGCTAAGACTCGTCAACCCACGCGCGAATGCGTGCGCGATTGCGGCGATGGACCAGAGGACAATCGAGCAGCTAAATCCGCGCCTGGTGCCAATGCGATCGTAAAGCTTTCCCGAAAGACCCTGACTAATGGTATAGGCCAGAAGGAACCAGGCGAGAATGCTGCCAAACTCGGTATTACTAAGCCCAAGATCGTGAGTGATGGCCGGCGCGAGTACGGAAATCGTTAACCGATCGATGTAGTTAATCAGGGTAGCAAGAAAAATCAGGCCGACGATCCACCAGCGCAGCCCGCGGAGTTTGAAACCGGCCGCGGTCGTTGTGAACTCGGTGCTTTGTGCGTAGGGCATGTATGCGCTGTTAGCCGGGACACAGAAAACCGGCTCAACATTAACAAGGGTGTGCTAAAGAGCCCGGACGGTCGCGGTAGACACCGAATACTTATAGTAAGTGAATTTCTTTATTCACTTTTCCAAGAGCCAGGATGCATTCATCTTTGCTCTTGCGAAGACAACTAAGATCTGTGATGCATAACGGCTATAAGCATTGCGTCGCTTCCCGACTTTTTTCTGAGTACGGGCGCAGAACACTGTGGACTTTGAAGAAGCAAAATGTCCGCCTCATTATTTAACGGACATTTCGCTGCTCCGCAGTGGTTACTAGCAGCAGTAACACTGTTGGAATCGTTCAGAAACTGAGGCGCAAGCCAAACTGCAACTTCCGCATGGGGGCCGCTGAAGTGATTACCCCAAAGGTTGCCGACGTCGTGCCGGAAGGGACAGAGCTGCCAGGTTGTCCGAGATTTACATGGTTAAAGACGTTGGTTCCCTCGGCCCTGAACCGCAGCCGGAAACGCTCGCTCAAACGAAAGTCGCGCGATAGAGCCAGGTCAACCACCCAGTAGCCGGGGGCGTCGAGAAGGTTGCGCGTCGAAGTGCCATCGGTCGCGACCCCGGTTACGACCTTGTTCTGAGCAAAGGCGAATGTGTTGAACCATTGGGCCGCGGTTGGATGGCCAATGCGAGGGTTGCCGACTAATTGCGCGCGGTCGCTGGTGTTGCCGTCAAGGTTAGCATCAACGTTGCCGTTGGTCACGGTAAAGGGAAGGCCACTCCGCATCTTGATGATTGGCGAGATACTCCAACCATTGGCGAGATGTCGCAGCGCGCCGTTACTGCCTTTGTAGTAGTCCAGTTGGTAGTTAAAGCTCATGCTAAAGACGTGGCGCTGGTCGGTATCGGCGCGACCGCGGTCTTCGGCCAGGTTGCTAAAATTCTGTGCTCCGCCCTGGGTGGTGCTGTTTTGAAGCTGCACGCTATCGTTTGTGTGGCTGTACGTGTAGAAGCCATTGAAAGTGAGATGGTGGCTCATGCGCATCGCAGCAGTAAGTTGTAAGCCATGATAGTCAGCAGTCTGATCCGACTGGAGCAGCAATATCGCGCCGAATAACGGATTTGGTCGTCGCGCAAGGATGTTCGCTCCGGCGCTGGTGGCGGTAGCGTTAAGCACCGGGTAATTGACGTCGCGCCCGAAGGGGAGGTCCCGGCTAAGCGTCACCACATAAGCTCCGCCCACTGTAATGTTCTTTGTCAGCTGACGCTGGACGCCAAAGTTTCCCTGCCACGTATGCGGCCACTTGAAGTCGGTCGCCACCGGAAAGAGGCCGCCGCCGGTTGTAAATGTGCCCTTGTATGGAAAAGGATTCCCGCCAACGAAAGCGTTATACGGATTGCTAAGCGAAGCTCCCAGCGGCACTCCGGCCGCATTCGTCTTTTGATTGATGTTGGTGAACGTGAGCCGGGTGGAAAAGGGCTGGAAGTTCGTCATCGTGTTCCACTCGTTGCCTGAGATGCTGCCGTAAAACAGCCCGAACGCGCCGCGGATCGACGTCTTTCCATCACCTTTAGGATCAAATGCAAAGCCGATGCGTGGCGAGAAATGGCTCAAACTCGTCGGGATGCCGCCACGCTCCACGCCGGGGTCGCCAAAAAACAGGGCCCCAACGGGGGCTATCGGATTAACAATCGATTTCTGGCCAGGTACATAATTTACGACCCGGTTTAAAGGGTCGGTCGGCGCTGTTTGAACGTCCCAGCGCAGACCAAGATTGAGAGTCAGCCGTGGACGAACTTTGAAATCATCCTGAACGAAGAGTGCCGTGTACCAGCTATTGGTATAGCCAGTTACGGGCGCGTCCTGGCTGACGGCGCTGGGAATGCCGATCAGAAAGTCCGACAGAGCGTTCTTGGTCGTGCCGTTGTTAAAGGTGAAAACGCCATAATTGTTGAGCAGTGTCTGCTGGATGTCCTTGTTAAGCGAGATCTCTCCCCCCAACTTCAGCGAATGGCCGCCCTTAATCCAACTGAAGACGTCGCGCGCGGAATAAAAGTTAGTGCCGGCTGTCGGGCCGCCGATTTGTTGTCCCAGGGTAAAGAATCCCGTGACGGTAATCTGCGGCAAATTAGGGGTGCCCTGGATCACAAATGCCGAACCCAGGTCGGTAAGCGAAGTCGCCGGCCTGTTAATGCGCCCGCCAAAATTCCGTGAGAAAGTCAACCAGAACTGATTGATCTTGGCCGCACTTATAATCCAAACGTCGCTGGCATTGACGCTATGCTGCCGCCATGTGGAATCCTGGAGGCTCCACGGGACGTTGGGGCTACCCCCCTTCGTAGTGCTCGTGCCCCCGGTATTAAAGTAACTTACGCTCAAACGGTGGGAGGCGTTGAGTTGGTAGTCCACCTTGCCCAGGTACTCGTCGAAGTTATAGGGAGTCGGAATATTGCCCTGCCACTTATTGCCGGGAGCGTTGGCGAGCGGGATGTAGTTGTTGATGATCTTCATCGCCACCGGATCCAGACGGTTGGGGCAAATTACATTAGTGACGCCGTTACAGACGAAAGCCACATCAGTCGCGGGATCTACGGGCTTAGTCCCGGAGGCGGTAAAGTTGCCGGTACGTTCCAGCGCAGTCGGAACTACGGCGCCGCTTAGGAATGTGCTCGTTGCCTGGCGGAGACCCGAGTAGGACGCGAAGAAAAAGGCCCTGTCGTGCTTGATCGGACCGCCGAGGGTGGCCCCAAACTGGTTGCGATGAAAGGGCGCCCTGGCCAGAGTGGATCCCCAGTCATTGGCGTTGAAGACGGTGTTTCGCAAAAACTCAAAAGCGGAACCGTGAAACTGATTGGTGCCTGATTTGGTAAGTACGTTGATGACGCCGCTGGCATAACGCCCATACTCTGAGTTGTAGCTGTTGGTCTGAACGCGGAACTCCTGGATGGCATCCGGGTTAGGCAAAATGTTACCGGTGTTGCGCAGGTTCGTCATGTTTATGCCGCCGTCCAGATAGTAATTCACTGACCCAGTGCCTCCGTCGACACCACCGTTAATCAGTGTCCGCTGTTCGGGATAACCAAGAATAAATGTACTGGTGCCGGTTGAGGCAGCGGCTATGCCGTTGTTGTTGGACTGCACGCCGGGCGTCAAATCCAGCAGCGTGTAGACGTTACGCTCGACCAACGGCAGGTTTACGATTTCTGCCGACTGGATCGTGCGAGCGATCTCGGAGGTGCTCGTGTTCACGGCGGGTGTAGCCATTTCTGAAATCGTCACTGTCTCGGTAACTTGTCCAACGTTAAGCGATACATCAACTCGCGTCGTATCGTTGACCTGCAGGACGATCTCGCTGACGAGAGCTTTCTTGAAGCCCGTATAGGTCACTTCAACACTGTATTTGCCGACGGGCAGAAACTCTATCCGGTAGGTGCCCGCGTCGTTTGATGTGACGGTGCGAGTCAGACCAGTGTCGGCACCGCGCGCGAGCACCTGGGCGCCGGGAACAATCGAGCCGCCAGGATCAGTCACGGTGCCTACAATTGTAGCGGTTGTAACTTGTGCGACCGCGGCCAGGGGGAAGGCGAGCAGCAGTGCAAAAAGAGCAAACTGTATCGTCCGCATACCAAGATTTTTTCCGGTAAACATGTCAACTACCTCCAATGAAATTTCGAAAGAGGAAGCAACATCGCCTTGTCGCTCCCTAAGACAACGGGCTCGAATTCGCCGCGCTGGATTCCGCGCCGTCGCTAAGCTACGCGGGGCGCCGCAAAGGTCGGCGCCGCAATCAGTGCTGCAGCGCCGCGCAGCCGGGGATAACTGTGCGTCGAGGCAATCCGCAACGGCGTCCGCCCGCCTTTTTCCGTTAATGCCCGCTCCCCCAGAGCCAGAGTCACGGTGTTTTCGATTAGGTCCCAGGCCGTCGTGATTTCACCATCGAGATAAATGCACTCGGGATTAATTACGTTCACGACCGTGGCCAGCCCGAGGCCGAGGAAGCGAGCCGTCGACTGGACCGCAGCCATAGCTTTGGCATCACCCGAACGCGCGCGCGCGATCAAATCCAAAACGGTGAAAGAGCCCTGTTTGGAGTCATGAAGTTTATTCGGACTCAGCCTGGACAGGTCCCAGCCGAAATAACGCGAAAGCGTTGCCAGGTTGGATATGTAGGATTCCCAGCAGCCGCTGGCGCCGCACATGCATCTTGGGCCATCCAGATTGAGCGGCACATGAGCAAATTCTCCGGCAATATTATCCGAGCCGCGCAGCAATTCACCGTTGACGACTACACCCACGCCAACGCCGTCCGAGACACCTACATAAACGAAATTCTGCGGCCGCGCTGATTCCCCGCCTTCGAGCCATAGGAGCGCCAGGGTACATGCGCGGCCAGAGTTTTCAATCTCTACCGGCAAGCCCGTTGCGGCTGCCAGTTGGTTGCGCAAGTCGACGGCTCGCCATCCGAGGGCCGGCGCGTTGAGAACGCGTCCAGTCCTTTGATCAACCATGCCGGGCACGGCGACGCCGATGCCCTCAACGCCCGCGGTGATCGCATTTGTTTTGATTAGCCGGCGGACGCGGCCTACCAGATCACGAACGAACTCAGGTATCGAAAAGATAGTGTCATAAGCTTCGAGCGCCAGCTGTCGCCCCGAGAAGTCGCAGATCATTACGTAAGTTTTACTAAAACGGATGTCAACCGCGACGACCAGACGATCGTGGCTCTTGATGTGTAGCAACGTTGGCTTGCGTCCGAAAGCAGCTTCACCGGTGGCGCCCTCGTAGATCAAGTCCTGGTCGATAAGCTCCTGCACCAAAACGCCGGCGACGCCGCGCGTGACATTCATTTGGCGCGCCAGTTCTGCGCGCGAAATAGGTTGATGCTCGTGAATCACATTCAGCGCGATGCGTCGATTAATCTCGCGTGACGTGGAACGAGTGGCAACACGGAAGTCTCTGGTGTTTATTTTGCGCATCGGGGGACAGTCGCGACTTTGTACGAAGTCTGGACAATATGCCCCGATCCGCGCGCTGTCAAGCCTTTTTCATCGAACGGCCCACTTTTTCTCACACAAAAACCCGCTGGACTTCAGAAGAGGGCGACCACAGAAGTCGAGAACATTTGAGAATGCGACCGCTCGCTGACCTGACGATCCGTGACCAAAGATGAACAGCTACTCCGACCAAACATTTTCGCTTATCTGTTCACATCTGATGAGAAAACGGCCGGCGGTACGTTCAGGCTAAATCTTGAAGGAGTTAGTCGACCGGCAACAGCGACTCGAGTAAATGAATGGCTTTATTGCTTAAGGCTTGACCCCGATCAGGATCCCAACACCGCCGGATAAGGGCACCGGGCTATCTGCATCAGCCAGTTACTAGTCCTGGACGATTGAGTTCGGCTTCCGAATATTATGGTAGGCGCGAGCGGACTCGAACCGCTGACCCCTACCGTGTCAATTCTCGAAGCCGTTTCGCACTGAGTTGCATGGAGGTGACTCAAGCGTTTCGGCTTCAATCATTTGCGTTCAATTCCTGCTCGCGCTTATATCGTATGCTATTCCCTGCGATACAGTGCCAACTTACCCGAGTAGTGTCACAAAGCACGGCACAACTTCCTTTTTATATGTGCGCTTTCGTTAGTCGCAAGAACAACCGAACAACAACAAGACAGAGAGGGATTCCCTTTGCTTGCTTGCTGTTCTAGTAGCCTCTGAATAGAGTAGCTGGCTGAACAGTGCAAAGTCTGCTGAATTATTAGCGAAGAGAAAACCGTTTTTATTTTATGGTCTTGAGGCCGTTTCGATCTGGACTCTGTTTCAAGTCGCAGTCTTTTTAAGCAGGTCTTTCACTGCTTCGCATTTATGACCAGGACGTATCCCTCATTGCAGGATCAAACTTTACGGACTGCACGCAATCCACCTGCCCGTTGCCTGGGAAAACCCCTCCATCAGCAAAGCTGACGCTTAGGGAAAGTTTTTCATCGAAATTAGAGCCCGTCCACCCCTAAGGACATTTCAAGACCCCTGCCGGCGCAGGCGGTTATCTACCTTGGATTTTATAGGTGCTCCAAGTGGCAAAGGAACCTTGCCACGAGGTGTAAACTGTCAGAGAATGCGTTGATAGTCTGACCGCGTGGCCTCTTCGCTGCCGGTATTTGACTACTGCGAGGGCGGAAGGTTCGGAAAAACTTAAGCCGCTCTCGCATTGTCTTTTCTGGAAATAAGCAGGAAACCGCTGGGGAGCTGGTTGGCTCATCACGTTTCGCACTCAGCCAGAAAATCTTTTCAAAAATCACATCACAGGCTGATCCGCTTCCGCTTCTTTCTGCGCGGCAATGCGGGTTAGCTCAGCCTCAATTAGTTTGTTTAATTCAGCCGGAGGAATGGTCGATCGCGATTCGCGCCATATTTGTGGCCTCCGGCCTTTCAAAAGAAACATCAACAGCACGTCAGAGCCTTTGAATGCGCGGCGCCGTGCCTCATCTTCGAGTAGATCGCAAGCCTTCTCTATTGCCTCATCCCAGAGCCTTGCAAACGCCGGATCGCTGTATCTGTGCTGATAGACTGCCGAGCGTCCGATCTTCGCCGCTTTCGCCGCGTCGGTAACGCTTCCGGTTTGTTCCAGTCCTGCCAAGAATGCCTTTTGCCAGCGTCGTTTCATTTCACCCCTCAATACATCTTCCATTCGCGTTTTGGTCGCGAGGCGAGCCATACGGCCATTGCCAGAGAGAGCACCAGATCGTCATGCTTTCCCGTTCGAGCCTCGTAAGAATCAAACCCTGAGTCACTAATGCTGACCTGAAAGTTTTGCAGCTCTTGAGTGAGAATCGAGACTTCCGGCAAGTCTGCCGCGATCTTCAATCGACCTGTTTGCAAGGCCACTTGAGTTGACCCCACAAGTTCGCGCTTCGGTACTCGCCAGACTCCGTTTTCTTGCACCGCATGATCCCCGCCATGAATCAGGATCGGTTTCAGACTGGCGTTGATCTCGCCTTGCATGAACATATCGACCACAGCGTTTCCGACTCCGGTTTGGTCGATTGCCAGCCGGGGCGTGTTTGAAAGCAGAGGCTCGCGTCTGCACAACTCGCGCACTCGGGCCACTTG
>JBHELZ010000022.1:0-63042 GCA_046262835.1 Pyrinomonadaceae bacterium
ATCTCAGTTCGATCGGAATTTTGATTGGTCGTTTTTTCGAGCTGACGGAAACACTTTCGTGGCGGTAATAACAACGCTGGGAAGTGTTGGACAGACGATTAGCGCAGGCACGACAACTGACGATTTGTTCTGGCGCGATCCCTTCACGACCCAATTTCAGAATCAGGCGCGCGTGAACGCCGATAAGATCAAGCAGCTGCGCACCGCGGTTGAGAACGCCCAGGAGTTGTTGATACGAAACGCGAGTCACGCGCGCCGTAATCGAGAGAGTTTGCCCGCGCTGATTTTGGCAGCGCGGCGATTTGATCATCTCGGTCGTCGTTACGAAGTGATGCACAAATTTAGCGATCAATACTGGGACGCCTATCTGAATTTGGGCGATCGCGCCAAAACGCGAAAGCTGCGTTACTACAGCGGCGCGATTTACAACAACCTGCGGGAGATGGCCGAAGAGCTTTCAATCCTGAAAGAGAATTATCGGAGGCAGTGGCTGGCAGAGAACCGGCCGTATTGGCTCGAAAGTATTCTTAGCCGGTACGATCAAATGATCTCAATATGGTTGACGAAAAGCCGCGCGGTGGACGAAGCGCTGAGGAAATATGAAGCGACTTCGACCTTGCCGACTCCTGAAGAGTTTGGAATGGGGACACGGCCGGTCGCTCCCGCTGCGCCGCGACAATAGGATTTAGTCCGCAGATTACACAGATTTCACAGATCAGCAGAAAGCTGATCGCGAGATATGTTGGTAAAGCCTCCCAACGAAAATGATCCCAGAAGGTTTGCGATCATCGGAGCGGCCATGGAGGTTCATAAGCAATTGGATTGTGGGTTTCTGGAAGCGGTTTATCAAGAGCCGTTAGCAATCGAATTTTCAAGAAGGAATATTCCGTTAAAAAGGACAATTGCCGGCAACCAGTTATTGGGTCGACTTCACTTGCTTCGATTAGTTATCGCCGAACTAAAGGCTGTAGCCATATGCGGAACGGAAGAGTCGCAAGTCATTAACTATCTCAAGCGATAGGGTATGAAAATCGGCTTGCTTCTTAACTTCGGCGAACGTAGCCTGCAACACCGCCGATTGATTCTTTCTAAATCTGTGGAATCTGTGAAATCTGCGGATATTTCTTATGCCTAATCAACCACAACGTCTCATCTCTCTCGATGTCTTTCGAGGGCTCACCGTGGCCGGCATGGTGCTGGTTAATAACCCCGGCTCGTGGTCGCATATCTATTGGCCGCTCGAGCATGCGGAATGGAATGGGTGGACCCCGACAGATCTAATCTTTCCATTCTTTCTGTTCATTGTGGGCGTGGCGATTCCGCTCGCGTTTGGAAAGCGAATTGAACGGGGCGATGCGCGTCGCGTACTCTTCATCAAAGTGGTCTATCGTTCGGCGATCATTTTTCTGCTGGGAGAATTCCTGGCGGGCTTTCCTTACTTTCATCTGGCAACGATTAGAATTCCCGGCGTACTGCAACGAATCGCAGTCTGTTATTTCTTCGCTGGAATCATTTACCTCACCACGCGACCGCGTACGACTGCGAGCATCGCGGTGGCGCTGCTCGTTGTTTACTTCATCGTGATGAAGCATGTGCATTGGCCGGGCTATTACGTGGGCGACTTGAGTAAGGAAGGGAGTCTGGCGTCAATTATCGATCGCAAAGTATTCGGTCCGCATATTTGGAAGCAGGGAATTGTTTACGATCCCGAAGGGATATTGAGCACGATGGGCGCGTTGGCTACGACCCTGTTCGGAATTCTCACCGGCAATCTGATTCGGGCGAAAGACAAAACGCCGGTTGAAAAAGTCGCACTTATGTTCGTGGCCGGCCTGGCCTGCATGATTGTCGGCTGGTGTTGGAACCCGTGGTTCCCAATCAACAAGTCACTGTGGACAAGTTCGTATGTCTTTTTTACCGCCGGCCTGGCGCTGCAATTTCTTGCGCTCTGTTATTGGCTGATCGATATCAAACGTTATAAGGGGTGGACGAAGCCGTTCGTGATCTTCGGTGTGAACGCGATCGTGTTGTTTGTGGGCACGGGAGTAATGGCGCGCCTGATGGGAATGACCAGCGGCTTCATGGGTAGCTTTGAAACATTAATCCATGTGACAAACCCGGACGGAGCACCGATGGCGCTGCAAAGCTGGATTTACAACCACGCGTTTGCCTCGTGGCTGGCGCCGAATAATGCTTCGCTGGCATTCGCAATCTCATTCATTTTGTTGTGGCTTTTTTTGATGTGGCTGCTGTTCAGGAAGAACATCATTATCAAGATCTAGTGTCAGAAGCCCCGAGCGTAAGTGAGGGCAACCTGGTTGCTCACCTTCTCAGACGGCCGGGCTTCTTACATTCATTAAAGGGAGAACACTTATGCCAACTTACATTGCGCTCCTTAAGTGGACGCAGCAGGGAATTTCAAAAGTCGGATCGAGCGCGAAGCGACTTGATGCCGGAAGAAAAGAGTTCAAGAAAGCGGGAATCGAAATGAAGGACGTCTACCTGACGATGGGTCGCTACGATTTGGTTTGCGTTATTGAAGCGGCGGACGATGAGACTTATGCGAAGGCGATGCTTGGTTTAGGTTCGCAGGGAAACGTCAGCACTGAAACATTAAAGGCTTTCAGTGAGGATCAATATCGAGAAATCGTCGGTTCTTTATGATCCCGGATTCACGCCGGTAAGGCAGATCAATCCGTATTGGTTGAACCCGTCCGCGCAAATCCGCCTTCATCTGCGGCCAGTATATCCAGGCCCGCGCAGCACTCGCCCCGCCAACGCCGGCCTGCGCTTGCCGTTATCCACTTCGACCTGGCCGTTCACGATTACGTAATTGATCCCCACCGGATACTGATTCGGATCTTCAAAGGTTGCGCGATCAATAACCGTTTTTGGATCGAAGATCGTAAGGTCCGCGAAATAGCCTTCACGAACTAGTCCTCGTTGCTTCAATCCAACATTTTCTGCGGGCAGGCCCGTCATCTTGTGAATCGCCAGCTCCAGCGGCATCAGCTTTTCATCGCGCACGTACTTGCCGAGAATTCGCGGATAGCTGCCCCATCCGCGCGGATGCGACTTCGATCCGGCGAGTGGTCCATCCGTCGCGCGCGCGCTGCTGTCGGTACAGATGCTGACGAAAGGAGATTTGAGCGCCGCTTGCATATCGCTGTCCTGCATCATGAAAAAGATCGCACCAGTCTGGCCGTGATCCGCAATGATGAAATCAAACAGGGCATCAAGCGGATCTTTGTTTTGCGCGGCGGCGATTTCTATAAGCCGCTTGCCCTGCCAACCTTCTAGCTCGCGATTGACGACGGAGCCAATCAGGATGCCGCCTGGACCGCCGCTGCCGAGATAAATGTTCTCCCAATCTTTGGAGTCAGTGCCAATCTCATTCTTCAAACGCTGACGCGTGGCGACGTCTTTCAAACGCGCGACCATTCGATCTGTACCGCCTTCCAGTGCCCAGGGAGGGAGGCAGGCGCTGAGCGACGTGCTGCCCGCTACGTATGGATAAACGTTCGCGGTGATCTTCAGTCCCTGCCGCCGGGCCGCTTCAATACGGCGCAGCATTTCCGGCATGCGGCCCCAGTTTTTCTTATAAGCAGTCTTGAAGTGCCAGATTTCCGCGGGAATGTTTGCGCGGCGAGCAATTTCGAAAACTTCTTTCATCGAATCGTCGATGGCGTTAGCTTCGCTGCGTTGATGCGTGATGTAAATGCCGCCGTATTGATGCGCGACTTTTGCCAGCTCGACGATCTCATCAGTGTTCGCGAAGCGCGCCGGCACATATTGCAGCGAAGTCGAAACTCCGAGGGCACCGTCTTTCATCGCTTCAGCTACCAGTTGCTTCATCTGTTCGAGTTCGCGAGCGGTTGGAGGTCGATTGTCGAAACCAATCACGTATTCGCGGACCTGGGTCGCGCCGACAAACGTTCCGAGGTTAACTCCCGCCCCCTGTTTGTCCAGGCGAGTGAAGTACTCGCCGAGCGTGCGCCAATCAACCGTCAGATTGTAGCGGCGATTGAAATCCTCCTGCTCTTTCAGAATTCGATCGTTGACCGGAGCGATGGATTCGCCTTCGCCGGTGATTTCTGTAGTGACGCCCATCATCACTTTGCTCATCGCGCGCGGATCGACCAGCACGAATTGCTCTGATTGGCCGAGCATGTCAATAAACCCCGGCGTTACGATTTGCCCTTGCGCATCGATGACTCGCTTAGCCGGAACATTGCGCAGATCGCCCATCTGAACGATACGATCACCGGTAATCGCAATATCGTTATTAAAGGCGGATTTGCCCGTGCCGTCGACGACACGGCCATTGCGAATGATGATGTCATAGGCGGCCGGCGCGGCGCCGCTGGTCAGTGGCCGGGCAGACAAGAGCAGCATGGCCCCTAAAGGCAAAACGAGCAGGATTCTGACTAACATAATGTCACCGTTCCCATTTCAGTTTGCAGGACCCGAAATCCTAATGGTTCGTTTGGGATTTGCGCAAACGATTGCAGCCCAAGCGTTGTGGCTCGCCCTCGGCGAGTGAAAAGCAACCAAGACGATTGCCCCAGTCAGACTGCGCCGCCTTTATCGCCGCACAGTCTACAGCAGTTCTAATGTACTCACATCAAATTCAGAAAAGAGTTTCGCATTCGCACCGTGGCTTCACTAATCGATCGTGACGGGCGGTACCTCTCCAGACGTTTACAACGGCGCTATGAATGACAAGTCACGCCAGGTGACCGGGCAGGTTGACGAAGCGCGAGCGTCCCGGTCACTGATTCTCGGTACGCGGAGCTAGCGAGGAAGGTTTACGCCGTCTCCGGTTGCGCGAATTATTGCGGATGACTTTTCGGGCGTGACTACGTAGAATTCAACGCCGAATCGTGACCAATACAACCAGCGCCGAAAACAGACGGCCCGTCACCCTCCTGGCAATTGCGAGGACAGTTGACGGCCAGTTAAGCGGAGACGAGCAGGCAGTCGTAACCGACGTGACGCACGACTCGCGCCGGGCCCGCCAGGGAAGTTTGTTCGTCGCCGTGCGCGGCGAATTATTTGACGCTCATAAGTTTGTGCCGCAAGTATTGGCGCAAGGCGCAGTGGGCGTGATCTCAGAGCTGGCGCGTCCGGCTGACTTTACCGGCTCATGGATCCAGGTGAAAGATGTTCGGCGCGCCATGGCCCTGGCCGCGGCCGAAGTTCAGCACCATCCTTCGCGCGAGTTGAACCTCGTTGGCATCACCGGAACAAACGGAAAGACGACGTGCGCTTATTTGATTGCCTCGATTCCCGAAGCTGCGGGCGAGGCGGTCGCTATGACCGGGACCGTTGAATACCGGCTTGGAAAAGAAAGAAACAAGGCAGACCGCACAACGCCTGAAGCTACTGACATGCAGCGCCTTTTGCGGCAAGCAGTCGACGTCGGCTGTAAGACTGCAGTGATGGAATGCTCTTCACAGGCGATGGATTTTCATCGCTGTGATGAGTTGGAATACGCGGTTGCAGTGTTTACCAATCTCACTCGTGATCACCTCGACTATCACAAGACTATGGAGAATTACTGGTACGCGAAACAGCGTCTGTTTGATGGACGTTTGGGATCACGGCCGGAGACCTCTGTTATTAATGTCGATGACCAGCATGGGATTGAATTGGCCGATCGGCTTGAGCAAGAAGGCCTGAGCGTCGTCCGCTATGCGGTGCGAGCGGAAGCCGATATCACAGCGCGCGATCCTGAATTCTCTTTGAACGGCATGCGCTTTCTGCTGCACACGCCGGACACCGAAATCGAATTTCATTCTCCCCTGGTTGGACCACCTCACCTGTATAACACGCTCGCCGCCGTGGGGAGCGGTTTGGCCCTGGGGTACTCGCTCGACACAATCAGGAGCGGGCTGGAAAAATGCACGGGCGCACCGGGAAGATTCGAGCGCGTGCCTCATAACGGCGATTTCGCCGTGGTCGTTGACTATGCGCACAGCGACGATGCCTTGCTGAACGTGTTGCGCGCTGCGCGCGACGTTACGAAAGGAAGAATCATCACCGTGTTCGGGTGCGGCGGCGATCGCGATCGATCGAAGCGCGCGCCCATGGGCGAAGCGGCCGGGTCTCTCAGCGACGTAGTGATTCTTACGTCGGACAATCCCCGCACCGAGGATGCAAGTCAAATTCTTTCGGATGCGGAACAGGGAATTAAGACCACTGGAAAGCCTTATGAAAAAATTGCTGATCGTCGTGAAGCAATTCATTCGGCAATTAGACAGGCCCGCGCTGATGATCTGGTTTTGATTGCCGGCAAGGGTCACGAAGACTATCAAATCATCGGTCGCGAAGTTTTTCATTTCGATGACAAGGAAGTCGCGCGTGAGGCGTTGGCGGCGCGCAATTAACAGCGGTACCAGGCCGCACTGTTTCCTTAACTAACGCGTTGGAAAGCAAAGCGTGTCCACGCGGCGAACGGCAAAGCCGCGCCCCTTGTCTCATGCATGAGAATTCAGCTCCAACCTCAAACAAGACTTCAGAGGAAGGTCTCGTTCGTGGCATACGCAAATGGGACCTGGTTGCCTTCACTGTTAACGCTGTCATCGGCGCCGGCATTTTCGGCCTGCCGGCCAAAGCTTATTCCCTTATCGGCTCGTACAGCCTGATTGCATTCTTCGCTTGCGCATTCGTCGTCCTGCTAATCATCCTATGCTTCGCTGAAGTAAGCAGCCGGTTTGATGAAACCGGTGGTCCATACACGTACGCGCGGGCGGCCTTTGGCCCAACCGTCGCATTCGAAGTCGGCTGGCTGAGTTGGCTGGCGCGTCTTACGGCGTTTGCGGCGAACTGCAACTTGATGGTGAGCTATCTTGCTTTTTTTTGGCCGGCAGCGACCAACCCCTTGGCGCGAGCGATGGTGATCGTGCTGGTCGTGCTGGCGCTAACGGCGATTAATGTTCTGGGAGTGCGACAAGCGGCGATCGCCGGCGACGTTTTTACGGTGGGCAAGCTTCTGCCGATGCTCATCTTCATCGCCGTTGGTCTCTTCTTCCTCAACCCCCATGCATTTGCGTTGGGGGCCCGTCCGCCGACGGGGGCGTTTTCCCAATCGGTGTTGTTGCTGCTTTACGCGTTCACGGGCTTCGAGATGGCCACCATCCCGGCCGGCGAAGTTCGCAATCCTCAGAAAAATATGCCGCAGGCCTTGTTGATCGCGACCGCGGTTGTGACGTTCATTTACATCCTGATTCAGGTGGTTTGCATTGGCACGCTTCCCGGATTGGGAGCGTCGACAAAGCCACTCGCGGATGCCGGGCAAAGATTTATGGGCACTGCCGGCGCCGCGCTGATCTCGGCTGGCGCAATGATTTCGATTGCCGGCAATTTGAATGTGCTGGTGCTTTCGGGGTCGCGAATTCCATTCGCATTCGCTGAACGTAAGCAGTTGCCGGCGATCTTCGCTCGCGTGCATTCGAAGTTCTTTACTCCTCACATCTCAATCATAGTTACCGCCGCGGTCATGCTGGTGCTGACGCTGAAAAGTTCCTTTGTAGCCGCCTTGACGATTAGCGCGATTGCCCGGCTGGTTACCTATGCCGCGACCTGCGCCGCGTTGCCCGTTTTACGGCGAAAGGCCGACGCGCCAAAAGCGCTCTTCCGATTACCGGGAGGAACAACCATAGCGGTTGCCGCTATGTTGCTGGCGGCGTGGCTGCTGGCGAACAGCACCCTGCGTGAAGGAATTCAAGCTGCAGTCGCGGCACTGGTGGGAATCACCATCTATGCGAGCTATCAGATCTATCGGAAGCGTGTTGTATCATCGAGGTAGAGAGATTAGATGGCGGCCAATCCTCAAGAGATTCAAATGGAAGACGCGCTGATCAAAGACCTGCGCGATATTGTCGGCAAGAAAAATGTTCTTTCCGAACGTGATGAATTGCTGGTTTATGAATGTGACGGCTTGCCACAGCACAAGCACCTGCCGCGCGCCGTAGTTTTTCCTGGCTCAACCGAAGAGACAGCGGAAGTCCTGGGGTTACTATCCGATGAAGGCGTTAGCTTTGCGCCGCGCGGCGCCGGCACCGGGCTCTCCGGTGGTGCGCTGGCGATCAATCGAGGAGTCGTGATCGAGCTGGCCCGCATGCGTAAAATTCTCAGTATCGATCCCGAGAACCGAATCGCGCGGGTGCAGACTGGGCTGGTCAACGCTCACCTTTCGCGCGCAGTCGCACATCTTGGCCTCTATTATGTGCCTGATCCTTCCAGTCAGCCCTCGTGCACAATCGGCGGCAACATTGCAGAAAACGCGGGAGGCATTCATTGCCTGAAATACGGGACCACCACTGATCACGTGGTAGGAGCGCGCGTAGTTTTGTCTGACGGGTCCATTGTCGACCTGGATCATAACAAACCCGGATACGATCTGCTGGGCACATTTGTGGGTTCAGAAGGCACGTTTGGTATCGCCACTGAAGCGACTGTCAAGCTTTCCCCGGTTCCGCCCGCCGTGCGCACACTGCTGGCTGATTTTATGGATGTCGACCGGGCCAGCCATGCCGTTTCTGCAATCATCGCCGCGGGATTGTTGCCCGCGGCGCTCGAGATGATGGACAACGCGATCATTCGGGCTGTCGAAGCCAGCGTGTTCACCGCCGGCCTGCCAATAGATGCGCAGGCCGTGCTCCTGGTGGAACTGGACGGCGTTGAAGCCGGCATCGATGATGATGCTGAGAAGGCCGCTGCGATTCTGCGTGAGTACGGCGCGCGTTCTGTGCGCAGTGCAACTGACGACCATGAGCGCAAGAAACTTTGGGCGGCCCGTAAAGGGGCATTCGGCGCAGTGGGCCGGCTCAGCCCGGACATCATGATTCAGGATGCGGTCGTCCCGCGTTCTCGTCTGCCTGAAGTGCTCGCCGAAACCTACCGCATCAGCGCGCAATACCATCTGCAACTCGCAAACGTCTTTCATGCCGGCGACGGGAATTTGCATCCGCTGATCTGTTTTGATCTGCGCCGCGGTGATGACTTGGAACACATACGACAAGCGGGTCGCGCAATCATGGAAGCATGTGTGCGCGCCGGGGGCTCGATTACCGGCGAGCACGGCGTCGGCCTTGATAAGAGCGGTTATCTGCCGCTGATTTTTAGCGATGATGATATGGACGCGATGTTGCGCGTGCGCTCAGCCTTTGATCCAGTTGGTCTCTGCAATCCGGGCAAGATCCTTCCCCTGCCGCGAGGTTGCGGCGAAGGGCGGGCGGTGGCGACGACGAGCATGTCAAAACCCGAAGTGGTTTGCGCGCTCCCTTTGGGAGAGGCTACGGCTGCAGGCTTAGTGCGGGGAAACTTCGTCCTTCACGCCCACTCTGCGCGAAAGGGAGCGGAAGCCCTGGCGACGCGAGTCAACGAAGTAAGGATCGCTAACGAATTCAAGCGTCTGGTCGGTGGTGGAAACGTAAGCAAACTTTCCAAAACCAGTTTCGCTGACAGATATCAATCGAAACTTTCTGAGCACGCGTTGGTGATCGCTCCCGCAACGGCGAGAGAAGCCGCTGACGTCATAGCACTCGCGGCGAGAGAGGGTCTCGCCGTTGTGCCGGCAGGAGCCGGGACATTTGCAGATGCCGGCAACGCCATGAGTCGCTCTAATTTGGTTGTGACGACTCGCCGCATGACGAAAATGATTCGACACGAGCCGGCCGATCTGGTGGCGACCGCTGAAGCGGGATTGACCCTTCGTGAATTTCAAACTCGCTTGCGCGAAAAAGGACAGTGGCTGCCGATTGATCCTCCGGATGACGGGACGGCCACGTTGGGCGGCGTGACGGCGACGGGATTGGCGGGGCCGCAGCAACTCGGTTATGGCGCACCAAGATCTTTCGTTATCGGTCTGCGCGCCATACTCGCCGACGGCCGATCGATCAAGGTGGGCGGGAACGTAGTCAAGAATGTGGCCGGCTATGATCTGTGCAAACTTTTTACCGGCAGTTATGGAACGCTGGGCCTGATTGCTCAAATAACTTTTAAGCTGCGGCCGTTGCCCGCGGAAACCAGAACCATCGTCGCCTGCGGACAATTGAGATCGCTGCTGACTCTCGGCCGCACAATGGCGCGCGAATCTTTTCCAGTAGCAGTCGAATTGTTGTCAGCTTCGCTCGCGCAGAGAATCGGCATCACCGCCAACATAGGCGAGTGCGTGCTAATGATTCGTTTCGCCGGATCGCCACAGGCCGTAGTTGTCGAAACGGCGAATGCGCTGAAGAAGCTGCAGGTGGAGCACATTCTGTGCACCACCAATGATAACGACGAGCAGCTGTGGCTCGGGGTTAGCAATGCCGCGACTCCAGCCCATGATCTTAGTTGGCTCGCCGTCCTGCGTCCCGGCGAGCTGAGGTCGTTTCTTGATGAGGTCGCCTTGCTTGACGGAGATGAAGCATCGCACATAGGTCTGCAGTGGCACGCCGGGCTTGGTGATGGCCGGCTGCGAGCAATGGCCCGCGCACCCGTCTATCATGGCGAAGCGGTCCGGGCGCTTCAACGGTTGCGCCAAAGAGCGGAAAATTTCGGCGGCAGTTTGGTCATTGAAAAAGCGCCCGCAGAGATCAAAGATGAGATTAATACCTGGGGAAATATCGGCTCGGGGACGGAATTGATGAGGCGAATCAAAAGCGAACTTGATTTAGAGAATATGCTGTCGCCAGGAAGATTCTTTGCGTAAGCACTGTGTTGTTCGTTCGGCGCGGACCGTCGCCCGCCGGTTCGCATAATCGGATCAGTGGCAGGCTGTAGCGCGCGCGTGAACCTCACTTTGTTGATTTATTCCACTCGCGGTTCTATAAACATCTGGCTCCTGCCCCGGAGCGATTGTCCTGAAGCTGCGCGCGGAGGAATGTTTATGAAGCAATCAAATCGACGAGTCATTCGAAGATGCACAGCAGTTTCGTTACTCGTTTGCTTTTCGTTACTGCTCTTTCTTGAGCCGGCACGAATCGCTGACAGCTTTTCCGTTGCCGCAGCTTCGCGCGAACCTGTGCGCGCTCGCCACGGCGTCGTCGCTTCGACAAATGAAGTTGCCTCGCGCGTCGGTGTCGACGTCATGAAGCGCGGCGGCAACGCGGTTGACGCGGCAATCGCAGTCGCGTTTGCGCTCGCGGTCACCCATCCGGCCGCGGGGAATTTGGGCGGGGGCGGTTTCATGATGATTCGTTTGAAAGACGGGCGCACGACAGCCATCGACTATCGCGAAATGGCGCCGGCGGCCGCGACGCCTAACATCTATCTCGACAAGAAGGGCAACGTGCTCGAAGGCGAAGGTGGATCGATTGAAGGTTATCGCGCCGCGGGTGTCCCGGGAACTGTGCGCGGCATGGAACTGGCCCTTAAGAAATACGGATCCCATCGTCTGACGTGGGCGCAATTGATCGAGCCGGCGAGGCGACTGGCAGCTAATGGTTTTGCGGTAACCAATACGCTGGCGCGCGGGCTGCGAGGCAATCGTGAATATCTGTCAAAGTACCCGGAAACCAAACGAATCTATCTAAACAACGGCAAGTTCTATAACGAAGGCGATCTGTTTGCGCAGCCGGATCTCGCGGCCACGTTCGCCCGGCTGCAACAGCGTGGGCCAGACGAATTCTATCAGGGCAAAACCGCGCAGATGATTGTCGCGGATCTAAAGCATCATAACGGCTTAATCACCCTGGAAGACATGCGTGGCTACGTCGCAAAAGAGCGCGCGACCCTGAACGGCAACTACCGTGGTTACGAAATTATTTCGATGCCGCCACCATCATCGGGTGGGGCGGTGCTGATCGAGATGCTGAACATTTTGGAGGGCTACGATCTTAAAAAGATGGATTCTGCCTCGTCGGAACGTTACCACTTGATGACTGAAGCTATGCGCCGCGCGTTTGCGGATCGCGCGGAGTACATGGGGGACACCGATTTCGTGAAGGTGCCGGTGGCCGGTTTGATAGATAAAAAATATGCGGCGCAATTGCGCAACTCGATTAGTCCGGATCGTGCCTCTTCCAGCGAACAGGTAAAAGCCGGAAAACCGCTCGGTTACGAATCAGAAGAGACAACGCATTTCACAGTGGTGGACGCGGAAGGAAATGCGGTGGCTAATACGTATACGCTCAACAACTCTTATGGGTCGGCGGTCGTGGCCAAAGGAACTGGAATTATCATGAATGACGAGATGGACGATTTTGCCGCCAAGCCGGGTACACCAAATCTTTACGGCTTGATTCAGGGTGAGCGCAATGCCGTCGCGCCCCACAAGCGACCCTTGTCCGCGATGACGCCCACATTTGTGCTGCGCAAGGACGGCACTCTCTGGTTTACGGTTGGGAGTCCCGGTGGTCCAACAATAATTAATACGGTCCTCGACGTAATGACGAACGTGATCGATTACAACATGAACATCCAGCAGGCCATCGACGCGCCGCGTATTCATCATCAATGGCTGCCGGATGAGTTGGTTTACGAACCGTACGGTTTGGCGGGCGACACCCAGCAGGCCCTGCGGGCGCGCGGCCACAAGCTGGTAGACAAGCCGCGCTATCTCGGAGACTGTGAAGGAATCATGATCGAAGAGAAGACTGGCGTCCGTTTGGGTGCAACCGATCCGCGAAGAAGTGATGGCTCGGCGATTGGATATTAGAAATGAGAGTTTGATAATTTCATGCCCAAGAAGCACAGAAGCCCGCCCGGCCGGCGTTTTGAAACAAGACGACGCACGTAATCGTGCTCTCTCTCCTGAGTGTTGTGGTGGTGCTGTTCCCGTCGTCGCCCCGCACAAGTAGACAAGGCCAGCGGAGCCCGCAGATTACGAAGGCCAAATTGTGGATAACTGAAGACCAGACTGGTTACTCGACGTGCCGCCTGACGGCAGACAAATAGCGATCGCCCGCGGCAACGCCTATAGTGACGTAGTGCTGTTGACGAACTGTCGCTAATCTCACATGAAGCCCGGCGCCTGAACCTGAACGGCGCGAGCCCTCGCCCCGAGTCAGCCTAATCTCGTAATCCGACGGGCTCGGGACCGGGCCCTTACTACTTCCGGTCAGAGATGACGGTCGATCGTTGTTATAATTCGGCTGAATGATCATGGGCGAGTCGCACTGGAAGATAAACAAAGCATGTCACCCTTAACGACGGCCATGGCCGGCCAGGAAGAAAAAATTCTCGCCTGTGTTCACTGTGGCCTGTGTCTGGAAGCCTGTCCGACATACGTGGTTACTGGTGACGAGAATGACAGTCCGCGCGGCCGTATCTATCTCATGCGCGCGGTGAAGGAAGAACGACTCGCCGTCGCCTCGGAGACTTTCGAGAACCATATCGATCGCTGTCTCGGCTGTCGCGCGTGTGAATCTGCGTGCCCCGCTGGCGTTGAATACGGACAACTGTTGGAAGCCGCGCGGGCAGAGATTGCGCGCGGTCATACGAAACCAACCGGCACGTATCGTCTGCTGTATTTTGTTTTGAAGCATTTGTGGACCAGGCCAAAGCGATTGCGGAGGGCATTTATTTTGGCCCGATGGTTTCGCGATTCGGGTGTGCCCCGGCTGTTGCTCCGCAGCCGAGTGGCACATGAGATTTCTTCGAGATTTGAGTTTGCTTTGGCATTACTCGCAGGATCGTCGGCGGGAAGCGGCAGGAAAGAATTTGCAGTGAGGGGCCCGGCGAATCTCGATGCATCGGAAGAGGATCGAAGCGCTTCGGCGCTCATCTTTAAGGGTTGTGTAATGGAAGGGCTCTTCAAGAGAGTCAACGAAGCGACGGCGCGGGTTTTGGAAGTCAACGGGTGCAAAACCCAAGCCCCTGATGCACAAGTGTGCTGCGGTGCTCTGCATGCGCACGCCGGCGATATTGAAGGCGCACGCGCACTTGCCAGGCAAAACATCGAGGCCTTTAAAAACAGTGACACCCCGATCATCACCAATGCCGGCGGTTGCGGCGCGATGCTCGTTTCTTACGCACATTTGCTCGAGCATGATGCCAGTTACGCCGGGCCAGCCCGTGAATTCAGCGCGCGCGTCCGTGACGTGGGCCAACATCTTCAGTCAATCGGATTCCGCAACGGGGAAGCAAACGGATTCGCGCGCACCACCTACGATGCGTCTTGCCATTTGCTGCACGGCCAGCATGCGGTGGACGCTTCGCTGCAAATGCTTTGGGCGATTCCGAATCTGAACTTCACCATGCTCAACGGAAGCGACGTGTGCTGCGGCGGTGCGGGTGTTTACAATTTGTTGGAGCCGGAATTGTCAGATCGAGTGTTAGCTGAAAAGCTGAGGAACGTTGAACAATCAGGAGCCGCGGTGCTGGCGACCGGCAATCCCGGTTGTCACATGCAAATTGCTGCCGGCGCTCGTCTGGCAGGGGTTGCTCTGCGCGTTTGCCATCCCGTCGAATTGCTCGACGAATCATACGGCCGCGCGGGATTTTACGATGCTAAATCCTGAAATGAGATTTGCCCGCCAATGATGGTCAAACGCACCTTGCGCTGCTCATCGAGCGCTACCAGGTCCGCGCGCTTGCCGGCCTCGATCGAACCGCACTCGTAATCCAGCTTGAGCAGACGCGCGGGATTCAAGGCCGCCATTTGTGCGACCTTGCTTTCGCCAAATCCGAGCGAGAGCATCATTCGCACAGCATCGAGCATTGTTATGACTGAGCCGGCGATGCTTCCTTGAGAGTTCTGCGTGCGGCCATCCTTTACCACAATCGTCTCGCCCCAAATTTCGTATTGCCCGTCATTGAGGCCGGCGGCAGCGATCGCATCGCTGATCAGTGAAACGCGTTCAGAAGTTTTGTTTCGCAAGACCAATTTCAAAATTGACGAAGCCAGATGAATTCCATCGGCGATGAGATCGCACGTCACTTGATCGTTCATCAACCCCCAACCGATTGCGCCCGGCGCGCGGTGATGCAGGGGCGCCATGGCGTTCATGAAGTGGGTCATGTGACGCGCGCCCGCCGCGAAAGCCTGATCCAGAACCTCTACATTTGCTCGTGTATGCCCGATCGAAACGATCCAGCTCTGGCTGGCCAGTTCTTTGATGAGCGCAATGCCGCCCTCAATTTCCGGGGCCACGGTCATCATGTGAGCTGCTTCCGTGTGTTTCAAACGGGGAAGAGAAGCCAGCTCGCTCATTTGTTTGAAGGTGCGGAAGTATTTGCGATGCAGCGCGCCGCATTGTTCGTCGTTGACGAACGGGCCTTCATAATGAATACCCAGCGCACGCGCGCCTCCTTCCTGGTCTGCGCTCTGCCGGCGCATTAATCGATCGATGGAATTAGCAGCCTGCACATATTGCTCGCTGGTGGCGGGTACCAGCGTCGGCAACCAGGCCGTGACTCCGTTTCGGGAAAGAAAGGTAGCGAGCTTCAGCAGATCGTCGTCAGTTGCATCCATCGTATCCACGCCGGTTGCGCCGTGAATATGAAGGTCGATGAATCCCGGAAACAACGTCAAGCCGGCTAGATCAATTACCGCTGGGGACCCCGGCAGGGTTTCCGACGAGTCGAAGACGCGCCTAATCCGTTGGTCTTCGATCAGGATGCTGGCGAGTTCAGTTGTTTTCTCAGGCAGGACTAAGCGAGCGTTGCGAAGTAGCACGGCGTCTCTCATGTATACGAATGCCCGCGACACTAGCCACGGGCATATCTATATAGCATCAATTGCTATGCGAAACTAGAAGCAGAGCTTCTCGCGGAGTTGAATGTACACCGGTTCGCGCCATTGATTCCAAAACTCGAACTTAGAAACATATTCTGACTTGAAGAAGAAAAATTCGGCGCGCTGAAGCCAGACGCCCAGGCTGTAAATGTGTTTCTGTGTGCGCAAAAAAATGCCCGCAGCCGGGGGCCGCGGGCATTTCGTTAACGGGGTCCAGTCTGGAGCGAATGTCAGAAAGACAACTTTGCGCCAAACTGAAGCGTGCGCGGATCGCGGACGGTCGTAACCTGTCCGTAAACGGCCGACGCAACGCTACTCTGAATCGCCCGGAAATTAGTATGGTTGAAAATGTTGAAAGCCTCCGCGCGAAACTGAAAGACAACAGATTCGCTAAAATGGAAGTTCTTGAACAACGAAAAATCAACCCGTTTTGTCGGCGGACCATCGATGGTGCCACGGCCGCCGGTGTTAACATTGTTCCCCGGAATAGTTCCAGTGGTTGGATTGGTTTGGAAGCAGGCAGTGTTGAAATACTGCTCGAAGGTGTGCGGCGCGTTCGCGTTCGGATTGCATAAGGTGTTGGGCCGATTGCCGGCAATTATCGCAGGAATATTGCCAAGCCCCGCGGCATCATAATTGGCCCCGAGCGGAGTAAAAGGCAACCCGCTTTGAAGCGTGACGATACCAGATATTTCCCATCCGCCAAACGCTTTTCCGACGAGGTCGTGCCGGGTCTTCCAAAACGGAAAGTCGTAAATGTAATTGGCGGTGAAAACATGACGCCGATCGAGCGTTGCCCGGCCACGATCCAACCGAATGTTGTAAGAATTCATGGGGGCATTGCTGCGGTCGTTTTGATTGTCGGTCAGGTTCTTGGCCCAGGTATAGGCGACATTGATCTGCGAGGCGCCGGAAAAACGCTTCTGACCGAGCGCTTGCAGACTGTGGTAATTCGAATTGAATTGCGGCGTAATCATGTTGATTGAACGATACCCGCGATACGGCCTGATCTGATCCAGGATATTCGACGACACGCCGCCCGTACCGCCAAAATAGGTGCCTGGCGCCTGGCAAGGCACGGTTACCACACCGGGTGTCTGCAGCGTGTTGGTGCCGGATGCGCATCGCGAATTCAATGCTACCCCGGGCGGAATTTCATTAAGTTCGTAGGCGCCAATCAGGTGGGTGCCCTTCGATCCAAAATAGCCCACACTCAGCAGCGTATCGCCTTTCTCTCCGAATTGGTGCTGGATTTCCAATGACCAATGCTGCATGTACGGGTCTTTCCAGTTTGGTTGCAGCGCGCGCACGCTCAGCGCCGTTAAAGAGGCGCCGGCGGTTACGGTTACTCCGCTCGGAACTGGCTGATCGAGACGAGGCGTGGTGGCAACCGTGCCCGTGCCGCCTGAAATGGCGGTGCCGGTGAAAGTCTCCTGATAGGGTGGATTAACGCCGATGTTTTGCTCGTACGTTCCATTCAGCACTTGATCGTAGTAAATACCGTAGCCAGTGCGAATCGAAGTCGTTCCTTTGCCGAATGGATCCCAGGCGATGCCAAAACGCGGACCAAAGTCACCTTTGGGAGCCTTGATTACATATTTTCCGTATGGTGAAAGTGCGGGGAGACAGCCATTGGCGGCCGTCTGAAAATTCTGCTTATTCACAATCATGCCGTCGCAGAAGTTCCCCGTGCCGGCTACGCGGTTTCCCGCGCCGGTTACCTGTGGCGCAGTTGCCGCGCTGTATAACGCCGGATCGAAATTCGATAGCCGGCCATTTCTGTCATATGGGGCGCCGAAATACGAGTAACGCACACCATAGTAAATCGTCAGGCTCTTGCGAAAGCGCCACTCGTCCTGGGCGTAAGGTTCGATGGCAATCTGACGCATATCCGCGGTGTAGTCGAAACGAGCCTGGCTAAAGCTTACGTTGCTTCCCATCAGGAAGTTGGCGAAGAGTTGGAAGTTGGTACGCCGTGTGGAGTTAGGTTCTCCAACCGCGGCGTTCGGGGCGAGAACGTTAGCTTGAACAACACTGCTCGGGACCGTATTTAGGAAGCCGCTGAACAATCCCTGGTTGTTACCCGCCAATGCGTTCTCGTTCTTGCGGTAGTAGGAATATTGTCCTCCAAATTTGATCGTGTGATTGCCGCGAGTGAGGGTCGTGTCGCCGGCAAAGTTATGCTTGTAAGAGAAATTGTTGTAAGGCCCGAACTCCGTCAAGGTGCTAAATCCATTACCGGAGATGATCGGAACAATGTCTTTCGTATTCGGATAAGCGAGGGGCGGCGTGATTGGTGAATTAGCCAGAGCCAGGGTACCGATGTCGCGGCTCAGAATAGCTCCATAACCATAGGTCCAGCGTCCAACCACGACCAACCCCGGGCTGGCTACCCAGGTCGTTTGGAAAGTATGGGTCCTTCCGGGTGAATCCGTCGCGCTAGTCGACACCCCGGGTAGTCCGGAACCCGACGAGAAAAGCGAGTTGACGTCGATCGTCGGAATCTTGTCGTGCTCGTAGCGGTAGTAACTCGAAAGCTTGCTTGAAAACGCGTGGTCGATCCTCACAATTTCCTGACGGAAATCTGACACGTTAATGGCCGGGAAAACCAGTGAGCGCGTGACGGAATCGGTTGGCGGAGGCAGTTTGTTGTAAATCAGATTCAAATACTGTTGGGCTATCGGATTAATCGGGACTCTAGATGATAAGGGCGTGCCCGCCGGAAGTACATTCAAACAAGTCGCAGTGGCCGTAGTAGGGACGTTAGCACTCAAACAAACATCCATGGGAAAAATACCCTGGCGCATGTTCAGGTCGGGTACCGTGCCGCTGAGGGTCGGATAACGCCGATCCTTGCGCTGTTCTTCGGAAAAGAAGAAGTAGGTTCGCGCCAGCTTGTGTATGGCTCTTCCGCCTTCACCAAACCTTGGCAGAAAAATCGGGCCACCGAGAGTAAATCCATAGTTGTTGTATCTGAAAGGCGCGCGCTTGGCCTTGCCGTTTGACTCTCGGCCAAAAGCCGGAGAAGAGATTCGATTCGAAATGAAATCGTTGGCGTTCAGTTTCTCGTTGCGAATGAATTCAAATCCCGACCCGTGAAACTTTTCACCTCCACCCCTGGTGACGACGTTAATTTGCCCACCACCGCTGCGCCCCGATTCCGCCGCGAACAGACTGCGTTGAACCTGAAATTCAGCAATCGAATCGACGCTGGGATAGGCCTGGATAGTGATGTTCGAACCGCGGTCGGTCACATCAGCGCCATCAACGGTGTAAGTGTTCTGGGCGCTGCGGGCGCCGTTGACGGAAATGTTCATCGTGTTGGCCTGGCCGGCGGGATTGGTCGTGCCGACGTAGACCTGATCCGCGAGATCGTTCGAAACGCCTGGCGCCAGGGTAATGAGTTGTACCCAGTTACGATTATTCAATGAGAGTTCGCGGGCTTGAGTGCCAGTTATGATTGTGGAGACGGTCGGGGTCGCCAATTCAACTGCCAATTGGCCCGCCTGGACTGAAACGACCTCGCTGATATTACCGGCTTCCAGAGTAATGTCGAGAGTACGCCTTTTGCCGACATCGATCTGAACATTTCTTTCGATATGTTTCTTGAAGTTCGAAGCTTCGACGGCCACGTCGTACTTGGTTACGGACAGGTCGCGTGCCGCGTACTGACCATCATCGTCGGTCTGTACAGTGCGCACTACCAACTTTGTGCCGCTGTCCGTGACGGTTACCGTCGCGCCCTTAACGGCCGCGCCATTGGCATCCTTGACCGAACCGACGATCGAACCGGTAATCTCCTGTGATAAAGCCACTCCACTGAAGGTGAACAGCATAGCGGCGACTGCGAACAAACAAACTGCGAACCTGGGGTGATGTTTCATGATTTGTTCCTCTTTACTGGATGATTAGAACCACTTGTTGGACTGTGGCCAACAGTCTAACGCTGAACTTTTCTGCGGGAAGGCCGCAATTCTATTAGGCTCAGACTCACAAGCAAAACTAAAAGATTTTATCAGTCCGATAAACGGACGTAATGGAGTTGTGGACAGGCGAAACCATAAATTCGTATCGACAAATTTTCATATTAATGGATAGACCTTCCATTTTTTCGGAGCGATTGGATCGCGAACAAATTGTTTTCTGCTGTCAGCTTTTGATCGTTTCGCAAATCAACTGTGCTTTTCGTTGTCTTTAGCGCGCATCGTGCGGGCTCGAGAAAAAGTCTTGACGCCTATTCGTTCAGCGATATACTCCCGTGCAAATCGTGTGCACCGAAGTTGGGGTCTGCTTCGAACGCGTCTAAATGATTTTTTCCTGATTCGGTGCCCTGACGTCTCGCTGTTATCACAGGCAATCATTAAAGCGCTTTCATGGTCGTAGGCTTTCAACCGACATTAGCTTCAGTCTATCAGCCAAGGAGAACGTCAATGCTCAAGCCAGCCAGTTTACTCATTTCCTTTTCCATCTTGTTACTAATATGCCTCGCCGCCGTTGCTCAGACCGGCAGCTCGAATATCACCGGAACTGTAAAGGACACGAACGGCTCGGTAGTAGCCGGCGCTACGGTGACGGCGAAGAACGAAGCGACTGGCGTGACCAGCACGCAAACGACGACTGAGTCCGGGTTGTTTTCGTTCGCCTCTCTGCCCGTGGGAAATTACACGATCACCGTCGAGAAGCAGGGCTTCAAGACGCTGCAAAAAACAAACAACGCGCTGCAAGTCGGCGAACCACTAACGGTCGACGGCGCGTTGGAGATTGGTCAGGTCTCGGAAACCGTGACGGTGAGCGGCGGCGCTGAACAACTTCAAAATTCCAACGCTACGATTGGTAACGTGGTCGAGCAGAAGGCCATTGAAGCGTTGCCGCTGAACGGAAGAAATCCGCTCACGCTCTTGCTGCTTGAGCCGGGTGTTGTCCAGCGCTCGTTCGGCGGCGCCGGATCAGGGGTCCACGTGAATGGGGCGCGCGATCGCGCTTACAACGTTACCATCGACGGCATTGAAGCAAACGAATCTTCTGTGCCGAATCCGGTCAGCAATCTTTACCGCATCACTCCTGATAACATTCAGGAATATAAAGTCACGACCAACAATGCGACCGCGGAAGAAGGACGTAACAGCGGCGCATCCGTTTCCATCGCCACCCGCGCCGGCACCAGCGAGTTTCACGGCAGTGGTTTCTTCTTTCTGCGAAACGAAGCTTTGAACTCGAATGAGTGGTATCAAAACGCCCAGAAGAATCCGAAGCCGCTCATAAGGATGAACCAGTTCGGCTACGAAATGGGTGGACCAATCAAGAAGAATAAGACGTTCTTCTTTGGCAGTTATAGCTATAACCGGGTGGACTTTACACAGCCCATCGATCAGACGTTTGGATTTCCGGTCGTCTATACGAACGAAGCGCGCGCTGGTAATTTTCGGTACTTTGTTCCCGATCCGGCAAATCCGCTGGTCATTGGCGGCACCACGATAACGCGCAATTCAACCTTGCTCGTTAACCCGAGCACCGGAGCATTGGCGGTACCATTGTGCGCGACTGCCACGTCACTGCGATGTATTCGTACCTACAGCGTAAACAGCGCTGCAAACAACACGGCTTCGCGAACGCTGGATGCGACCGTTGCCAATCTGTTGAAAGCTTATCCGAGTCCAAACAATTTCGCCGCGGCCGGAGACGGCCTGAACACCGCGACCTACGCCTGGAATCCGCCGACGGCAATCCGAGGTCCGGCCATCAACGCCAGGGTGGATCACAACTTCAACGCTAATAACAGTATGTTTGTGCGCTACCTCTGGTCCGACTACAACACGCTGAAAGGTGATCCGCTGAACGGGCGGCCCCAGGTCTACCCAGACAATCCTCCACTGGGCGAAGTTTTCCGCCGTACGTCGAATCTGGCGATCAGCTACCGCAAGGTGATCTCGTCGCGGGTGGTGAACGAGCTAACGATGGGTTATGGGCGTTTTGGTTTTCTGTTTACGCAGGGCGAGGCCAACCCCGCGTGGCCCGACGTCCCGCCATTCAACTTCAATACGATTGATGAGCCCTACATCAATACTCCGCGCACCGCGCGCTGGGTAACCACGCCACAGATCCTCGATAACGTGAGCATGGTTCATGGAGCTCACGTTTTTCGTGGGGGCATAAATTTTCGTTTTTACCGGCACGTGGACCAGCGCGGACAGCCGGGCGGTATTAACGTTACTCCATCGGTAACCTTTTCCGCGACGACGCGGCCCACTTTTGTCGGCACCACCGGGAACTCAGGGTTTGCCGTCGCTTCGGGAATCAACTCGACCGACTCAACTGCTCTCGGAAGTCTGATCAACAACCTCTACGGTTTGCCGGCCTCGATAACCCAGGTGTTTATTGCCGATCTAAAGGCTGATGTTTTCCTGCCCTTCAAGGTTGGCGACAAGATCAGCTTGTATGCTGAAAAGCATAACCTGGATCAATACAACTTTTATTTCCAGGACGAGTGGAAAGTTCGTCCGAACCTGACACTTAACTATGGGGCGCGCTGGGAATACAATCCGCCGGCCAACACTTCACCGCACGACAATGTATTTGTGGCCTCAACCCCAATCGTGGGTACCGCGTTGCCTGCGACGCCGGTCGTGAACGCTCCCGGGGCGGTCTCATTTGTTAAGGCCAGGCACTGGTATGAAGGTAGCTTCGCCGGCGCCATTGGGCCGCGATTCGGTTTGGCGTGGAGTCCGGCTTTCAAATCGAGATTTATGCACACGTTGTTCGGCAACAACAACAAGAGCGTGATTCGCGTGGGTTATGGAATCGCGTTCGATACGATTTCTTCGTTCCAGGTGACGGCGGCCGCGGGACGAATTCCGGGGCTCGTCCAAAGCTGCACGACGTCTTACAACACGACCGCCTCCGCATTCACAACCATCACCGCCGGTTGCGTGAATTCTTCCAGTATTAACAGCACAGTGTCGGGTGGGTTTCCAACGCAGTTGCCTGCGCCTTCAGTCAAGCCATCCAGCTTGTTGACGCCCCCGCAACAGTTGCGGGCCAACTCGCCACCCATCACAGTCTTTGATCCGCATATGCACCTGCCGACCGTTCATGAGTGGAACTTTAGCATCCAACGAGAATTGCCGTGGGGACTGGTCATGCAGGCTTCTTATGTCGGCCGGCGCGGTGAACGATTGTTCATGGCGTATGACGCGAACCAGGTCAACCCTGATTCAATCATTCCTTCTTTTTTGGTTATGCAGCAGAACCGGGCCAAGGGTTGCACTCCCTCAGGGACCGGTTGCCCGGCAGGGGTAACCGGCGTCTCGCCGGCGCTTTTGACTTTGTTGCAGACAGCCGGCGGATTGAGCGCGACCGCCGCGGCAAGTTTTCTTAATTCATCGACAACGACTTCTGAGCTGGACATCAACGGGGCCGGAAGTTTTGCTCGACGCATTGAAGACAACACGCTTGGTCTCAAACTCAGACCCAATCAGCAATTCGCGCTGATTACCAAGCTCGATAATAGCGGCGATTCGAATTATCACGCGGCCCAGTTCACCCTGCGTCGACGTTTCACCAGCGGCCTGGGGATGAGCCTGGCCTACACCTTTGGTAAGTCAATCGACAATCAATCCGTCGATCCAGTGGGCGCATCCTCAGGCGGCGGATTGTCGACGACTAACTCGAGGACGCCCACCGACATTCGCAATTTCCGGCAAGAACGTGGTCGATCAGATTTCGATCGGACGCACGTCCTTACAGCGGCAACCGTTTGGGAGGTACCGTTTGGTCACGGAAAACGCTTCTTCAAATCTTCGCCGGGAGTAGTCAATCAAGTGCTCGGCGGTTGGACCGTCAATACGATCTACACTTTCATGACCGGTGAACCGTTTGCAGTTCGCAGCGGGGCTTTCACCTCGAACGGCAGTCACGAGTCGCGCGCCGGTGTGCAACAGCCGGTGCAGGCGCAACTGCAGTTCATTACCGGCTCGCCGCTTCCCGGCCCGGTACTCTTCAAACCAATCAGCAATGTGGCGACCTGCGGAGTGGATCTGACGCAGGCCTTTTGTCTGCCGGCGCCAGGACTGAACGGGGCGGGACGAAACATCTTTACCGCTCCGCATTACTGGGATCTCGATCTCGGATTGATCAAGACATTCGCAGTGACCGAGAAGTGGAAGCTCCAGTTCCGCATGGAGATGTTCAACGCCTTGAATCATCCGAACTTTGACAACCCGCGCGATGCTTCGACCGGTTCGCCGAGCATCCGCTCAAGCGTGTTTGCCTCTGCGTGCTGTGCAACGGTAGCGCCGCCCTCCACACAAACGATTGTGCAAACCGGAGAATCAGCCCGCGTGATTCAATTCGCGTTTAAGTTCCTGTTTTAGTTAAGGAACTATGGCCGGGCCAGCGAGGCACCTCACCAGGTGCCTCGCTGCTTTAGTTAGGAAAGAAAATGACTGCGGTACGCCTGGCAAAGCAAACGATCACCTTCGCGTCGCTCGTTCTTGTGTTTGCCGGTTATTTACCGCGCCCCGCGACTGCCCAAAAACTGACCGCGAGCGAAGTGATCGCGCAGCACCTGGAATCCATCGGTTCGGCGAAGGCACGCGCGGCAATTACCACGCGAATAATTTCCGGTACCTCGCAAGTTATCTTTCGGACCACGCCCGCAGGCCAGGCGGTGGGCAAAGCTGTGTTGGCATCCGAGAGGATGAAGAGTTTGTTGGGAATGAGTTTTCCGAGCCCGGTTTATCCGCGCGAACAGCTTGGATTTAACGGAATCAATTTCATGGCGGCGTTTGCGACGCCAGGAACGCGCTCGGTGCTCGGGAATTTTCTGATGACTAACGACGCCATTTTCAAACAGGGATTACTGTGTGGCACGCTCTCATCGGCGTGGCCCTTGCTTGATTTGCCCGGCCGCCAGGCGCAAGTCGATTACATCGGGACCAGGAAGATCGAAGGGCGTCTTTTGCACCAGCTCAAGTACACGCCGCGCGCAAATTCGGATCTACAGATTACCCTCTACTTTGATCCAGAAACATTTCATCACCTGCGCACCGACTACGAACGCGTCATTCCAGCCCCAATGGGTAAGGTTGAATATTCAAATGTCCAGGAGCGCGAAGGACGCTACAAATTGATCGAAGAATTTTCACTTTACAAAAGTGAGGCGGGGCTGAATCTGCCGCATATCTATACCATCAAATTATCAGTTGATACGGTGAATGGAACATTTCTCGCCGAATGGACAATTAAGCTGACCCAGTTTGATTTCAATCAGAAGATCGATCCAACCGCCTTTAACATTACCGCCAACTGAATTCGTTTTTGTTTGGCATACATCGGCCCCGGCAGACACCCCTGCTAATTGTGGGTTGTTGCGGTGCTCGTAACCTGACGCCTGGGCGGGGCGGCCATGCCGATAAAAGTCCCCAGCCGGGGCGGTGGTTTCGCCCTGTCCGTGGCCGCGCGGTCGAGGATGGCAACAGATCCGAGAGCATGCCGGCATACAAAAAATTGTGGAAGCATGCAAAAATTGGGAAATAAAAGCTTGACGCTCCAGCCAGCGGTTATATACTGGCGCCGTCTTTTTATTGTATTACCCGTAAGCGCTCTAAGTGCGCCAGACACAATCCGATAATCGGAATTTTCTAGGGCTCGTTAACTTCTTATTTCGTTCGCATCCGGCTGGGGGTGACGTTGGTTCCTTCTAACGTTATTTCCCAGCGCCACTCTTTTCTTAAGGAGGACTCAATGAAAAGACTCTCGATCTTTCTCGGATTGGTTGTTTGCGTAGGAGTTTTGTGCACCCTTGGCGCAATTTCCGCGCGCGCGCAGACAGCTTCGTCAGGCAGTATCACAGGTCTCGTCGCGGATCCGCAGGGCGCCTCGGTCCCGGGGGCGGATGTCACTTTGACTGACATAGCGACCAAGAGCAAGCAAGCTACGTCGACAAACGACTCCGGGCGGTACAACTTCCCGGTCGTCTCACCAGGCACTTACGACATCACTGTAACTAAGACGGGTTTCAAGACGGCGAAGCTTGCGCAACAAAAGGTAAGCATCGGCCTGGTGCTTACGGTAAACGTGGCCATGGAGGTCGGATCTTTGTCTGAGACGGTCGTAGTAACCACCTCGCCGTTAGGTTCGGAGTTACAGACAGCAAATGCGACGATTGGAAATACGATCAATCTAAAGCAACTTGAGCTGTTGCCAAATCTCGGCCGTGATGCAACCTCATTACTGGGACTGCAGCCCGGAGTAACGCCCAGAGGCGATATTTCCGGAAGTTACATGGACCAAAACACCTTCACAGTTGACGGCGGTAACAATACGGATGACATGGCCGGAAATACAATCGGCTATATCCAAAACTTTACCGGCGTCGCGGGCGCGCAGACCAGTTCGATGGCTTCCGGAGTGGTCGCGACTCCGATCGAGAGCGTAGAGGAATTTAAAGTCAGCACGTTCGGTCAGACTTCTGATTTTAACGCTTCCAGCGGTGCCCAGGTTCAGATGGTTACGAGAAGGGGCACTGATCAATGGCATGGCGCGGGTTACGGTTACTACTATGCCACTAATCATGGCGCCGCTAATTCCTGGACGAATAATCACACGGCGTTTAATAAGGGCATCGTCCCACCCAGCAGACCTGCATGCGCGGTGGGATCCACCTATAACACGGGCGCCAACAATTGTGTGCTGCCGTTCACGCCGTTGATTCCGAACCACCGCAGCCGTTTTGGGTTTAGTGTTGGTGGTCCGGTAATCCCGAAAAAGATTTTAGGTGGAAAGACCTACTTATTTTTCAATTACGAGGGCTTTCGCTTTCCGGGCGCGGGAATATTCGAAAGAAATTATCCCACCCCCGCCCTGCGCGCTGGAGTGATTCAGGTACCGGATTCCAGTGGCGTTTACCAGCCATATAATCTCAATCCGTTTCCCGTTACTGTCGTAGTAGGCAGCGCCGCGACTAACACCTCGCGGACCGTGACCCTGCCCGCGGCCGGGACGACCTGCGGCGCAACGACTGGTTGTGACCCGCGTGGCATCGGCATGAGTTCAGCAATTAATAATCTCTGGACCAAGTATCTGCCTTTGCCGAACGATCCGTTGTCAGGCGACCAATACAACACGCAGGGATATCTTTCCACCCTACGTCTGCCGCTGACCTCGAACAACTACGTTGGCCGAATCGATCATGACTTTAATGCCAAGAACCGCTTCTTTACGTCGTTCCGCGCGTTCAAGTTACTAAACGTGACCAGCAATCAGGTGGACATTGGCGGACTGCTGGGGGGAACTTTTGGGCAATACGCCGCAACGGCGCCGCGGCCACAGTTGGGCGAACTTTGGGTGATCGGTTTGACCAGCAATCTTAGTTCACGACTCACGAATGACCTGCGCCTGAGTTACCTCTGGAACTGGTGGCAATGGTCCACCGCCGGCGACCCGCCCCAATTTGCCGGTCTGGGGGGCGCGTTGGAGATTGCCACTGCCGGCACCGCTTCAAGCGCTGAAGCAACCAGCGCAATGATCCCGTACAACGTGAACAATCAAAGTACGCGTCAGCGCGTTTGGGATGGGCAGGACAAGATGCTTCGCGATGACCTGACCTGGGTGAAGGGTAATCACCTCTTCCAATTCGGCGGACAGATTCAGAACAATTTCAACTACCATACGCGCACAGACAATGGCAGCACGATTAACAATCAGGTCGTGTACCAGGTCGCGAGTGGCTCGATTGGATTTCCCGCCGGGACCATTCCTACTGCGGTTCCCAATTCGCAGCAGGCCCTATATAGGAACCTGGCGTCATCCGTGTTGGGGTTGGTAGGTCTGACCCAGGTGATCTACACACGAACCGGTTCGAATCTGACAATTCAACCAATCGGCACGCAGGCCCAGGAGCTGAGCACCATCAAGTACTACAGTGGATATTTTGCTGATACCTGGCGCTGGAAACCTTCGCTCACGATCACCGGCGGCCTTAGTTACATGTATGAGACGCCTCCGGTCGAAAAGAACGGCGCGCAGGTTGAACTTGTCGACAGCAGTGGGGCATTGGTCCATACGAACACCTTCATGGCAAACCGGCAGGCCGCGGCCCTTGCCGGACAGGCGTACGCTCCGATTCTCGGGTTTGAAACAACCGGGAACTTAAAGATGAAGTACCCCTACACCCCCTTTAAGGGAGGCTTTAGTCCCCGTATCGCCGTGGCCTGGAATCCGAACTATAAGTCTGGTCTTCTCGGCAAAGTGTTTGGTGAAGGCAGCACAGTTCTTCGGGGGGGCTACAGCCGCACCTGGGGCCGCATCAATGGCGTGAACCAGGTTCTGGTTCCGCTCCTTGGGCCGGGACTACTGCAACCGGTGACCTGTTCTTTCGCCTTGAGCAACGGGACTTGCGGAACGGCTTCGCCGACCATCTCAACTGTATTTCGCATTGGGCCAGACGGTTTGGTTGCGCCCCTGGCGGCGCCCAGCCAAACTCTGCCGCAACCCTTCTTCCCGGGTGTCGCTGGCGCTCCGGTGGCGGGGGATTCAACCGTCCTCGATCCTGATTACAAACCTGAGAAAGTGGACACGGTTGATTTCACTATTCAACGGCAGATCTCGCGAAAGTTCGCTGTTGAAGTGGGCTACATGGGTAAACGGGCCAAGAATATTTTCGCCGAGATTGATATCGATGCAGTGCCCTACATGATGACCCTCGCAGGACAAACCTTCGCCAATGCCTACAAGAACCTCTACGTCAACATGTGCGGTGCTGGTGGAACTACACTGGGCCCGACATGTGCCGGAAACGCTTATTCCGGCGCGGCGCAGCCGTTCTTCGAGGCGGCGTTTAATCCGGCCACGGCCTTCGCGGCGGGCGGCTATTGCTTTGGGTTTACCACTTGTACCGCAGCTGTCGCTTCCAAGAATGCAAGCCTGTTCTCAGCCACGAGAGTGTCTGATATCTGGGCCGCAATGAACGCAGCCAATGGCTGGGCACTTGGCCGAACCATGTTGAGTTCTCAGGCTACGGCAATTAACACCACCACGAGTTTGGGCTACTCGAACTACAACGCGATGTTCGCGACGCTGCGAATGAACGACTTCCACGGGTTCACGGCCATCTCCAACTTTACCTGGGGCAAAGCACTCGGAACCCAACAGTTGGCCCAATACAACAGCTCAGAAACACTGACTGATCCGTGGAACATCAAGAACAACTACGGACCGCAGAACTTTGATATCAGAGTTCTGTTTAATGCCGGTTTGACTTATAGACCGGCGATGTTTCACGGAATGCACGGGTGGAAGGGCCGGCTGCTGGACGGGTGGTCAATCTCTCCGTTCGTGACGGCACAAAGCGGTTTCCCCATTCGCGTAACGTTCAGTGAGGGGGGGACTTGTTCGTCTGATTGCCAGGGATTTGGACAGGTTGGCAATACGGCCAGTTCGTCCAGCGCCTACGAAAACGCGCTACCGCTGGGGAGGATCCCGGCCAGTGTTCTGCATCGGAACGTCACCGGTTCCGGGGGCATCGGTACCAACAACGTGGAAGGCAATAACATGTATGGCGACCCGGCAGCTGTCTTTGCTCTATTCCGAAGATGCGTTCTCGGGCTCGATCAGAATTGCGGGGGCACTGGAAACCTGAGGGGCCTGCGTCGATGGAATGCGGACGCGACGATGGCCAAGGACCTCAAGTTCACGGAACGTGTCGGGGCGACGTTCACCTTGCAGTTGACGAACGTTTTCAATCACCGGCAACCGTCAGATCCGAGCAGTTTGAGTTTGAGCAGTCCTACGAACTTTGGGAAGATTACAAGTTCGGTCTACGCAGCACGTCAGATGGAGATTGGCCTTAGGATTCACTTCTAAGGCGGACTCACTTTTATCCAAACTAAAGGGGCCTAGCAATCGGCCCCTTCTTTTTTTAGCATTCAGTGGGATTGAGAACGGGTTACCGGCCTATCGCCAGCCGCACGTATAAATCGCGCCTTGTTCCCGGGCGATTTCGGCAAACCGCGCTTCGTAATCCTTAGCGTATTCTTCAACCGCTCGCTTGATTTTACCGAACAACCGGCAATGAAATTTTTCCTTCGCAACGCGATCGCGCAGGAAGAGCATCGCATTGGCCTCGCCCCAGTATTCGCGATCCTCCCAAATCTGCACCGGGTTGCCACCCATCTTCTGCGCTATTTCAACCAACCGCGGGTCGTTCACGTTGTAGCCGTTGCTAAGAAAGATCCTGTTGTAAATCGGAAATAACTGAACTTGAAGATTGTAAAGTGTGCGAGGCGTAGTTGAGATCTTCATAACGTGCCCGAATTCGTGGGCAATTTTTGTCGCGGCTAGCACGCTGCCGCCGATTAGTTGCTTTGACTCAAATGGCTGCAGCGCATTCATCACCGGATAATACACAGCGCTCGGATAACCTTCGTCGAGTCGCTCCCCGAGCACAATGGTCGCGGCTACCAACTCGCCAGCCTCGTTCCATTTGTATTTTCCGGTGCCCGCCCCCTGTACGCTCTTACCGCCAATGGTGATCGTGATTTGCAAACGCGGGTGGTGCGCGTACATGTCCCATTGCGCTTTGCCGATGTCCGTCGAGATGAATTCCGCTTTCCAGGCTTCATATCGTTTCGCGTATTTCGCCGGGATCATTTCTTTAATTCCGCCAACCTCACTGGCTGGAGCGGAAGAAGCGTCACGCACGAAATTGCGCGCGGCCGCCAATCGCTGGGCATTGGCGATCTGCGTGCTTATCAAAACACTCGCCGCCAACAGTAGCGACGTAAAAAGCCCTCTGGTTGATCTCATCGGGATCCCTCCTGTGTGAGTTGACGATAAAAGGGGTAAACGAGTTTTAGATTATGCGCGTGATGAAGTCAATAAGGAAATTGCTGGCGATCGGGGTACTGCTGCAGTTTGACGTGGCACGCGCTCCCATCGCCGCGGGTCATGAAAGACGGGACGCCCGCGCTCCTTTTCAAATTGCTGTACTAGCAGGCTGCTGAAAACTCAATCCGGCGGGGCCGAGGCCATCACTTGGAGTGCGGCGACTTGTCGCCGCTTTGAAATCCGACTTGAAGCGTTCTGAAAAAACTTAGGAAATCACCGGACGACAAAAGCGGCGACAAGTCGCCGCACTCCAAAGTAGTTTTTCAGCAGCCTGCTACGGCCGCTCACGGTGATCTCGTGTCGCGGCGACCTTGCTTCAATAATTCCTTGTTCTGTCTTAGCAGGGTGCAAACATCTAAGGCGGAATCATGGTGTTTCCAACTTGAGTCGTCGGCGTAAAGCACACATTGCACCACAGCGCGTTCAGTAAACTGGGGACGCTTTGCGTGTGAGTTGGATGCCTGAACTATGCGCGTCGGCGGCGAACGCAATTGGCTTTGGAAGGTAGCTGTTTTGCCGGGGTTGACCCTTTGATAGCTCAGGAACTGATGCCTTCCCAGCTCGCGGTCACTGTTCTTGTCAATAAAGACGTAATCCCACGCCACTGCTTCAATTGTTTTTGCGCCGGCGTTTTTGATCTTTATTGAGTAGACATAAACAATCGGAAGTCTTGCGGGTGTGTCGGGGAACGTTGTCGTCCCACCGGCGGCCGCGCTTTGAGCGCGAGTAGCGGCGCGTACCGCGTCGAGGGACGAAGCGGGGGTCCCCGAAGACGTTCTCGAAGCCGGATCGCTAAAGGTTCCGCCAGTGGCGATCACCGACGGATCGAAATTCCTGGGAAGCCTGATCTGCTTCTCCCAGCGCAGCTTGAGAATTTCAATATTCGATTTATTTGAATTGTTTGTTTCCTGAGCAAACGCACTGATACTCGATAGAACAAACGCGCAGCTTAACAGAAACCATTTCGATGGCCGGTTTGCCGCGCGCTTGAGCTTCATGGCTTCCTTCGACCTCTTACACGGAAATGACTGTTAACGATGTGGGTTCTGAAATGCGACCTTTAATATACTTCAATTGCGCACGAAAAACATCAGGTTATGGGTGCTGGTTCAATCGAGGAGCAGGCCTACCTGCTACTGGTAACGCACGCGCGGTGGCCCCCTTCGCTAAAGACGATGCTCTCAAATGCCAAGTAAATTTTTATGAAACGAAATTCGCGCTGAGCTCAGTGCCGGCGAAGGCGACCGAGCTGCCAGTAAGGCGTGGCCTGTTTTTCAAATGAACTACCGGAATTCGGCACGCGCAACTGGCGCCCCATTTAACGGGGAGCCGCCCCCCACCATTATCAAGGATAGAGCAATGCTCGGGCACGTTGTCGCCGGAAGGTTTCCAATGGCGCGGACCACGAACGAAGCAACTCATCCGCAGACTCACCGCGCTTCAAACGCTCAAGCGTGTCTGAATTCACCAGCAGGCGCAGGTAGCTGTCAACTTTCCAATCAGCCGGATAAAGCGAGTGCAGCGCGACCGCGATCTCGATCCCGGTGAGGACAGATTGAAATCTGGATCGATCGGTAATCACGATGTTGAGGCCGGCGCATTCTTCATTCTTGAAAACCGAAGCATTTGGTTTGAAGCGAATCGGAACAAAACGGACGCCGGGAATTCGCCGCGAGTTCAAATAGCCCGCGAGCTTCGGCGCGTCTATCCAGGGCGCCCCCACTACCTCGAAGGGGGTGTCCGTCCCACGCCCGACGGACACGTTAGTCGTCTCCAGCAAACCGATGCCGGGGTAGAGCGCCGCCTCTGTAAGACTGCGCATGTTTGGCGAAGGGTTGATCCACGTGAGGCCGGTTGAATCAAACCACATCGAGCGTCGCCAGTTCTCGATCTGAACAATGCGGACGTCCGCGCCAAGATGTTTTTCTTCGTTGAAGAATCTCGCGAGTTCGCCGATCGTCATTCCGTAGCGCACCGGAATTGCGTAGTAGGCTGTGAAGGAAAACTTGTCTGTGTCGGCGACCGCTCCCTCGACGTCGACTCCGTTGATTGGGTTGGGGCGATCCAGGACGAAAAGAGGCAGCTTCGCTTTAGCTGCTTCCTCCATGGCGTTCCCGAGTGTGGCCGTGTAGGTATAAAACCGCGCCCCAATGTCCTGAATGTCATAAACCAGCGCATCGATGTCTTTCAGTTGCTCAGGCTTTGGCCGACGAGTTTCTCCGTAAAGCGAATAGACAGGCAGGCCCGTCTGATCGTCTTTTGTATCTGAAACTTTGTCGTCGGCGAGCCCGCGAATGCCATGCTCAGGAGAAAACAACGCCACCAATTTCACGTTCGGAGCTTTGAACAACACGTCAATGGTGGAGTGGCCCGCGCGGTCACGTCCTGTTTGATTTGTTATCAGACCGATGCGCAGGCCGTTGAGCTGCTTAAACCCGTCACGCTCAAGCACATCGATGCCGGTCAACACCTGGGCGTCCGCTGGCGCCGCGGTAGCAGCAGCCGCGCGATTATTCGCATTCAAACGCGTGAGGCTGGCGAGCAATTCAGTGGCCGCGCCCGCCGACTGTTCGCGCGCCTTTATCTGAGATGCGTCAACAATCGAGCTCGCGACAATGGACGCCACGCGCCCGCGTACCGGACCAACGTCACCTTTGCCGTCCGGATGTACGCGGTTACTAAGAAAAATTAAGAACGAATCGCTGGCCGGATCAATCCAAATCGAAGTGCCCGTAAACCCGGTGTGTCCAAACGAGCCCAGCGGAAGCAAGTCCCCTTTATTAGTAGAGAAGCTGCTGGCGATGTCCCAACCAAGTCCGCGGGCGGCGCCACTTTCGGAAACCGCGTGCGGCTCGGTCATCGCCGCGATGGTCAGGGGGCTGAGAATGCGCGCTCCGTTGTAGACCCCGCCGTTCAAAAGCATCTGACTAAAGATTGCCAGATCGTCCACCGTTGAAAACAAGCCGGCGTGACCCGCGACCCCGGACATCCGAAAAGAAGTCGGATCGTGCACCTCTCCCCTTAACCACTGTTCTCCTTCTGATCCCGCGTCGGCTCCGCTGTCGCCCAGGTAATTCATCTGCGCGCGCCGTTTTTCGGTAGGCGCGATTCTTGATCTAAGTTTCACATCAGGCCGAAAGCCGGTATCGCGCATTCCCAGCGGCGCAAAAATATTTCGGCGCGCAAACTCGTCAAGCATCATTCCGCTGACGCGATGCACAACTTCGCCCAGCGCGATGTAGTTGATGTCGCTGTAAACAAAACGCGTGCCCGGCTGGCTGCGCAGGGGCTCGTGAGCAAGACGCTTGATCGCCTCGTCATAGCCGGTCCAACGATCACGCAAATCAAAGTCGGGAACAAAGCCCGTCATGTGAGTCAGAAGCTCCTCGATTGTGATCGCATCGCGTCCGCCACCCTTCATTTCCGGAATGAATTGGACCACCGAATCGCTTAATCGAATTTTCCCTTGCTCGATGAGAATCATGACGCTGGTTGTCGTGGCCACCACTTTAGTAAGGCTCGCCAGATCAAAAATCGTGTCCGTCGTCATAACTTCGCGCTGGGGCTCGACAGCGCGCGAGCCGTAGGCTTTGCGCCAGACTATTCTGCCGTGACGACCGACGAGCACTACCGCCCCGGGCAGTTCTTTCTTTGCGATGGAAGCCTCGATGACTGCATCCATGCGCGCCAGGCGTTCGGCGGAAATTCCCTGTGATGAAGGAAGGGCAGCGGGAAGTTGAGCGTAAACCGGCGCGACGAGAAGCGTGAAGACGACAAAGAACCGTAGATAACCGATCATGATCAGTGGCGAGCTTTCAACTGAATTCCAGTTCCGCGAGGATACAAGCCGGGAAGTGAAATGGGCAAACGTCCTCGGAAGTCGAGCCGTCCCATCAACGCCTGCGCGCTTGCCTCTTGCAGGCTCGGCATATCTCCGTAGGCAACCAGATAGGTTTGCAGCCTGGGAAAGCTCATCAGAATGTAAGGATTACCGAAACTGATTCCGATGAGTGGGGCGCCGCGCTCAATCAATTCACTCAAGGCCCTGGCTCCCGGCTCGGGCAGGGCGACGCTGCGAGCCTGGCCCGTCCGGACGCGGCCATACATCGAGACAAATACAGTGTCAGCGCCCGCCGCTTTTTCGATCGCTTTGGTAACTTCAGCATCCGACGAGCGATCATCCAGCACGAGAGTTTCAGCCTTCACTCCGCCGCGTGCCAGCGCGGCGACAAATGGCTGTGCCACAACTGCGCGGTCATCGCCGTTCGTGATTGCCAAATTAAAAATGCGCGATTCCGCGCCGAGTTTCAGTGGCAAAAGCCTGGCGTCGTTGCGGACCAGCGTGATCGCATCTCTCGCAATGTCATCAGCGAGCTCTGTCGATCGCTTCCCGGCCACTTCGCGATCGATGCGATCGAAGGAAGTCACTCGTTGCCGGGTCAGCCCGAGATCGTATTTTGCGGCCAGGACCTTTCGCGTCGATTGATCGATCCGAGATGTGGTTAATCGCCCTTTTTTTACCGCGTCGCGGACGCCACGCAACGCAGCGTCGGGATCCGCGGGCTTCAACAATAAGTCTGCACCGGCTTCGATCGCGCGCACCGACGCCTCTTCCTGTGTGAAGTAAAGCGTCAAACCGCTCATGCTCATCGCGTCGGTCACAATCAGACCGTCGAAGTGCAAATCCTTTCTCAGGATCCCGTTCATCACCGGTGAAAGTGTCGTGGGCATCGTGCCTTTAGCTGACACAATTTCGCCGCCTTCGCTGGTGTCGATTGGTCCCAACTTCACATCTTTGGGCAGCGGGGTAATCTCGGTCGAATCGATCAGAGGCAAGCCGATGTGACCTGTCATGACTGCGCCCACCCCCGCATCAACCGCGGCGCGAAAGGGGACCAATTCGACCGAGTTGAGCCGTTCGCGCGTGACATCAATTTCAGGCAGGCCACGGTGCGAGTCGGTGGCTGTGTCGCCATGACCGGGAAAATGCTTCGCTGTGGCTATCACACCCGCGCGTTGCGCGCCGGCGACGAAAGCAGAAACATAGCGGGCGACTTCGACTGGGTCCTCGCCGTACGACCGGACGTTGATGACCGGATTCGCCGCGTTATTGTTTACATCTGAAACCGGCGCATAGATTTGCTGAATTCCCATGGCGCGGGCCTCGCGACCGGTCAAGTCGCCCGCCCGGCTGGCATAGTCGGGATTTCCGGTGGCGGCGATCGCCATGTTCCAGGGAAAATTCACTGTGTCGTCAAAGCGCATTCCCGATCCCGCTTCGAGGTCGGCTGAGATCAGCAGCGGATACTTCGCGAGTTCCTGCATCCGGTTCACGATCATCACGGATTCGTACACCGGCCCGCGGAAAAGGATGATCCCACCCACATGGTTGTCGACCACTTGATGCCGCACAGCTTTGAATGCCGCGCTGTCCTGATTCAAAAATGTGGCGTTGATACCGACTGAAATCAGTTGACCAATCTTTTCATCAAGGGACATGCGCTTCAATTCCTGGTCAGCCCATTTCAAAGCCGCTGCTGAGGCTTTGCGCGAATAGGGTTTGATCTGTGACTCGATTCGAGGGGATGGCGGCGGTGACGCCGCGGCCGGAGTAGCGAGACGCGCCCATGTCGAAAAGCCCAGCGTGCTTAAGAGCGCAAGAGTGATGAGAATGGTGAATCGATTTCGCATCCTACAGATACAATCCTATTTATTCGGCGAAATTCTCACTCGCGACCGCGACCGGCTTAATCAGGCTGACCCCATAACCAATGCTGAAACAAATTATCGTTCCAAACAAAACGTACCACGTCCAGGCAATGGCGGTTGCGAACTCAATTCTAACGATTAGCATAGAGACCAGCGAGAATGCCATCCCGGTCATAACTCCGATTTGGTTCGCGCGCTTCGTCAGCACGCCGAGCAGGAACGCACCAAGCATCGGGCCATAAACAAGCGAAGCTATGGTTAAGCCGGTAGTGAAAACTGAACCCCAACTGCGGGCTATGATCGCAATGCCTATAAGTACGAAGCCCCACCCCGCCGTCAGCCAGCGCGAGAGTTTTAGCAGGTCCTCATCACTTGAGCGCGGCCGCAGCAGTGGTTTGTAAAAATCCAGGACGGTGCTGGACGAGAGAGAATTCAAAGAGCCGCTTAAGTTTGACATGGCCGCCGCAAAGATGGCCGCGATCACCAGACCTGAAATGCCGTGCGGCAAACGCTGCACAATGAAGGTCGGGAAGATTTCGTCGTTGCTCGCCAACTTTGTATTCAGGGGGTAGAACTTATAATAGACGTAAAGCATCACGCCGATTGTCAGGAAGAGAGCGAACTGGAAGAACACGACGAAGCCGCTCAGAATCAAGGCCTTTTGACTCTCGCGTTTGTTTCTACAGGTCAACAGTCGCTGCACCAGCAGTTGATCAGTGCCGTGTGAAGCCATGGTCAAAAACGTCCCGCCAAGAAGACCTGCCCAGAAAGTAAACGGCACGCTGAAATCGAATTTGAACGAGACGAATTGAAACTTGCCTGCGGCCCCGGCTTCCGTGGCAATCGTATGCCAGCCGCCCGGGATCAAGTGCAGCAACTCATAAGCGGCCAGCAAGGAGCCGCCAATGTAAATGATCAACTGGATCAGGTCAGTCCAGATAACGGCTGCGATGCCGCCTTCAAATGTGTAGATCAACGTCAGCACACCGACGATGACGATGGACCAAAGCCACAGATGGGGCAGGCCGGGTATGCTCGAACTAAGCACCGCGCTCAAAACCAGTGAAGCTGCGAATACGCGTACGCCTTCCGCGAGCGCGCGCATCACCAGAAACAGAGAGGCGGCGAAGTTCTTCGCCTGAACGCCGAATCTGTTCTTCAGCAGTTCGTAAGCGGTCAGCAGGTTGCCGCGAAAGTACGCGGGAATAAAAAGCAGGCTGATGATGATGCGGGCGACGATGTAGCCCAGCACGACTTGCAGATAGGTGAAGTTGCCGCCCTGTTCGGCCCGCGCATAATTCGCGTAAGCCAGTGCCGGAACGCCTATTAGTGTCAGCGTGCTGGTCTCGGTAGCGACGATGGACAGGCTGATGACGACCCATGAGGTGTTCTTATCACCCAGGAAATAGTCTTTTACCGTACGTTGTGATTTGCGAAACATCACGCCGAACGCAGTGATGCCCGCGAGATAAACGACCAGGACCAGATAATCTATCGTGGAGAAACCCATCTATGGTTCGGAGTTCCGTTTTTAAACGGCGAATTTTGCTCGCGCCGCAGGCGACTGGAGCGGAACCGTCCCGGTTGCTGCTCTTCCCGCGGACCTGGCAAGCGCGGACGCTTGCGCTGCAGTCTCAAACCGCTAACGCGATTTCAGTAAATCAATCGCGTTCGCAATCACGCCTTGCGCCTTATCGAGCGCAGCTTCAGCGTCCTGTCTCGAACGCCCGGTTTTGCTCATCACCAGCGCCACCGGCAGCTTTCCCTCAGCGGCCTCAAGAACCGTCTGCGCCTGCTGCTCGTCCAATTCGCTCTCGGATTGCAAGATCCTAATCGCGCGCGCCCGCAACTTCAGGTTGCGTGTTTGCACATTCGTCATGCGATTCCCGGTGACGTAACCGAGCTTAATCATGGTCGCCGTTGAGAGCATGTTCAGAATCAACTTCTGGGCAGTTCCCGCTTTCAGGCGAGTCGAACCGGCAATCACTTCCGGGCCGACCAACGGGGCGATACAGATCTCGGCAGCTCTGGCAATCGGTGAATCGGGCACGCAGGTAATTGCGATAGTTAAGGCGCCGATCCGTCGCGCATGTTCGACCGCGCCGACGGTGTAGGGCGTGCGGCCCGACGCCGCAATTCCCACCAATGAATCAGCTTTAGTGAACCCGCCTTGCTCGAGGTCGCGCGCTCCGGCGGCAGCGTCGTCCTCAGACGCCTCAACTGCGCGATAACAAGCCTCGTATCCACCGGCAATCACGGCCTGGACCAGATCAGGTGAAACCCCGAACGTAGGCGGACACTCAGAAGCGTCGAGTACGCCAAGCCTGCCGGAGGTACCGGTGCCGAGATAGAAGAGACGTCCTCCGGTCTGCATTCGCTTTACGATGTGATCGACGGCGCGGGTAACGTCTCCAAGTACTTTGCTTACCGCTTTAGGGACAGCCGCATCCTCGTCATTCATCAGACGCACGACGTCGCCGGTCGACGAAGAACTGATCTGTTCCGTTCGTGGGTTCTCTTGCTCTGTTAAGGGGATGGACTCGGCAAGAATCGGCATGCTGAAGTCTCAGGGGCGCGTCGCCAATCACACCGCGACGGGTAATCTCTGAAGATTCTCCTGGGCCATTCGAGCCGCAGCCACGGTAGGCGAAAAACTGGGATTGTCTATGAAAGCTCGCTTGGCGATGCGCATTACTTGTTCACGCAAGGGCGCGACCACGAAGTCGCCCGCGGCGAAAACTCCACCGACAAAGGCAACTTGAAATCGCTCCTGCTCCATTTTCAGTTTGCGGATGACGGTCACCGCGGCTCTACCGAGCTCTTTACCGGCTTCGTTCAAAATTTCATGTGCGACTTCATCGCCCGCGCGCGCAGCTTCGATCACCAGCTTGCTGAAACCGGCGATCCGATCGTTTGTGATGGTTGGCCCGTAGATGGCGGTGGCCAGGTCATCCGGCGCGGCAACCTGAAAAAATTCGCAGGCCGCTTCAGTTAGTGAAGTTGCCGGGCCACGTCCATCAGTTGCATGCGCGACCGCTTGAAGAGCGCGCCGCGCGATCCACGACCCGCTGCCTTCATCACCCGCGACCGGACCCCAGCCGCCGGCGTATACGCGCTTACCTTGCCGATTGATTCCCACGGAAATTGATCCGGTCCCCGAAATCACCACAACTCCGGGTTGGCCGTCGGTAGCCCCGTACAAAGCAATATCTCCGTCACTCACCAGTTCGATGTTCTTGATGCCTAACGTTTCGATCAGGACGTCTCGCATACGCGCGCGAATGTCTTTGCGGCGCACGCCTGCCAGTCCGATACCGGCCGCCATTAAATCGTCACGATGGACCAAAGCTTCGGCGCAGGCTTTATCGACGGCTTCACGAATCGCGGTGGCGCCATTCGCTATGCCCACGCGCAACGGATTGGAAGGACCGGCGGTTCCTTCACCTAAAACTTGCGCGCCGCTCAGCACGACCGCACGCGTTCGAGTGCCGCCGCCGTCCACGCCAACAACCAACTCCCTTAGAGGCGCACGTCGTCGCGGCAGAATGTCGACGGTTTGGACCATAGTCGTCATCCGGTGATTCGATGTGTGGGAGGTCTCCCGAGATCACCATTCTAGGCAACCGCGAAACCATAATGGAAACTAAAAGATCTTATTCCTGTGATAATGCATAGTGATGTAAAATATTATCTATGGATATCCGACAATTGAAGGCTTTTGTGGCCATTGCCGAAAGCGGCACGTTTACTGCCGGGGCGGTTCGTGTTCATGTCACACAGGCGGCAATCAGCATGCAGATTCGCCAGCTTGAGAATGAAACCGGCGCCCAATTGTTCGTCCGAGCGCCGCGGAGAGTGATTCTGACTGAGGCCGGCGAGAGACTCCTCGAACGCGCTTACGCGATCCTGCGCGAGCATGACGCGGCCCTGGAAGAGATGGCCGCGTTGACCGGTGCGCACCGGGGAAGGCTGCGTATTGGCAGCGCTTCGGCGATGGTCAGTGCTGATCCGCTGCCGCAGATTTTGCGCGAGTTAAGAAAGGTGCACTCCGCAGTCGAGACTTCAGTTGCGTCCGGAACCAGCGAAGAATTGGTGCAGCAGGTCCTCGCGGGGGAACTGGATGCTGCGTTTGTTTCGTTGCCGGTTGAAGCGCGAGGAGTGCACACGGAGTTGCTGAGTGAAGATTACCTGGTTGCGATTGCCTCACCTCGCCACAACCTTGCGAATCAAAAAGTCGTGAGCGCCTACGCTCTGGCCGGCGAAAAACTAATCCTCGGAGAGCCCGGCGGCAACACCCGCCGGCTAATCGATCAATTCTTTGCCCAAGCCGGAGTAACGCCGAAGGTGATCATGGAGCTCAGCCGTCTCGCGGCCATCAAACGGATGGTTGAGGAAGACATGGGCGTGGGCATCGTGCCTTTACAATCGGTACAGGAGGAAGTAGCGAAAGGAACCCTGGTGCGTTCGTGGATCGAAGCGGCTCAGATCAACTGGCAGCTGGGCATTGCTCGTCTAGTTGGTGGATACGAATCGCCTATTCATCTGACTTTCATTACGCTTTGTCGCGAGCATTTCAAACGACCGACATCAAACCCGCCGCGAACCAAACCGAAACCGAAAAAGAAAGCTGCGAATGGATAGGATTTCCCTTCGTTTAGAGGCGGGCCACGGCCCGCTTTTCACTTTTTCGATATCCGGCGGGGTAACCCCCTTTAAATTAATCGCGAGTCTCATCCAGGCCGGCGATCAATCGCCCAACATCCTCCTCGTTATTGAAGAAGTGCGTCGCGACCCGGATGCCCTGTGGTTTCTGCGTCACGATCACGCCCCGGCTTAATAGACGGCGCATGGCCGGGCCCGGCTGCTCGACCTCGACGAGAGTTTCCGCAGACCGTGCACTCACATTTTGCAGCGGTGAGAGAATGCTCCACCCATTTTCCATTAGACGTGAGGTTAAAAGCTGATTTAACTCGAGCGCGCGCGCCTGAATATTCGACATTCCGATTTCGGTGATGAGGTCGAGCGAAGCACCCAGTGAAAAGATGCCCGCAAAATGCGGGCACCCAAGCTCGACCCGGGCGGCGGCATCGTGGCGCGGTCGAAACTCGTCGTTACTCATCCCGAAGGGATCTTCGACGCTCAACCATCCAATCGAACGTGGCAACGATTGATCCAGCAAATCGCGGCTCAGGTAAACGAATCCCGATCCGTAGCCGGACAAAAGCCACTTATGTCCGGTCGCGCAGAGCGCATCGATCTTCATGCGCTTTACATCGATTTCAAACGCGCCGGCTGATTGACTCGCGTTGATGACCAGCGTGTGTGTGCCTTTTATTTCGCCCACCGCCGCCGGGTCGAGGCGAAAGCCGTTTGAGAACTGGACGTGACTCAAGGCGATGATTCCCGTCGCGTGCGTCATTGCAGCCTGCAGGTCTGCGATTCTCACTTCGCCATCCGCGGCCCGCAACAAGTGAACTGGAATGCGTCGATGCATCCACGGAAGGGTCGTCACCGGGAATTCCAGCTCCGAAGAGATAACTTCGCCCCGATTTTCGAGCGCATCAACTATCACGTTCATGCCCGATGAGGTGTTCGTCGTCAAGGCAATCTCTTCCGGCTCGGCATTAATAAACGCCGCCACCTTTTTCCTGACTGCTTCTCGATCGGCCAGCCAGCGATTCCAATGCACGTCGCCATCGCGCATCATTTTTTCGTAGTAGCCCGCGGCGGCTTGCTGTGAAACAAGCGACAGGGGGCCGGCCGCGGCGCTGTTGAGATAGGCGACGCGCTCGGTGACGGGAAAGTGCGAACGGATCTTGTTCCAGTCGATCATTTGAGTCGAAGATACACGATGAAGTCTGCGTGCCAAAAGGGGGCGCAGGTCAGGCATGGTTACTGGGTAACGAGTCCCGAAGAAGTAACGGAGTGCCGCGCTCCATCGAGCACAAGAGACGTGTGCACCCTTCAACGCGATCGTCTACGATTAGCTTCACAAAGGTTGACATGCTTTTCGGACCAGACTACTTTGTCCCGCACCTGTCAACGTCAAGTTCTCTTCGAGTTGAAGTTCTTGAAACGAACGCGACGTCACTACCCGGAGACTACTGCCGCATTATCGACTTTCGATCAAACCAGGAGAACTAAAATGACAACGCTCGATATCATCGTTACAGATCTGATGTTTCCGGAAAAATTGGAAGATAAGTACTGCAAATTCCGCCCTCTGATCAGCGTCAGATACAGAACTTCTGACGGCAAGATTGCCTACGCGCGCGAAGCCCTGCCGGGACTGGGAAGCCGGGATTATTGGGAATGTGAAAAGGACAACAAGAACAAAGATAATTATGTGCGCCACGCAACCCAGCCAAAGGTGGACATGGATAAGGTAGACATCTCGAAGCGAGAGATAATATTCAATGATCTCGAGGCGCAGAAACTCGAGCGAATTGAGATTGAGCTTTTCGACATTGACATCAAGGTGGGCTGGGAAAAAGGCGTGCAGATTGCGCTCAAGATGATTCCTGAGAGCGCTCTGACGTTTATCAATCCCGCGTTGCCGGTGACGCTTTCGGCTATCAAGTCGGCCGTCGAGAAAGGAACCGGGGCCAGGGTTGAAGATCTGGAAAAGGGCTTAATTAGTAAAGCGATAGGGAAGGATGATGGCGCAGCCCGTTCCATCTGGGTTCGCAGCCAGGAGCTCACCGACCCTCCGCCGAAAACGCTGACCGTTACCGGTCCGGGCACTGAGGGAGTTTATTCGATGACTCTAACCCTCGATGCAAGCTAGCTCAGGCTGCCGGGACCTTTCTTCATCTGAGGGGCCTCAAACAACATGCTTGCCAGCGGCGGCAAAGTGATAGCTGCCGAATAATCCAAACCGTGCGCGGGAATGTTTTCGGCTTTAATACTCCTCACCTTTCCGGACCCTCCGCCGCAATACTTCTCGTTATCCGTATTCAGGATTTGTTTGTAGCTGCCCTGGCGCGGCAACCCAATTCGATGGCCTTCCCGCGTCACTGGTGAAAAATTACCGACAAAGACGATTTCGCTGCCCGTTGAAGGCGCTATGCGACGGAACGCGATCACGTTCTCGGCGCCGTTATCGACTTCAATCCAACTAAAACCACTCGCATCGCTGTCAGCTTCCGACAAGGCGTCGTGTTTGTGATAGAGCTTGTTGAGATCCTGAATCAACTTCAGCACGCCTTTATGAACAGATGTTTGCAGCAAGTGCCAATCCAGACTCTCAGTCTCGTTCCATTCGCGCCATTGACCAAACTCGCCTCCCATGAATAGAAGCTTCTTGCCCGGATGCGCCCACATGTACCCGTACAGCGCGCGCAGGTTCGCAAGTTTCTGCCACTCCTCGCCCGGCATCTTATTAAGGAGCGAGCCTTTCATGTGGACCACCTCATCATGAGAAAAGGGAAGTATAAAGTTTTCGCTCCACGCGTACAGCAAGCCAAAAGTCAGCGCGTTGTGATTGCCGGCGCGAAAAAGAGGATCAGTTTGAAAGTATTTCAGCGTGTCATGCATCCAGCCCATATTCCACTTGAAATCAAATCCCAGGCCGCCGGCATAAACCGGATGACTGACGGCCGGCCAGGCCGTTGATTCTTCGGCAATCATTAAAGTGCCGGGGCATTCACGATGGGTTACTTCGTTTAACTCCTTGATAAGAGAGATCGCTTCGAGATTTTCTCGTCCACCAAATTCATTTGGCACCCACTCACCTTCCTTGCGGCTGTAATCCAGATAGAGCATCGAGGCGACCGCATCGACGCGCAGTCCGTCGAGATGAAATTCCCTCAGCCAGTACAACGCGTTGGCGATCAGAAAGTTGCGCACCTCGTTGCGGCCATAGTTGAAAATGTATGTGCCCCAATCAGGATGCTCGCCTTTGCGCGGGTCCTCATGTTCGTACAGCGCGGTGCCGTCGAATCGAGCCAGTGCAAATGCGTCCTTCGGAAAATGCGCCGGCACCCAATCCATGATTACCCCGATCCCTTTTTGGTGAAGCTGATCGACCAGCAAACGAAAGTCGTCCGGCGTCCCGTAACGCGCTGAAGGAGCGTAATATGCACTAACTTGATAACCCCACGACGGGCCGTACGGATGCTCCTTCAAAGGTAGGAACTCGACATGCGTGAATCCGTTTTCAGTCACGTAACGAGCGAGCCGCGGGGCGATCTCGCGATACGTTAGTGGACGATTGCCGTCCTCGGTAATGCGGCGCCAGGAACCCAGGTGCACTTCGTAAATCGACATTGGTTCGCGCCAGGCTTTGCGTAAGCCCCGTTTTGTTATCCACGCGCGATCCTGAAATTTATATCGTGACTTATAAACGATTGAAGAGGTGTCCGGCGGCACTTGCATCATAAAGGCGTAGGGATCAGCTTTAAGAATTTCGCCGCGCCCCGTCTTGATCGCGTACTTGTAGAGCTCTCCCTCCTTAAGGCCGGGAATGAAGAGCTCCCAAATGCCTGAACCTGCCAGCGACCGCATGGGATGCCTCTCGCTCGCCCAGCCATTGAAGTTGCCGGCGACGCTGACACTCTGTGCATTGGGGGCCCACACGGCAAAAGCCACGCCGCGCCTGCCTTCGTGAGTAATCAGGTGCGCGCCCAGCTTTTCGTAAATTCGTTCGTGCTTGCCTTCGCCGAACAGGTGCAGGTCGACGTCCCCGAGCGTGGGAGAGAAACGAGATGTTTCAGAAACCTGGCCGCCACGAAGGGCGCCAGTCGAAACACCGGCCTTGCTGACAGCCCGGGTTCTGACGCTTTGCGCCTTTCCGTCTTTCCGTGAACTACTCGCCGCCTTTTTTGATTCCTTTGTCATGCGGGCACGGCTTCTGGCAACGGCTGCCATGGTTCGACGAAGCGTCGATAAATGTCCGCGCCCGTGCCGAATTCAGGTCGGTTACTTTTCGCTTCCGAAAGGACCTCGAGAAAGTGTTCGCGCAGTGACGGCAGATCCAACAGGTCCATTAAATCGATCGCGCGCGCCGCGTACCTCAGAATCTGAATCGTTTCGATTCCGGAGATGTCATTAAAAAACCAGCCGCAACTCGTGTACATCAGCAGCAGCATGCGTTGCAATTCGAGGTAAGTGGCCGCCCGCCATTGTTCGTCCGGCGATAGCCGGCGGCCCGCCTGTTCATACAAAAATGGTTCACGCGAATCGGGATCCAGAAACAACACGATGCTCTCATCGCGCGCCCGCCACGGGTCTGAGAACAGTCTCCCGCCCGTTGATTCAAAATGGGTTTTGTTGCCGTCGCGCAGGTAATCCAATGCCGTTCGCAGCGGTCCACGCCAGGCCTGGTCCCAGCGAGGTTCGCCGCCCGCGCGACAACCGCAATCGCGAATCCAGCGGCCGACTCCATGCGAACAACTCCAGGACGTTCCTTTGCCATCCGGTCCATTGTTAATTTCAACTTCTGCTTTTGGAGGGTCTCGGTCCAGGTATTCTCCATAGTTTGTAATTTGAAATCCGCGCGCGGGCGCCTCTACAGCCAGGGCATACGCCAAACAAAGGTCGCCAAACTTGAAGTGATGGCCATAGGTCTCGCCGTCGGTGGCGACATTTATCATTCCCCGGGCATCGGCCGATCTGGCGAACGCGTCAACCAGTTCGCGACTTGAGCGCAGGAGCTTTTCAAAAGCGATCGCCCGCGACGTGGGGCCATCATAAAAGAAGACATCGATCGACTTGTTTCGCGCCTGCCGATGAAAGTAGCGATAGGGAACGCCGGTGTTGAGCGCGCGTTCATTCGCGTCCATCCAGGGTTCATTCCGCGTCGGATTAACCGGGTGAATACCACTGCCGGCACTGACCTCATCGTCTACCCGGCCGCCATCCGGATTCAGCATTCTTATGCGAGCGGCCTGGTGCGGGGCGAGAATCACAAAGCGCAAACCTTCCTCGATCAGCGCGCTCAGTACCGCGTCATTGCATGCCGTTTCGGGCAACCACAAGCTTTCAGCCTCGCGCCCATATCGAAACCTGAAATCGGCCAGGCCCCAGCGAATCTGTGTGCGCAAATCGTTTTCATTACAGAGAGGCAGAATTGCATGACCGTAAGCCTGAGCGATGGCGTTCCCATGGCCGCCGTGATTCACAATGCTTTCATGATCAGCGTTAATGATTTGGTTATAGGTATCTCGATGATTCGTTGCCAGCCACCCCAGGAGTGTGGGCCCAAAGTTAAAGCTGATGTGCCCGTAGTTGTTTACGAACCGCTCCACGCCCGTTCCGGGATCCCTGATGGGCGCAAGCGCATTGGCCTGATAACACTCCGCATGAATGCGCTCGTTCCAGTCATGATACGGTGCCGCGCCCGGTTCCTCTTCTACAATTCCAGTCCAGGGATTTTCGCGCGGGGGCTGATAGAAATGGCCGTGGATGATTAACGCGGGCATGACATTTGGAGTGCGGCAACTCGTCGCCGCTTTTCTAATATGCAGTGAGCACAGAGAAAATCAAAGCGGTGACAAGTCACCGCACTCCAAATGCCAACCACGCCGCGCCGAGCAATCCCGCGTTGTCACCGCACTCCGCTCTGGCGAATCGACAACGTCGTGCGGGGACCGGAAAAGAGCGTTTCATCATCTCTTCGCGCGCAGTCGGGGCGAATAGAGCGAACGATTCAGAGACGCCACCCCCCACGATAATTATTTCCGGGTTGAAGATGTTGACGAGATTCGCCATCGCGACGCCCAGGTACATGCCCATCTTTCGAAATATCTCGAGGGCGAACGCGTCGCCTTCCTTTGCAGCCGCGGCAACGTCTTTCGCCGACAGGTCGGCTTCACGCCGGGCATTCAAGATCGATTGCGAATGATCGGGCAGTCCTTCGAGAGTCATCCGAACAATCGCCGTTGCTGAAGCATAAACTTCGAGGCAGCCGACACCGTCGCATTTGCACTTAACTCCGCCTAACGGTACGACGCTGGCGTGGCCAATTTCGCCACCAGTGCCGTCGATGCCGCGCCAGAGTTTTCCATTGAGTATGATTCCGCTTCCGACACCCGTGCCCAACGTCAGACAGATGAGCGTTTGATAACCCCGTCCGGCGCCGCGCCACATTTCGCCAACCGCCGCGGCATTGGCATCGTTTTCGAGTGATACAGGCCGGTGAAGTTCCGCGCTCAAAGCCCCGGCCAAATCAAACTCGACAATTGAGGGAACGTTAGGCGCGTTGACGATTACGCCGGAGTCAAGGTGAACGGACCCGGGAACCACCACGGAAACAGCCTGGATCTTTTGCCCTCGTTTCGCACCATGACTGCCACACTCAGTCATTGCCGAGGCAATCGCCGAAACTATTTCGTAGGGATTGTCTGTGTCGGGTGTGGAAACTCTGACGCCTTCGTGAATCGATCCCTGGCGATCGATGATCGCGGCCCGCAGATTCGTGCCGCCAAGATCGACAGCGCAGACGAGATTCATGGTTTCTGATTGTCTCATTCTAGTTTGGAGTTCCGCCTTTAGGCGGCAGCTTGCGCAAGGGATCATGCCGCCTAAGGGCGGAACTCCAAACTAAAGCAGCGCACTCCAAATCAACCTTTTCGTCTTCCGAACATATCAAATCCGACGGCCGCGACCAGCACTCCGCCTTTTACGACGTACTGCGCCCAGTTCTCGACATTCAAAAGCGACATGCCGTTGTCGAGGCTTGATAGAATCAGCGCGCCCAGCACGGCGCCGAACACTGTGCCGCGACCGCCCATAAGGCTGGTCCCGCCGATCACGCAGGAGGCAATCGCGTCGAGCTCCATTAAGGTGCCGGCGTCAGGGGAAGCACTGCCAACCCGCGCTGTGTGCAGCAATGATGCCAGTCCGGCCAGCGCGCCCATTAAGCAAAAGGCCAACAGGATGTAACGCTGCAGATTTATTCCCGATAAGCGCGCCGCATCGGCGTTCCCACCAATCGCGTAAAGGTAGCGGCCAAAGGTTGTGTTTGTAGTCAGGAACGCACCCGCGAGCGCGACTGCGAGCAAAAATATTACCGGAATCGGCAGACCTCCCGCTTTGTTCATCAGGATTATGAACGCAACCACGACGACTGAGGGAAGAACGATTCGCGAGACGATGGCCGAGACGCTCAGGGTTTTCAAGCCATGTCGATGACGCGCTCGATTGCGACGAATGTTGGACCAGGTGATTGCGGCAATGCTCACTGCGGCGAAACCGATTCCGATTCTTTGATCTAGAAAGTAGCGGCCAAGCGATCGAAAGAATGGCAATTCGACCGGAATGGTCGCGCCTTTCGTCAGTTTGAGAATGACGCCGCGCCAGGCTTGCAATCCGCCGAGGGTGACGATAAACGATGGAATGTTTACATAAGCGACGAGCGCCCCTTGCAGCGCGCCAATAAACAAGCCCACCGCGATTGCTGCAACCAGACACGGAACCAGTCCCCACCCCTGCGTCATGGCCGCAATCCCGCCGGCCAGACCAACCAGTGCGCCGACGGATAAGTCGATGTTGCCGCTTACTATGACCATCAACATCCCAACAGCCAGCACGCCGGTCACTGCGGTCTGCTGGAGAAGTTTCGAGAAATTGATTGCTCCGAGGAACAGTCCGTAAGGATGATATTGATCGATGGTGGCCCACTGAAAGAAGAGCCAGATCACCAGGAGCGCGAGAAGCATGGTATAGGCGCGCAACGCCGAGGTGCGAAGTTTCAGCCGTCCTGAGACTTGTGACGATTCACTCATCCTAATTTATCTTAGACAACACAAGATTAATTCGATCCCTTAGACGGCGCACTTGTCGGCCGCCATAGTAAACCCCTCTGCGTCATAGCCAACGCCAAATCGACTTCAACGGGAACCGTTCTCCGTTTATGGTCTGTTCTTTCGATTAAAAACCTTCATTTCTTACGCAGCGCCGGACAAGCCGGCGATTAAACGATCCTGAGACGGGGTTGCGCTCCAATCAAAAGTTCATGCCGCGCGGCGCGCATGACCCGTGGCGCATGACATCACTGCTTCCGGGGTAGCCTCACTGCGGGCGAATTCGCCCGTCACGCGTCCCTCGTGCAGGACGATCACGCGATCTGACAGGCCCAGAACTTCGGGAAGCTCGGAAGAAACCAAAACGATCGCCAGACCAGTCTCAGCCAAACGATTGATGTGCGCGTATATCTCCTGCTTCGCACCGACGTCGATTCCGCGCGTCGGCTCGTCGAGAAACAGCACGCTCGGGTTCGTCAACAACCATTTTGCCAATACTACTTTTTGCTGATTGCCGCCGGACAGGGTGCCGGCAATTGTGAAAACCGACGGTGCTTTGATTCGCAGATCGTTTGCAACCCGTTCGCCGGCGACGGCCTCAGCGTCCTGGCTGGTGACAAAGCGACCGGACACGCTGCGCAGGCACGCCAGCGTCATATTTTTCAAGATTGTTTGATCAAGAATCAAACCGTAACGTTTGCGATCTTCTGTCACGAAGCCGATGCCATGTTTGATCGCATCGGACGGTTTGGCGATTTGAATTTGTTTTCGGTTGACGAAAAGTTCCGCGGTCTTTCGTCCTGGATGCGCGCCAAAGATTGCCATCAACAGCTCGCTCCGGCCCGAACCCATTAAGCCGGCGATGCCCAGCACTTCGCCTTTGCGGGCACTAAAGCTGACGCCATCGACCAGTAGCTTGCCGCGCACGGACGGATCTTCAACGGTGACATTGCGAGCTTCAAAGATCACCTGACCGCGATCGTGCCTTGATTCTGGAAAGATTTGATCCACGGCCCGTCCCACCATCCTGGCAATCACGCGGGGCTCGTCAGTGTCGGATGTTCTGGTCGTATCAATCGTTTTTCCGTCACGAAGCACCGTAATCCGATCGCTGATCTGAAAGACCTCGTCGAGTTTATGCGAAATGTAAATCATCGCCACGCCGCGCTCTCGCAGGCCATTCAGAATTTCAAACAGCGTTTCGACTTCAGCGTCAGTCAGCGCGGCCGTCGGTTCATCAAGCACAACGATGCGAGCATTCTGAGAAAGGGCTTTAGCAATCTCGACGAGCTGCTGTTGGCCGATCCCAAGATTGCGCACCGGACTTCGCGGATCGATCGTCAAATGAAGATCGCCGAGAAGCTTTTGTGCGCGGCTGTAGAGGTCTTCCCAATTAATGATGCCGAAACGGCGCGGTTCGCGACCGAGAAAAATATTTTCGGCGACGCTGAGATCTTTGACCAGCGAGAGTTCCTGATAGATAACCGCGATGCCCGCTTGCTCAGAGTCACGCACACTCGCGAAACGGCGCGGCAAGCCTTCGAGAAAAACTTCTCCGCCATATTCAGGATGAGGATAGACCCCGGCTAAAATCTTGATCAGGGTCGATTTTCCGGCGCCGTTCTCGCCGACCAGCGCGTGTATCTCGGACTTGTTCAAGTTGAAACTGACACCATCGAGCGCGCGAACTCCCGGGAAGGATTTCGTGATGCTTCTCATTTCAAGAAGAGAATCGCTCATTTTCTGGCAACCGTGACGTCTCGTCCGGTGGAGACGTGCCCTAACGCCGGCCTTCGCGGTCCGGCGGGTGCTTCGATTCAGCCTACTGCTTTGGCCACTGGTCCTTCGGCACGTTTTTATAAACGTCTTCCAGTTTGTGATAGCCGTCTTTGATGGCTGTTTGCATCACGTTGTCTTTGTCGACGACCATCGGCTCGAATAAAAGCGCGGGCACATCGATTTTGCCGTTATTAATTTTGTCTTTGGCGTCGACCTTTTCGCCGCGCGCGAGTTTGATTGCCGAATCAACCGCAGCGAAGGCGAGCGGCTGGATAGGTTTGTAAATCGTCATTGTCTGTTTGCCTTCGACGACCCGTTGCACCGCATCCAGCGAGGCGTCCTGCCCGGTCACAAGAACTTTGCCGACCAGGGACGGTGGTAAGGCGGAGATAGCTCCGCCCGCGGTCCCATCGTTGGACGCGACGACGGCCTGGATGTCGTTATTGTTTTTCGTAAGCGCGTCTTCCATGATGCGCAGAGCTTCGCTGGCCAACCATTCCCGCGCGAACTGTTTAGTCACGATCTTGATTTGTCCTTTATCAACGGCGGGCTGCAGAACATTCATCTGACCTTCCATCAACAACAGGGCGTTGTTGTCGGTCTGTGAGCCGCCAATCAGAACATAGTTTCCTTTGGGTGCATGATCCAGCGCGTATTGCGCTTGCATCTGTCCAATCTTCACGACCTGATGCGAGACGTAAAGGTCTACATCAGCGTTTCTAATTAAGCGATCGTAACTAATGACGGGCACGCCCTGTTTGTGTGCGGCTTCAACTATCGACGCAGCGATCTGCCCGTTGTGCGGCGCGACGATCAAGACATCGACGCCTTTTGTAAGAAGGTTATCGCACTGTTTCGTTTGTACCGCATCATCGCCGTTTGCGACCTGGACTTCGCATTCCGCTCCGACTTCCTTACAGCGCTGTTCGACAAAGGCTTTATCGCGCTGCCAGCGTTCTTCCTTCAAAGTGTCCATCGAAAAGCCGACCCTGACCGGGCCGCCGGATTTCGCGGCGCGGGCGCTATTGCCCTTCTCGGGGCCTTTCACACAGGCGGAGAAAAGCAGCGTTGCGGCGAAAAGTAGGAACATCAATCTGGTTGTGACCTTCATGTTTTACCCTCTTTGAGTGGAATGTTTGTTCAATTCAACGGGTGCCTGGATCGAAATCTAATTTGTGGATCGGAAATGTCTCCTGCCTAAAGGACTTGTATAAGTTACTCGGTACCAGCAGTTCTTCCGTAGAGCTGTGTCAATTTCCGAAGTCGGGTTGATAAGTCGTCGCGGACCATATCTTCCATTCGCCACGCCCAATTACCGTTTTCACTGGCCGGCAGATTCATGCGTGCTTCGCGGCCCAGGCCAAGCAGATCCTGCATAGGAATAATCGCCCTCCCGGAGACTGACGCCATGGCGGCGCGAATCATGTCCCAATTGATTTCGCGCCCATCGCTCGCGAGATAGCTGCAGCAAAACTCGCGTTCCTCTGCCCGCAGACCTTCAAACCAACCGATCGTCGTGTCGTTGTCATGCGTGCCCGTGTAGGCGACCGTGTCTTGCTCATAATTGTGCGGCAAGTGATCGTTGGTTGCGTCGCTCCCGAAAGCAAATTGGAGAACTCGCATGCCCGGGAAGCCGAATTCCGCCCGCAGACTCTCAACATCCGGCGTGATAACGCCCAGATTCTCTGCGATGATCGGCAAATCGCCAAGTGTTTTTTTCAGCGCCGTGAATAATTCTCGACCCGGCGTCTTTACCCATACCCCCCTCCGGGCGGTCACTTCGCCCGCGGGAATCTGCCAGCAGGCCGCAAAGCCGCGAAAGTGATCGACGCGAATAAGGTCGAATAGTTCGAGCAACCAGCGCACCCGATCTATCCACCATTGGAAGTTGTCCGCGCGTAGGCGCTCCCAATCGTAAAGCGGATTGCCCCAAAGTTGACCCGTTTCGGAGAAATAATCAGGGGGCACTCCAGCGACAACGACCGGCGCGCCATTCTCGTCGAGTTTGAAATACCTGGCATGGGCCCACACGTCAGCGGAATCATGCGCGACAAAGATCGGCAGGTCGCCAATGATCTTAACATTTCGTTCGCGCGCATAATGACGCAGCGAGCTGTACTGGCGAAAGAAGAGACATTGAAAGAATTTCTGGGCCTCGATTTCATCCGCCAGCTGGTTGCGCGCGTTTTGTAGTGCCCGCGGTTCACGAAAACGGAGTTCGCGATCCCACGCGGACCATTCCCGATCGCCCTGCGTCGTCTTCAAAGCGCTAAACAACGCATAGTCCTCCAACCACCACGACGAGCACGCGCAGAATTCCTCAAAATCAGTATCGACCGATGGCAATGTCCTTTCACGAAAATTCTGGAAGGCTTGATTTAGTATTTTCGCTTTGAACGTTCGCGCCGCATCGAAATCAACACGGGCGGAAAGAAACACAGGGGCCGCGATGTCATCGGTTTCCAGCAAGCCTTCATCAACCAGAGTGCGTGGATCTATCAGCAGCATATTTCCCGCGAAGGCCGAGAGCCCCTGATATGGTGAGTTTCCGTATCCGGTTGGACCAAGCGGGAGTGTCTGCCAAAGTGACTGCCGCGCGTCCGCAAGGAAGTCGATAAACGCGCGCGCCTCCGCACCAAAGCCGCCGATGCCAAAAGGCGATGGTAGCGAGGTGGGATGAAGCAGGATGCCGCTTGATCTTTGTGACAATGAGCCCAGTCCTCTGTTCGAGACAAAGCGAAGATTAGTCGTTTAGACCGTAGACTTAACCGTCACATCGGCCGCGCAGGGTGCGCCTTCTAAACCTCACCCAATAATTATCGTTGCTAATTCGCGCGGGCGTAATAATACTACGACCGTGCGCACTACCATCAACAACGCGCGCGTGCCTCTCTACGGATACCTCGGCATGGCGATCATGATTGCGGCTGAGGTTTTGCTGTTCGGCGGCAATCAGATCGTCGGGCACTGGTTCACGCCGATCGTCTGGACCGGATACATACTTTTCGTCGATGCGATCGTTTATAAATTGGAAGGACAGTCGCTGCTGACTCGAGAGCGGCTTGAGCTGCTAATCATTGTCGTAGTCTCGATTGCGGGTTGGTGGTTATGTGAGTTCTATAACACGCCGCGGTTCTGGAAATCGGATCTTGAACTGTGGTGGCATTATCACAACCTGGAGCCGCATTTGATGCTCCGCCGCGTCGGTTACGACTGGGCGTTCGCCACGATCTTTCCGCTCCTATTCATAACAGCCGAGCTGTTCCGGCTTACGATTTTCGAGCGCCGGATGCCGCAAATCCCGATTAGAGTATTAAAGCCCACAGCGATCATTCTGGTGATATTAGGCGCGCTCGGCGCAATCGTGCCCCTGCTCTATCCATCGCCGTGGTTCGCGCCGATTATCTGGCTGTCATTCATATTTTTAATCGATCCAGTAAACGGGCTGCGCGGCTGGCCTTCGATCACCGGCGATCTGGCGCGTGGCTATTGGCAACGCCTGTGGTCGCTGTTGGCGAGCGGCTTTGTTTGCGGATTTCTTTGGGAATTCTTCAACTATTGGGCGATCTCAAAATGGACGTATACGGTCCCGTACCTTGGCAACGTGAAGATTTTCGAGATGCCGGTGCTTGGCTTTTTGGGCTTTCCACCTTTTGCAGTTGAATGTTGGGCCATGTACATCTTTTTCCGATCGCTGCTCACGCCAAAACCTAATCGATTTTCGGATTGCATCTGGATTACCAACAATGCAGAAAAATAATTCGACCCTGCGGTTACTTGCATTGCTTACGTGCGTCCTCATTTTTTACGCGTCAGTCGCGATGGAGCGTCCAAATTCTGTTCGCGCTGAAGCGTTCAGTTCGGACACGATGTCCCAGTTGGCGCCTTCGCAATCGAACGCGCAGGATGCCGGTACTCCGGTTCGACCGCGCGCTCGCGAAGCCGGCGTCATTGTTGGCGTACTCTCGCCCGGACCACTGAACGCCATTACCGACGTCGCGGGGGTTAGCGTGGGCCACACCACGCTGATTAAAGGCGACAATGTGCGCACCGGAGTGACTGTGATCCTGCCGCATGGCGGAAATCTCTTTCGTGAAAAAGTTCCCGCCGCGGTCTTCATCGGCAACGCGTTTGGAAAACTTGCGGGCTCGACACAGGTGAACGAACTCGGCGAGCTTGAAAGCCCCGTCATGTTGACTTCAACATTAAATGTGCCGCGGGTTGCTGACGCCACAATCGATTACATGCTTTCACTGCCGGGGAATGAAGACGTGCAATCCATTAATCCGCTGGTGGGCGAGACTAATGATGGTTACTTGAATGACATTCGCGGGCGGTACGTCGCTCGCGAAGAGGTTTTCTCGGCGATTAAGAGCGCTCGCGGCGGCGCGGTTGAGGAAGGTTGCGTGGGCGCGGGCGCCGGCACCGTGGCCTTCGGTTTCAAAGGCGGAATTGGAACGTCATCGCGCAAGCTGCCGGCAACGTTCGGCGGATACACGGTCGGCGTATTGGTCCAGTCGAATTTCGGCGGGATTCTGGCAATTAACGGTGCGCCGGTGGGGCGGGAGCTGGGCCGGTATTACCTGAAAGAAGACCTGGAAAAGAGCAATGCCACGGATCCGCGTGCGTCAAACCCGGCGGACGGATCGATTCTGATTGTAATTGCCACTGATGCTCCCATCGATCACCGGAATCTGCAACGGTTGGCCGGGCGTTCGATGATGGGACTAGCGCGCACTGGCGCTGCCGGATCGAACGGCAGCGGCGATTATGCTATTGCGTTTTCTGTTGCTCCTCAACTTCGCATTCGTAACTCCGTAAACGCCCGCAATCAGACAACGAACGTTAAGCTGCTTGCAAACGACGCCATGTCGCCGCTCTTCCTGGCCGTGATCGAAGCAACTGAAGAAGCGATTTACAACTCGCTGTTTCGCGCCACAACGACTACGGGACGGGGTCACACCGTCGAAGCCTTGCCGATCGATCGCACGCTGGAAATTCTTCGAAGGCATGGAGCGCTCAGGCCCTGAAGTTGTTGCACTCGCGCTCGCGCTGCTAACGACCAGAACAGACCGGGCCGATACGACATGACATCCTTAGCGCGTATGCAAGATCGTTTCATTGACACGCTATGCACGACTAACTAGAATACGGCCCACCCAAGACACGGAGGACAAAAGCGAGTGGCTCTCAAAATTCGAATCAACAGGAAAAGTGTCGAATCGATGACACGACAACTCACTGACCAGCTCGGAGATTTAATTAGCACCGGCTCGTTGGCAGTTGGCAGTGTGCTTCCAAGCGAACGCACGCTGGCGAATTCCCTCGGCATCGCGCGCAACGTGGTGCGGGGAAGTTATGAATACCTGGAGAAAGCCGGCATCGTGCAGCGTGAAGGCAGGAAGGGCCGCCGCGTCCGCGCCAGGACCTCGAAAAGTAAAACTGCCAGCAAGAATGTGAAGAAAGCAGCTAAGAAGCGATAGCTCCCCCGTCGTCTTACAACTTCGAATGCTTACCGCAGCGGTCACAACGCGCTAGCCCTCGCTATCGATAACCTCACGAGTGCTGGTCGCGCGGGTCCGGGCGGTGGTGACATTCGCCGGCAACCACTCCATTTGAAAATGTGTTCCGGTCTCGCTGGTGCGCCTGAAGCCCAGGCGCTCGAACAAATTAACTGCCCGATTGAATCTGATCACCTGGAGATGCAGGGGACACTTTGCTGATGCCGCTTGCGCTTGCAGTTGGTTGATAAGAAGGGTGCCCACGCCCTGATTTCGATACTCCGGAAGTAATGCAAGATCGATGCACCGAATTTCGTCTGTGCGTGCTTCGATTGATAACCGCCCGATTGGTTTGCGATTCATCAACACAAGTTGATCACTGGTGTGCTCACCCTCATTCTCAAGATTGCGCTGCGCCTCGTGCTGCATCTCCAGGAAGTCGCTAATTCGATCCTCGCTCCAACCCAGTGCGCGTAAATCATCGCCACGGCTGCTTTTATAGAGTTGCAGGAGGAAGTCTCGATCGGTCTCCCGAACTGGCTGCAAAGTGATCGATTCGGGGGCAATGGGCATTTGGGGGAATTTTAGACGAACACATCAAACTTTCATACGCGAAAGATCAGAGTTCAATGTTTACCCGGAATTATCGACCGTCGACAACTGAAGCGTGAACTTTGAACCTGCCTTCCAGTCCGCCTGCGGTCGATTCGCACTTACAGACAATAACGCCGCTTGTTGCTCATTCTGCTCAGTCGCGCTCTCAGATCGAAACATGCGATAATACCGGAGCTTTCCCGCACAACTGAAGAAATTCCTACGAGGTACGTTATGAAACGGTTCTTTGCTGTCTCGATCATTAGTTTGTTTGCGTGCGCAACGCTCGTTTTTGGCCAGGAGCGCCGCTTTACGGTTGACGATCTGTTAAAGGTCCGCCGCGTTGGTGATCCGCAAGTTTCTCCCAAAGGCGATCTTGTTGCCTTCACTATCACGGATGTAGACAAAGCTGCGAATCAAAGCACCACGCAGATTTATCTGGCGCCTCTTGGTGGGGGAGAGCCGCGGCAGCTAACCAACGATGAACATTCGTCTTCGAGCCCGCGTTGGTCGCCCGACGGCGACAGGCTTGCCTTTATTTCCGCGCGTGACGGCGAAGATCAAATTTGGACCATTGATGTTTCCAGCGGCGCGTTGAAAAGGATCACTACCGTTTCAACCGGGGCCGCGGATCCGGTCTGGGCGCCTGACGGCAAGTGGCTGGCATTTGCTTCGGATGTTTACCCCCAATGCCTGGACGACGCCTGCAACAAACGACGCGCTGATGAAGTCGCGGCTAGTAAGGTCAAAGCTCATGTCACCGAACGGCTGCTATATCGTCACTGGAAATCGTGGAAGGGCGACATGCGCACGCACGTGTTCGTGGTGTCGGCTGCGGGCGGTGAAGCGCGCGATGTGACGCCGGGCGATTACGATGCGCCGCCGTTCAGTCTCGGTGGCCCAACCGATTATGCTTTCTCGGCCGACTCGAAAGAGCTGGCATTTGTCAGTAACCACGACAAAGTTGAAGCCACCTCGACGAACGCTGATGTCTGGCTGGTGCCGATCAAGGGCGGCCCAGCGCGAAACATTACCGCCGCCAACCACGGTTATGACGGATCGCCGCAATTTTCCCCGGACGGGCGGTTCATCGCTTATCGTTCACAAGCTACGCCCGGGTATGAAAGCGATCGCTTCCGTTTGATGCTTTACGATCGAAAAACAAATCAATCCAGATCGCTGAGCGAAACCGTCGACTCATGGGTTGACGAGTTTGCTTTCGCTCCGGACAGCAGGACAATTTATCTGGTTGCGGAAGAGCGAGGCCGAGCCCCAATTTATTCAGTATCCGTAAGCGGTGGCCCGGTCCGAAAGATTGTCGGCGAAGGATTCAACGGCGACGTTCATCCTACGAACGACGGCCACGCTCTGATTTTCTCACGCAGCAGCATGACTAAACCGAGCGAGGTATATCGCGCGAACGTTGATGGCAGCGGCGTTACGCCGCTGACTATGACGAATGATGCATTCCTCTCATCGTTCAAATTGCAGCCTGCTGAGGAAGTCACCTGGACCGGTGCCCTGGGTGCAAAGGTTGCCGGCTGGATTATGAAGCCCGCGAATTTTAATCCGCGGAAGAAATATCCGCTGGTGGTTTTGATTCACGGCGGACCACAGGGCGCCTGGAACGACAACTGGGGTTATCGCTGGAACCCGCAGATCTATGCCGGCGACGGTTATGTCGTGTTCATGCCGAATCCCCGCGGCTCGACCGGTTATGGCCAAAGATTCGTGAGTGATATCTCCGGCGACTGGGGTGGAAAGGTTTTCACCGACCTTAGTAACGGCGTGGCCATGGCGGCGAACCTTCCTTATGTCGATAAGAATCGCATCGGCGCGGCCGGGGCAAGTTATGGTGGTTATATGATCGATTGGATCGAAGGTCACAACAACGATCCACGATTTCAATACAAGGTGCTTGTGTCGCACGACGGCGTTTATAATCTCACCAGCATGACCGGGGTGACGGAAGAACTTTGGTTCACTGATTGGGAATTCAAAGGCACGCCCTGGACCAACAAAGCAATGTACGAACGCTGGTCGCCGCACAATTTCGTCCAGAATTTTCACACGCCCGTCTTGATTATCACCAACACCCTTGACTATCGCGTCCCGGAAGGCGAGGGCTTGCAGTTCTTTACCGCAGTTCAACGGATGGGCGTCGAATCAAAGCTGGTAGACTTTCCTGATGAAGGACACTGGGTGTCGAAGCCGGCAAACTCCGCCTTCTGGTACAACACGGTGTTGGATTGGCTGGATAGGCACTTGAAGTAAAGCGAATTGAGCCGCGGCTGAAAGGACCATAGATGCAGATTAATTAGAAAGTGTTTTAATTCGGTTATCTGCAACGACCGCGTAAATCCGCGGCTCAAAACCTAATCGGAGGGTCTCCATGCCAGGTTGGCTCAAGGTATTACTCATCGTTTTAATCGTAATCGTGCTGCTGGTCATTGGTGTGGTCGGAGCGGGCGTGTTTTACGTGATGAAGAATAAGGATGCATGGATGGCCCGGGCGAAAGAGGTAGCGACTGAAGGAAAAAATTTTGGTCGTGGGACTGACAATCAGGGATGTGTTGATGAAGCGATCGCGCGCTACAAGAAGGACCCGGGCCTGACCAGCGTCGTCTCGAACAGCGTTTTCGTGCGCCCGTGCCTGGAGGCGAGCCGACCGACATCCGGATTTTGCGACGACGTCCCCAAACAGACAGAGTTCGTCAAGACTGCGCATTGGCGACTGGATCAATGCCGGAGAGTCGGTTTGGGCTCAGACAGCAATTGCCAGAATCTGTTTACGCCTGTTCAGCAGTTTTGCGACCAGAAATTTTCAAGGTAAGCAGTGCCCCTGCGGACAGAGTGTTGAGTTTGTTCACATGATCAAAGCAGGAAGACTTTCAGAGCTCGACCGGTTGGCAATTCGCGAGCGGCCCAACGGGCAGCCGCTCATGCATCAGACCTGGGGCAAGTTGCTGTTCATGCATTGGCGAATTGAAGTTAGTGAGTTGCGGCCGCTGATTCCTCAAAGCCTCGAGATCGATACCTTCGACGGCACGGCCTGGATTGGAATTATTCCGTTCACGATGTGGGACATTCGAGCGTTACCGCCCTTTGTCCCGGCGGTGCCCGGATTCAGTTCGGCCCACGAACTAAACGTGCGCACCTACGTTCATTATGACGGCGTGCCGGGCGTCTGGTTTTTCTCGTTGGATTGCAACAGCAGTGCGGCCGTGATTGCGGCGCGCACCTTCTATCACTTGCCTTACTACAACGCGAGCATCGATCTGGAGCAAAGCCGCAACACGATCGATTATGCGTTGGCACGAACTGATAAGCCGGACGCGTTTTTCCAGGGCTCCTGGAACATCGGCGACACCGTTCCTTTCTCGCATCCGCACTCGTTAGAGTTTTTCCTCACCGAGCGCTACTGCCTTTACAGCCAGCGCGACGGTGATTTCTACCGCGCGCGCATCTTTCACCAGCCGTGGCCGCTGCAAAAAGCGACAATCAACTCCTACGAATCGACGATGATTGAAGCGTTGGGTCTGAAGTCGCGGGCAGACAATCCGGTGCTGAATTACGCCGAGTCGCTTGATGTGGACATCTGGGCGATCAAAAAACTGTAGCGACAGCGTGTCAGGCCCGGACCGTTAGGTAGGTTCTGTCGTCGTAGTTGCACGGATAATTCAAATCTCTGGCAGGATGCGAATCGCGATTGTTGCGGCTCCGCGAAGGTCGGCCTTCTGAAGGGTCAGCGCCGGGCCTCCGATACAATGAACAACTCGCGCGATCCCAGTTCGTAAGCTTCGCACTTCAGCGAGCCGTAAAGATCGAGGACCGAGAAGCCCGCCCCTTCCAGCATCCGCCGCATCTCGGCGACCGTGTAAATCCACTCTCTCGCCAGGCGCGATTCAGTCTGGCCACCGCGCTCAAAAATGTATTCACTGTCGATGCAGCTTTCGGCCGCAAGGTATCGCTCTTTGATCGTCAGCGCGAGATCACCCATCTCGTGCGAACTCTGTTCTTCAAAGTCGGGCAGAACGGACTCAGCCGCCATTCCGGTTTCAATGATGAAGCGAGCGCCGCGCTTCAAGGCTCCGGCAACCGCGCGCAAAAACTTCTCCGTCTCAGCGTGTTCCAGAAAGGCAAAGCTGTTTCCAAAGCAGTATGCCCCGTCATAGACCGCCTGATCTTCTATGTGCCGCATGTCGCGAAGTAAGAATTCGATTTTTGCAGTGAAGTCACAACCCGCTGCGGTGTTGGGTGCATCAGGACGCCGGCTTTGAATCGACCGCGCCTCTTCAATAAACTCTTTCGAGATATCAACACCGGTTATCCGCAAGCCGCGCTTCGCGACTTCAAAGGACAAGCGTCCGTTCCCGCATGGAACGTCGAGCACGCGCGCACCCGCGTCGCAATTCAAATGATCGAGCAGAAACTCTGCCTCAGCGGTTGTTTGTTCCGGCGGGATGGCTTTACGCCACAGGTCGAGCGTGATGCCGTGAAAAAATGTTTCGTACCAGTTTGATGGAACAGGCATGTTAGCTTGTAAGATTGCTTGATTGACTTATTGAGGCGTCGATCAATGGACCCATGAACCATTGGACCAATGATTGTTGGCCCACTCACTCCGCACGCTCGAGCGGCGGCAGCACCGCAATGAAATCATTTTCGAATCGGCAACCATAATCGTTCAGCAACTGGCTCACGCGTTCGTGGCTTCTTGATCTGACGATCAGCCCCGCGTGATGCCTCTTCTTAACGCGATAAACAATCTCAGTATCATCATAAGCCGACGTATCCGGGTATTCCTGCCGCGCCAAAGAAAGAATAATTCCCGCGTGTTCTTTGCGGGGCTTTAATCTGGGCCGGGAATCAGCGATTTCCAGCTTAGCCCATTCCCGCCATAGATTGATCCCTGAGGCTGCCTCCTGCACATCGGCGATGTAGGCGCCGCCGACGCGCGCGGCGATCTCGAGAAAATAAAAATTCTGGTCAGCATCGCTCTTGATAAATTCAGCGTGGGTCGCGCCGGTCTGCATCCGCATTGCCTTGATCAGCCGACGATTGATGTCGAGTAGCTTCTTTTTGTCGGCGGAGTCATCCGGGATTGTCTGCGAGACATAGGCGCCTCCGCCATGGGCGACCTGCAACGGCGGGCGCCCATATTTGTTCACGCCCGCAAACATGACGCGACGGTCGTAAACTAGTGAGTCGACGTGAAAGACTTCGCCAGGAATGAAACGTGCCAGCACATGGTGCGACGCTCGCTCACGCAAAGCTTCTCGTTTGTTCAATTCTTCAACTGCGGCCCAAACTTCCTCGGCGTTATCCAATTTGCGGATGCCAATCGCGGAAACATCTGACCTAGGTTTCAGGACCCACGGCGGAGCAACTCGACCTATGTATTCGCTGATTTCCTGAGTATTTATTATCGGCACGAATTCAGGCACCGTCAGTCCTGCGTCGCGCGCCCTTACCGCCATCGCATACTTGTCGCGAAAGACCTTGGCCGCAGAGCTGCTCATGCCTGGTAAGCCGAGGTGCTCACGCGCCAGAGCCGCGATCATCACGTCGAATTCTTCGAGCGCGATGATGCGATGGGGCATGCGTGTCTTCGCAATATGACTAACGAGCTCGAGAAACAATTCGACCGGCGCATCGTTCGGCAGGGCGAACACTTCATCCAGCACGTCTCGCGGCCAATCTTCGTGCAGCATCTTTTCTTTGGTGATCAGGACGATGTTGCAGCCCGCGGCTTTGCACTCGCGCATGAAATCGGCGCCTTTGAAAAATGTGGCCAGGCAGACGATGTTAAGCGGAGACAGCATTAGTGTTTAGAATTCGGGCTCAAGCCTGTAAATCCAAGTTTCAACTCTGAAGGCGAACTATACAACGAAGCTATGTCGCCGGCGGAATGTTATAGATCGTTTGACCAAAATGCTCAGCGGTAATTCAAAGGCGATGAATTGCTTCTGAACAAGCGTTTGCTCTACCGATAGCTGGTGAGCTATAAACATCGCGCTCGTGGCACGGACGTCGGTCTGTGCTTTGCAACTTTCACAGGCTTAACCCTGTGCCGCCAAACTATGATCTTTCGTGGGCCATACCCTGAGGTCGCGATTCCCGAAGTCTCGATTACCGATTTCATTTTTCAGTCGGCGCCTGCATT
>JBHELZ010000023.1:0-62592 GCA_046262835.1 Pyrinomonadaceae bacterium
TTGCTCAATAGCATCGAGCGGATTTGAGAGCCCGCCGGTCCAGAGCTTATCCCAGAGCTGCTCAACCTGTGATCGAAGTAAGTTGTCAGTTAACATTTTTCCGTTGTGATCACGCCGCGAGTTCCTGTGTCAAAGCCAAAAGCTCGTTAACATCCTTCGTCGTAAATAGCCGATCGACTGCATTCAGGCCAAAGGTTTCAAGCGGGCCTTCGTAGAGATCAGCGAGCTGCAACTTGTATCTCTTTTCCAGGAAGACGCTATGCACGGCACGAAGGAAGCGAATCTGGTCAGCGTTGTATTGATGACGCGCAATGTGTTCTTCGAAGCGTCGGCGCACTACGGTCTCGTAGTCTGGCAACGAGTCTAATTCCAAAACGTGGCGCAAGAAAGTAAGCAGGCTTCCGACTTTGAGGCCGTAGGCTTTGCGAATGTTGTCTGTCGTCAATTCGATATCACCGTGACCGAGTTGCTTTCGCAGCGTGCTCTCCAACTCGACCAATTGCTGATCGCTGACAACTTCACCCTTTCGTATTGACTCAATAGTGGGATGAGTCTCTACGATTTCGAGAATCTTACGCTCCACCCGCTCGCGATATTCCTGCACGAAAATTCTCTCGCCGCCATCGCTGAGAGTGATGTAGCCCCTTGTCTCTATAAAGTCGGGCAGATCGAGCACGACGAAGGCGCTCGCTTGCTCGCGCTTGTATTTCATCTGAGGCGCCAGCGTGTCTACGACCTGGCACAATTCACGCGAAGTAGCAGTGCTTAAACGAGCCGACAAACAAATCTTGATGGACTCTTTGCAAGCGTCCTTTTCGTGGACGAACTGCGGGAGCAACTTCACGTCTTCGGCTATTGATTCAAGCAGGTCAGGCTGCACCTTATTTGTGAGCACCTGGTATCTCAGGCGTTCAAGTTTGCTGGTAAATGTGGCCTCCGCGACATCAACATCAGCGACGTGGCGCAGCAGCGGACCGACCCGCATGCGCAGGAAATCCAGACTTGCCTGAGTGAGATATTGCCAAAAGTGATCGCCCCAAACCTCTTCGATCTCGGCGTAAACCTTCTTTACCGCAAATGAATCGAGCGGAATCTGTGCGATCTGTGCTCGAAGATCAGCGACCACGCGCTTGCAGTCTTCCGAGTCCTGTTGACGTAGACAGAGCCGTAGCGTGTTGAGGCGTGTGTTGAAGATCCTCACCAATACCGGTACGGTTTGAGGGACGGTCTCTTCCGCGTTCTTATCAAACTTGTTTTCCCAGAAGTCGATGATCTTGAATTCTGTCTTGCCGCCCTCTGGCAGGCGGTCGGGGAAACGGCACGCCTCATTGTTCCGTGTGCCACGGCCAATCATCTGCCAGAGCTTGATCTGCGACTGAACCGGCTTCATGAACACCAGGTTCATCGCTTCCGGCACATCGATGCCAGTGTCGAGCATGTCGACTGAGATCGTGATGCGGGGCAGTTCATTTTTCTTGAATTTTGTGATCAGCCCGTCACCATAAGAGCCATCGCGGACACGCTCAGTGTCTGAGGTAATCACTTGCGCCATCTCGCCTCGATATTGCGGAAACATCTCGTCAAAGACGCCACCGAGTCTTTCTGCATGTTTCTTAGTCATCGCGAAGATGATCGTCTTTGCGGGAAGCTGGCCGGACTTGTCTTTGTAGCAAACGTCCATGATCTCTTCCCACTGTCTGCGCAGCGTATCTTTGTTGCTGACATTTTTCTCCAGATCAGTTCCCGCGTAGTCTAGCTCGTCGGGATCGATACCTTGTTCGATCAGGGCATTCCGCTCCTCTTCGCTCAAGTCAACTCCGCGAATTCCTTTTCGTTGAAACTTTGTGTTGGCTTGGTAGAGACTGAAATCGACGAGGACCTTTTCGTCGATCGCTTGTTTGTAGCTGTATAGAAAAGTTGGTTTGCCATCGTTGCATTCGAACGCTAAGAAAGTGTCCCGATCAAGGAAGGTGGCTGGCGTTGCCGTCAGACCAATCATTCGGCCGTCGAAGTAATCCATGACTTCGCCGAGCCGATTGAAGATTGAGCGGTGCGCCTCGTCAAAGATAATCAAATCGAAGAAGGCAGGTGAGAATGCATGAAAGCAACGGCTGATGGTTTGGAGTGTTGCTACATAAAGACGCTTGTCCTTGTCGATGTTGTGAGTGTAAATGCGATCTCTGGGTTCGTGAGGAAGATGCGCCTTGAAGCCATCCGTTTGCGCCTGATCCACTAGCGCGTCACGGTCAGCAAGGAACAATATTCTCCGCGCCTGATTAGTCCGAAGAAACAGATCGACAAGCCCCATCGCGGTGCGCGTCTTCCCGGTACCTGTTGCCATTACCAGAAGAGCCCGCCGCTTATTCTGTTCAAACGCCTCCGCGACGCGTCGAATTGCTTCGTGTTGATAACCACGGTTGACGATCTGAGGGTTGATCGCAGTTTCGCTGAGCGGCGTCTTGTTCTCACGGAGGAATAAAAGATTCTCTAAATCTTCGGGTGCGAAGAAGCCCGCGATGAGACGCGGCGCTTCAGTTCCGATATCCCAGAGATAAGTGTCAGAGCCGTTAGCCATGAAAGCGAACGGTTGAAACTCCTGCCGCTTTTCGATCTCAGTGACATAGTGACGAATCTGCTCCTTAGCCACTCGCGGATCGCGACTCATCCTTTTGGCTTCGACGACCGCGAGTACCTCACCGTTAGGACGATAAAGGCAGTAATCCGTGACGCCGTTCCAAGGTTCGGCGCCGGCTCCATCAACAGGGATCTCAAAGCCAACTTGCGATGGGTCAAGCAGATTCCATCCGGCTGCAGTTAGCGCCTTGTCTATTAGTTCTTTTCTGGTGCGTGCTTCGTTTCGAGGCAGCATGGGTGTCTGTCTTGAGATGTGGACGACCGACGGGATCCCTTAACCAGTTGGAGCCCGAAGGATACCATGAGAATTCGGTAACCAGATTGAAAGCAGTTGATGCACTCGCCCCAGTGTAAGGCTTTGAAGGTTGCCGTGGATGAAGGGCGCCAGAAATTAACCTCTTCAACTTTATCCTTTGAGGCATGCAGGCGAAACCACTCGTAATCCGTTATGCCAACGTAAAGGTTCATAGCAAGAGGTGCGGGCTGGGCGCTGCAAAAACTACATCAACCTGAAGCAAAGAGCAATGGTGCAACCGATAAGAAATAAAAGGCCGGTCAAACATTCTTATGCTGTGAAATGCACGATCCGCCTACTACCGAAAATCTTCGAAAATTGTTAAGCTGCGCTCGTGGCGACCTGTCTGGTTACTTATGTTGATATGGATGGATTGAAGCACACGGTCGAGGTGCAGGCAGGCAGCCTTTATGAAGCCGCCGCCGTCAGCATCTCAAGCTTTCGGAAGCATAATCTTTATCCCGCCGGCTTGGCTGAGCTGCAGGTGGAAATACGTTCTTCGATTGTTCACACAGTCACGGTCAGGCAATTGGAAGACTGGCTGAAGACTAGTCCGCGTACGCCCAAGGAAATGATCACGAAGGAAAGGCTGCGGGCTCTGCTTTAGTAAAACTTATTAAGTCCGCGGCGCGGGTTGACAGTTTTTTTTTTGACGCCGCGGGCTTTGCCCAAAAAGTGGTATGTCGCAGAAGACAAGCTAACACGGCTTTGCCTCAAAAGTCGGCTAAGCCGACGAATGATAGTGCCCACCGATTCATCGGTGGGACCAGGATGGAGCAATAAATGCAGTCCGTGAAACGGACGGCTGAGTCTGAAGTGTTGAAGGTCACATGTTGCTCAGCCGTCCGCTTCACGGACTGCCAAGGAACCTGCCGCGCCACCCAGCGCTGGAGCGCTGGGCTATTTTCTTTCAGTCCGCTTCGGCGGACGAGGAAAATACGTTGCGGGCGAGGGCGCCCGCGCTCCCAGTCTTACGCTTTTGAAGGCGGCGACTTCTCGCGGTCTTATGATAAGGAGCGGCGAATGGGTCGCCTTACAAAACGGCTAACTGGTTAGTCTCGTCCGGGGAACAGGATCACCATTCGAGGGAGGGAATCGGGAAACGCGGGTAGCGAATTGCGGTCGGGCGTGAAGTGGAGATGGCGGAGGGGACAGGAGTCGAACCTGCATAGCCTTGCGGCCGGCGGTTTTCAAGACCGCTGCAATACCATTATGCGACCCCTCCACGATAATCCAGTTTGAAACTATATCGCAGGCTTTGATGCGGCTCAACCGAAATCCCGGCGAACCCGCTGTCAGAAGCCCGAGCGCAAGTGAGGGCCACTCGGAATATTCCAGCCCTCTCTAACGGTCGGGCTTCTGACAATTCCCCTGCAAGTTCGCGCGCCCGGTCCCGTTCTGCTGTTGTGTTCGAGCAATGCCAACAGGAGAACTGATAATGAACAACATTCGAAATGCGCGAAACTTCGCGCTCTCATTCGCCTCACTGGTGCTTTCCCTCGCCGCCGTCGTGGGTCTGATCTCTGCCCTGGCTGCCGGCGGAAACCGTTTAGCGAGTGGCGCTGCCGCGTCACCCGGCGAGCTGGCGAGGAATGGAAAGAAAACGATGCGCTCGTTCGGCTCTGAAGACGAGCTGAAGGACTATCTGCACCAACTGGTTGAAGAACGAAGACGCGCGCAAAGATCCGCGACCAAGTCGGAAACTAATGCGCCCGCCCCGGCGACGGTTAATCAGGCGGCCACTGGGCTCGCGAGCGCAAAGGATGGCAGGGCCGACGAATCGATCACAAATACCCAACATGCCGGGGTAGATGAAGGCGGCATCGTCAAACTGCATGGCGATCATCTGGTGGTCCTGCGGCGTGGACGTCTGTTCACGGTCGCGATCGGCGACAACACACTCAAGCCAATCTCGAGCGTGGACGCGTTTGGGCCGGACATCGATCCGCGCTACACCTGGTACGACGAAATGCTCGTCTCAACCGACACGGTCGCGGTCATTGGTTACAGCTACGAACGCGGCGGGACGGAAGTTGGTCTGTTCAAGATCGATCGCGCAGGCAACCTCGCTTATCGATCGACTTATCATTTGCGCTCAAATGACTATTACTCATCGCGCAACTACGCCAGCCGCCTGATTGGCAGCAAGTTGATCTTCTACACGCCGCTTTACCTGAATCCTTATGCCAGTGATCCACTCGCGCAGTTTCCGGCGGTGCGCAAGTGGCACAAAGGCGCCACGCCCGCTGAATTTCAACGCATCGTTTCCGCAACTCATGTCTATGTTCCCGAGGGCAAGCTTAATTCCAATTATGGATTAGCGCTGCACACAGTGACCGTATGCGATCTCGGCAATGAGGACTTCAAGTGCGAGGCGACCGGCGTCCTGGGTGCGCCAGGGCGCGTGTTCTATGTTTCGCCGGAATCTGTTTATGTCTGGACCACCGAATGGTCCGGTTATGGGCAGCGCCGCGGCCAACACTCAATGCTCTATCGGATGCCACTCGACGGATCCGGACCGAGCGCGATTGGCGTTTCGGGGAGTCCGGTCGATCAATTTTCGTTTCTCGAAAGCGAAGACAAGCATTTGAACGTGCTCGTGCGCACGGATTCCTCGGGCGACGGTATGTGGGCGGCCGAAGCTGCGGCCGGCGACGTCGCCTTGATGCGCGTGCCGCTTTCCCTCTTCAATGACGGCACCGATAGTGCTTCGTCATGGTGCTACCATCCGCTGCCGAAACCCGCAGGTCCGAGTTACACCTTTCAGAATCGATTCGTCGGCAATTATCTCCTTTACGGAACGGGAAGCGGCTGGAGACGGCCGCAAACCAACAAGCAGTCGAGCCTGTTCGCCGTTCGCTTTGCCGAGGGAGACACGAGCGAGTTGCCCGTGAATCACGGCGTCGATCGAATTGAAGCGCTCGGGTCAGACGCAATCGTCGTTGGCACTGACGGCAAGGACCTGCATTTCACCGCCATCCGTTTGGGTGAAGCGCCCAAAGTAGCCGACGAGTACATTCGCAAAGACGCATCGCAGGGGGAACTGCGCAGTCAGGGCTTCTTCTACAAGCCGGATGGACCAGACTCGGGCGTGCTCGGTTTGCCGATCAGTATCCCAGGCCGTGCCGGTTACATGAACTTATTTCAAAGTTCGGCAGCGATTCTCTTTCTCCGCAATCAGTCGTTGCGCTTTGAAGAGATGGGAGAACTCGGGGCCCAATCTGATAAAGCGGTCGACGATGGGTGTCGAGCTTCGTGCGTCGATTGGTACGGCAACTCACGACCGATATTCGTGCGCGGGCGGGTGCTGGCTCTGCTTGGTTATGAGATTGTGGAAGGTGATCTCACAGAAGGGCGCATGCGCGAACTGAGACGAATCAATTACGCGCCCCAACGAGTTGCAATTACGAAGGATTAGAAACTGATCTCGATTTGGATCTGTGGCCAGCCTGAACATCAGGCTGGCCTTTTTTTTATCAGAGTCACTTTTGTCGGCAGACGCAAGGCAACAGTTAGCAGGGGCTGGCGGGGCGCCGAAGCACGCCCGGCAATTGCAGTCAGCGCACTTTCCGTTCGCCGGCTTCAGCACCCGTAAACATTGTGCCGTCCCAGCGATTCATCACATCCAAATGAATATCGAATTGATCCAGGACCCTCATTGCCACGTGATTGATCATGTCATCGAGATTTTGGGGGTGGTTATAAAAAGCCGGAACGGGCGGCAGAATAACCACGCCCATCCGGGACAGCTTCAACATGTTCTCGAGGTGAATATCGTGCAGCGGAGATTCGCGCACAACCAGAACCAGTTTGCGTCGCTCTTTCAGGATCACGTCCGCAGCCCGATGAATCAGGTTATCGCCAAATCCATTTGCGATTGCGGCCAGGGTTCTCATGCTGCATGGCACGACAACCATGCCGAGCGTCACGAATGAGCCGCTGGAAATCGCCGCGCCCTGATCGCGAAGCGGATAATTTCGCGTCGCGAGACCCTTAACTTCTTCGACGCTGTGCTGCGTTTCATGGATCAATGTACGGCTGGCCCACCTGCTCAGCACCAGATGGGTCTCGACGCCGGAGCCGTGCAACATCTGCAGGAGCCGCACCCCAAAAATCGTTCCGGTCGCGCCGGTGATGCCGACAACTAATCTGGTTGGATTGGTTTCATTCATCGCAAATCGTTTTCACCAGCCGGTCTCAGAAAGCACTCGCGCAGAACGTTTCTTGAACAGCGGTATTGGGGTAAACGTGTGTTGCGCGTATTCTGCTGAGGGCCGACCGCCTAATGTTATAGCAGGTGGGATAGCTAAGACCATTGGGGGTCAAGAGTAGGAAATTGAGGCGATAAGAGGTGTTCCGCTGCTCTGCAGAGGTGGAAACATGTTGCGTGTACGTCTATAAACATTTGTGCGCTATGCTGCCACTTACCTTTTCAGCGAAATGGACCACGACCCGCTACGGAGAATTTAGGGGATTGGTAGCGGGGGGCGGGATCGAACCGCCGACCTCGGGGTTATGCATCCCCTCCTCGTCAAATTCTCAACTGAAACAATTTCAAAGGTTGCAGCCACGGCGAGTTTTCACAAATTTTATACGCTTCTATCTGCAGCATGACGAATTGTCGATGCTGTTATATGAATTGCCGTCACGACAGCCTCACCAGATTCGAGGAGCATGAGTAGCTGCTTTTGGCCAAGTCAGGACCGGCAAGCAAAAAGAATCGCAAAAATTGCAGGCCTGACCCCGGGTCTTGCGAGTCTTGAAAAGAATTGCAAAAATTGCAGGCCTGACCCCGGTCTTGCGAGTCCCAAAATTGCAGGCCTGACCCCGGGTGTTGCGAGTCTGACCCCGGGTCTTGGCGAGTCTGTTGTCCTGGCCGGAACTGATCAGCTTGTCTTGTAGAGATTTCCGCGTTGGACCGTCCATAGTTTGCCATTCAGAGAAGTTAGGACGGTCGTTTGGCCATAACTCCCACGCTCTCCGACTGCGGTGCTCGCGCCGTTCGGATCGACTCGATACATTGTGCCGCCGCCGTCAAGCATCCAAAGAAAGCTGCCGCCACTAACCATCACGGTGATATTGTTGAACTCACCTTCCTTGCCGATTTGTTCCCATTTCAAAGTATTGGGATCCGTCCAGTAAAGATTCCCATTCTCGATCGTCCAGAGCTTCCCATTCATCGCGGCCAATTGGGTACATCCTTTAAAGTCGCCTTTATCAATCATCGTATCGGCGCCGCTCTTGTCGGTTTTCCAGAGCGACCCGTCAGGCTCGATCGAATAGAGAATCCCATTCAGGCCGGCCATAGCTACTGTCTTAGCCCATCCACTGCCGTCGCCCATGGTCTCCCACTTGCCGTTCGCCGGATCGTTCTTGTAGAGCGTGTCCCCTTCGACGGTCCACAAAACGTGGTCCATTCCTTCGAGGAGCTTCAGGTTATGAAACGAACCTTTATCTACAATCTGGGTAAAGTTACCGGTCGCAGGATCTGTCTTGTAAAGCGAGCCATCCGCCTCCACGCTCCAGATAAATCCATCCATGCCGACCATGTCGACGGTGCCATTCCAGTCACCCTCTTTGCCAACCATCTCCCATTTGCCGGTAACGGTTACGGGGGCGTTCGCGGCACTGCCGCTTGGAGTGTTGGCATTCGAGTTCGAGGCCGGAACATTGCCAGTTGCCGGCTTGTTCGCGTTGGCGGATGACGTGTTTAGGGCGGCTTTGTTGCCGCAACCCATGAGCAGCGCGGCCAAAGCAATCAGCACAATTGAAATCGAAGTTCTCTTGGTCATTAGTATCTCCTCTAGTCTGCACCGTGCGAGCGAGAACGTACGCAGACTCGAAAATTCTGGACGGCGAAAAACCAGTCGCCAACCCGCAGGTTAAGTTTATTGTTCGTGTTTTCGCTGAGCGGGGGTTCTTATCACAATTCCAACCCCAGAAGCTCTCGCGGTAAGCAATTGATCCAACCAATAGACTCGACGCGCGAGGTATTCACACGTCGAGACTGCCGCTATTGGATGTTCTGGCGATAGCTATTTCCAACTCCAATGCCAGGTTCCATCGCCGTTATCCCTGACGGTGATTTCCGAAATACTAAGTAGGTTCAGATTGTAATACTTATGCTCTTTGCCCTTGTCGTCCACCATCTTGATATCCCATTTCGCCGCTCTTTCCTTCGGGCTGAAGGTGATCTCAACGCTCTCGCCGTTTGGCAGAGTGTCTTGACCCAAAATGTCTTCCTCCCAATCGTCTGTTGAGGCCTTGGAAACGTATAGCTCGGTAATGGCTTTGCCTGATTTGTTTATGACAGTAAAATTCTGTTTGCCCTGTGCGGATGCGATCGGAACCACAATCGCCAATAGGGCCAAGACGCCGAGACCGGTAATTAATCGAATTGAGTTGGGGGATTTCACGTTCATTGTTCTCCTTATGTTTGTTTGGACACTGCCTGCTCGAGGCGCAGGCTTGGATCATGACTATCTTTCTGCCAAGACAAAATGATGGCGAAGATAATCGGCTTCAAGGTTCTATTCCTATCGGGAGGGAACCGCGCGAGAGATTAGTCCGTACCGAGAGAAGCTACAGTTAGCGGCGGGATTGTGCGATAGACACCTTGAGAAGTCAAGCATCTTCCCTTACCGAATAGGGCATTGTCCTCTACGTCTATCGAGATTAGGAGACGTCTTTGACTTGATGGTTGAGCGCGCTCGAGCAAGATCTCGGCACGACTCCAGTCTTCGTCGACGAGGCTTCTGAGTGATTGAACTACCTGAGAGTTTTGGTAGCGGGGGGCGGGATCGAACCGCCGACCTTGGGGTTATGAATCCCACGCTCTAACCATCTGAGCTACCCCGCCGTGCTTGAAGATTCAACACTTTACGAACACTTCACTCGCCCCAGTTTACCCTAATTGCCGGAATTTTCCGCAATGCGCAAGGCGCGTATGATAGAGATTCGACTTCTAAATTGAACACGGATCAAATGAACCCGCGAGCCGGGGGAAAATTCAATTCTCTAATGAACGACCGCTATCAACCTCTTCGACAATACAAGCAGCTCTGCTATGCGAAGTGCCGCCGCAAGGTCGGTGCGGAATGCCGCCCTTCATACATCCGAAATTAATCGAGCGTTTGTCCGGCGGAGTAACTTTGAATACTTGCGACGAAATCCGCACGATGCAAGACGCCGATCTCACGGCTACGAGTTTTGGTTGTCGAAGCTGATCACTGGAACGGTGACGACTATATTAGCGCAGAAATCGTGCCGGTCCTCCAATTCTGCGAGTGAAATTTGCGCCGATTTGATCCTTAAGTTAAACGGCAACGTCTATAGCTACTAATCCAAACAATTAATTTGCGATTGCGGCCGGCCCATGGGGTGGGCCGCATGTGAACCTAACGGTAACGCCGGAAGGTTTTTCGTTGGAATTTGATTGTGCGGCTGGTTCTGCAAAGGGGCCCGCTGCCCTAGACCGCAAAGGCCGGTTCAAGCTGTACGGAATCTATGTTAGTCAGCCAGGTTCGCCATCTGTACCGCGAGAGACTCATCCAGCAGAGTATTCGGGGTCAGTCAAGGGCAAGCTGATGACTCTGGACGTGAAGCTTACAAACACTAAACAATTAATGGGAACTTATAAGCTCGTTCTTGGGAAACGCCAGCACCTCAACAAGTGCCCGGTAGGCCCGCCGCGGGAACCAGAGCCGCCACCGTGCGCGAAGCTTTTGCTCTTCTTAGCTCCTGCCGCTCACCCGCCCGGCCGTCCCGTTTCCATCGCCTTCAAAAGCTGATCGACGAGTTCGATCTCTTCATCACCCGGCTCGAGGTCTTTGTATCGATTCAAAGATTCTTTGGCCGCCGGAACATTATTCAGCCGATGGTAAACCAGCGCAAGGTTGTAATAGACAAGCGAGAAGTTTGGTTCGATTTGCGTCGCAGCTTCGTAATGCAGGCGGGCCAGCGGAAAGTCACCGGCATCGTAATAAAGATTTGCCAGGTTGTAGTGCGCTTCGACGTGGCGCGGATCGTTCTTCAAGGACTGGGTGAAGTTTTCCAGTGCACCCAGCGTGTTGCCGCGATCCAACTGGATAATCCCGAGGTTACAGTAGGCCTCGGCAATGTTGTCACCTTCGCTAATCGCCTGCGCATAAAAATCCGCCGCCGTCATATCTCCCTGTTCGTGCAGTACCAAAGCCTCTTCAAAGGGAGTCAGCAGGTGGGCCACCTGGACCTGGGCGTGGTCGGCGCGAAACAAACTCATCTGGCCCTGTAGTTCGGCCTCGACCTGTTTGATGGTCAGGCCCTGCGACCGCATTTCGCGCACGCGGCGAAACATCGTGAGCGCGTGAAAGTCGTAGGTGTAATCGCCGGTCTCGCCCAACGGAATTCCGTAAATGATTCCCGCTTCAGTCCAACGACGCACGGTACGCTCGCCCAAGCCAAACATTTGTTTGATCTCGCGAACGGAATAACTTGACTTGACTCGCTGATAGTCCGCCTTAGCGGGAACAGGCGAAGGGAATGAGAGGACCTTGCGGATTTTCTCGGTCATGCGCGGGTTCTTAGCCTACACGAAAACCGCCGTTTTTTGTGTATTTCTTTTTCATAAAACATTTGCCGATCGAGCGCGGGCATGCGTGCCCGCTATTGAGCGCGCAACGCCAAGAGTGAGCGCCTGCGGGGCTCTGCCGAGAAGAAGCCTGGGGCTCCAAACTATTCAACACTTCACGTGGCCAAGCAGGATATAAATAATAATGAAGATGACGATCGTAGAGAGACACCCGCCTCCCCATTTCCACGCCGCCGCTCCGGCAAGACAACCGCGTAAAGGACCTTCCATAATTTTCTCCCTTTCGTAGTTCCGATCAGTTTTAATTTTTCGGCAGAAGTTCAGATTCAGGCGCCATCTAAAACCCCAAGCTAAGGCTGCACCTGCGCTGGACGGCTCGTCCACAATTGCACCGATTTCACTCCAAGCGCCTAACCGTTGCCAGTGATCTGCATTCTATCCGAACAAATTGTTTCGGTTGGGTACGCACGATGGCAACACGAGTGCCATCACTCGCACAGAACGTCGCCGGCATTCTCTCTTTTTGAAGTGAAAACCGCGCATGTATCTTCGAAAGCCTTCCCGGTGCGAATCTTGCAGAGTTTCCCGTGAAAGGAGACGAAATGCCTAGAGGAGATAAAGGAAGTTACACCGGCAAGCAGAAGCGACAGGCCGAACACATCGAAGAGGGTTACGAGAAAAAGGGAGTCTCAAAGAAAGAAGCCGAGAGCCGCGCCTGGGCGACTGTGAATAAAGAATCCGGCGGCGGCAAAAAGAGCGGTTCAGGCCGCGGCAAAAAAGGAAACAAGAAATCGTCAAAGAAGGGCGGCAAAAAGGGCGGTAAGAAGAAAGGCGGAAGCAAGAAGCGCTGACCCGTCAAATAAAGCGACGTTAGCGGCGGGCGATGCCCGCCTATCGAGCGCCGCGTCTCCGACAAACCTCGATTTGTCGACGACCGTTGCCGCAACGACTAACAAAATCTGTCCGACACACAAGGCTTAAGGGAAGGATCCATGGCAAATCAATCTAAACGAAAAACCACACGCAAGCGTGCGACCCGGGCGCGATCGACGTCCGTGCGCTCGCGACGCCGCAACAGCGCCCAACTCAAAGAGCCAAAGTCGCCGATGCCGGCGCAGCATCAGGAAAAGCCGGGGCTGGAATCAAAAATGGAGCCGCGGCCAAACTATCTGGCGCCGCACTACAAAGGCGCCAACAAACTTCGGAACAAAGTCGCTCTGATTACCGGCGGCGACTCGGGCATCGGCCGCGCAGTCGCGGTGCTGTTCGCGCGCGAAGGCGCAGACGTGGCGTTCACTTATTTGCCGGAAGAAGAGACCGATGCGAAAGAAACTCAGTCAGCCGTCGAAGCCGAGGGACGTCGCGCCCTGCGTATAAAAGGCGATCTGACAAACGTAAAGTTCGCGAAGACTGCGGTCGACACGACCGTTAAAAATTTTGACCGGCTGGACATTCTAGTCAACAACGCTGCTTATCAGGAGAGTCAGGATGGCCTGGAGGAGATTAGTGATGAGCAGTTAGAACGGACCTTCAAGACAAACATCTTTGGCTATTTCTTTATGGCCCGTGCCGCGTTGCCTCATTTGAGCAAAGGCAGCGCGATCATCAACACGGGATCGATTACCGGCCTGGATGGCAGCAAGCATCTGCTTGATTATTCAGCCACCAAAGGCGCGATTCACGCCTGGACGAAATCGTTGGCGCAAAATCTAATCGAGAAAGGGATTCGCGTTAATTGCGTCGCGCCCGGACCGGTGTGGACGCCACTCAATCCGGCGGACAAGCCGGCGAAAGAGGTCGCCGAGTTTGGCGCGGACACGCCGATGAAAAGACCCGCGCAACCGGAAGAGATCGCGCCCGCGTATGTCTATTTCGCTTCCGAGGCTGATTCGAGTTACGTAACCGGCGAAGTGCTGACGTTACTGGGCGGAGAGACGACGGCGGGTTAGTTAAACCGCGCGACAAGCTCGAAAAGACTGGAGCGCAACCGTCCCGGTTGCAGAGCGCGCGAAGCGCGAAAAGACTGGAGCGCAACCGTCTTCGGTTGCAGGGGCCGCGAAGCGCGAAAAGACTGGAGCGCGATCGTACTCAGTTGCTGCCATGGCAGTAAGCAAGCGGGACGCTTGCGCTCCAGTCTTTTTTTTTGTTATCCCCATCCAACTGGTTAATCTGCGGCTAATCTATTCTCTAATGCGCCGACTCGCCCCATCTCTCCTGCTGTTCGTCCTGGCCTTACCTGCCTGCACGTTGCCCGCGTCAAAAGATTTCGGAGTGCCCACATCAACCGTGCCGGGCCAGGTTCCGTTTGAGCTCGCGCCTCCCAACGATGCTGCCATCATCGTGCCCGTAAAGATCAACGGCCGTGGGCCATTCAAGTTTGTCCTGGATACCGGAGCGACTTTCACCTGCATAGATCAAAAGCTCGTCGATCAATTGAAGCTGCCCGAGTGGCGTGGGCAATTCGGTCTGGGCGTCTTGCAGCCAACCGAAGGCGCGCTCAAGCTGGTTAGTCTCGACACGTTTGAAGTTGGCAACGTCAAAGCCACGGAGATCAAAGCCTGCGCAATCGAGTTCTCGCGTCTGCAAACTGGAGGCCTTGACGCGCGGGGCTTAGTTGGGCTGAACTTTCTGAAATCGTTTCAGGTGCGGATCGATTTCAAGAACAAGATTCTGCGACTGGATAAGCCCTAGGTGAAGGAAAACTGCGAACGGGAGTTACCAAGTCTGTTGCGTCTTTGCAGAGCAGTTGGCTCACTTCAATCTGTCATCTATCCGCGACAGTCCGGCGCTGCTTTCGCCCTTGCCGTACGTTAGCTCTTTTCATTGACTCTGTTCCGGCTTCGATCTACATTTCCCACTGTCCCCGAGAAGCCCTTTTAGTTCGAAACCATTTTCGGAGGAGTTCATCTATGATTAGGAAGTTGTCTTTAGTAGTAGTTTTGATCGCTGCTACATGTTTTGCTGGCCTGGTAATTACAGGGTCGTCGGCCGTTCAAAATTCGAACAGCTCAATGACGATGAACCAAAACAACAATAGCGACATGGGAAGACGAAACGAAATGGGTCGCCGGCGGCGTGGACGTCGGCACGGTCGTCGTCATGGTCGCCGACACCGCCGCCGAGGTGGAGCTGAACGCCGCGGCAATGCAAACGCAAACAGGTAAGAGGAACCCGGCAGCGCCTCAGAGTTTCAATCACGAGAAGGCGTTCGCCGCAGTTGTTAGTCTGGTTTGTAAAAAGGCTCTCGCGTAGACTATAAGTACGCGAGAGCCTTTACTCTGTCTGACGCGCGCAAGATGCGCGTGCCTACTGAAGATTTGATTCTGTCTCCCTGACACAGTCCGGCGCGCGACGGTTCGTTCGGCTTGTGGCTCGTCTTTTTCGCATCCGAGCTTATTCGCCTGAATATCTTAATTTATTACCTCAGCGCCTATCCGCCGCACTCGCCCCTCGATAAACTTCTTGAACTGATCAGTCTTATCAGGCGCTATTTCAAAGGTGAGGGCTATCTGGTCGGGCTTAGTCAGCACGTATGTCAGCCGATACCGTGGACCTGTGTCTCTCGGGTCACTGAGGAACGTAATCGTTTTGCCGTCGCTGGAAACAGTGATGATGTAATTGATAGTGTTCCCTTCACTGTCCGTATAGAAGCCGCGCAACTGTTTAGCCGCCGCATCGGCATAGACAATCATCAAGTCCTCATGCGTAACGGCCGCGCGGTCCCTCGTCGCGGGATACTCCGCGCGGTTCTTTCGAATCAGAACTTTGTCATTCAGGCCGGCTTCGAAAGTAAACGAGCCGCCGCCCGCGCCGACTTCGCTTGTCCCTTCGCCGGTCCATTTTCCCATCAAACTTTTCAGCGATTCGAGGCTTGCCGGCTGCTGCCCCAGCGCAGTCTGCGCACCAACTATTAAGAAAATAATTAAGAGCACTTGTTTCATAGCGACTCTCTCCTGACTTACTGCTTCCTAATTGTTTGCAAGCACGAGTCATTCGCGGTAATCAAAATGATCGCCGTGATGAGCACGAGCAGTGAAAACGCTTTTGGATACATGCGGTGAATTGTAGCCGACGGCTAAGGACAGCGGAAGCTTCCGTGTTGCTTACTCTTTACGCTTGCCTCTTACTTCTTGCTTGCAGTAGTTGCGGCGGCAAGGCCGTTGATAGCTTTACCAAATCAGAAGGTAGCGATGAGCGAATGAATCTGTGACCATCAGGGTTCCCGATCCTGCCATCGCGGCCCTGCGGTCGTTCGTGCTACACCATGGTCCTTTACATTCGCGGCTAACACTAAACCACCTGGGACGTCCTGTATTGCGCTCTGGTTTCAGCCTTCGGGCAACTAAACGTTTTTTCTTGTTCTGTCCTTCCAATAGGAGTATCTTTGGCTCGCGGTATCCTCTACCGCATTCTCTCTCTCCTACAACCTATCTGGGAGGTCTAATCAATGAAACGCTGCCCAAAATGCGACTTTTCTTTTGCCGACTTTCACCGCGTGTGCGACTTTGACGGCGCCACGCTGCTTGAGGATCCTGAGCGTCTGCCCTCATTCGGGAAAGGTACGCCGCAGACGGGCTTGAGGCGCCTTCTAAAGTCCCCAGTGTTGCTGGCGGGCTTAGGAATGGTGGGCCTCCTGATGAGCGCAATCCTGATTGGTTATTACGATTCACTGAGTGAATCGACGCCGTTGGCGATCAGTCAACCGCCGCATGCTTTCGTCAGTCCAGTGTCTCGCGCACAAAAATCAAATGGGCCGGGAACTGAGTTTCAAACACAGACAAAAGCCGGTGCCGCTTCGGCCGGCCCTCCCGTCGAAAGCAATTCAAAAGGACGGCAAGAATCTGCGTCACTGGCGCGGCGGCGGCCGCGGGCAGCTGCGCGCTCGTTAGCGAAATTTCATTTCCCCGACTCTGCCCGAAAACAGTCGCGCAAATCCGCAGGCGCGCAGCAAGCGGAACGCGCTGACGCTGCTAATCGAAAGGAACCTAAACTTGCGGCAATGCTGAAGACAACCTGGCGCGTACTGAAGAAACCATTCAAGTTCTAACGACCTCTCCAACAACGGTGTATGCGGGAACAGTGGGATTAGCGCCAGGCGATAGTGGGAAGTGTTTGCGGCATCTGCTTGACGGCGTTTACCCGCCTCGGTTGGTCACGTTGGTTACTCTGCTCAACTTCGGATAGTTAAACGAAATGTCCAGATAACCGCTGCAGCTCTTGACTACATGGGAAGCGCTTTCAGATCAACGTCGCCAGACAATCGAATATCCGCCTGCAGCACGCGTTCCATGTACTTCAGCATTTGCTGGTTCTGTTGCACGTCCTGCGAGGCTACGCAGTCACGCGGAATAAACAGATCATAGTCGCGAAGGAAGGCGTCGCACGCCGTGAAGAGCACGCAGCTGTCGCCGGCGTATCCGGTCACAATTAGGGTCTTCGCACCCAGATGATGCAGAAGCAGTTCCAGCGTCGTCGAGTAAAAGCCTGACTGCTTCGGTTTCAGCACGAAGTAATCTGTGGCGTTAGGCTTGAGCAATTCAACGATGGGCCGTCCCCGAGTGCCGTCGTCCAGGCAATGCGAGACCAGCGTGTTAAAGTCGGCACGCCAGCGGCCAAAGTTGTCGTTAACGTAAATTGAAGGTATGCGAGCATCGTCGGCCCGTTTCTTGAGCGCTGCGATTTTCTGCGCGGCACGCAAGGCATGTTTGAAGAGGGCTACTGCACCTGCGTCGAATTCGAAATCATTGATCACGTCAATTAGAAGCAGGGCCACCGGCGAATTGTCGGGAGCGCTGCCGTGCAGATCGGGGCTTTTTTTATTCATGATTGGAAATGAAATAGGCGGGCTCCAGCCCGCCTCTTTAAACCGTCTTCAGATCGATAAGGACTCGAAGTGACCAGCAGTAGCCCGCCTTTAAACGGGGTTCCTGCTAAGGCGTCTTCCCTTTCCCCGCCTTGTTCATATTCGTCGTCGATGCCTTATTGGTATTGGCGCCTTTTGCCGCCACAACTTTCAGTTGATTGGTTACCTTGTTTACGCCGTCGGTTTCTTTCGCTACACGTTCAGCTTCGGCTTTCGCTTCCGCTGTATCGACCTCACCACGTAACGTGACCGCGCCATCAACCACGTCGACGTTGATCTTTCGTTCCGGGGTCTGACTGTCACCAATCATCCTGGCAACAATCTTGGTATGAATCCAGGCGTCGTCGAGCGATTGACCAATAGTTTCCTTATTGGTCCTGGCGCGTTCGCGTTCTTCGCGCGCCTGCTCTTCAGTATAGCGGGGCGTAGGCGTCGCAGTTGCCTCTGTGCGCGTTACGGGTGCCGTATTGGCATTGGCGTTTGCATTCGAGTTCGTGTTAGACGTCGTGTCGTTGCAAGCGACGAACACCAACGTCGAAACGACGATCGTCGCCGCCAGCATTGCTTTCATGCTCATCGTGTCCTCCACTTTCGGAAAGGCAGAAAGAGAGATCGACAGCTTCACCGTTAGCTGGCGATCTCATCACCCAGGTCTTCGATTGCCTCGCCGACCTTTCGTTTTGCCTTTCCCAGTTTCTCCTGCACTCGGCCTTCTACGCGCTCCGCGCGGCCGCTTGACTCGAGGTCACGATCGTCCGCCAACTTACCAAGTTCGGCTTTCGCCGTGCCTTTGACCTGCTTCGCCTTACCTTTGACTTCATTTTCGTAACGCATAGGCCCCCCCGGAATCGTTGCTCCCTCCGCGCCGTCAAACAGTTCGACGACCGGTGACTAATTGAATGACCAACACAATCAGCGCCACGACCAGAAGCAGATGTATCAGGCTGCCGCCGATGCCGCCGATCAGACCTAACAACCAAAGCACCAGCAATACTAATAAGATTGTCCACAACATGATTCGTTTGTCCTTTCTTAGAACACGGTTAATTTACTCGGAGGTCACCAGTGCAATGGTCATGCCAGTCCCCGGATGACGCTATGAAGGCCGGAAATCTGGACTTCTTGAACTAAAAGAGAACGATTGTGCGCATCGATATGAAACTGTTTGTGGGCTGTTGGTCAGGACAGAATCGTAGGATTTGTGGCGCCTGCACCAGTTTGATTAAACCTGCGATCGCAGGGCATTGCGGCAATGCAATCAGCGTCAGGCTATATCCTTTCCCCTGACCTTTGCCGTGGATTCGAATCACAATGGCATCTCGGGACGATCCGAACGCCATAGTCTGAAGCAATACGGAACGAGTTCCGCTATCCAGCCAGGGTCAAAAAAGGCAAGTGGCCCCATCTATTGCGCTACTCGTCCCGGACCTCTTTCTCCAACTGGCAATTGATTTCGCCACCCAGCAGAATCGCCGCACCCGTAAGATAGAACCACAACATGAGGATAATCAGGGCGCCCAGTGATCCATACGTAGCGCTGTACGAATTGAAAAAGTGGAGATAAAGCCGAAAGCCCAGAGATACGAGCAGCCACAGCGCGATGGCGATCAGGACCCCTGGCGACAACCAGCGCCACCGATAGTCGGACCGGTGCAGGCCCTTTCGTTCGCGCTTGGCCGCGACGTTCGGCACAAAACGATAAATCATTACGACCGCCATCGACACGAACACCAGCGCGATGGGCCATTGCAGAATGCGCCAGACGATCTCAAAGACTGCTCCCTCATAAATCATTCCCGCCACCGTTTCTCCTAATCGCCCGCTATACAATACGATAAGCAACGCCGAAATAATCAGGACTGAAAGCGCAATCGTTAAGGCGATCGAAATCAAACGCACCTTCCACCATGGTCGCGTCTCGTGTACGGCGTAGGCAGCGTTGAGCGCCTGGGCCAAAGCGTTGATGCCGCTCGAGGCTGCCCACAGCGCAAACAATATTCCCAGGCTCAGCTTTCCAGTGCCGCGGCCCTGGGTGACTTCATTCAGAGTGATGACCACGAGTTGCAGGGCGGCCGGCGGCATCACACCGCCAAGATACGAAAGAAGCTTTTCCTGCAGATGAGAATCGGCGCCGCTGAAATAACCCAGGAGCGTAATCAGGAAAACCAGCAAGGGGAATAACGCGAGGAGAAAAAAGTACGAAAGTTGCGCGGCGCGCGCGAGGATCTCATCTTCCTCGCTTCGGGTCCACACACAGGTCCAAAACTCTTTTGTTAGCAATCGGTGGGACACGAGTTTGTCCACAGTCGGAATTTCAGTGGTGGAGTTACTGCCACCCGCAGCGGGGGCAGGTCATAAGGGGGTGTAGAGGATCGCTCTCCGGACACCTGCGCGCGTAATGACTCACTTCACCATGGTGCCGGTACGGCTCCAACGGGTGTTGCTGAAGAAATCAAGCGGACTGGTGAATGGTTTGGTTTCGTCGTAGGACCAATATATAAACATGGCGCGGCCGATCACCAGTTCGCGCGGCACAAAACCCCAGGCGCGGCTGTCCAAACTGTTATCGCGATCGTCCCCCATCACGAAATACGAGTTTGGCGGCACCTTTGCCGGTTTGCCGTTGACCGCAAAGTGAAAATCCGGACTTGTGTTTACGTCGTGGCCCAAACGCGCGGCGTTAACTTTTTCAGGAAAATAGAAGACGTTGTACAGTTCATTGCCTTCGTGCGGAGTGTCCTCGATAATTTCCAGCGGTCCTTTGTCACTTACGTTACGGGCCACGATGATGTGCTCAGGCAACGGCTCACCGTTGACATAAACCTTCAAACCTTTGACTTCGACGGTGTCGCCCGGCAAGCCGATCACACGTTTCACATAATTCACCTTGAAAGGAATGTTGTCTTCCTGCTTGTCCCGCTCCGGATCGTTTGGATTGCCCGGATACTTAAAAACGATAATGTCCGCGCGTTTGATTTCCCGCTGGGGGAGCAGGGGAAAAGTAGGGCCCGGCGCAAAAATAAATTTATTGACGAGCAGGTGATCGCCGACCGTGATAGTGTTCTCCATCGAGGCGGTCGGGACTTTCACCGCCTGCACGATGAAAGTCATTCCGAATAGAGCCATGATCACCGTAACGACGGCTGATTCAAAGTATTCGCGAATGACCGTCTTGGGGGGGCCAACCGGCTCCGCTTCGACTTCCACGGCGCGCTCGCGTCCGTTAGGCCGGACCGACCGGGAAGTGAAGGTCGCGGGCTTTTCGGTAATTGTTTTTTCTGTGGTCGTGACGGGCTCGGTCATTGGCTTCATCGTAGATTGTGCACTCGCACACGGTCAAGCGGGCGTGGCTCAAGCTCAGCCCTGAATCTGGCGCGTTCATTTTAAAGAAGCTGCTCTAAACTCTAATCCCAGGTTCGGAGCTCACCCTGAAGCTGCGCGTTCATTTTAAGCTGAAGTTCGTAGTCTAAACTTCATCGTCTTCCATCTGCTTTAGCGCTGCCTGTGCGGCCGCGGCTTCGGCAGCTTTGATCGTTTGTCCTTCACCGCGGGACATTCCGCCGTTCCATTTCAGCTCGACATGAAACATGCGTTTGTGGGGGGGGCCCAACGTTTCGACCACGTTATATTGCGGGGTAGGCTGGTGGGTCGCCTGTAATTTCTCCTGCAGCGTCGTCTTGGGATCGGCAGCGGCGGCCGCGACTGGATCAGCTGTGCGCAAATCTTCGCGGAGCGCATAGTTAACAAAGTCCCGAGCGGCTTCCAATCCGCCATCGATAAAAATGGCGCCCGTGACGGCTTCGAAGACATCTGCGAGCAAAGCATTTTTGCGACGGCCACCGCTCTTTTCTTCGCCCCGGCCAAACCGCAGGAATTCTCCTAGTTGCAGTTCCGCGGAAGCCTTGGCGAGCGTCGGCGCGCTCACCAGCCGATGCTTCATCCGCGAGAGCTCGCCCTCGCTGGCATGCGGATATGCTTTGAAGAGATAGTCAGCGACGATCAAACCCAGGACCGAATCGCCCAGAAACTCCAGGGCTTCGTTGTGCAGGTTGCGTGCGTCCTTTTGAGCACGCGGCGACACCTGTTCGTGGGCCCACGAACGGTGCGTCATCGCCTGTGTCAACAACGCATGATCGCCAAAGCGATACTTAAGAATTGTTTCAAGATGATCGAGGTTTTCGAGGGCGCTGGCTTTCACAGAGAGTCGATTCTAACAAAACGCCGAACGCAAGGTCGAAATTGACGATGCATTCGGCGTGATGGCAAACAAGTGCCGCCCGCAGGCCGCGGATTAATTGCGGCGATATTTCACTGGCGGTTTTTTCAACGGAGTTGGGCTCGAGGCCGGCTTCGCATTTCCGGTTTGCGTGCCGGCGCCTATCTTACTCCTGCCGTTGGTCGATGAATTCGTCAAACTATTGCCCTCGGGCTGGACCATGCCACCACCGTTCGTCGCGGCGCTGCCACCATTGTTAGTGGCGGGGGTCCCACCGGGCGTTGTTGCCGGCAAAGCGCTGATGGGCGTCGGCGGCTCCGGAATCGGCCTCGTCAGCACACTGGCGACCAGTTCAGTAACATTGGCGTCAGAAGCGCCTTTGTTTCGATATTTGTAGAGAGCCGCTAGCTCATCCATCGCGGCTTTCTTATCGTTTGCATTTGAAGCAAGAGCGGTCGCGCGAGCCAGCGCATCGATCTGACGATCTATGACTTGATTAAGATTCTCGAGCACCACCTTGCTTTGCTCGGTCTCGGTCCCATTTGGACCCACAACTGACTTATATTGCTCCGAAAGCTTCGCGCGCGGTCCATTCTCATAGGCCGCGTTCAAGTCCAGATAAAGCTGAGGACTCTTCTTGACGTCGCTGTTGACGTTCGCGGCTTTCAATAAGCTGCTAATCGCGTCCGCCGGCGAGCTGGTTATCTGCGATTTGCCGATCGTCCAGTTAAGGTAAGCGAGCGCCTGATCTTTCTGATAGGTCTTGAGGGACTTGCCGGATTCGATTAATTGAATGGCCTTGCGCGCATACTGGGCCGAATCGTTCAGCAAACTCGCATCCGCCAAACCGGCGATACCGAGGATGCTGTTAATGTCGACATTATCAGCATCAGTGGCAAGCAGTTCCTTGCCCAGTCTCATCTGCTCGGCATACTTTTTATCGGCGACTGCCTTTTCAAAGTCCTTTCCGGTCGACGCTTTCTTATGCGATTCGTCGACAAGGTCCACGAACTTTTTCATGAAAGCAGCCTGCTTGTCATTCGGATCGGCAGGACAGGTATCCAGATACATCTTCGCCGCGTCGTAGGCTACCTTCTGCTGCGGCGCATCACCTTTATAGTTGTTATAAAAGGTTCCGTACCAGGCGCCCTTATTTTCGTCGGTGCACTCCTGCTTCTGGGCCAGAGCGGGGATGGCAAACACTGCCACCGTTGCAGCGAGCGCCAATATTTTGATGATGCGTTTCATTGTTGTCTTCACAGCCTCCGATCAATTTCCTTTGTGCCTGTTACGCAACCTCGTCGGATTGCGCGCGCCTTACCGCGCAAGTCTAAGATGCAATTGGCGAGCCGCCCGTTGTCATTTACTGCCGTCCTACTTTGGTCAAGAAGGGTCTGTTGCCGCGCAGAGCGGCAATAATCATGCAACATTGGCTTTAGTGTCAAGCTTGCGGCAGCAGCCGGTCTGACTGTTGCACGATCAGATCAAAAATGCCGAACTCTCGCAAACTGCTTGCGAGAGTTCGGCACTCGATTATTTGATGTAAAACCAGTCGCTCTGACTGTTCCTCGATACTACTGTTCGGGTTGAGTCTTGCGCGGCCGGCCGTCGTTTGGTTGATTCGTGGCGGCGGGCTTTGCCGGCGCGGCTGTCTTCTGATTAGCCTTCGGCTTGTTATCAACAGGCATCACGGTCGATTTCACCTTGCTGGTCGGTTCAGCGGTGACCGCAGTATTTGAAGTGGCCGCTGTCGCCGTTTCCGCAGCGGCAGCCTCTGCTTTATCTTCCACTGCTTTTTCTTCAGCCTGAGTCGCCGCCTTTGTCTCCTGAGCTTCCTCGTCGAGAGCGGCCGCCTTCTTGTCCTTTGCCGGAGTTTCGTCGTCGTCAGCGGTTTGCGCCACCTGGAAATCTATCTGCGTGCCGAACCGCGGGCTTAACGCGCGATAAATGTTTCCGGCGACTGCGGCGGGCAAATGGTTATGCGCGTCCGTGCCGCGGGTAATAACGACGACGGCCAATTTTGGATTTGCCACCGGGGCGTATGAAGTGAACAAGCCGAGCCAAGATCCCTGGCCAATGCAGGTGCCCGTCTTGCCGGCCACCGTCTGCTCGGGCCGATAAGCCTTGCGGCCGGAACCGTAGTTCACGGCGCCAACCATGCCCGGCAACATTCGGCTCAACGTTTCGGGGCTGACGTTAATCTTGCGGCGCAGCTCAGTCTTGAACTTGTCGTTTTCGCCCACTGAGCGCGGCAGATGCGGAGTGACGAGTTTGCCGCCGTTGGACATCGCCGAAACGAGCGAGGCCAACTGGATCGCCGTGACTTCAAAATCGTCGCCGTGAGAACTCATATGGTTTACGGCGTACCCCGATTTGAATAGCGGCACGCGTCCCGAGTACTCATTCGCGTAATTGATACCGGTCTTTTCGCCCAGGCCGAGTTCGCGAGCGTAGGTCACCATTTTGTCAAAGCCGACCTCACCGCCGACGCGCTGAAAATACGTATTGTTCGAATGTGCCAGCGCTTCAGTCAGATTAAGACTGTAGTTGCCACCGACGGTCATCGTTTCGACTGGCTGAATGACTTTTTCGGAAATGCCCGCAACGCCCGTCACCAGTTTGATGGTTGAGCAGGGCTTGAATCCTCGCCGCAATGCCCAATCCTGATTGACCACCGTATAGACGCGACCCGTCTTTGGATCCATCACCACCACAGTGCCGGCGTGATGACCCAGGGCCGCGACTGCTGCCCGGCGAACTTCGAGGTCCTCACCGACCGTGCTGTCTCTGGCGATGTTTGATTCGGCTTCATTGCGCATGCCTTCATCAATCGCGCGCTGTCGCGCAATCGCTGCTTGCCGTGCGGCTTCCGCTCGACGGCGAGCTTCTTCCAGGGCCCGACGATGAGTTGATTGAAACCGGCGCATCTCGGCCGCCAGCTCGCGTCTGCTGAGCTTATGTCCGGCGCGCTTTTGAAGTTTTGCGATGTAGGCCGATTGTTCCTTGGCCTGCCGCGCCCGCTCGGCGCGCAGCTCGCGCCTGGACATCCTGACGCGCCCATGCCGGCCGGCGCGCGCTGTTTCGCGCCGTGATGCCCGGCCGCCCCGCCGCGAGACACCCCGACCCGCGGCTCTGCCGCGCCCGTGTCTCGAGCCTGCGTATCCTTCGAATGTAATTAGACCAATTAGTGTGAAGAGGAGAACTAAATTAAACGAAATGAGTGCAACCCTAGGGGAACGTATTAGATTCATTGGCAACTCCCTCGAAAAAAGTATGCGACGCTACCGAGGCGGAACGTAATACTCTCGTTGCTTTTGATTCACACGCCGAGGGGCGACGTGCGTTCGGTCTTCTTGAGCTTAGAAACCGCTAAGGGTGACTAAATTCCTATCAAAACCCCCGAGCCCGAATTCCACCTGTTGCCTGAAGTGAGACGGGACCAGCATCCCGCGGAGGCTTCAGTCGGGTTTGCGTTGAAGCCGCCGCAACTATAACATCGCTATAACGAAACGGCAACACGAAAATCAGCCTTACTTATAGGGGTAGGATATGTTTTTACGGGCTTGGCGTGTTTATTGCTGTCACAGGTTGCTTTGTCGAGATTGTTTAGCAGCTTCAGGGTCCGGCTCCTGCTTTTGTTGGCAGCGCTGCTGGTCCTTACCCTTGCCGCGCAATATTACGTTAACCTGCGCTCCGCCCGGACGAATACGCGGTTCCTGATTGAGCAACGCGAAGCCATCCTTGCCGGGGTCGCTTTGGGAGTCAAGAGTCTTACGAGCGGCGAGTACCTGGACCAAATGCGGGACGAGGCCCGGCAGGCTGACCGCGCGACGCGCGTTAAGAATGTAATCATTGTCGACGAGCAGGGAAATATTAAGGACAGCCTCGACAAAAACCAGAATCCGCAGACGAATGCGGACAAGTCTACCCGCTTTGTTCAGGTCAAGGACATTTCGCTGCCGCCGCTAAACAGCGCCCTCGGCTTACCTCCGGACAACACGCCGCTGCCGGAGGGCATGAACGTGGTCCCTGAAAACAGGGCCGGCTCCGCCGGGGCTTTCTACTTTCCGGTTGAAACCACGCGTGGCCAACGTTATGTAATTGTGGTGCTCGATTCCGCGAACACCATGTCGGCGGTCTTCCGTCGGCAGGCTCGCCAGGCCCTTCTTTATACTCTTGCCGTATTGCTGGCGATGACCGGCTTGACGGCCATCGTCGTGTGGCAATTCACCCGGCCGATCAAATCGTTATCGATAGCTGCCCGGCAGATTGCCGGCGGTGATTTTTCATACCGTGTGCCGGGAACGAAGCGGCAGGATGAGATGGGCGAGCTGACCCAACTGTTCAATGAGATGACGGTGAAACTTGCGCGCACGCGCGAGTTGGAGGCGCAACTCTACAACGCTGAAAAAGCCATTGTCGTCAGCCGGCTCGCGTCGGCCATCGCCCATGAGATCAGGAACCCGCTGAACTATATAAACCTGACCCTCGATCATTTACTGTCGGCTCTTGCTCCCGACGATCCTCAGAAACAGGAGAAGTTCGCGAATCTCACGAAACAACTGAAATCCGAAGTCGCGCGCATCGACGATCGCATCACTGAGTTTCTTAATTATTCGCGGCCACCCAAACTGCACCCCGAGCCAATCGATGTCGAAGGGCTCGCCCGCGACGCCTTGCGCATTTTCGAAGTTCAGACGAGCGAGACGGGAGTTGAGGCCACGGTAACGACGGCTGGTTCCGTGCCGCAAGTGATCGCGGATCCGGATGCGCTGCATTCGGCGCTGACGAACCTGATTATTAATGGACTCCAGGCAATGGACGGTAATGGCGGCAGGCTTGCGGTCGCGTTGTCCGCTGATGATGAAGGGCAGCGCGTCCGGATTGAAGTAACTGACACCGGCCGGGGCATCGCCGCTGAAGATATTTCCAAAGTTTTCGAGCCCTACTATTCGACGAAGGAAACCGGGACAGGCCTCGGGCTGGCGATTGTGAAAAAAGCCGTTGAAGATCATCACGGGACGATTACGGTAAAATCCAAAGTAGGAGACGGAACAACATTTACAATCACGCTTCCCGTCAGACCGGCAGGCGATAGCGATTTACAGAACCGCGACCGGTATCGACCGGATCGCGAGTTCGAGCTAACGCCCGGGTTCTGACACCGGATCACTATTTCACCATGGCACGAAAATCCATTCTTGTTGTTGACGACGAAAAACCGCAACGCGATATCCTGCAGGAGATTTTGACCAGTGCCGGGTACGACGTCACCTCTGCCGCCTCGGGCGAAGCTGCCATGAAATTCGCTAGAGAGCGCAGCTTCGATCTGGCGCTGAGCGATCTGAAGATGACCGGCATGGACGGGATCGAGCTGTTGCAACAACTGCTCGCGCTCGATTCGTCAATCATCGTGATCCTGTTGACGGCCCACGGCACGATTGATTCCGCGAAAGATGCGCTGCGGCGCGGCGCCTTTGATTATCTGCAGAAACCATTCGATCGCGAGCGCTTGCTGCAAACGATCAAGCGCGCGCTCGGTACACTGGATCAAATTGACGTAGAGATCATCTCGGCTTCGCCAAAAATGGAAGCAGTTAAAAAGATGATTTTGAAAGTCGCCAGATCCAGCTCTACGGTTTTGATTCGCGGAGAATCCGGCACCGGCAAAGAACTGATTGCGCGGGCGATTCACAACCAGTCGCCTCGCTCATCGGATATGTTCCAGGCGGTCAACTGCGCCGCCATCAACGAAAATCTGTTGGAGTCAGAACTGTTTGGGCACGAGAAGGGGTCGTTCACGGGCGCCCACGCGGACAAGAAAGGCCTGTTTGAAGTTGCGGATCGCGGCACGTTGTTTCTCGACGAGATTGCTGAACTTGACGTGGGCATGCAGGCGAAGCTGCTGCGCGCTTTGCAGGAGCGACGGATTCGCCGGGTGGGTGGCTCGCACGAACTCCCAATTGATGTGCGCGTCGTCGCGGCCACGAACCGCGATCTGCGCGCCATGGTTGCGGACGGCCGTTTTCGCGACGATCTCTATTATCGAATCAACGTTTTGTCGATCGATGTACCGCCCTTACGCGAGCGCCGCGATGACATCCCGGTGCTGATCGATTACTTCCTTAAAAAGCACACGCGCAACACTTCTCGCTTAATAAAAGGGCTGGCGCCTGAGACCAGACGCATGCTGATGGATTATGGTTGGCCCGGCAACGTGCGCCAACTCGAATCGGCAATTGAGCGCGCCATACTTTTGTGCGAAGGCGACCTGATCTCTCCGGAAGACCTGCCTACAGAGGTGCGCCAGGAGTCACAAGCTGCGGTGACCGGCGGTTTCAAACTGCCCGCCGAAGGAATTAATTTCGAAGAAGTCGAAAAGAACCTGATCCTGCAAGCGATGGATTCGACTGATTACAACATTACAAAGGCGGCGAAGCTGCTGGGGTTGACCTTTCGCACGCTGCAGTATCGTTTGGAAAAGTTCGGAATCAAGCGGGCCGACGGGAAAGATGGCAAGAGCGAAGATGTAGCATGAGATCGGAGCTGGGCGCGACAGAATTTAGCCAGGGCCGAGCGAGCAGAGCGAGTGGAACCCCCGGTTGTTGACCATATGAAATCAAGCCGCTTTACCGCGCCACAGAAATGATGCCGTTAAGTTTTTCACTCGCTAAAGCGGGCGTAAATCTTTGGGAAACCGAAACCGGATTTGTCCGAGAAAAGAATTTGACGGCCTCGGCATCCCGGAAACTCTTTGTGCGACGCCGTTCTCGTCTGCTTCGGCTTGCTGCAATTTCGCTGCTCCTCATCTTTTTTAGTAGCTGCTCTAAACAAGTCGTCGATCGATCTTCGCAGAATTCCGCGCCCGCAAATAAGATCAGGTCGTCCCGTGACGTCGTGAGAGTCAGTGCCCCTGGGGTCTCTATTCCCGCGGGCGGCGCGGGCGAATCGACGGTGGTGCTTTCAATCTCGCCTGGTTACCACGTGAACGCTAATCCGGCTAGTTTTCCCTACTTGATCGCTACCGAGGTCACCCACGCCACTGACCCTGACGATCCATTCACCGCCGGAAAAGCCGACTATCCGGCTGCCGTAAAAAAGAAATTTCAATTTGCGGACGAACCGCTGGCTGTTTACGAAGGAGATGTCAGCATCACTTTGCCGTTGCATCTGGCAGCAGCCGGCAAGTCCGATCACAGCCCGACGAAGGGCGCGAAAGTTTCACTACCAATAGACATTCGCCTTCAGGCGTGCAATCAAGAAGAATGCTTTCCGCCTGATACGCTGCACACCACGATCGTAGTAGAAGTGAAATGACCTGTGAAAGAGTCTGGATGGTCGTCTCAAGTTTGCTGCTTCTGGCCGCGGCAGTTTTTCTTTGGCGGAACAATTTGTCGAACGCGTTCGTTACTGCTGCTTTGGGCGCCTGCGCGTGGTTCCTGAGTTATCGCGCCCAGTTAAGGAAGAAGATTCAAGATGAGGAGAATGATGAGTTTTCCGACAGCCCAGATGAAGAATAGCGTAAGGACCATCTCAAGGCTGGTGCTTGCACTCTTGCTCGGCTGCACCGCCGTGCTGGCATCGCCGTCCGATCAATCCGACGTCCGGGCGGCCGTTCAGCACATCTTTGACCAACTGAAAAACGGTCAGTACGAAGCGCTGTATGACTCGCTGCCGGCTTCCGCGCGCACACGTCTCTCGCGCGAGCGGCTGGTAAGCGGTCTGCAAAGAACGCGAAATCTTTATCAGCTGCAAAGAATAGAAATCGGCGCGGTCAGCGTCTCGGGAAATCTTGCCGTCGTTGATACGACCATGTTCGCGCACATTGCGACGCCTTTCGACGCCGACGGCAAACTGGTGGTCCAACAATATCTGGTTCGGGAAGATGGAAAATGGAAAGTTGCCACCGGCGATGACGCGACCATCAACCGCTTTCTGAAAAGCAATCCGGGTTTCGCCCGCCGCTTTCCAATCAGGAAGCCGCGTGCCTTCGTCAATCAAAACGGCAAGTGGATTGAGATTCCGCTGGGCCAACGGCGAGCGTGATCGCGGATCAGAGAGGTCAGTACCTGCGTCAGCAGGTGGGATAAAGGCTCAACATGCAGTTGCGTGTTTTATCCATCCGCTTGCGCGGATGGTACTGATGCACAGCCGGCAAAGACGCCCGGCGCCTCAACTCGAAAGCAAATCTTCAAAAGATAATTGGGCATCGTCTGTTTGCAGGTGATTGGGCGTGGACGCGCGCGGCACGTCTAAAGCTTCACGCACGGCGTCGAGATGAAATCTAATAATGCGCGGCGTCAGACGCACCGATGGTATGCGTCGTCTTTGCGCCAGGCGCCGCACAGTCGATTCACTCACCTGCAGAATTTCCGCAAGCTGCTTCGCGGTCAGAAACTCTTCGCGATCGGACATGGGATTAAGTTCAGTTAACCGTATCGACGTCCCGCCCGGCAGCCAGCGAGCGCTTGAGCGCAAGCGTCCTAGCTTGCATGAGTTTGTTAAGCGCTATGCTGCAACCGGGGACTGGAGCGCAAGCGTCCTAGCTTGCATGAGTTTGTTAAGCGCTACGCTGCAACCGGGGACTGGAGCGCAAGCGTCCTCGCTTGCATGAGTTTGTTAAGCGCTACGCTGCGACCGTGCGGCGCTCCACGCCGAAACCGGGTCGCTCCCGGTGGTGACTGCATGCCAGTCGTTCCGCTAACTTCAAACTTGAGACTTATTTCCGATTCTTCTTATACGCCAACGCCACGCGATAAACCACGGCGCTCTCGACCTCGACATCTTTTGAAGCCGGCTCTGTGCCATCGGCTTTCAGCGTCACGCGATACTTCGCGGGGTCGGGGCTCAAACGAAAAACGAATTCACCGGTCTCACCGGTTACCCGCGAATCGAATTTGTGAATCGAGTTGTCGTTAGTGATTCTCGCGAGGTCGACCCGCACGCCGGGAACGCTGTGGCCATCTTCGGTAAACACACTGCCGCGAATGAAAGCGATCGATCCTTCGTCAATCGTCAAATATAATCGATCACCCAGCAGCCGCGTTTGTCCCGCTTTCACGGTCACGTCGTCAACGGTGCCAACGCTCAGGCCTGCTTTGCGAAACTTTACGCTGTAAACTCCCGCCGGCACCCGTGACACCACAAAGTCGCCTCTCTTGTCGGTCAGCGCGCGTGACACTTCTCGATCGCCCTGTAGCAGGATGACCGCGACCCCTGCCGGCGAACCTCTCTCGACCCGCACTTTGCCTTTGATAACACCGGTCGTTTTGTCCTGGGCCAGACACGAGAGTGAAAGGAAAAGAAAGACCACCCCGGATAAAGTCGATTTAGTGAGCATCATAGTTCCTCGTTGATAGAGCTTTTACCATGAAGCGCCGCTCTCGGCGAGCGGCAACGGGGAGCGGCCTTAGCGAAATACTTTATTGTTGACACACCCATTCACTTACTCACCGCGATCGACCGAGCCTCGTCGCTCGATGGCGTTCGTCCGACGAATTCAATTGCCATAAATTATTTGGCTCATATCGCAGTTAGAGCCGGGTTCCAACCCGAGCGTTGTCCGCGCGGGCAATAGCGGGCTTACTTTCGCGAGGGGTATAATCGCTTCAATCTTTATGTGGTTGACTTTCACCGCTCTCAAATCGCGCCATCACTTCTCGCTGTCAGCGTTGATACTCTCATTGGTTTTATTGACGGCGATTTCGGCTTTCGCGCAGGACGCTTCAACGACACGAGAACGCCCTCGCCGAGCGCTCCCGGCGGACCCCAATGCTCAGGACATTATCAAAGTTGATACGGACCTGGTGCCGCTTGACGCCGTCGTGACGGACGCAAAAGGCCGGCTGGTGCGCAATCTGAAACGAGAGGACTTCAAACTCTTTGAGGATGGGGTCGAGCGTCCGATTGCCTCATTCAACATTGAGAAGATTGAAGGCGCGCCGCGCCCGGTAGCAATTGTCTTTGCGATTGACCTTTCAGGCAGTATGACGCCCGACGAAGTCGAGCGCGTCAGCGACGCGATGCGTGAATTCTCTCGTCGTCTCGCGGAACATCCCGCAGTGTTTGCATTAATGACATTTGGCATGCACGTAAAAACAATTCAATCGCTGACTAACGATCGAGACAAACTTGAAAGAGCTTTCGAACGTCTGTCACATGAACCGAACGGGATGTCCACACATGCTTACGATGCAGTCGATGATGCCGTGCGAATGCTCGCGAGACATGCGCCGCTGACACGACAAAATCAAATGGTTAAGCGCGCGGTGGTGGTGATTACTGACGGATTTCCGGTCGGCGACGTGGTTTCACCTGAAACAGTAATTGAACGCGCGAACGCCGCCGACACCAGTGTGTATGTGGTCACCATGCCTTCTTACACTCGGGTGCTGGCCTCGACCAGGATAATGCCGCTGCCAACGCCGCTCGATGTGAGTGGACTGGTGGAAAAGACCGGTGGCCGCAGTGTCTACGCCAACGACAAGGATCTTGGGCCGCTGTTTCGCGCGATTGCCGAGGATGTAGCTTCGGCTTATGCAATTGGATTTTATCCGCCAGTCGAAAACCGGCGCGATGGCCGGTTTCACACGATTCGGATTGAAGGTCCGGCAGGTTTGACGTTGCGACAGAGCCGGAGTGGATACCAAAGCCAGAAGTCAGGAGGCGGGAACCCATAGGCAGATCGCAGCGGATTTATCGCCGCCTACTTCCGTCTGCTTGTTAGCTGGTTCATCGTCAGTATTCATCGTCATCATCGTCATCGTCCACCGCCTCTTCTTCAACAACATCTAACTCCACGGGATCCAGACCGACGACCTCCAGTTGCATTCCACACTCTTCGCAATCAACCGTTTCGCCTTTGTCGGCGTCGGTGTCAACATGGACTTCGGCTTCACACTCGGGACAAGTTCCGGTCGGCACTAATCAATACCTCCAATAAATTGTTTCAAGGGCCAATCTAATTGCCAGCGGGGGAATTTGCAACAACATTTGCCGAGGTGAAACAAACGACGCACTCTTTCAATCGAAAACGGAAGTTTCGCGCGCTGTAAAGGCCCGCCGACCAATCTTCTCAGCGCCGTCGTGATGATCGTTGACGGTAAGTAACCCCCGCAGCGATGAGTCCGAACACCCCGAACAAAACCGAGGTAACAGAAGCATTTGCGCCGGCAAAGCTGCGTGGCGCCGTGATTGGTTCGTCACTGACAGTGAAGAATTGACCGCGTCCCTGGGTGGTGCGCAGCATTCGCTGCGTTTCTTCAAAGGTGAAAGGACGCGCGCCGCGACGGCCAAAAACGGCGATCTGATTTCCACTTTCGTCCGTTGCGCGATCGCGATCGAGGGCCTTTGAGACTGCCAGGGCCTCCCCTCTGGTTTTAAAAGTCGCGATTAGTTGGGGTTGAGGGCGCGGGCTAAACCCGGCATACGTAAACATAGTCTCGGGCGAAGTCAATTGCAGCACGCGCAGACCGTTGCGACCGTCGGCTACATACGCAAACAGGCTGGCGTTGGTCATCGCGATCTTTACTTGTCGCGTATCGCTCAGTTTGCCCTCCGCGCTATACATCTGATCCAGGCGTGGCCGCTCAGGCTGCTTCACATCAATAATGGCGACACCATCCTTACCGTCGGCGATGTACGCGTAGGTCCGGGCAACATACACATCGCGCGCATCTGTCAGTTGAACAAATGCCCCATCGATTAATCGCAGTCGCTCAGGTGAAGTTAGGTCAACCACTTTCAGTCCATCGTCGTCAATTACAAACCCGTAACGAAATTGAATTGCGATTGCCCGCGGATGCCGGAACGGGAGCCGGTTTACGATTTTCGGATTCAACGGATCATCGAGGTTCACGATTACCAGCTCGCGATCCGTTGTGATGTAGGCGTTCGTACCGGCGATCGTGATGTTGTTCGCATCGCTGAGGGCGCCATCGGGATTAAAAGCGCTACCGGGATACTTTCTCTCATCCAGCTGGCGCTTCAGATAGTTATTCAGCGGGTCACCATCCAGGAGGGTCGCGGCATTGACGACGATCAATCCTTCGGACTTATCGGCGATGTACAGATATGCGTATATCGGATGGATCGGCTGCTCTTCATTAATTAGTTTGTCGGGTCCCAACCGACGCGCGGTGTCCGGATCGACCATTTTCCCGTCAACGGTCATTCGCCAGCGGGCCGGATCGACCGCGAGCGTTGCAGGCGTGGCGATCGCGGTCGCATATTTCGTCTTCACCCAGAACTTCTGGCCAAAGCGCGAGACGGGAGCTGTCGTGATGCGTTCAGAGAACCCTTTCTGATCGATCTGCGCCACATCGTAAACGCGCAAGCCGCCTTCGCCTGACGCCACGTAAGCGTACTCGCCGCGCAGTTGCACCTGCAGGGCCCGCGGGTTGCCTTTATGCTCGTACGCTTCGCGAAGCTCGCGACCTTTATTGACGAATTCCTGATAGTTGCGTGGATAAGCGATTTTTTGGAGCGTGCTGCCGATCACCGCCTGGGGCTCAGTACGTTCAGTTGCGACCACGGCCTCAAGCGCATCGCCGCTGGCAACATAAACGTATCGTCCCATGAAGTTGACAAAGTTCGTTCCCTGCAGGAGTAACTGGGCCATCCAGGCATTGTTGTCGTTGCGCTGCGAAACGTGGCAGTCGGTGCAACCTTTCGTTTCCGTGGCGCGCACGGTATGGGGCACGTGCGTATTGAACGTTTGACCGGAAAAACCTTCTGCCGAAATCGTTTGCTGCTGCGAATAGATCCATTCGCGATTCTGATTTTGCGAGCTGACCAGCAGGGCGCTTGATGAACGCACCGGAGCGACGCGATTTCCGGTGACCGTGCCGTCGCGGCCGAGCATGAAGACATCGTCGCGCAGGACTTGATAGTTGTAGGTTGTGTAGTTCCGCGTATCGCCGCCTTCGTTATGACGATTCGGCATTTTGCGATTCGCCTGCATGGAAAGGTGGCAACCAAAACAGCTGGTCACCCAGGACGAATGGCAGGCAAAACACGTCATATTTTCGTCTCGATGAGCCAGTGCCTTATCGTCCGCAGGCACGTCACCCCAGGTTGCGTTGTCCGTTTGCATTGTCTTCGCATAGCGCGACTTCACACTGTAGTCTTCCGCATGCGCAGCGGCGGGATTGATCGTGTCGATGGTCTGCTTGACTCGCCACCAGCGCCCGGGGACGACCATCGAGTTCTGAATAATGTCGCCGGCCTTCAGCGCCACTTCGTTTCCATTCTCGTCTTTCTTTTTTGTATCGCTGCGGATGGTTTGAAACAACAGGACCCGTCCGCCTTCGGGATCGCGAAAGCGAATCGTGGCGAGATTACGCCCGATCCCTTGATCAAACTTATCGTCTTTAACACTCAGACCGGCAGCGAATCCCGAGGGAATTAGCGTGGCTCTTTTCCGAATGGTTCCATGACAGTCAATACATCCAATCTGAATCGCCGCGCGCGGTTCGTTGTAAAGGACGCCATTGCCGTGCGCGTCCTGTCGAAAATGACAGTCAACACAGTGCATACCTTTTTCGAGATGAATATCGTTGAGATGGACGGCCTTCTTGAATCGATCAGGATCCTCTGGCGAGACGACTGTATTTTTGGCGTCCAACAAGTTCCCTTCTCGATCGCGTTTGAACACCTGACGGAAAATCCATCCATGCCCGTGAAAATCGGCAAACTGCGTGCGTTTCAAGCCGGCATTGAATTCCGGCGTGCCCGTCTGGTTAAGAAATTTCGTTTCCGACCAGAGTCCGCGCAGGCTCGCTGCCTCAGGATTGCTGTTGAGTTTTGTCTGCTCTTCCGATGGCGACGGATCACGTTGCTGCGCCGGATACATCTTGTCCCCGTCGGTTTCGTTGTCCCACCAGGTCAGCCCCATATAAGAAGCGACCATGTTCTCGCCCGGATGCATGTGACAGATCATGCATTGTGAAGTCGGAATGCGGCTGGTCAGTTGATGCTTGATCGGATGACCGGATTCATTTTTCGGAATACTGACGTCGGCCGATTGGGACCGGCCGAGATTTCCCGCCACACTGTAAAAAGCCGCATGTCTTACATCACGATCATTCGCATAGATAACGTGGCAGGCCGTGCATCCCGACGATCGGTAGTCTCCCGGATGATCATTCGTGCCTAAAAAATTAAGCGTCGGATCCAACAGACGTGTCTTTTGCAATCCCAGATAGACGGGATCGGTGCGCTGGGCCGTTCCCAGCCCGCGAGCACTCAAACCTTTGTCCGGCTTACCAGGATCTTCGTCTTTATCGGGTAATCCCGTTTCCAGCCGCCGCTTTCCGCCGCGCTCGAATACGCGCAAAATGTTTCCCGGCTGCGAGATCTCCCAGCGCGGTAAAGGATCGAGAAACGCCAGGATTCCCTTCAGCCGCCGCTGCTCAGCCGTGGGTTGCGGGATTTGAACCAGACTTTGGGGCGCGCCGCTCGCGCTGTAACTCTCGCCAAAGTTCGCGTCTTTGATCGGAAAGCCGCCGTTATTGTAAAGCGCGGCGCCCCAGAGCATCGCGCCGTGTGTCATCATACTTTTGCCGACAGCGTTCGTTTCTGTGCTGTGGCATTCCGAGCTGCCACAGGTCTTTGCGGCTATCCGCAGGTCGCCAGGATTGAGGAAGCGCACAAACTCCGGACTCTCTTTTTCCAACAACGGTCCCGAGCGCTCGGGAATGCGAAATTTTCCCTCACGCATCCACTCGCGCGGAAAGCGCGGCCTTACGTGCGCCTCTTCTTTATTGGTCGCCGCGGGATTGCCTCCGTGACACGCCGTGCATGTCAGGCCCAAAGCGTCCTTGCCGTTATCGAGTTTCTCAAGTGTCGCCGTCGGACCAAAGCGGTGCATCGGCTCGATCTGATCGTGGCAGTTCAGGCAGCCTTCGAGCGGGGTTGTGGCAGAAGCTTGTTCCGCGCGAGTGGAAGTCAAAATGAATGCCACAGAGGCACACAGGCACAGAGCGATCGGAATAACTAGCCGCAAATGAACGAGGATATACGCGGATCTAATTTCCTCATTTCTTATCCGCGTAAATCCGCCTGCATCCGCGGCTAATTCTTCCGTGTCTCTGTGTCTTCGTGGCATTTTCATCTCAAAACACAAACTTCACCTGCCCGAATAAATTGAACAGCGGCTTGCTCGGATTAATGTTTACGTTATCAGCAGTGCAAAACTCTCTTAAGTTTGCCGGACAATCTTTCGCCGCAGTCGTGTAGATATCGCGAAAGCCGCGCCCGGGCTTCAGTGTCGCGGCGCCAAACGTTAACGTTACGTTATTGATCAGCAACGGCCGATAGGCGACCCCCAAACTGTAATCCCACCCAATGTCGTGTCGAATGTGCGGTTGAAACAAAATGTATTCAAGTGATTCGGTGCGATGAAAACGCAAATAGCTCACGTTAAAGACCGCCTTCAATCTCTGGGTCACTTCCACGTCCACTCCACCGTTGTAAATAAAGATTCCGGGATTGACAAAATTGGCCTGGCCTTCGATCTTGCTGCTGCGAAGGGATGGCAGAATGCTGTTCGGCTGGACCAGCCCAACCCCGGTTTGGGTCAGGCGTATTCCGTTTCGATTCCAAAAAGAGAACTGCCCGCCGGCGAAATTCGGATCGTCCAGGATCGCGTCAAAGCCCGTTGCTTTACTGTCAGTTGGATTCTTGTCGCCTTGCGCCCAGAAAAATGATCCGCGGAAACGAAAGTAATCGCGATCGACCGACCCTTCAACCGCAGCCATACTGGAACTGACGTGAACGGGCCGCCCGGCAATCGGATTCCGATCGTCACGTCCAAACGCATAATAAAAACTATTCGTCAGATTCAAACGGCCAAGGTGTCCATCGCCGTTTATGCCGACATAACCAACTTTGATTGCGTGCGGTCGCACATCGCCAATCAGCGCCGGCCTGACGAGAAAGCTGTTGCGATCGAATTTGCGGCTGCGCCGGTCGTCGTTATACAGCGCGCTACCCTGTATTGTGTAACCCTTCTTAATAAAGTCCTGCCGAAAAACATTGGCGACGTAAACATTCTGATGACGACGATCGAACCGGTTTAGGCCGCTGTTTGTGTCTTTCTCGAGCTGCGCAAAATACGCTGCGTTGTATTGATAACGATTATTATCAAATGAGCCGAAAACTCGGGCGCCCAAATTGTTATCGGAAAAAATGAATCCGCGAAAATCGGATACGAATGGCTGAATGCCGACTCGCGCCGAGATAAAATCGAAGTTCGAATTCACATCTTCAAATTTCTTTTCGACGAATGCCTCTTCTAAAGAAAATTGCGTATCCGTGCGATTTGTGCCGCGTCGCACATCGATGTTGACTACTCCGGTCTCCCGGGCGTTCAGATAGTTCGGCAAGCTGAATGTCGGCGAAATCTTGATTGCCCAGTCGCGCGGTTTGTATGTCGAGTCGCCCTGAAACAGCTCGAAAGTGAATTGAAAAAGTTGGTTGACCGCAAGCGTCTCGGGCTTACCAAAAAATTCTGCGCTGCCCGGCCGCGCGCTGCTTACGTCTGAAGGTTTGGGCGTCCGGCTTAACTCACCGGTGGTCGAACTCACCGCCGAAATGATCATGAAAACCCGGTTGCCAAAGATTGGATAGTCGCCTTTCAACCAACTTTGATTGTAAGGGTCGTACCATCGTCCTCTGCGAAATGGAATGTCGCGACCCCGCGCGCCCTTATCGCCGTAGCGATCGTATTCAGGAAAACCGATACGCCAACGATCGCGCACTTCGCGACGATCGGATTGCATCTGCGACGCCGAACCAACGCTGGGTCTTCCGGCGGCGCCCAAAGGCTCTCGTTCGGAAGTGCCGGCGACGCGCTTCTCTTCTGTCTTTTCGACGGCAAAATCGATTCTCGTTTCTTTACCTTCAATGACAATGACGTTTTCCAGGGAGTCTTGTCGGATCATGGCGTGCTCGCCATAGTTTTTTCCGTTAGCGAATTTCGCGCGGTAAGGCGGCGCCGCGCTCAACCGGTAGGCGCCGGGCTGAACACGCAACGAGTAGCGGCCACCGGCGCCGATGTTAGTGGTTGTGACCCGGCTTGTGACTTGATTGGTGGCGACGACGATCAGCTTTTCGGGTGCCGGAGTCACCACTCCGGTGATCGTGCCACGTTTCTGGGCCATTACGACAACCGAGCTTACCAGCAAAAGGGCCAGCACGTTTGCGGTTCGGGCAATTGATATGCTCGACATTCAGTCAGATAGTTAACCAGCAGGGAAAAGCCGCTCGCCACCTTAGCCCGGGTCAGGACCGGGAGCAGGGACGCAGAGGTATTAGCACACCAACGATCGCGCTATCAATTAAAATCTCATGGCCAACGATCCGCAAAAGAAATGTTTCGCCTATCGAAGATTGGTGATAGATTTCCGAAGCCTCCCCCGTCGCAACATCGCATGAACGCAAAGTCTTTCTGCAGACACAGGCGCTTTTCTTTTGCGGCAGTTCTTTGTGTGTTTGCGCTCGTGGGGTCTTCTTTCATTTTCCAGAGCACACGCGCCCAAACAAATAAGCTGGTTCTGATTAGCCAGGAAACTTCGACCCGGGCCATCGCTCTCGATTCGGTCAGCTTGAAACGGGAACCATTCAACCCCACCGCAGACGTGTCATGGGGTAACGATAATCAAACGCGCATTATGCTGTTCGCGATGGGGCTCGATCCAAAGTCCTCTGCCGCTTCAATAACTGCCAGCGCGGAAGACGGCGCGCACAAAACTTACCCCCTTATAATTGAATACGTAGGTTCGGTGCCCGAGCAGAGCTGGGTTACCGCTGTCGTGGTGCGAATAAACGAACAAATGGGTGATGTCGGTGATGTCCTGATCGGAATTAGTCATCAAGGTCTGAACAGTAACCGGGTACGCGTAGGAATTGGCCACGTCGGTGATGGGCCACCCGACGACGGCGGCGCGGTGCCGACACCGGGAACCATCGCGCCGGTACAACCCTTGGCGACCGCGGGCACGTTGACCACTTCTGATGTTCAGACAATTGTTGCGCAAGCGGTTTCGGCTGCGGCCTCGTTGAATCGGCCTGTGACCGTAGCGGTGACCGATAAAGAAGGAAACAGCCTCGGCGTCTTCAAGATGACCGGCGCACCCGCAACTGCGCAGTTTCGCGGCGGCGGCCCCGGGCCGTCGCAAACTCCAAATCCACTAACCGGATTTGTCTCGGTTGGTTTAGACGGAACGGTCGTTCCCGCCAAACTCGCGGCGATTTCTAAAGCGGGTACGGCCGCTTTATTTAGCACGCGCGGTAACGCGTTCACGTCTCGCACCGCCGGTTTCATCATTCAGGAACACTTTCCGCCGGGCGTGGATTTCAGGTCGGGCGGCCCCCTGTATGGCGTGCAATTCTCTTCACTGCCCTGTTCAGACATCAAGATGCCCGGGCTGCCGCTTGGGCTCAGCGGCGATCCCGGTAGCGCACCAATCTATAAAAACGGTGAAGCTGTCGGTGGGGTAGGCATAGAAGGTGATGGCGTTTACACAGTCGATCGAGATCCATCGGATTTCGATCAGCCATTCGAGGAAGTTATTGCGGTCGCTGCCGCCCGAAGCTTTGAAGCGCCTGCCCTGGTCCGGGGCGACAACATACTCGTTGATGGGATTCGGCTTGCATATCTGAACGTGAACAGCCCGCCAGATCCGACGCCGATCGCATTCGGGAGTTTACCGGGGGCCGTCGATCCGTTATTTCCAATTCGCGGCGCGCAACCGTCGCAATTTTCACCGGCGGTCGTGGGCGGCATTGCCGGAGAAATCGATCCACGCTTCTTTCCATTTCTTGCAAGTCCGACGGTGACACCAAACTCTTTGACTGCGGCGGAGGTGAACACGATCATCGCGCACGCCGCGCAACAGGCGAACATTACCCGCGCCGCCATTCGCCAGCCCCTGGGTAGCAATGCGCGCGTTTCGATTGCGGTTGTCGACCCGAATGGAGTCGTCCTCGGACTGTTTCGTCTAAACGATGCGCCGGTATTCGGCTTTGATGTTTCAGTGCAGAAGGCGCGCACGGCAGCTTTCTATTCCGGATCCAGCGCCGCGACATTGTTGCGCGGCGCGGGTTTTAACTCTTATGTCGATCGGGCTGCCGCGGATGGTTTGCGGCTTGACGGTTCGGTGGCGTTTACAGATCGGGCCGGAGGGTTTCTGCACCGGCCATTCTTTCCGGACGGCATCAATAACACCGGGGCGGGACCATTCAGCCGCGAGTTCAACGAATGGAGCGTTTTTAACCTCGGGCTGCAACTCGATTTGATCAAGACAAATTTGCAAACAGTCTTGAGCGGCGGCGCGACGCCATGCACCTCGATTCCCGCTCTGCCGAACGGGATTCAGATCTTTCCCGGCAGCATGCCCTTATATAAAAACGGAGTGTTGGTGGGCGCAATCGGCGTCAGTGGAGATGGCGTGGACCAGGATGACTTGATTGCAGCGGGCGGCGGCGCGGGCTTCGCTCCGCCGGTGAACATGCGGTCAGATCAGGTGTTTGTCCGCGGCGTGCGTCTGCCTTTCCTTAAATTTCCACGCAGTCCGAATCTGTGAATACTGGCGGGCAGCAGGCCGCCTATAAAACAACGCATGTATTTTTTCCTCAGCGGCGAACTACCGGCCGCCCGCGGTCAAAGAGGTCGTCAATCGGCGATCCGCACGGCCCTTTTGGTCGCGGCTCTTGCATACTGCCTAATAGCGCCCGGCTTCATCGTCCACACGCAAGCGCCGCAAAGCGCGCGCGGTGTTATCCGGCTGAAAGTAAGATTCAAATCGGGTGATGTAAGTAAAGAGCTGGCCCGCAAGCGGTTCTTTCTCATTAAGGGTTCGCTCAATGACAACAAGCTTCTAATTGAAAAAATCAAGCAAACCGAAGTCATGTCACGCGAGTGTTACTACCGCAGTAAAGGCGCAAGCGAAGCGTTGCTCAAGTGGTTGAAAGAAAGCGACTGCGAGTCACTCTACTGCCGCGAGATCGAAGAGAAATATGTCGCCGGCAATGAAGCGGTCCCCGAATTTAAGGCTGCGTACGATCAAGGTATCCGAAATTTCAAGAGCGCTGAGCTGGCCCGGCGCTGGCTCACCGTGAATTTGCCTGCCGACCTTCGCGACGGCTACTACAATTTCAAGCAACAAACTATTAATGCCCTGATCAAGCAGGCCGAAGCTAGCTCGGGAAAGAGCGTTTTGTCGATCATGACCGATCGGAGAGGCACGGCTTACTTTACCGATATTGAACCGGGCGTTTATACAATTTCGAATCTGATCGGAAGCGAGACTGACACGAGGAGCATCCTCTGGACCTGTGAACGTGAAGTTAAGGCCACCGATATTGCGATCGCGATGCGCCGGCCCTTTATTTTGTCAAACGAAAAAGATCCGAAAGTGAAATGCGAGATCGTAGAGCGGCCGTTAGCCGTTTGTAACCACTAGCGGACGACGGTGCGCGGCGTAGCGGCGGAATATTTATAGAACGAATAATGAACGGCTCCCTCTGAGAGGCAAATTCATATGCCGTCCATGAATAGGCTTCGGAAAGATTTATCGTGAGCTTGAGCTATAAGTATCTCATGCCTAATGGATTCCGGAGGCCGATACCGAGGAGAGTCTTGATTGCGCTAGCGGTTTTGCTGGCGATCCATCTCTTCCTGAGCGCTGGCCCAGCGCAGATCCGACGCCGGCGGCGAACTTCGAAGCCTGCGATAGCACCGCAAGCTGCAAAAGGGTCGACGGCCAAATACTCAGCGTTCCTTCACTCGTCTGACAAGCACAAGAACCTGGCGTGCAATAGTTGCCACAAAATTCCGACGGCGTGGAGTGCCAAACGCGATTTTCCCGACGTTGCTGATTTTCCGGATCACGATGCCTGCGTTCGTTGTCATCGCCAGCAATTTTTTACCCGCCAGTCGTTTGCCGGCTCGGGCCCAACTATTTGCATCGTCTGTCATGTCCGCGCGGCGCCGCGCGAAGGCGCGCGCTTTGCGTTTGGTAATCCGAACAATGCCGGTCAGGCGATGAAATCGAAACCGGAATGGCAATTCACGATCGAATTTCCGCATGACAAACACCAGAACGTGATCGCTTCGATGCGCGCATTTGATCCGTCAGAGAGAAAAGGAGCCATTGCTTATGCGCGGTCTACGCCCAGTTTTTTGAGGGCTGCCTTTCGCCAATCGACTCTCGACGATAAGAAGCCTGAGTACAACAACTGCTCTGTCTGTCACCTGACGAACCGAGACGCCCCTGCCGCAACGGATGCCGGCCGGGTCGATTCATTTATGCCGCCCGCCGGAACTTTCAAAGACACTCCGCGCTCGCACAATTTATGTTTCGATTGTCATTGGAGGAACCTGAAACCAACAAGCGACGATTGTGCCGGATGCCACAAACCTGCGAGTGCTTTCGTGCCTGAAACGTCGCCCCAACGGATTTCGGTTAAATTTTCTCATGAAGGCGGCAAGGGCGAGCACGTTATGGAATGCACCACCTGCCACATAAACATCACGCGCGCAACGTCAGTGCGCGGGCTGACACCGGACGTGCCGATTGCGGCCTGCGTCACCTGTCACAAAGACAATAAGAAGACGACTTATCCGAAGGCCGTCACAATCGAAGAAGAGTTTGAGCAGTACCGGAAAACGGGTACTTGTACTTATTGCCATACGTCGGATGTGGGAAAAAAGAAACCACCAGGGAGTCATGATGCGGCGGCACAATAGCAGGCGGAGACGCCAGCCAGGCGCGAGGGAAAAGCATTGTGGGATTTACATCCTGACCGGAACCAGAAGAAGCAGCAACACTCATGAAGGTTGAATCTGACAGATCGCACACTACGAGCCACCTTCAACGGCTCATTGGACGGTCAATTCCATCGAGAATTATGTTCCGCGCCGTGCTGCTGTTTTTACTTTTCCTAATCCCTTTTTTCTCTATTCTCTCGCAAGGCAATGATTCGGACTATTCGAAGTTTCTCCACACCGGCTCAAAGCATGCATCAATCGAATGCTCGAGCTGCCATCACCGCAGTGATAATTCCACGCGACCCAGTTTTCCCGGACACAAAGATTGCACCAGTTGTCACCTTACGCAGTTCACCACTCCGAACATACCGATGTGTTCGATCTGTCACACCTCGGTAAATGGCAACGATCCGCCACGAAAACCTTTTCCGGATAAATTCAAAGAGACTTTCAATGTTAAGTTTGATCACGCCCAGCACATGACCGGGGCCGCGCGTCCGAAGAATGGCTGCACCTCTTGTCACAACACCTCTTTGCGACGCGGCGCGGCATTGTCCATCCCCGCGGGGCTGGGCGCGCACCAGGGGTGCTACACCTGTCACACGCCGAGTGCGCAGGCGAATGGTCGGGACCTCGGCTCATGCGGTGTATGCCATGCTGAGAAATCTTATGCGCGCACACCCACCGATTCACCGGCTTATCGTGTCGCATTCAGCCACCTGCAACACGGTGCGCGCCAACGCCTGGTCTGTTCGGACTGTCATAACTACACAGCAGGGTTGGCGCAGCGCCGCCAGGTAAGCTCGCCCCGCCCTCAGGAACATTTTCCCGCCGGTAACCGGAGCTGCGCGACTTGCCATAACGGGCGACGATCTTTTGGCGGTGATTTGGATTTTAGGGCGTGCCGGCGATGTCACATGGGATCGAGTTTTCGGGTCGGAGCGTAGAATTAACGCATAAGTTTTAAGGGACGGGCTCAGGGTCCGCTGTTCCCTAAATTGTCGAATATGGGCGGGCGTAGCTGTCTCTAAACCGCGTAAATGAATAGACACGTTGACAAGCTTTGCACCGCCTCCATAACATGCGAGGGAATTCAGGCGCACAAAGGCGGGAACAAGATGACGCGATTTTTGACCGGATTGACACTCGTAATGGCCGCGGTTGCGGTGGTCCTGCTGGGTAGCTCAGCACGCTCTTCAGCTTTGTTCATCCAGCAACTCCCGAAAGAAAGTAAAGAGCAGCCCAGGAAGGTCAAACTGGCCGCTGACAGTCTGGATGATAAGTGGGGCGAAGTCGCCTTCGATCACGAAACTCACTCGACCAAAAGTTACAACCCGGACGGCAAAACTGTAACCTCGTGCGTTTTCTGTCATCACACGGATCAGCCGAAAGAGAGTCTCAAAGCCCCTCTCGTGACTTCTGAGCGGCCGATCGCCTTAACGGCAGATGTTTTGAAAGATGCGACAGCCACCGCGGTGAAGACCTGCCGCACATGTCATTTGCAGGCCGGAGACGACAGCAAACAGCTGCCTGTAATTGCGAAAGACGGGAAGCAGCTGAAGATCGACAACGAGAATGCTTATCATATTAACTGCTTCGAATGTCACGATGCCGCGATCAAAGCCAAGCCCGAATTAGCAGCGAAGATTTCGGGTTCTGATCCCAAGGGCTGCGCGAAGTGTCACGTGGCCAAATGATTTGTTCGGTGTGCCCCTTTAAGCCGGCCATAGTTTAGAACGGCTCTTGTCCGCGATTCCCTCCCTCAACGAATGCGGGTGGGCGGTAGTTAGCCTCTAAACATCTTCCGATTCTCATCGACAACAAGCCGGGATTCCAGTGCCGCTTGTCCTTAATGTGTTGCACGTGACACGAAGTGCAATTAGGTTTGTCTGACGCAATGACCTGTCGTCCAGCCCGCGCGTCGGGTTGTCCATTGTGACACCTGGCGCAAGTTGTCCGCGGCGTGGTGAGGTCGATCGGATCACGCGTGGCGTGACAACTGGAACAACTCAACTCGCCGTCCTTGTTACCCGGCAGTCCGGCGACCACGCGCACGCGGTAGAGGTGCACTGCGTGAAATTGTTTGCTGCGCCATTGGTCTTCCGTGTCGGCAGGCAGACGCGCAAGCTTCAGCGTGTTCTTGCGCAGAACCATCTCGTCCCTATCGAGTCCAGTCCATTTCCAATGTCCATTCACGACCGGATAGCCAAAAGTACCGCCATGTGGCGTTGAGACGCTCTGACCGTTGTAAATCTTTCGGTTTTGATCGTTGTGACATGCAAAGCAGGATAGCAAAGCCCCATCAATTGCATTGAAAGCCGCGCCGCGATGTTCTGCATGACAATCGATGCAACTAAGGCCGGAGTTTACGTGCGGTGAAATGACGGTCGGGATAAAGCTTTCGGTCGTATGACATGACGAGCACTTTGCTTCCATGCTGGTTTGCAGCGCATGACATGAGGTGCACGCGCCTGCGTTGGCATGATTCGCAATCGGGGGAGCGAGATTCAAACTCGCACGACTGTGCGCGTCGGAAATCGGGGCTGGCGCAAAGGCCGCGGCATAGAATAGCGCCCCGGCAATCGAGAGCAAGGTAATCGGAATAATCCCCCAAAGGATTAGCGAGACAGGCCAGCGCCGTTTTAGGTCAGTGGTCGGCGCCCATACTGATTGCGCTTTCCCGCTCGGCCGGCCGGTTGAGGGAAACAGGGGCGATGCCTTGACTGTTTTCGTCGCCGCCGTAATTCGCTTGTCCCAGAAAACATCGAGCGCCTTTGAACTTGCTACCGCGGGTTTTGCTTTGCGCGCCGGTAGTTTTCTTGAATGACCCGCTGCTTGGGCGGACGCCGGGGCGGGCTGATCCGGCATTTCCAGTTGAGCAGTTGTGGCCAGGCCCCAAATGCCGGACGTTTCGCGCCGCGTTATTGCGTCCGCAGCCGAGGCGGCAATTTGCAATGACACTTTGACAACCAACAAGCCCTGCTCAAAGTCGATGTTCAGCGCAAATGGGCCAATCCCGACCACGTCTCCATCGGCCAGTGCTTCGTACTCTTCGAGCTTCGCGCCGTTTACCATGATCGGATTACCCGGACGAAGGTTTCGGAGGTAGTAATTGCCGTCAGCGTAGGATATGCCGGCATGAAGCCGAGACACCGAAGGATGGTTGAGAAGTATTTCGCAGGTAGGAAGACGACCGATTAACACACCTTCCGCGACAATTGTTATTCTGTCGACCTGCAGGTCCTCGCGGGCAATAATGAAGGTTGCTTCCATTGAAAAAGTCTTTTAGTTGTCGGAGGTCACGCGGTGCGAACGCCGTATACAGTCATCTATCACGTAGCCGTCTTCAGACGGCTTACCAGAAGGGTTTATAGACCAGCGCTTCGGGCCGGGGTCATCCGAAAACTCCGCACCGTAGGGGCTTCGTAAACGCGGCTACACACAACCGCGATTCATCTCACCTTAAAAAACACAACCTGAACGATATGGACCACCAGCAAGGCGAGCATTACCGAGGTTGAGATCACGTGTGGCGCGACCCAAACCTTCAGCAGTCGATGAAGATAGATGAGCGCGTCGATCCGTCGCAGCGTAGCCGAGCGCTCGATCGCTTTCAAAAGCAAGGCGCGTTGCTCTTTATCGACAGTCGAAGTCATTTCGGCTTTGAAATGAAGCCGCGCTTTGGCTAACGACGTCGTTAATTCCTCACGGCCGAAGTATTGTTTCAACAGATATCCAATGGAAAAGAAGTGGCGTCGCACCTTGCCGTCGATCAACCCGCGGGTTACTTCGTCGGTCTTACTTTCGACCGTTCCGAGTTCATCCCGCAGTTCTGCTCGGCGGCGTTCCAGATCTTCAATCAGCAATGGATCGCCTTCTATGCTGGTCATAATGCGGGGCACAATAACGTAACAAAAAATACCAAAGAGCCCCGTCAAGATGGTTGCATCAAACCAGAGCATCAGGATCATTGTGAGCAGGCCGCCACCATGGCTGCCCCCGTGAAACAGCAAAACAATTCCCGCGATCACGCCAAGATAGATGTGGGCCTGCAGCCAGTAGCGCAAGGCTCCGGCGCGCCGGCGATAGATTTGTTTGCGCGCCGGATAAGTCATCACCGCGGCAATGCCGGTAAATCCAACCAATCCCGTCAGCCAGCGCATCGTCAACCACGTTCCGCGCAAGGGTTGATTGAAACCGTAACGTCGCGCTGCCCAGGCAATTAAGACGGTGATGGCCAGCGTTCCGATAACTCCGCCTATATGCCAGAGACGCCCGACGGGATCGCTCTGATGTATATTGCGGCCGATAGCGTGGGTCTGGTCGCGGAACACGAGCCCCAACGTCTTCTCGACCTCGCCGAAATATTGCTGCGGATTCACGCGCACGAGCGCCCCCGTCGGGCAATTCTCTTCACACGAATAGGCTCGACGGGAGGCCCCGTTCGGATTAAGCGAAGTATGCTCGCAAAGATTGCACTTGATGGCGATCATGTCATCGGCTTCGGCGATTGCCGCGGGGGCGGGAGTATTGACGCTAAAAATATTTTTGATCCGCGTCAGAAGATCAGGCGAAACAATCGCCGTCGCTTCCCGGGGGACCATCGTGATCGCGTTATAAGGACATTGCGTGGCGCAGTCGAAACAGCCGATACACGTTTCCGGCTCAATATCTACCTGGCCCTGCAGATCGCGAAAGATTGCACCAGTCGGACAACCTGTCAGGCATTCAGGATCTTTGCAGTGCATGCAGACCGAAGGAGACAGAACATGCTGGCTGGCCGAGCTGCCGATTTTCACCGGGCGCTCAATGTGAATGCCGCGACGCAAGAGACGCGATTGTCCATGAACTTTGTGGCAGGCCAGCGAGCAGTTGCCGCAACGCACGCAAAGGTCCATGTCCATTACCAGTAAGTTGACGGCGTCTACAATCCCGGTGGCAATCTCTTTTTCAGCGGCCGCCAGCGATCCTTTATCTGCGCGGGCTACGAGGGCCGGATCATCGTCCGCCAGCGAAAAGTCGGCAAAGGCGGTGGCGACTCGTTCGCGCAAGGCTGGATCCGCGTTCAGATCAGCCAAAGGGACTTCGAGCACCTCTGATCTCGCCATTAATTCCGCTGAGTATTGCCAGGTCGTTTGCCCTTTAAAGGCCTCCAGACCCAGACAATTGCCGGCGCCGAGAAAATCTTCAGGAATCAAAGAGCTGGAGGCGGCACCCGCAACGTCCGTCAGGTCTTTGTAGATTGGCACGCCACGCACTCGCCGAAGCCAGCCGTTGCGAATCAGGATTAACCTGTCGATTGGCGTCCCCTCCTGGACGAGGAGGTGATGCTTGCCGTAGGCCATGAACTGCGAAAGGTTGCCGACCGCAACCAGATCCACCGGGGTCAGCGTGTCGCCAGTGACTGCCTGTAATTGATCGATTGTGTTCGCCAGGCCATGGCTGCGATAGGTGGTGTCAATTCTCTCGGCGAACTTTTTCAGCGACCTCAAGAGGCGGAGAGCAGGCCGGACCATTTCGAGGACCGTTGCATCTTTGCCGTCGACGGACGGAAGAATCGTGGCGTTGCGTGGCAGGCCCGCGAGAATCGACATTTCGCCGAAACATGTTCCCGGGGGTACAGCTCCGATTTTTCTTGGCTTGTCCGCGTCGTCAACAGCCAGAACGCTCAGCTCGCCATCAAGCGAAAAATAGAATGTGTTCCCACCCCATTCGCCTTCCTGCATCACCGCTTCGCCAGGTGAGTAAGTCAGTAAACGCGCGTACGGACCGATCTGCTTGCCGCCGGCTTCTTTGCCTTCGGCAATCATCCTCAGGTTGTTCTTGTTCTTGTCTTCGAGCAGTTCGGACAGGACGTCGATCTTCTTGATCGCTTCCAGAATGGCTGCGGGGCTGGTGTTCTCAATGGGCATTGGCGTTAAGACCTGACAGTTTAGTCTTGACTCTTAGGTCGGAACTGTTGTTGTGCGAACTAGACTGAATGCTCAACTGAGGCAACCGCGCGCAGCTTATCATGCGATCTGCGACTGAGGAAATCCACGTAGTCCTTCGGCGTACTAACCGAAAGAAAGCAGTGGTTGACCGGACTGAGTCGTGATAGCATCCGCGTTCCTGCTCCACCATTTCAATCGTAATAATAGGCGGCAATGCTAGACCCCCTGCAAATGCGTGCCCCTTCAAAACGCTGGTTGGCGCTGGTGAGCGTCATTTTTGTGTCCACCGCATCGCTCGCCTGGGGTTTCACCCGCCTGCGCCGCACCGAAAAGTTCGAAGGGGCACCCGCCTCGGCTCAAACCCGAAGCCGAAATCTTCAGCCGAGTGGCCCGGATGGGGTCGGACGCTCAGCGAGCGCGCGGTCGGCGTCCGGGGAAAGCTCAGAGCCGAAATTAATCGACTCAGATAACGACGGCATCCCGGACGTTGAAGAGCTGCGCACGTATCAGGATCGCGACAGCTTTCGCCGCTGGTTTACCGCGATTGCCGAAATACAATTTTATCAACTTAGCGATCAATGGAACGCGGAGCAGCGCGATTGCGCCGGTCTGGCGAGGTTTGCAATCCGCGAGGCTTTGCGCCGTCATGATCGGGCCTGGTTCCAAAAGATGGGGCCTGGATATGAAACCGTGGCCCCGGACGTCGGCGAGCTGAACCTGGACAACAACCCGCTCGGCGAAAAGATCTTTCGAACTGATTTCGGATCTTTCCAGGAGAATGACCTGCGCAACGGCAGATTCTCAGAATTCGCCGACGCCAAATCGCTCAAGAATTTCAACAGCACCTTTATCACCCGCGACGTACGGCAGGCCCAGGCTGGCGATTTGCTCTTCTTCTATCAACCGTGGGTCCAGAAGTTTCCGTATCACGTGATGATCTTTCTCGGCCCCGCGCGCATCGCGCCCGACGGGGCGCAGGACTGGGTCGTGTATCACACCGGCTCGTCGCCTACAGACAAAGGAACGGTTAAGAAGGTCGAGTTGTCGGTGCTCGATCATCATCCCGATCCGCGCTGGCGTCCGGTTGCGAGCAACAAGAATTTTTTGGGTTTTTATAGGCTGAAGATACTTCAATGATGGATGTCCTGAACAACGGGCGTGCACAGCGCGCCGCAGAGTTTAGGCCGGGGCGGAGCGCGCAAGGCCAAGCGAAACCCGGGTCGCAACGCGAGGCAAATCAAGCGCCCGCTTATTGAGTAATTTTTGCTTCAGCTCGGGATTTCAAACGGCTTTTCAATCATCCTCGGGTATTTTCCCGACGGAGGCCCTTGTCCGTGTCTAACACAAATTCTAAACCAGCTCGCTATATCGCGACCGCTGTCGTCTATCTGGCGCTTGTCGCTTCGGTCTTCGGCTTCAACCTTATTCGTTCGCGAACGAGGCCCGCTCCTGCAGCAATTGCCGCTGAGCCAGAATCGCCGACGGTCTCCAGCGCCAGGCCTTACTTTTCATTGACGACGAACCGCAGCTATTCACCTAACGAATCTACGCGGTTATGGGCCAGCTATAAAAACATCGACCATCTCGATTTTCGTGTCTATCTCGTCAAGGATCCGAACAAGTTTTTTAAACAGCTTGACGATCCGCATCAGATGGGCGAGCAGGAAAAAGAAGCTATTGCCGAAGGGTACGGCGGGCGTGTCTCGCTGCTCGAGCGCACACATCGCCTGAAGATTTCGCTTTTTTCGGCCGTCAGGAATTACGTCCGCACGCATCTGTTGAAAGAGCACCGAGAAACCTTCAACGAAAAGTTTCGCAAGGAACCGGAGGCCACCCGGACCCCTTTGAATGTAGCTGACTACGCGCGGGTGCCGCTCCTGAATCCCGATCAGAAAGTCAGGGACTGGCGCGAAAAATTGCCGGCCCTCGAAAACGAATACGACAGTCGGATGATCACGCTCGGCAAGATCGATCCGGGCGTATACCTGATTGAAGCCGTTAACGAAGGAATGCGTGCCTATTCGATCGCGATCGTGACCAACCTCACGATGATCGAAAAGACTAACAAGCACGGCCAGGTTTTGGTTTATATCGTCGATCGAAAAACCGGGGCACCGCACGAAGGTGTTGGCGTGGAAATCACCAACGCGAAAAAAACGCTCGCCAGCGGCTCGACTGACAAGAGCGGTGTCTTCAAGACCGAAGTGAAGATTCCGGATACGCCCGAAACCCCGGCCGAGGATGTGAATCCCGAAGAATCGCAGAAGAATCCATTTCTAATCATGGCGCGCGAGCGCGACAACTTTGTCATCTCTGACGTCGACTCGTTTTACTTTGGCGACGAAGGCGGCGGAGACGATGTACTGACTGGTGAAGATCTCACCAGCTATATCTATACCGATCGTCCGATCTATCGTCCGGCGCAATCAGTTTTCTTCAAAGGAATCCTGCGCCAATGGGGCACAGCCGGCTACAAGTTGCTCGACAGCAAAACCGTGACGGTGACTGTCGAAGATCCGAATAACGGCAAGATGTTCGAAAAAGATTTGGCGCTTTCGGCGCGGGGGACCTTCAGTGGTCAGCTTGATCTTGGTGAGGAGGCGCCGCTCGGCAGCTACAACATCACGGCAGCTGTTGGCGATGCGAAGTCCAGTGGTTACTTCGAAGTTCAGGAATACAAGAAACCGGAATTCAAAGTCACCGTCAAAGGCCCAAAACAGTTCGCCGCTGTGGGCGAGAAAGTTCGCTTCAACATCGCCGCGAATTATTTCTTTGGCGCGCCGGTGACGAACGCCGAAGTTCACTACTTCATTTACAGACAGCGCTATTACCACTGGTGGTGGGGCGACCAATCAAATGATGAGTTCGACGACGCCGCGGGCCCGGAAAACGAGGGCGGCGACGAACAGGATTATGCTTACTACGGCAATGATCCGGTGGCGGAAGGCGACGCCGAGATCAATTCGCAGGGACAAGCATCGGTAGAGTTCGTGGTTCCGGCGCCGAAAGAAAACGAAGAGTGGGACTATTCGTATCGACTTGAGGCCCAGGTAACCGACGCCTCCCGGCGCGAGATGCAGGGCTCGGCTTCATTCATCGGCACACGAGGCCAAACGGTGGCCGACGCTTATCCCGAACGGTATCTCTATTACCAGGGCGATGCGGCGAAGATTCGGGTGAAGACGGCCGATTACGCGGGCAAAGCGGTTTCTGAGAAAGTCACGCTCAAGTTCATCGAACAGAAATACGAGAAGGTCGAGAAGGAGGTTGAGAATAACGGCTATAAATACAAGGACGTTACCTATGTTCTGCACGAGCGCGAGCTGGGTGCCGGCGAGCTGAACACCGACAGTCAGGGCAACGCGACCTATGACTTCACGGTCCCGTCCCCCGGCAGCATTTACGTGAAAGCGATCATTTACGAGAACGGTAAAGAGATTGTGAATCGTGGCGGCTCGTTCTGGGCGCCTGACAAGAAGGGCGAATGGGCCGACTTTGAATATCGCGATTATGACGAAAAAGCAATCAAGCTGGTCCCTGACAAGAAATCATACCAGCCGGGCGAGACTGCCCACGTGCTGGCCATGTTGCCGGCCGATAAAGCGCATCTGCTGGTCACCACTGAATTGTCTGAGGTCATGACAGTCCGCGAGATAGACTCCTCCGGCCGCAGCATCGTTATCGACGTTCCGGTCGATCGCAAATACGAACCGAATGTCTATCTGGATGTGTCGTTCGTTAAAGACAACGACATGTACAGCCAGAGCCAGCTCATCGCCGTCCCGGCCCGTGACAAGATGCTGAAGCTGGACATTGTTCCCAACAAAAAAGAATTCAAACCGCGCGATGTTGCGTCATACACCATCCTGGCGCGAAACGAAGACGGATCGCCCGCCGCAAACACGGAAGTGAGCCTCGGAATTGTCGACGAAGCGATTTACAGCATTCAGCCTGAGACGGCCGGCAACATCAAGCGCGAGTTCTACGGCAAGCGCTTTGATGAAGTGCAGACCAGCCTTGCGATTCACTACACGTTCACCGGCTATGCCGGAGAAAAGCCGGCCGATCTCGCGAAGAATAAATCGAGTTATCAGCTCGCCGATTTCAAGAATGAAAGTGCCTTCGCGGAACCGACCATTCGCAAAGAGTTCAAAGACACGGCTTTCTGGCAACCCGACGTCGTCACGGGCGGGGACGGCAAAGCGACAGTCAGCTTCAAACTGCCCGATAACTTGACGACCTGGCGCGCCACCGCGCGCGGCGTGACGGCGGACACCCGGGTGGGATCGGCGGTGCAGAAAACGATTGCGCGCAAGGACGTAATCATGCGCCTCGAAATGCCGCGCTTTCTGACTGAGGGCGACACGGTAACAATTTCGGGCGTCGTGCACAATTTTTTGAAGAGCGACAAATCGACGAAAATTTCGCTAGATCTCAATGGCGCCCAGCTGCTCGACTCGCCGGCTGAGACAATAACAATCAAGCAGAACGGCGAACATCGGGTTGACTGGCGAGTGCAGGCCAACCAGGTTGGAAAACTTACGCTTCTGGCGAAAGCGCTGACCGACACAGAGTCCGATGCCGTCGAGATGACGATGGAAATCGTGCCGCATGGGTTGAAGCAGACCGCAGGCAACACGACAACGCTGACTCAGAACGATGCCGACCAAACTTTCAATCTCGATTTGCCCGGTCGTGCCGACACTCAAGCGCGCAACCTGCGTATCGAAGCTTCTCCTTCGATCGCCGGCGCCTTGTTCGGCGCGCTGGATTACCTGACCAGCTTCCCATACGGCTGTACCGAACAAACAATGTCGAGCTTTTTGCCGAACGTGGTAGTCGCTCAGGCGTTGAAAGATGTGCCGACTGCGAAGATTCGCGCCACGAATGATCTGAACACCAAAGTTCAAAAAGGAATGGACCGCTTATACGCCTATCAGCACAGTGATGGCGGCTGGGGCTGGTGGAAGGACGACAAGAGCGATCCGTTTATGACGGCTTACGTCGTTGATGGACTGACGATGGCCAGTCGTGCCGGCTTTCAGATCGAAGCGTGGCGGCGTGATCAGGGACGCGAGAAACTGTCTTCGCTGCTCAACGCCGGCAAGAACGACAACGGCAACCCCATCGATGACGAGACGCGCGCTTACATGATCTACGCATTCAGCGAAAGCGGCGATGGGGACAGTCACTTTCTCGAAGATCTCTACAGCAGGCGTAACAACCTTGGGCCATACGGCCGGGCCTTGCTCGCGCTCGCTTTACATGAACGCAAAGACGGGCGCGCCCGCGAAGTCGCGGGCCTAATAGAAGGCGCGGCGCAGAAGGACGAGTTCGAGGCGCACTGGCAAACGGCGCGGGTCAACGACTATGGCCGCGACGTGTATCTGGACGTGGAAGCGACGGCACTCTCGTTGAAAGCGCTGGCGCAGATCAGTTCGGGTAGCGATCTGCTGCCGAAGGTCGCACGCTGGCTGGTGAAGAATCGGCGGAACGGCTACTACTGGCTGTCAACCAAAGAAACTGCATTCGCCATTTATGGCCTGACCGATTACTTGAAAGTAAGCCGTGAACTTTCTCCCGACTATTCGTTCGAAGTCTACGTTAACGGCCAGAAGGTGGCAGGCCAGCACATCGGCGCGACCGAGGCGACCAACGCCCAGACGGTTTCTATTAACCGGAAAGCCAACGAACTTGGGGCGTCGAATCAGATTCGAATCGTCAAGCATGGCCAGGGCGCTCTGTACGTTTCGTCTGCGCTGGAATACTTCACTGCTGATGAAAACGTGCCTGCGCAATCTTCGGCCGCCCTTAAACTCACGCGTGAATACCTGCGTCTGCGTGTGACGGATAATGAAAGCGGCAAACCGGCTTGGAAGATCGAGCCGCTGACAGGCGAGCTTCGGTCCGGTGACATGATCGTGGTGCGGCTGCATCTGACGGGCGCGCGCGCGCAATACCTGATGATTGAAGATCCGATTCCCGCAGGAGCTGAGCAAGTCGCGCAGGTGAGCGGCATTTATCTCAACTACTCTCTGGGCCAATGGAGCGATTGGTACAGCAATCGCGAGTTTCGTGATAATCGCACGGCGATTTTCATGAATTATTTCGATGGCGACGCTACCCTGCAGTACGCCATGCGCGTCGAGGTGCCGGGTGAATTCAAGATCGCGCCGGCGCGCGCTGAGCTGATGTATCAACCGACCGTGCAGTCAAATACAAGCAACGATCGGTTGCGGATTCTGGATAAGAAGTAGTGGGAGTGCGTGGGCTGGACGCTGCTCTGCATCGTTCGGAGTTCCGCCTTTAGGCGGCCGCTTAAAAGCGGAACTCCAGACATAACGAGGAAACTATGATTACAACTTTGAAACTCTGGTTCACTACCCTGAAGGCGACCGTCATCAACCTTCGCGCTTTTATGGTCTTTGCGGTTATTTACGCTCTCTTGCTCGTCAGCGCGTATTTCTTCATCGCAACGCGTGAGGCAACCGTCGGCCAAGTCTTTGTAACTTACGCTCTTTTGTTTTTGCTGCCCGCGGAGTTCTTGCTCTTTCAGGCGTCGATCCTGAGTCACGCACTTGATCGAAAATTTAATTGGCGCGCGATCGTGGTTAATGCATTCAAGTGTTTCGTCGTGACGATTCCAATCGTACTGATCGCGTGGGGGATTTATTTCCTGCTTAACAAGTGGCAGTTGCGCTATCCGTCGCCCGCCGTGGTTTTGAATATTTCCAGTAATCCGCCCGAATCCCCAGCCGTGGATTGGACCACATTATTATTCGGGACACTCCGGTTTTTCCTGTTTGGAGTCGTGTTGCCCCTCGCCGCCATTCATCTCTGGATCGAGGTCACCGCTTGCAACCTGCGCGAATCGCTTCGGAACGGATTGAAAACGATTCTGAATCGCCTGGGGAGACGCTTTTCGATTGCCTTCGCGTCTGAATCGGTTTTGATTTACGCCCTCGGCCTGGTCTTCTTCGCGCTGGTTCCCTATCTGCTTCTCTTTGTTCCCATTCCGGTTAAAGGAAACAAAACGGATTTCACGGTTTTCATCCTGCGTCTTTTGCTCAGTTTTGTATTCACTTTGATCGGATGGGTTGTTACCCTCAGCACATTGGCGCGAAGCACGTCAGCAGCGCCGCAAACGCGTCAGGTAATAGCGACCGACGCGAACGCTGGCACGCCGAGCATTGCCGAAGCTCCGAGCCCGGTTAGCGGGTAAAGAAAGGGCGCGTGCGACGACTCGCGACGATGAGATTACTAGTCGGGCGGCCTTTCCGGCCGCGGATATTTTTTTGGCGCGGCAACCGCGAGCACGCGTGGTTGCTCTCCGGCGCCTGCTTCGCAATCCTCCTTTTCACTTTGCCGGCCGCTCAATCGCCCTGGCCCATGCTCGCCTGGACGAATGAGAGCCACGATACAGCCAAAGTTGATGCCCTGCTGCAAGAAGCCGCCAATGCCGCACTCGCGGGCCGCGAAGGTACAATCATCATCATGGACGCGCGGACCGGACGGGTGCGCGCTTTGGTGAATCGGGACAGAGCCTATCGACAGCCGTTGATGCCCGGTTCAGCGATGAAGCCATTCACCGCTCTCGCTGCGTTGCGCGCAGGGCTGATTGATGAAAATTCGCGCACCGCTTGTCCCGGCCGATTCACCGGGCTAAGCTTTTCACTTCCTTGTGTACATGCGGATCATTTGCCGCCGTTCACTCCTTCCCAGGCAATCGCTTATTCCTGCAACTATTATTTTGCAACGCTGGGCGAGCGGCTCGGACGCGATCGACTCATAGAGACTGCCCGGCAGTTCGGTCTGGGCCAGCCAACCGGGATCTCCGATCAAGAGGTTGCCGGTTCGATGCGGCCGTGCGAGACGGGAAATAGCGCCCGCCTGGTGCGCGGCGTGGAAGCAAATCACGTTTCCGAGCAAGCGGACTGCAATGCGCGTGAAGCCGTCGGCGAAAGCAACAATCTTCAAGTCACGCCCATTCAGTTGCTGACTGCTTACACAGCGCTCATTAACGGGGGCCACTTGTACCAGGCCCGCGTGGCGACCCCGAAAGATTTCCAAGCCATAGAGCCGTCCCAAATACCGATCACAAATCAACAGCGCGCAATCATTACCGAAGGCATGGCCGGCGCGGTGCGCTACGGAACTGCGCGCAGCGCCAGGCTTGATGCACTGCCGCTACAGATTCTGGGCAAGACCGGCACGGCCATGCCGGCGAAAGGTTTTCGCACAAACGGGTGGTTCATCGGTTTTGCCGCTCCTTTTCAAAGCAATCGCGAACTGGGTCCTTCGCAAGTCGATCTCGCAGTGCTGGTTCTGCTCTCACGTGCGCACGGTTCCGAAGCGGCAATGACCGCGAAGCCAATATTCGCGGCCTACGCAACTGAAGTCAGCCGCAGAAACACAGAGACGCAGAGTTTTTCAAGCAGCAATGTAGACGCGAAGGGTGAAAAACTCGCCTCGGCTAATCGCCTCAACGCATCTTTAATCAAGGTTCACCTGGTTCACGACAAACTCACTGAAGAGTTGTCCCTGGAAGATTACGTGCTCGGCGTGATGCGGGCCGAAGGCACAATGGAGACCGAGCCTGAGGCGTTAAAAGCTTTGGCGATTGCAATTCGAACGTATGCTTTGAAAAACGCCGGTCGCCATGCGAAGGACGGCTACGATTTTTGCTCGACTACCCATTGCCAGCGGTTTGTTAGAAGCCGGGGCATAGCTACCGATGAGAATCAGGCCCTCCCTAACAGTCCGGGCTCTGACACGAAGCTCATCAATGCGGTCCGCTCGACCGAAGGCCAGGTGCTGCTCGACTCGCGCGGCCAATTGATCGACGCCTATTTCGGCGCGTCATGCGGTGGGCACACAGCAGATGTTGGAACGCTCTGGGGCACGACTCCACCTGAATATCTTCAAGGCGCGCGAGATGAGTATTGCCTGTCGGGGCCGCATGCGCATTGGAACGATGTTATTACTCGGGCAGATCTGTTGCGCGCTTTGCAAAGCGATTCCCGCACGGACGTTGGCAGCCGGCTCGACGAGGTATTGATCGGCAAGCGGGACGAAACGGGTCGTGCTGAATTCATCAGGCTCGAAGGCGAGCATCGCAAAACTGTTCGCGGCTGGGATTTCAAGATCATCGTCGGCCGCGTGCTCGGTTGGAATGTCTTAAAAAGTTCGCGGTTTGAAATTTCGCGCTCCGGGTCGGATTTCATCTTTCGCGGCAGCGGCTTTGGTCACGGGCTTGGCCTTTGTCAGGAAGGGGCGCACGTCCTGGCCGCGCGCGGAGGGAGCTATCAAAAGATTCTGGAGAAATATTTTCCCGGAACCAGTGTGAAGCCGCACGGCGGCAATATGAGTTTTGCCCCGCCTTTGAAAGTCGAGAACCCCGGAGACGAGAAGAATACAAACTCTGATAACGGGTGGAAGGCTGATGTTTTAAACAACTCACCGCGACATGGTCCAGTTATTACTGGGGACTGGCCGAGCGGCGAAATGTTTATCAATCCCACATCAAGAATGATTTCTCAGGTGCGTCCGAGCGCAATGTTGTCGGTGTTTAAGTTAGATCGCTATTTACATTTCACCGCAGCGGAGGTAACGAATTCATCAACCCGGACGACCCATGAATATTCAGTCCCTGCCCGACTCAACCGCAGTCCGCGACTTCTGACTATCTCCTCAGAACACTTTCGCCTCACGTATCCTGCGGACGTAAATCGCCGCGACGCTGATCAGGTTTTGACGACGCTCGAATCCGCGCGGGGCGATTACCTGCGCCGCGCGTCAGCGGCGCTAAACCCCGTTGATATTCCCTTGCTTGATATTCGGTTCAATGAAAGCACGGGCGATTTTACCTCGCGGACGGGTCAACCATGGTGGGCGGCGGCCGCCACTAAAGGAAACCGAATTGAGTTACAGCCACTTACCCTTCTAAAGCGCCGGGGTGCGTTATGGACCACCTTGCGGCACGAATTGGCCCACGCTGTGATTGATGCAGTCAGCCACCATCGCGCGCTGCGGTGGCTCGCGGAAGGGTTGGCGATCTATCTGGCGGGAGAGAGCGAATCCATTTCGCATTACTTATCTAAAACCAGATTGAAAGCTGACGAGTTGGAACGCCGCCTCGAGCGGCCGGCGTCGCAGCAGGACATGCGCGCGCTTTACGCTGAGGCTTACGCGATGACTATTGATTTAATCAAACGCCAGGGCGAAGCGGGCGTTTGGAAAAAATTAGCGGCTGGTTAAAGCTTTACAGAAATAGAAGCGCGATTAGGTCCCGAGGCGTGGAGCCTCAAGGCTTGACTGATTTTCAACTCAGTAATTACAGCCCAGGTTGACGCTTGACCGGCTCGCTACGGCGCGCGGTCTTTTCCTTTATTTGAGCGGCTCACAAAGGGGCTGTCTTTAATCCAGAACCGCCACGGCTTAGTCACCCAATTTTCCGCATAATCAATTCCCACCCGCGGGCCGCGGGCGATTTGTCGCGGCGGGATAAAAACGCCTTCTTCGATCCAGACTCGATCTCCGAGTAAGTTAGCCTTGTCCAGTCGACGATCGATTCCCAGCGCCAGGCAAAGACGGCCCGGGCCGCTGGTTAGTTCATATTCAGAGCGACCGCGCCGGCGACGGCGCATGATCTCGAGCCCCTCCACCGGTTCGAGCGCGCGCACCAGAATTGCATGTGGAATATTCTCGACGTTGGTCACCACATTGAATTGGTTGTACATGCCATAGACAAAATAAACGTACGCGGCCCCGCCGGCGCCATACATCGTCTCGGTGCGGTTCGTTCGGCGGCCGCCGTAAGCATGCGACGCGCGGTCTTCGGGGCCGCGATAGGCCTCTGTTTCGACAATCAACCCAGAGACGCGCGCGCCGTTTCGCGCAGGCACCACAAGTTTCTTCCCCAGCAGATCGCGGGCAACTTCGAGGACGTCCGAACGTGTATAGAATTCGCGAGGAAGCTTCATACAATTTTTTTCAACTTCGGTAGATTAATGCGCATCGGTACGGGGAGCGCCAACGGCCGGGCAATGGGAGTTCAAGCGTCCCGATTGCTGGGTCGTCCCCACAACGATTGATGCAACCGGGATGGTTGCGCTCCAGTCTCCGGACCGTTGGCCCTCCCGGTATTGACTCATCTCCCTACCACATGCGCCAAAGCATCACTGCGGTGATTACGAATCCAATCACCACCACCGCGCGCCGAATAAACACGCGGCCCACGCGTTGCGCGGCGCGGGCGCCTACATAGCCACCGGTCGTGGCCGCGGCCGCCATCAGCAGCGCTCGCGGCCACAGAACCATATGAGCAATCGAGAAACTGAAGACCGCAATCCCGTTAATGCAGATGCCCAGGAAATTTTTGACCCCGTTCGCGCGATGAATGTCATGCAGTCCCAGCAGTCCCATCGCCGCCAACATCAGAATGCCATTGCCTGCGCCGAAATAACCCCCATACATCGCCGAGAAGAACTGGATGATGATGACGACGATCCATCCTCTCCGGGTCGACTCGTTTTCTGCCGATGGCAGCCGCAGCCAACGAGTCACCGGGCCCTGCAGCATGAAGAGAATCGTCGCGAAAAAGATCAGCACCGGGACCAAACGCGCGAATACGGGCGACGGGGTCACGATTAATAACCATGCTCCGGCGCCTCCTCCGACCAGACTAATCGCGCCCAGTCGCATGAGAAAGATCGAACTGTCGTTCATCTCGCGACGATACCCAAACAGACCGGCAAACAGGCCCGGCCATAAGGCGACCGTGCAAGTTGCATTCGCAATCTTTGGATCCACGCCCAGCCAAATCATGACTGGAAAAACCAACAACATTCCGCCGCCGGCGATCGAGTTGATTACACCGGCAAAGAATGCCGCGACAAACATGATTGCCCCATGCCAGAGCATGCGCGGACAGAATATGACGCGCAACGCGAAGAGCAAAGGGCCGAGAGATTCTTTCTTATTAAATCAATGAACAAATGAATCAACGCTTCAATTCTGTTCTCCGCTCTTTGCCCTTTGCGCTTTGCTGCCTGATAATGCGGCTCAACGTTTTCATTACAATTCAGGGAGAGAAGAAATGGCAGACGTATCAATTCGTCCAAAACCGAATGGACCATATCTAATCGAAGGGCCCGTCGATGTTTACGATACCGCGGGCAACAAAATTCCAACTGATGATCGGCCACGCATTGCTTTGTGCCGGTGCGGGGCATCTTCGAACAAACCCTTTTGCGACGGCACGCACAGCAAGATTGGCTTCCAGGCGGCAGAAAATATAAATCCCGAAAGCGCGGAATGAGATGGCCGCGTAGCCAGGGAGCGTCAGAGCACCCACTTCAGTTGCGCTCTTTGTTGGACAAGCGCGCGGCTGGAGCCGGAACTTTAACGCTGCCCAGGCTTCGCGTATTCGCGGTGACAGTTCTCTTGCTCGCCGGCTCACTCATCCCCACATCAGCTGCCCGAACTCCTGTCTCACCGACATCGCCGACCAGGTCCATTCGCGTGATGACTTACAACATTCACGTGGGCGTCGGCATGGACAAGAAACTTGACTTGCCGCGCATCGCTGCGGTGATCGCAAAGCAAAAACCGGATCTCGTCGGTCTGCAGGAAGTCGATCGCGGGGTGGAGCGCACGCAACGAATAGACGAGATTGCCGAACTCGCCAAACTCACTCACATGGATTATGCGTTTGCCTTCAACTTGAGATATCAGGGTGGGCAATACGGCGTCGCTATACTCTCGCGTTACCGGATCAAATCATTCGATCACCGTCTTTACCAGAACACTCGCGAAGCCGAGCGGCGCGGTTTCATTCGCGCGGAAATTGACGTTGATGGCCGGATTGTGAACTTTGTCACTACTCATCTTGATTATCAATACGATGACGGGCGACTGTTCGAAGCTCAACAACTGCTCGCCGCTCTGCAAGACGTTAAGGCCCCGCTAATCGTCGTCGGTGACTTTAACGACGTTCCCACCGGCGGCGCTTATCAGTTAGTGCGTAATCGTTTCGACGACGCCTGGGTTGATGGGCGTGTAACCGATGCTGGGTTGAGCTACCCTGCGGACAAGCCGACGAAGCGCATCGACTACATCGTGTTCCGCCGGGGTGATCGTATTCGCACCAAAAAGGCTTGGATAGTTAACACGCTGGCCTCAGATCATGTTCCGGTTGTGGCCGACCTGCAAATCGGATGAGTCAGAACCGCCTGCGGTAGTGGGCGGGCCCAATTCAGACTGTCGTTCCAATCGGCGATTAAACCGAGGGCTCGCCAGCAGTAACGGGC
>JBHELZ010000024.1:0-61595 GCA_046262835.1 Pyrinomonadaceae bacterium
CGAGTGGAGCGTGCGCTCCGCGCTGCGGCGCGACGAGCGCACCGCTGACACCGCCTTCACGGTGGAGTGCTGCGACGGCGTGGCAAAGCTCCTCGGCGTCGTGGACACGCAGGCCGAGGCCAAGGCCGCGGCCGGTCGTTTTTCCCGAAGCAATACCAAAGATCGCTTGCGCCGGTTGGAAAGCAAGCTTGTCGAACCAAACGTCGTTGTTGACGCTCTTTTTCATCGCCTCGCTTTGGTCGGCGAGCTCTTTCAGGCGCGGATCTTTCGCCAGCGCGTCGTCATAGTCTTTTTTCCACCACGATTCTTCCGGCGAGGGTGGATCAAAGCCGTCGAGCCAAAGATGAAATCGTTGTTGAATGCGCGCAGGCAGGGCGTGCTGAACGGGACGAGCGAGCGTGGGAATTAACGGAAATTTCTCCTGCACGTCGCGCGGCATCGCGCCGACGACCAGAATCGAGATTACCAGGAAGACTGATCCGACAAAGACTAAAAGCTGGGGCCAGCGTCGCACGGCGACGAGATACAAAGTCGCGTAGGCGCCGCTGAAAATTAACATCTGGCCAAAGTCCTTCAACGCAAAAAAAGGAATGAAGGGAATCGCGGCCATGACCACCAGCGGCACGATGTCGCGCGCGCGGGGAACGCCCCAGTACGTACGCGCCAGATCCTTGTAACGCGCGGTCAAAATTCCGGCGAACCCAAGCAGAAAAGGAACTTTGGCCGGCTCCCATGGCGTGGTGTTGCCAACTGCTTTGCCCGCGCTCGAGCTTACGATCGCGATCGCCAAAGGAATAAGGGTCAACAAGACAACGATAAAGCTGTTGCGCTGTATCCATAATAAGAAACGGTCGCTCGCGCAAAACGCAAACGCCAAAGCAAAGGCAATCAACGAGAACACGGGAATCCATGTGTAGCTGGACGTCAGGGCGTTACCCAGCGTGTAGTTCGACGCTTTGACCGGCGCTTCCTGCTCGACCGGAGGAGGCGTCACCGGCAAACCCATCACCTGGCGTTTGGCAGCGTCGTAATTCTGATTGATGTAACGCATGCGCAGCGTGTCCGTCTTTTCCTGGCGGGCCGCGGCTTTGTTTCTTGCGTTGTACTCGGGATCGCTGTACAGCCGATATTGGATCAATAAGCCGATCGAGAAAAGCAAGATCGCGGTAGTGAAGAGAACCCAGTTTCCTTTAAACTTTTTAAAGGCGGAAACCCAAAGCGCCATGACAATGATGGGAAGATACATGAGCAGATCGCGCGCGGCCCCAATCACAGAGGTTTCATAGCCCCTAATCACCGCCGCGCGTTGAATCGCGTAGTAACCGACGACCTCAACCGCCACCAGCGCGAGTAGAATCAGCAGGTGTGACGAAAAACGATTTCTCAACTATTAACCCCTATCCAAAGAGATGCATGCGCTCATAGATGTTGCTTACGTCGCGTACTTGTGCTCGCGCGCGCCACGAGGCTGCATAAAACAAGATCTCTCTCACTAGCGAGCGCTCTTGAAAACTGAATCATCTATTTCGCCGCCCTGGCGTGGGTTGCTGGCCCGGCTGGGCGCCTGTTTGATTTCCAGGCCCGCCAAAATAACCGAGCGCCTTGGCTTTCAAAATCAGTTGCGCGGCAATCGGCGCGGCGTTCTTGCCGCCATAAAAACTGATCCCGGGGCCGGGACCCTCGAGCAGCACCGCCATCGCGATTGCCGGGTTGTCGAGCGGCGCGAAGCTTAGATACCAGGCATCACTACGTAGCTTGTCTGCAAAAACAGTTTCCTGGTGCTGTCCGATTATGTTTCCCTTCGGGTCTTTTTCAGTCACCCATTTCTTTTGCGGCTCACCTGTTTTCGGATCGATGATAGGCACGGCTTTTTGCGCAGTGCCGGTTTTGCCCCCGCTGCGAATTCCCGCCGCCAGCACCGGCCTCATGGCTCCTGCTGCGGTGCCGCCTTCAGTAACCAGATTCATGATGTGCCTGATCTGTGCTGCTTGATCGCGCGTCAGCACCTGACTAAACATTTCCGCGGCTCGATTCATTTCGATCTTTGGTTTCATCAGGCGGCCCTCGAGATTCGCCGCGACCGAAATCATCATGGCCATTTGAAACGGCGTCATCTGGGACGCGTAGCCCTGCCCATAGCCTTCGTACATCAACTCACACCGGGTTGAATGCGGCCCTGCTTTCAGCCAGGACTCTGTCGGGGCAATTGCATTTTGAATTGCTTTGCTGCTGGCATTCCAAATTTCCGGTTCGCGCCGCCCCTGGGTCTCGCCGCTGACGCTGTCGTACGCTCCCAGGCCCACCAGTTTGGCGGTGTCCCGAATCTTCACGCCACCCAACTGAGTCCCGAGGTAAGAAAAATAAATGTTGCTGGAATGTTGGTAGGCCGAATCGATCCCGATGTCGCCGCAGGCCTCGCAGCCACCATTGTCGTCAGTGATCGTGCGACCACAGCCCGGCGGCGAAAAACCGCCGGAGGTGTTAAAGCGCGTGTTCTGCATTCCATTTCGAAACGCCGTGTACATCATCAACGTTTTGAAGGTCGAGCCGGGCACGTAATACTCATTGAGCGCCCGATTCAGCAGTGGCTTTTCTTTCCGGTCATTATCCAGCTTGATCCACGCGGATTCGTCATCTTGAACTTGTTTGAGGCTGTACGAAGGATTGCTGTACATGGCCAGCACGTCGCCGGTCTGCGGATTGAAGACTACGACGGCGCCGTGATTTCCTTTGAGTTGATCGACCACCGCCTGCTGCAGGTCCTGATCGATCGTTACCGTGTAATCTTTGTTGAGCTTCTGTTCGACGGTTTGACCTTTGATGATCTGCCAGACTTCCGGGACGCTGCCGCTTTCTGTGCCGAACAAGGCGCGCTCGAGGCCTGGTTCCCCGCGATCTGTGCCGAAAATATGGGCCAACGCGGTATCCATCGGGTATTCGCGGTCAATCCCTCCGCTATTTTTCCGATAGAACGCGAGCGGCCGGCCCTTGCGATCATAGATCCACCCGCGCAGTGTCGATTCAGAAAGCCGCCGGTTGCGCAAATCCTTGTAAGTCATCTCCTGAAATTTAGGATTGCCTTCAGCCGCGTAACGCGCCCAATAAACGTGAAAGCTGAAAACGAAAATTGCGGCCAGCGCGAATACCCAACGCCAGGCCCGCAACCCTCGATTGGTCGTCGTCGCGCCCAATCGCTTCTGAATATCTTTTGGCAGGCTTGCCGGGGCAGTGGGCGCGGCCGGAGGCCGCCGGAACCAGGTGCGCACCAGCGAGATAATCAATAACAAACCCACGAGCGCGATTCCCGACAGATAGATCAGGGTGAGCCACGCGGGCAGCTTCTCAGGCGTGGTCGCGGGTTGAAGTGGCGTTGGAGTTTGAAAAAGAAATATTACGAGCGTTGTCATGAATTGATCTTGCGAAGACGGACCTCGACGTCACCGAACGCAACGACATCGCCTTCCTGAATTGGGCGCGCCTCACCGTAGGGGATACGCACGCCGTTGATGTGCGTGCCGTTTGTCGAGCCCGTATCCGCAACCAGCAGATTGTGCTGACTGTCCATTTTAAAGGCTGCGTGAACCTTTGAAACACTCGCATGATTCAGATGAAGATCATTGTCGGTGCCACGGCCAACATTCAGGCGCCGGCCGCCGGCAACAAAAATCAATTCCATCTCTTTTGAAGCGTCGGGAAGGGTTATTCTCGCGGCCATGTGCACTTCGGCTTTCTCGGCATGCGGCGTTTTGATGGGCTTGCCAAGCTTGCGCTCAAGATCCAGTTGTTGGAACTCTTCTTCGAATTCACCGAATGTCGGCTCGACTGAGATGCCCTTAGTGAAGATATCAACGTCCGTTTCGATCGTCACCGGGGCCATGGTCCGATATCGATTATCATTAATATGATCGATCGCGGCGGCAAGGATCTCTGTTTCCAATCGCCTGGTAACTTCGGGAGGAGTTTCAGAATGAGTCCCCCATTCCATCTTTAGTTTGAGATGATGAGGCGCAATTCGCCCGCGTCCTTTCTCGTCTCGAACGCGCGAATCGATCATTTGGTTCATCCGAACAACGATCTGGTCGGTGGTCAACCCGCTGGCCGATTCGGCAGTGCGCCCGAGCTTACGATCGACGACATCGCCAACACCTTCCAACACACGGCGCATCAGTCGCTCCGGCAGGATCGTGTCACGTCTTCTCTTCGGGGTTTGGTTCTGCTCGTCAGCCATAGTCAGAATACGAATAAGGTTCTGCCCGGGTTCAAGCGGCTCTGCTCAATCGTGATTGGGGGCTGGCGGATTATTCTAGCCGAAATCCTCTGATATTCGTAACGAGAGCGAGTTACTTATCTTTGCCGGCTTGCTTCATACAAAAGAATTCCCGCGGCTACAGCCACATTCAAGCTCTCCGTCGATCCCTGCATTGGAATACTGACGGCATGGTCGGCCGCCGAGATCTCAGCGACTGAGAGACCTTCGGATTCCGAGCCCATGATGAGCGCGGTAGGGCGCCGCCAATCAATTTCGGTGTAATTCTGCGCGCCGTCAGCGTCAGCGCCCACGATTTGAATTCTTTGTTTGCGACACCAGTCAATCACCTTCGAGTAGTCATGGGCAATCCAGATAGGCAGGCGAAAAGCAGCGCCCATTGCCCCGCGTAGAGACTTTGGCGAAAACGGGTCGGCTGTTCCCGCGGTCGTAATTACACCCGTGGCCCCGGCCGCTTCCGCGGTGCGAATGATCGCGCCCGCATTGACCGGATTGTTAATGTCGTGGAGGACCATGAGCAGCGGGTTTGGAGGCTGTCGCCTTTTGAATTCGTTCTCTGTAATCGCGGGTCGAGAGGTGAGTACGACAATGCCCTGAGGGGTTTTGGTGCAAGAAATCGAAGCAAGTAGTTTCTCCCTCACGGTCGCCGATTTGCCCGCAACGCGTTCCAATTCGCTAATCAGTTTTGCCGCGCGCTCTTTCTTAACGATTCGCTCAGAGTAAATTACCGTTTCAATCTTCAGACCGGAACGAAAAGCTTCTTCGCACAGGCGCAATCCTTCGACGAAGAGTGCTTCATCGACATCGCCGTCGCGCACTGCGCGGGCGCGGCGGAGCAGGGAATTATCGCGGCTGGTGATTTTCACGAATGGATAGTTTGCCACAGAGGCAGGGAGACACAGAGCTTTTCACACAACTTTCCACGGCCGCAATTCTCCTTGCTTATTTTCCTCGTTCGTTCTGTGCCTGTGTTGGCATTCATTCGGGCTCGATCTCTGTCCAAATTGGCCAGTGATCGGACACATTCAGTGGCCTCGCCACACCCCAGCGACTCGCGCGCACGCCGCGCATGAAGATCCAATCGGCATGGAAGCGCAAGGCCGCTCCGCGCCAGGTAGCAATGTTTGTGGGAAATGGCGTCGAGAAGTCGTGCGACTCCATCAATTTTCGAATTTCAATTGCTTTCTGTTTCGAGAGCGTGTTGAAGTCGCCAAGAATGACAGATGGTCCATGGTGTTTGTTCGCATGGTCCAGCACCGCCTCAGTTTGCTGATGCTGATTATCAAGCGGACCGTGCGGATCAATATGTGCATTAAATAGTCGGACCGGCGAACCGCCCATTTCAATCGTTGCGGCCATTGCCAGACGCGGCCGCCACGGACAGTCGTACCATGGCAAATCGATTCGCTCAATTTCTTTAAGAGGTACGCGGCTCAGCAGGGCCACTCCTGTATCGCTCTCTTCGTCAACTCCGATTTGCTCTTCGAAATTCAGCCACCATTCGCGCTCTCGTGGTTTTACTCCGCGAGGAAGACCGGCGCCGACATGCGCGTACGGCAGATTGAGGCACTCTGCAAGCTGCTTCGCAACATGATGACGGCCCGCACGCGCCGTCCCTTTATCAGCTTCCTGTAATGCTAGAATGTCGGGCGGCGGCAACAACGAATTGCTCGAGAAAGCTTCAGCGGCCGTGCGAATGTTTCGCGCGACGGCTGCCGGACGATCGAAAGGGAAATTGCAGCCGAGCTTTCGCAGCAAGCCCGATGAGATGAGGCGAGAACCGACTGCGTAGCGAATATTGTAAGATGCGAGGATGACCCGTGAGCGATTCTTCGTCGCATGCGTAAGCTCAACCTGGTTCGCAATTTCGATCCGATTGTTTGATTGGTTGGCCGGGTCGCTCATCGGAAACTGATGGTATCAGAAGCGTGAGCGCAAGGGAGGGCCCTGGCAGCTCCAGTCGCCCTCCGCTACGGTCCGCCTTGTCAGACGGAAAAGGTCATATGCCTAAAACCATCATCGCCGTGGTTGACGACCTTTTTTTCGCGTCGAAGATCAGGGGTACTGCCGGGCAACTCGGCGTGAACGTTACCTTTCCGCGAAAAATCGAAGCCGTCATGGAAAGCGCGCTGCAAAATCGTCCGGCACTGGTGATCGTTGATCTTCACGGCGCCAGGGTCGACCCGATCGAACTTGGGAAGCAATTAAAAGCCGACGAGCGGCTTCGCGACATTCCTATGATTGGCTTCTTCTCGCACGTGCAGGCTGAATTGCAGCGCCAGGCCCTGGAGGCGGGTTTCGACAGGGTTCTCCCAAGATCGGTTTTCACGCGAGAGCTGGCGGACATCTTATCGGGGCGGCAAATTTAGAAACTACTTTTTACTGGGTGAGCCCGCTACTCTGGCGAAGCCGCTGTGTCCAGACCCCATCGTTCTACGAGGATGTTGCTGGATCAGATCGTCGACGGTAGAAAGTTCCGGCGGGTAACGTATTGCCGGGATCACATTCACAGTTCAGCCGACAGGTTGCGGGGCGACCACTTCATGAATTGGTCGCACCTCTTCAATCAGCTGCTGGTATTGATCGAGCGTGAGGGCCTGGGCGCCATCGGACAAAGCCTTTTCAGGTTGATCGTGCACTTCGATAATCAACCCATCTGCACCGACCGCCACGCCCGCACAGGCAAGCGGAATCACCATGTAATTTTTCCCGGTGCCGTGCGACGGATCGACAATCACCGGCAAGTGCGAGATGCGCCGGACCGCAGGGATTGACGCCAGATCGAGAGTGTTGCGCGTGTGCTGGGCGAATGTACGCACGCCGCGCTCGCAAAGTACTACGTTGTAGTTGCCTTCCGACATGATGTACTCCGCGGCGAGTAACCATTCGTCGAGCGTCGCCGACAAACCGCGCTTCAGCAGCACGGGCAACCTTGAACGTCCCGCTCGCCGAAGCAAAGAAAAGTTTTGCATGTTGCGCGCGCCGATCTGGATCATATCGCCATACTTTTCCACCAGATCGACGCTGGCTTCGTCCAACGCCTCGGTGACGATCTTTAAGCCGTAAGCTTCGCGAACCTCGGCAAGAATCCTCAGGCCTTCTTCTCCCAAACCCTGAAACGCGTACGGCGACGTCCTGGGTTTAAAAGCCCCGCCGCGAAAGAACCTTGCCCCACTGCGGCGCACTGCTTCGGCCACGGCAAATGCCTGCGCGCGACTCTCGATCGCGCAGGGACCGGCGATAATCGCTAACTCCTCTCCGCCGATAGTTGCATCCCCAACCCGTACTACCGTCTTGTCCGGACGGAGATCAAGCGTGATTAGTTTATAGGGTTTACTTACCCGAATCGCCTCGGCAACGCCCGGCAGATTTTCAAAGCGCGTCGGGTCGACCGCCCCCTGGTTTCCGGTGACGCCAATGGCGGTCCGGGTCGCGCCCGGCATCGCGTGCGGCTTGAAGCCGAGTTCGGTGACGACGTCGCACACGTGCGCAACTTGCGCGTCGGTGGCGTCGGCTTTCATGACAATTAGCATTGCAGCAAATGGTAAATGGTAAATCGTTAATAGTAAATCGAGCGGGGCGGCTGGTACTGGGTCATTTTGAAAGCGGTATTAATTCGTTTGTTCAGGTAGCCGTCTTCAGACGGCTTGCCCGAAGGGTTCATAGACCAGCGCTTGTAGCGCTGGGTCAGCGGAACGTGACGACCTTAGCGCGCTCTGAGCGTGCTTTTCATCCGCATTTTCAGGCCTAAAGCTCTGGACATAAGCCCGTTAAAACGGGCTTAGGAATTTCCCTGCGCTATAACCGGGCGTAAAACGCCCGGTCTCATAACCCGAGGGAAAGCCGCGTTAACGTGGCTAAACACCAGTTCCTGCTTCAGATCCCAAGCCTACTTCTGTTGTGAATTTGAAAGTGCATCAGTACCGCCGGCTACATTCTCTCAGGTACGGATATTCCCAGCGTGCGAAGCGCGGCCGTCAGTTGGCTTCTGGTGTAATCGGCGACCGCAACCAACACCGCTCGCTTCACTTCATTCTCTTCCGCAATAATCCGATGGCGATGATAAAAAAGATTGAAGCCCTTAGCCAGATTGAAGGTGTACTTGGCCAACACCGCCGGTTCGGCGCTCGCCGCCGCCTGCGAGTTCGATTCGTCGAGTCGTGCCGCTAACATTAACAGCGACCATATTTCGTCGCCGCCCTCACCTGCGAAAATACTTGCGATGGCTTGCCTCTCGTGAACGACGAGTCTCGACCTTGAATTGAGCCCGTCGTCGTCGGTCCCAACGCTGACTTCACCATCCCCGGCGCTTGTCTGTTCAAGTTTACGAAAGATCGAATTCGCTCGTACCGCCGCATACTGGCAGTACGGCCCGGTCTCCCCTTCAAAAGACAACGCCTCTTTGAAATCGAAGGCAATCACCGAGTTGCGGGTGAATTTTAAGAGAAAATATCTAAGCGCGCCGACCGCAATCGCGTGCGCCGTTTCACGCTGGTCCGTTTCGGAAAGATCCGGATGACGTGTTTTTACTTCAGTCAGCGCGTCGCCTTCCAGGCGATTGATGAGATCGTCAGCTTTGACGCCCAAACCCTTGCGGCCACTCATCTCGACGTATGGCCGCTTGCGATCTTCGTCGGATAATTGGATTCCCAGCTCTTCGCAGGCCGACGGCGAAAGCGCGACCATCTCGTAAGAGAGATGCACGCTCGCCCCTTCGCCAAATTCGGGAACAATCGCGGCCACCCCTTTCTTTACGATTTCCTGCGGATACGATTGGCGCGAATCGATCACGTTGTAAACGATGGCCCCACCGCCAAAACTCGGTCGGGGAACCTCAGGCTGCGTCTCAGCGTTCGGCTCGGCGGTAGTAATCCAGGTCGCGTGGCCGTCCGAATATGATCGAAAAGGTTTGTAATTAAAATCGAGGCCAAGTTGACCCAGCTTCCAAAGTTGATAAGCGATGTCTTTGCCGGTATAGGTAACCGTTCCGTTCGAACGAACGATAATTTTGTCAGACTCGTGCTCCTCGGTTCCGGTGTGTGATTCAAAGGGCATCACCCAACATCCGCGAGTGCGCCCCTCATTCGCAAAATGAATTACATTCCGCTCTTTCATCAGTTGAAACGCGCGCTCCCAAAAATGCAGGTGGAGGATTTCTGATTCGCGGGCCAGCAGGTCATAGCGAATGCCGAGTCTTTCCATCGTGTAGAGAATCTGCTCGACGTTACGAGTGGCAACATAATCGGCGAGTTCGGTGATCGGATTGTTTCCTTGCTCAATCGCGTGCAGGATCTCTGCGCGAAGTTTCAGTTTCTCCGGATCCTGTTCGCCCTCGGGCTTGCCGTCGCGATAGAACAATCCGACCCGCGTGTAGAGGTCCCAGCAATAATAATCGAACGGCCGGTCTTTCGGCAGGGAACGATCAAGGTTCTTAATTGCGTCCAGGTCCAGTTTTTCAATGTGCATAAAGCCGACCACTACATCGGCCACTTGAACACCCGTATTGTCGATATAGTTCTGCACCTCAACGCGATTGCCGCCGGCCTGCAGGATTCTCACGAAGGTGTCGCCTATCACCGAGTTGCGCACGTGACCGATGTGCGCGGCCTTGTTCGGATTTACGCTCGTGTGCTCAACCATCAACTTGCGACCTTCGACTGATTCGGAAGGTGCAGTTGAAATGGCCGTGAGACCTGACAACAGATTTGCGCGGCTGAAAAAGACATTTAGATATCCGGCACCTGCTACTTCAACGCGGTCGACTGATTCGATTGCATCTAATTTTGTTTTAAGCGCCTCGGCGATTGCTCGCGGCGCGCGCTTCTCACCGGTCTTTTGCTTGATTTGTTTAGCGAGCTCAAACGCGATGGGAAAAGCTAAGTCGCCAAGCTCAATGCGTGGCGGGACTTCCATGGCGATCTGTTCAAGCTCGACCTCGAACAGATCGCGCGCGGCCTGGCGAAATGCGCCCTTGAGTTCATTTTGGAGTTGGGTCAGGTGCACTTGGTTAAAGGTGTTAGAAGCCCGACCTTTAGTAAGGTCATCCTGGTAATTCAGAACCTGGATTCTAACGGTGCCCTTGCTAACGGGCAGCCTTTTGCAGGAATGTTCTGTCGAGCAAACGGCTATTGTATTGAATCCATCGCGAATCGCGAAATTGCGAGTCGTTCACTCGCTTTGTTACCATCCGACTTTTAACTATGCTGGTCGTTGAGCAGTGACGATTCCGAAAACTCTGCGCGAGTTGTTCCTGGCTGCCAACCATGTCCTGGTGGTGACCGGCGCGGGCGTTTCGGCAGAGTCCGGGGTGCCGACATTTCGGGGTGGCGGCGGTTCGGCCATCTGGAAAGGAATGCCCTTCGAAGTGATTTCGTCCGCGGCTATGCTCGAGAGGGATCTCACCGCGGTATGGGAGTGGTTCAACTATCGCCGCAATCTGCTGGCGCAATTGAAACCGAATGCGGCGCACGCGACAATCGCATCCTGGCAGGATCGCTTTTCGGATCTGTCGCTGGTGACGCAGAACATTGACGGACTCCATCAGGCAGCAGGTTCACGTGACGTGATCGAACTACATGGCAACGTCTGGAGCGCGCGTTGTTTCGACTGCGACGCAGGGTATGGTTTCAATGATCTTAATCCGGATGAAACCATCCCTTTGTGTGTCGATTGTGGCGGATGCCTGAGGCCGGACGTTGTGCTTTTCGGCGAGATGCTGCCGCCGGGAGCGTTCGCCCGTGCTGTGGATGCGGCCCAACGATGCGAGCTGTGTTTTGTCGTAGGCACCTCGGCAGTGGTTTACCCAGCCGCATCCATTCCCGAAATCGCGCGCCGTAACGGCGCTCATTTAGTGGAGGTCAACCCCGAGCGTACAGCTCTATCCGATATTTGTGATGACGTTTTAACCGGGAACGCGGGAGAGATTCTGCCGCTGCTGTCAGCGCTCTGAAACTTTTATGAGAACTCTCTACTTTGATTGTTTTGCCGGCGCGAGTGGCGACATGATTATCGGCGCCTTAGTCGCGGCCGGGGTCGAGGGAAGCGCTCTAATCAATCAGTTGGAACTGCTCGGCGTTGCCGGGTGGAAGATCGATTTCGAAACCGTGGATCGCTCGGGCATCAGCGCAACCTATGCGCGGGTGCACACCGCGCATGAACATAAACATCGACATCTGAATGATATCCTGAAAATTATCTATCAGTCCCGGCTGAAGCAGAGTGTCAAAAATCGCGCGGCGCTGATCTTTTCGCGTCTCGCCGAGGCAGAGAGTCGCGTCCATAACGAGCCGGTGGAAAAAATTCACTTTCATGAAGTGGGGGCCATCGACGCAATCATCGATGTATGCGCCGCGGCCATTGGCTTTGAACTGCTGGGCATTGAACAGTTTATTTCGTCGCCTTTGCGCGTAGGCTATGGGATGGCCAGGATGGCCCACGGGCGCTTTCCGATTCCGCCGCCGGCAGTGGCTGAATTGCTAAGAGACAAGCCGATTTATGCCGGCGATGTCGAGGGTGAATTCGTGACGCCGACAGGCGCCGCAATTATCACGTCCGTCTGCGACCGGTTTGAGAATATTCCCTCAATAAAGATCGTGGCCACGGGCTATGGCGCGGGTACGCGCAATCCTGAAGGATTTCCGAACGCGCTGCGCGTGCTCGTCGGTGAGACCGAAGCCGCGACGAATACCGACGAAACGCTACTGATGATTGAAACGAATATCGACGACATGTCGCCTCAGCTCTTTGGCTATGTGATGGATCGCGCGTTCGAATTGGGAGCCCTGGATTGCTATCTCACGCAGACACAGATGAAGAAGAATCGTCCCGGCACCTTAATTTCAATACTTTGTCGCCCGCAGGATCGGGAAACGTTTCTCGGAATGTTGTTCGCGGAGACCACGACAATCGGAGCGCGGACCTATGAGGTGAAGCGGCGCCGCCTGCCCCGCGAGACGGTTACAGTCGAGACGCAATTCGGCGCCATCGATGTTAAAGTTGCGCGAGGAAATAACGGTAATATGAACGCGATGCCGGAATTCGACCAGTGTCGCGCGGCGGCTTCAGCAGCAAGCGTGCCGCTTCGCCAGGTCCAGGAAGCAGCACGACAGGCGTACTTCAATCAGCACCAGCCGAAGTAGCGGTGACTAAGGCGCATTGGCGAGGTCAGTACCAGCTGCGGAATTGGGTGGGGTCGGTGACAGCTATGAGCACAAAAGTGACCGCCATCAAACGGAAAAAGCAGAAAGATCGACGAACCGCTTCCGTTGACTTGAGCCGCATTGCGAGCGGTGTGCGGCTGATCCTCGAAGGCATCGGCGAAGATCCAAATCGCGAAGGGCTGCTCGATACGCCAAAACGCGTCGCCGAAATGTACGCCGAGCTGACGGCGGGCATGCATGAAGACCCGAGCGAGCACGTCATTCCTTTATCGGGTAACAAACATGACGAGATGGTAATAGTAAAGGACATCTCGATTGCGTCGTTGTGCGAACACCACCTCGCGCCCTTCGTAGGAAAATGCCACATCGCCTACATCCCGAAGAATGGAAACATCCTCGGGGTTTCCAAGCTGGCGCGATTGGCGGAAACATTCGCGCGACGTTTGCAATTGCAAGAGCGCCTGACCGCAGAGATTGCCAATACTCTGTTTAATCAATTGCAACCTTTGGGAGTGATGGTCGTGATCGAAGCTGAACACACCTGCATGACCCTGCGTGGCGTGAAGAAGCCGGGCGCAACGACAGTCACTTCGGCAGTACTCGGCGGGTTCCGCAAGGACCCGCGCACTCGCGCTGAAGCGATGTCGCTAATAGTCGGACACAGCAAGTGAGCAAATCGAACGCGGATGTAATATTCAGCGGACTCGTTGAGCTATTCATTTCACCAGCACATAACTGAAGGCGTTTATGAAAAGAAAAAATCTGATAATTACAGCAATGGGTATTATCGCGATCGCCTCTGGCGCGGTCTCGCAGCGAATGACGCCGCGCACATCCCTGCCCAGCGCGATCAGTGAAAACGCTCTGCGGGCCCACATCAAATTTCTTTCGGACGATCGGCTTGAAGGCCGCGGCACCGGGGCCAGGGGAGGAGAGACGGCAGCGCTTTATGTCGCAGAACAGTTCGAAGCAATCGGACTGAAAGGCGCCGGCCCGAACGGGAGCTTCTGGCAGCCGGTATCACTTGTCGGCGTCAAGGCCGATCCGAAAACCGAGTTACGCGTGAGCGGTCCGGGCGGCGCCGAGGATTTCAAGTTTGCCGATGACTTTGTCGCTTTTACCGGGGCCCAGACTGAACACGTGAACATAAATGCCGGTCTGGTGTTTGTTGGGTACGGCATTGACGCACCTGAGCAGAAGTGGAACGACTACAAAAACCCCGAGGAGGATTATCGCGGCAAGATTCTGGTGATGCTCGTCAACGATCCTCCGGCAACGAAACAAGAACCGGATTTGTTTGGCGGCCGGCGCCTAACCTACTACGGCCGATGGACGTACAAATTTGAAGAAGCCGCGCGCCGGGGAGCCGTAGGGGCACTACTGCTCCACACCAGCGAATCCGCGGGTTACCCGTGGAGCGTGGTGCGGACTTCAAACGGATCGTGGCGGTTTGATATTGCCCGCAATGCGAGTGACAAGACTCCTTACCTGGAAGTTCGCTCATGGATGACTGACGAGGCGGCGCATCAAATGATGAAGCTTGCCGGTTTGAATCTCGACGAACTGCGGCGACAAGCCGCCTCGCGAGACTTTCACCCGGTTAAGCTGAATTTGACAGCTTCCCTCAATCTCAACAGCGAAGTGAAACCCGTCGAAGCCCCGAACGTAGCGGCCATTCTTCCCGGCCGCGATCCAAAGCTGCGCGACCAGTACGTTGTGTTCACCGCCCATTGGGACCATTTCGGCATCGGCGCATCGGACAAGAGCGGCGACACGATCTATAACGGCGCGCTCGACAATGCGACGGGCGTGGCTTCTGTTTTGGAAATTGCCAGGGTCTTGAGCAGTCTTCCGCTGGCCGAGCGCCCGCGCCGATCGATTCTGTTTTTGATTACTACCGCAGAAGAACAGGGTTTAATCGGATCCGAATGGTATTCACTGCATCCACTGGTGCCAATCAGTAAGACCGCCGCGGATATCAATCTCGATTCAATGAACATTCTTGGACCAACGCGCGATTTTGTGCCGTTGGGAGCCGAACGTTCTTCGTTGCAGACGGTTGTCGAGGCAATCGCTCGCGAGCGAGGTCTGCGGGTCAGCCAGGATCCGCGGCCCGAGCAGGGTTCATTCTACCGGTCGGATCATTTTCCGTTCGCGAAAGTAGGCGTGCCGTCGATCAGTCTGAAAGAGGGCAGCGACTATATTGGACATACCAAGGAGTGGGGTGAGAAGAAATTCAAGGAATATAACGAGGCCCATTATCACCAACCGTCCGACGAGTTGCGCGATGATTGGGATTTCCGCGGCATGATCCAGGAAGCAGATTTCGCGATGGCCATTGGCAGGCGAATCGCGGATGCGGGCACGATGCCGAAGTTCAACGCGAATGATGAATTCGCCAGGAAGACAGTAAATCGTTAATCGTAAGTAGAGCATTCGACTATAGCTTTTTGCGCCGGACTCATTACGAGACTGTCATACCACCGACAAAGGTCGACGCCTGGAAAAATCAATCGATTTGTCGTTGCTCCATATTTCTGCACGAAATCGACAAAATGCATCCGCCTTTGACGGCAGGTTCACGCAAGAGTTCGTAAATCTATTTCCGATTTACGATTCACAACTTACTAAATGACTTTCTACGTCACCACGCCCATTTATTACGCCAACAGCCTGCCGCATCTCGGCCATCTCTATACGATGATCGTGGCGGACGCGATCGCTCGTTCGAAACGTCAGCAGGGAATAGAAACCTTTTTTCTCACCGGCACAGACGAACACGGCATAAACATCGAGCGCGCCGCGCAGAAGAACAATCGCACGCCGCAGGAGCAGGCTGATCACGTCGTCAGTTATTTCAAGAAAATGACAGGCGCGTTCGGGCTGGATACGTCACATGGCGGCTATGACATCTTCATGCGCACGACCGCGCCGTTTCATTACCAGGGGGTCAGCGAACTGTGGCGCCGCGTATCAAAAGCCAAAACTCCTAAGGGCCGCGAAGCGCTTTATAAAGGACATTACGAAGGCTGGTTTTGCGCGGCCTGCGCCGCCTATAAGACTGAAGATGAATATGCGAAGCCTGAAGAGGCCGGCGAACCACCGACGTGTTTGATTCACGAAACGAAACTCGATCGCATTTCTGAAGAGAGCTATTTCTTTCGGCTGTCTGACTACGACAAAGCCCTGCTGGACCTTTACGAATCGCGCCCGAATTTTGTCCGGCCTGAATCGCGCAGCAACGAGGTCAAGAGTTTTGTTGCCGGCGGCTTGCAGGATCTTTCCGTGAGTCGTTTGTGCTCCTCAGTGAGTTGGGGCATCCCGGTTCCCGATGATCAGGCCCAAACCATGTACGTCTGGTTCGACGCGCTGACAAACTACATCACAGCAATCGGCTTTGGGAACGAGCAACAAGAGAAAAAGATTGGGTTCGAAAAGTTCTGGCCGGCCTTGCACGTGGTCGGCAAGGATATTCTTCGCTTTCACGCTGTTTATTGGCCGGCCTTTCTAATGGCTGCCGGGATCGAACTGCCGCGCGGCATCGTGGCGCACGGAATGTGGGTCGATCCATCGGGACGAAAGATGTCAAAGACGCTGGGCAATACAATCGAGCTGGACGTCCTCAATAAGTTTTTCCCCGTGGACGCAATTCGATATTTCTGCCTGCGCGAAATGGTTTTTGGCCAGGATGGCCGGTTCGGTTACGAGAACCTGATCGATCGAACCAACAGCGATCTAGCCAGCGGGTTGGGAAATCTTTCCAGCCGCACGCTGACAATGATCCAGCGCTACTGCCACGGCCTGGTTCCGTCCGGCGCAATCTCCGATGAAAATCGGCTGGCGGCAAAGCGCGCCGGCGTCGAAGATGAAGCTGCGATTGCCGACGTCCTGGCGCACGCGCGCGATGAATTCATTCGCTATTTCAATGATTTTGCGTTCAGCCGCGCGCTGGAGGAGGCCTGGGCCATCGTCGCCCGCGTCGACAAAATGATTTCTGAAGCTCGGCCGTGGGACCTGGCCAAAGAGGCGAATCAGCAACAGACACTGAATGCCGTCCTGTACCGGGCGGCGGAGACTTTGCGCTGGTTAGGCGTAGTGCTTTATCCGGTGATGCCCACTGCCGCCAGAGAAATTTATGCCCAGCTCGGTTTGACGGATGACGTCGCAAAAATTGATGCCGCGACTTTGGGCTGGGGCGGCTTGCAGGCAGGTGTTCAGATCGAGGCAGTAAAACCTATATTTCCCAGAATCGATAAGGCGAAGACTATGGAAGAAATCAGAGAACAGAAGTCAGAAGAGCCAGGCAGCCCGACCGTCGCGGACGGCGCGAAGACGTCTGCTGAACAAGGCCGGAACCCAATCAGCACGCACGGGTCCGGCCAACATGCGACCGAAGCCGACGCAGGCGCGATCGGCTTGACTAACTTCATCGACATCACGGACTTCGCGAAGGTCGATCTGCGCGTCGGCGAAGTGAAAACGGCAGAGCGCATTCCGAAAGCGGACAAGCTTCTTCTGATCACGGTCGATATCGGGGAAGAGAAGCCGCGCCAGATTCTCGCCGGCATCGCTCAGTATTACGAACCGGAGAGCCTGTTGGGCCGCAAGATCGTTGTCGTTGCTAATTTGAAACCGCGCAAGTTGCGCGGCTATGAATCACAGGGAATGCTGCTGGCGGCTTCCGTCGGTGAAGAAGGCAAACCGGTGATCGCCACGTTCGCGGAGGATGTGCCGAATGGAGCGAGACTGAAATGATTCAGGCCAGCGCTCTTATTGAATCAAGGATCTAGTGACTCAATTCATCGATTCCCATTGCCACATTGACGGACCTGAATACGATGCTGATCGCGAGGAAGTGATTGCGCGAGCTTCCGATGCCGGCGTCTCGATGATGCTTAACGTTGGCACGGGCGACCCACACAGCGGCGCCTTTGAGCGGGCGGTCGAATTAGCTGAAAAGCACGAAAATATTTACGCCGCGATTGGTGTTCATCCTCACGATGCCAAACTGTTCAACGATGCAGCCGAGACTCGCCTAACCGATCTGGTCAAACAAAGCCGCAAAGTAATTGCGTGGGGCGAGATTGGCCTCGACTATCATTACGATCATTCGCCGCGCGAGGTGCAGAAAGAGGTCTTCAGGCGACAGTTGCGCATCGCCTGCGCCATTCAATTGCCGCTGGTGATTCATTCACGCGAAGCTAACGATGACACTATTAATATTCTGCGTGATGAACTGAGCGCGCACGACCGCGCCGGAATATTGCATTGTTTTGGCGGCAGCATCGATATGGCCCGCGAGGCCATCGAACTCGGGTTTTACGTTTCATTCGCCGGCACCCTGACATTTAAGAAAGCTGAAGACCTGCGCAATATTGCCCGTCAACTTCCGCTGGATCGATTGTTAGTGGAAACGGATTGTCCGTATCTCACTCCCGTCCCATATCGCGGAAAAAGAAACGAGCCGGCGCGCGTGGTCGAAACGGCGCGGTGTCTGGCGGCTCTTCACGGGAAGGATTTGGTGGAAATAGGACGGGTTACAACCGACAATTTCACTCAACTATTTGCAACGCGCTCGCCGGCCCAGGGCGACTCGCTTCGATGTTTTTGATCGATGAATCGGTAAAGCGCCGTTGTCAGTCGTTCTGCCGGCTAACTCCAAAGCCTAGAGAAGACTTTCACATGCTCGACTTTTGGTGCTATTCTCATCGCGAACTCTTTACCCATACACATGGCCCAACAGAACTCTTTTGATATCGTCTCGCAGGTTGATCGGGCGGAAATCAGCAACGCTATTAATCAGACTTTGAAAGAAGTCGGCCAGCGCTTCGATTTCAAGGGCAGCCACGCCAGCGTGGCCCTGGAAGAGAAAGAGCTGCTGCTGACGGCCGAAGACGAGACGAAGCTGCGCAATATGAACGATATTCTGCAGCAAAAACTCGTGCGTCGCGGCGTGCCTTTGAAAGCGTTGAGCTATGGCAGTGTCGAAGCCGCGGGCGGAGGGACAGTGCGTCAGCGGGTACAAATCCAGCAGGGCATTCCGCAGGAAAAAGCCAAGGACATCGTAAAGCTGATTAAGGATTCCAAGGCCAAAGTGCAAGCCTCGATCCAGGGTGACACCGTGCGAATTTCGGGTCGCGATCGGGATACACTACAGCAAGTGATTGCCACGCTGAAAGAAAAAGACTTTGGGATAAACATGCAGTTTACGAATTATCGGTCTAACTGAGCAAAAATGCCCGCGGTAGAGCAAACCTCGATCCTGGATGAAGCGCAAGTTTCCGCGAAGCGAATCTTTGATTCGATCTCGACCGAACTCCTGCTCGTCGAAGCAGAATTTGGTCGCCAGGCGCGCTCGAACATTCAGGTCATCGCTTATCTCGGTGACTATCTGCGCCGCTCGGGTGGAAAACGGGTGCGGCCAGCCCTGACAATTCTTTCAAACCACGCAGTTGGCGGTGACGGAGCGAATCAAAGCTCAATTCGCATGGCCACAGTGATGGAGTTTCTGCACACGGCGACCCTTGTCCATGACGACCTGATTGATAAGGCCGAAACTCGTCGCAATCGTCCCTCGATCAACTCAGAGTTTGGCAACCAGACCGCAGTCTTGATGGGCGATTGGCTCTACATGTCGGCGTTTGAAACCAGTCTGGCAGAGCGGTCGCTTCCGATTCTGGACATCCTGACCGCAGCCACGCGCCGAATGACCGAGGGCGAGCTGCTGCAATTGACGCTGCTCGGCCGCACGGACATTTCGGAAGAGCAGTACTTCGACGTCATCGCGCGCAAGACGGCTTACCTGTTCAGCGCCTGTTGTGAGATCGGATCGTTGCTTGGTAAAGCAAGTCCGGCGCAGCAGATAATGATGCGCGACTATGGAATGAATCTTGGGGTGGCGTTTCAACTGATTGACGACCTTTTGGATTTCACCAGCAGCCAGGATGTTCTGGGTAAAGCGGCAGGCGCAGACCTTATAGAAGGAAAGGTTTCATTACCTTTGATTCTGCTGTTGCAGCGAGAGCCCGAGATGCGTGCGCCAATCCAAACGGTGATCAGCGAGGGTGGTTACCATGCGGTCTCACGCCAGTACCTGGTCGATGCGCTGGAAAGAACCGGCGCCCTGGCGCTGACGCAACAGCGAGCGATTGAATATGCCGAGGCGGCGCATGCCGCGCTCGACGGCTTAAACGGATCGACTCATGCCGAGGCCTTACGCGCTATTCCTACTTACTGCATCAACCGCGATCGATAGCGTGGCCGAAACGGCAACCGTCAGAAGAAGTCCTATACATCGACCGCGGTGGATTTAATGTTCGCGACGAGCCCGTCCGTAGAGAAAGCGCGCACTTCCGAGTATCAGCTAGCCCAATTTCTCAAATTGAACCCGCTCCCTAATAGCCATTGCCAACTTCGCTGAAGCAAACTAAAATCCCGGTGGGTCATGGCTAATGAAACTCTCATAGCTAGGCTGGAACAGAGCCTGCGACAATCGCGTGGGGCGCGTACTCGGCTGGCCGCGCGGCTAACGGAAATAGAAGCTGAGGCCGAGATCATTCGCGCCGAACTCGTTGAAATGGACACGCTTGCCGGCCAGACTGAGGCTGCGATCTTTCGTCTCCTGTCGAATGTGATGAGCGGGCCATCGACTCCGGTGGGCACAACCTCGGTCGGCGAATTAGAAATTGAGCTGCAGCGACGATTAGCTCAGGCCGAATTGTCGCAACATCCATTACCGCACCAGCGTCATAATGTGCCGGTTTTGCGCAGCGACATCGAGCCAACGAGTGATCGGTTTTTCGATCGGACGATTCCGCAAGCTACGACCATGATTCTCCGTGAAGCTGCCGGGCCCTTGCATGTTAACGAGATCTACAACCGGCTGCTCGATGGCGGTTTTAGTTTCACCGGGCACAATCCGACAATCAGCATTGCTGTCTCTCTCAATCGAAACAGTCGCTTTCGCAAAGTCGCGCCGGGAACATTCGACCTGGTGATCAGGGACGCGGCGAAGGCCTCGTGATTTTGCGAGCTTCGGTCAACGCCGCAACCCCGACCGGGCGTGTTCTATAAACACTCTGAGCCTGAGGGCGCAGAACGCGCAGCGCGGTGCAACCGCTACATTAATTTCTTTTTCAATTCCGCAAGTAGTCCCTTCGCTTCTTCGGGGCTCATCTCTGCGAGCTTCGCGTCTTTCAATTCGTCGACGATCTTCTGGTTGGCTAAATCAAACAGGGATGATTGTGCGGCGATCCGGCGGCGAGCGGCGCTCGCGGCAGCTCGGGTCAAAGCCGGGTCGTCCGCCGGCGAATTCCCACTCGCGCCGACGGCGACCGCTCTTTCTTTCGTCTCGCCCTCTTCTTCGGCGAACACGTCCAGTTCATACCGCTCTAAACGTCGCAAAACGTCCCGCGCCCGCGTCAGCGCTGCGGGCGGCATGCCGGCCAGGCGGGCCACTTCAATTCCATAAGATTTCGACGCGCGGCCACGCTCCAAACGATGGAGAAAGACAACTTCACCCTCGCGTTCTGTGGCTGTGATTTGAAAGTTCTGGGCGCCGGGTAATCGCTCGGCCAGTTCGGTCAGCTCGTGGTAGTGCGTTGCGAACAATGTCTTTGCGCAACGGTCCGGGGAGTCGTGCAGATATTCGGCAACAGCCCAGGCGATCGACAAGCCATCAAAAGTCGCCGTACCGCGTCCGATCTCGTCAAGCAGCACCAGCGAGCGCGGCGTCGCGTTATGCAAAATCGCGGCAGTCTCGGTCATTTCAACCATGAAGGTTGAGCGTCCGCGCGCAAGATCGTCTGATGCGCCCACGCGGGTCCACACCCGATCGAGCAGTGGTAGTCGCGCGCTCTCTGCCGGCACAAATGAGCCCATCTGGGCGAGAATGCAAATCAACGCCGTTTGCCGAAGCAGAGTGCTCTTGCCCCCCATGTTAGGGCCCGTGATAATCAGCAGACGGTGCGTCGAGTTGTTCAAGTAGACGCTGTTCGGCACGAAGGGCGCTTCGATGAAAACTTCGATGACGGCGTGACGGCCATGAACGATTTCGATCTCGTCGCCGTCATGCATCCTGGGTCGCACGTATCGCCTACGAACGGCCGTTTCCGCGAGCGATGAGACCGCGTCGAGACAAGCGAGAGCCCGTGCGGTCATCTGAATTCGCGAGGTCTCCGTCGAGACTTGCCGGCATACCAGCAAGAAAATCTCCGATTCAAGTTGCAGAATGCGCTCTTCGGCGCCCAGCACTTTGCTTTCCCATTCTTTCAGCGCGGTCGTAGTGAATCGTTCGGCGTTTGCCAGCGTCTGCCGGCGCTCATAATCGGCCGGAACCCGCGCGGCATTCGCTTTCGACACTTCAATGAAGTAACCAAAAACGTTGTTGTAGCGAATGCGCAAAGTGCCGATACTTGTGCGCGCGCGTTCTTCGGCTTCGAGGGCCGCGATGGTTTGCTTTGCATTGCGGCTTAGCGATCTAAGTTCATCGAGCTCAACCGAGTAACCACTTCTAATCACGCCACCGTCCACAACCTTTGCCGGGGGATCATCTTCGATCGCCGATGCGATCAAACCGCGCACATCGGCCAACTCATCCATGGATTCGTTCAAAACTTGTAAGAGAGAGGACTCAGCATTGGTGAGGAGCTCGCGGATCTTCGGAACGCGATCGAGGGAGACCCGCAGCGCTAATAAGTCACGCGGGGTTGCAGAACCAAGATTCAGCCGCCCCACCAGGCGCTCAAGATCGGCTACGTCCTTGAGACTCGTTCGTAATCCGTCCCGCTTCATATGCGACCCGCAAAGCTCTGCGACGCCGCCGTGTCGCGCTTCAACTTCGGCCCGACGAACTGACGGCCGCAGCAACCACGCCCGCAACAGTCGCCCACCCATTCCCGTTATCGTTTCATCGATCACGTCGAGCAACGAACGGGCGGAACCGCCTGACCCGAGCGCTTCGATCAGTTCCAGGTTGCGTACCGTAATGTGGTCGAGCACGAGGTGATCTTGCGGCTCGAAGTAGGCAATGTCGCTGATGTGTGCAGCGGACGCTCGCTGCGTTTCCTGGACATACCGCAAGCAAGCCGCCGCGGCCGTGATTGCTTCGTGCCGGCCGCTTAACCCAAAACCGTCAAGAGACCGAACTCCAAAGTGTTTGATGAGCTGCCCTTCGGAGTCATCGAACTGCCAAAGCCAATCATCCAGTGGGGTGAGGGTCGTATTTGGCACAATCCCTGTCCCTGCGGACGGGGCCGCGGTTTTGGCCCCGGAGCCAACTCTCGAAACGATGCCCTCGTTAACACCCGGATGGCCGGCGACATGGAGCGGCAAAGGTTTAGTGTGTGGCGAGATATCGAATCCCGCGCGTATCAACGGCGCGAGCGATTCGGGGAAGAGAAGTTCACGCGGCGCGTAGGATTCAATGTCGCCCACAATTCGTTTCCATGATTCGCTGCCACTCGCCTGCGTGGCGCGAAATTCCCCGGTTGAAATGTCGAGAAATGCCGCGCCCACGCTTTCACCTCGCGCGCAAACTGCGGCCAGGAACGTTGACTCGCGGGGTTCGAGCAATTGCGGATCGATTGGCGTCCCGGGGGTGACGATGCGCACCACTTCGCGTCGCACGAGTTTTTTTGTCCTGGAGGGATCTTCAGTTTGTTCGCAAACTGCCACTCGATAGCCTTTTCGCACCAGCTTGGCGATGTAATTTGCGGCCGAGTGATGCGGCACTCCACACATTGGGATTGGCTCGCCTCGCTCTTTGTGCCTGGCGGTGAGAGTGATTTGTAATTCCCGCGATCCAACGACTGCATCCTCAAAGAACAGCTCATAAAAATCGCCGAGCCGGAAGAAGAGCAAAGTCCCCGGATGCTGAGACTTTAGTTCCTGGTACTGTCTCACCATTGGAGTCGTATTAGTGGTAGTCATGGATCTTGCGTGAGAGGTCCGCGGTCAAATGAGTGGCCTTCTTTGTTCGCCAGAAGGCGAAGAGCCTACATCGCAAACAACTTCGGTGCAAGTAAGCATTTGCATCAAGTAACTGCCGTAGTGTCGCAGTTTGATGTGGCCTGCGCATCTTGCGACTGTCCTCAGGGGCGGGGGAGCCCTTGCCACCATTTCAAAGTGGGTTAGCACCCTTTGGTGCGAATACCTTGACATGGTTCGATTTGCGAAATATCTTCGCGAAGTTCTGAAAAATTAATAGCTGCCTCGCGAAAGAGGTTTCCCTCGGGTCATTGCGTGTCGCCTTGCGGACGGCGCGGATTGCCGACAGTGCCTCTGGACAGAATTTTTGGTAATGTGAACCGCATTAATTTATTTTCATGGCTAAGGAAAAGAAAAAAAAGAAAAAGAAAACGGCGCTTGTCGTATGCCGCGATCGAAAAGAATTTTGGACTACGCAAAAGCAGTTCTGGCAGTGGGTGCGCGAAGGGGTGGTCTTAAAAACGGACGATCATCCACTTACGGGTACGTTTCGCCGCGATCATGAAGAACTAATGGTGCTCGTCAGCAACACTGTGTTGAATCTGGCCCATCCCAACCACATGCGGGAAGCTTTGATGTCGCGTCGAATGGGCCTGGGCGGGAAATAAGTATGTTGATTCAACGTTTCCTGAGAATTGCAATCGTTGGTCTAGTGGCGACCGGATCCGCTCATGTAGCAACCGCACAGGCCACCAAATCTGCGGATGCAACGACCGCGCAATCGAGCGAACGTTATCGGATTGGACCGGGCGATGTTCTGGAAATACGCGTCTATAATCGACCGCAATTGTCCCGGGATACCGTCCGCGTAGAAGGCAATGGAATGATCCGCATGCCGCTGGTGGAGGGTGACGTCCAGGCGGCCTGCAAGACTGAAGGTGAGCTGGCGAAAGAGATTTCCGCGCGATATGCGCGCTATTATCGAAACCTGCCGGTCGACGTCTTCATTAAGGAATATCGAGCCCGCGAAGTTGCACTCATCGGCGCAGTCAACGAGCAGGGGCGATATCAGATGCAGCGCCATATCCGATTGCTGGAATTGCTGACTTTTGCGAAAGGTCCTTCCGAAAAAGCCGGGCAGACAATCAACATCGTGCGCGGGCCACGCGCCGATGTCTGCGGACAGAACAGTTCAACCGTGACTCAGGAAGGCCTGATCAGCTTACTTCTGAACAAGACGATGCGCGGCGATGAGTCGGCGAACCCCTACGTGGAAGCCGGAGATATAGTCACGATCCCCGAAGCCGAACAAGTTTATGTTGTTGGCAACGTCTATGCGCCAAAGTCTGTGGCGTTAAGAGAATCACTGACCGTTTCACGCGCGATTGCCATGGCCGGCGGACCGCTCCGAGATTCAAAAACCGATCGCGTGCACATCGTACGACACTCTCCCGCAGCCGGTGGTCAATCTGAAATTTATGTGAACTTGACGGCGATTGCGCGCAAGAAGGAAGACGATCTTGTCCTGCAAGCTAATGACATCATTGAAGTCCCCGAATCTACCGGGAAGAGTATTATCCGCAGCTTGATGGGTGCAGTCGCCCCATCGGTCGCGCAGGTGCCGGTGCGCATAATCCCGTGAACTGGAGTTTAGAGGTGACACACATGTGACCGGCGTCAAGATTAAAACCCAGCCTCAAAAATCAGGTTCAATCCCCTCATGAACGAAGCCACAAAATTAGTTAAGCAGGAAGAAACACGGCCGGCCGAGCGGCGATCCGACGAGACTGGTTCTTATCAGGGATACGCTTACGGCCCGGATGCCGGAGACGGCGAAGTCCACCTGCTTGATTACTGGCGCGCAATTCGGAAGCGCCTGTGGCTCGTCGTCGGTGTGGCGGTGCTGATGACGACCCTGGCAATGATCTATGTTGCGCGCAAGCCAGACATTTATGAAGCTTCGTCGCGGGTGCAGGTCGATCTTGAAAACAATCCGATGTACGCGGAGAAAACCGCGCCCATGATTGTCAACCCGATAAACGATCCCGCGTACTTCAACACCCAGCTGCAAATACTTACCAGCCCGGGCCTGTTGCGACGGGTTGTAAAGACTCTGGATCTGGAACACAACCAGGCGTTCGTCCGGCCGGCCGGGTCGCAGGCCCACTCTACCTGGAAGACCATTGCCAAAATGATCGGCGCTGGCGGCCGTGAAAAGAAAGACGCGGCGCAAACACCGAATGTGCTGCCTTTAACGACTGCGGTGGCGCCCGCCATCTCGAGCGACGATCTCGTCGAAGCAAAGCGGCTCGCTCCGTATGTCTCAGCCCTGGTTGCCGGACTTCGCGTTGAACCCGTGCGGGAAAATCGCGCCGGCTATAACAAAGAGACGCGCCTGATCGATATCGATTATCAGCACGGCGATCCGGAAGTAGCGGCCAAAGTCGTAAACTGCGTAGCCCAGACGTTTGTTCGGTCGAATCTCGAAAAGAAAAACGAAACCAATACCAGCACCAGCGAATTCCTTTCGAAGCGAGTCGAGGAACTGCAGGCGCAGATTCGCGCCGCCGAAGAAAAACTCATGGCGTACGCGAAAAGTAACCAGATGCTTTCACTCGACGCCAGCCAAAACACAGTCGTCGAAAGACTTGCCGGCCTCAACAAGCAATTGTTGGAAGCTGAGAACGATCGAAAGATGGCGGAAGCCGAATATAACGCGGCGAGAGCGCCTGGGGCTGCGAGCGCGCTCGCCGAAGCCGGCGCTAAACAGATTGAAGCGACAGACTCGGAGCTGGCAAAGCTGAGACAAAAACGGGCGCAGCTGCTAATCGAAGCAACCGAGGAAGCGCCGGAAGTTAAAGAGATCGATCAGCAGATCGACGTTCTGCAAAGGCATCTTGTCGAAACGCGCGCACGTGGCGCCGCCACTTTGCTCAAGAACCTGGAAACAAAATACCGGCAGGCTGCCGAGCGTGAAGATGCTTTGCGCAAGTCATTCAATCAGCAAAAAGGCGAGACAGTCACGCAAAACGAAGCGGCCATCAACTATCGAATTTTGCAGCAGGAAATCTCGACAAACAAAGGCCTGCTCGATAATTTATTGCAACGATCGAAAGAAAACGATGTGGTTCTCGCGGGAAGGCCCAACAACATTTCAATCGTTGATTACGCGATTGTCCCTGACTTCCCGGTTGGGCCGGCGCGCTTGCGAACCGTGATGTTCGCGTTTCTACTGGCCCTCGCGTTTGGCGCCGCCCTGGCGCTATTCCTCGAATATATGGACGATACGGTCCATTCGACCGACGATGTCGAAAGATTTCTGCGCCTGCCGGCGCTCGCGGTCATTCCGGCGATGAGTTCGATTTCCGCGCCCCGGCGTTTGTTGTCGTCGGCGGCATCTTTGCAAAAACGGAATGGTAATAATGGCGGTAACCCGGAACTACTGCTGAACCTCAACGGCCGATCAGCGTTGGCCGAGGCGTATCGTCAACTGCGGACCTCAGTTTTGCTTTCGACTGCTGGTCGCGCGCCGAAGACGTTGCTCGTTACCTCGAGCCTGCCGGGCGAAGGCAAGACGACGACGGCCGTTAACACCGCGATTAGTTTGGCCCAAACCGGAGCGAGCGTCGTCATAATCGACGGTGATATGCGCCGGCCGCGACTAAGATCGATCTTTGATTTGCCGGAGCGCGAAGGCTTAAGCTCAATTCTCGCCAGCGACACGACCGCGGATGACATGTTGAGGTCACTTTCCCGGGATGAAACTTCAGGCCTATTCATCATGCCTTCGGGTCCGGTGCCACCCAACCCGGCAGAGCTGCTTGGCTCTGATCAAATGCGCAAGCTGATCGCTACTTTGAGCGACAAGTTCACGCACATCGTCATCGATTCGCCCCCGGTGAATTCGTTCACCGACGGAGTTTTGATCGGCTCGATGGTTGACGGGGTCCTGCTGGTCGTGCACGGCGGTAAGAGTTCACGCGAGGTCGTTCGTCGGTCGCGGCAATTGCTACTCGACGTGGGAGCCAAGATCGTCGGCGTCGTGCTCAACAACGTCAGCGTGCGCTCGCACGAGTACTACTACTACCAGCGTTACTATCATCAGAGTTACTACAGCGACGACGCTAATGAGACGACGCAAGAGCGGCGCCGAAGCGCCGCGTCGGCCTCTCCCAACCGCAATTTGATTTGAAACTCTCGTCTATACCTATGAGTGCATGAGGGGAATTGAAAAACAGTTTTCCCTGATAAGACATTCCAAGCACTTGGAGGGAGCCGATTGGTTGTGGAATCGCGTCCGACCATTCTATCAAAATGTGCTCGATCGGACGGCGCCTGGCGGAATTCTTCGTCGCATAAACGGAACAGATTCCATCCTCGTTGCGCCATCACAGCGCGACATAAATGAGACCTACGAACCGGCGGTCTGGCGAGAACTGATGGATGAGGTACAGATCGGCGATACGGTCGCCGACGTCGGCGCTTATCGTGGTCTTTATTCAATTGCCATAGCTAGGCGCGTCGGCTCAGTAGGACGAGTCGTTAGTTTCGAGCCTGACAGTAAAAACTTCTCAATTCTCGAGACACACATTCAATTGAACCGTGTAGGCGACACCGTGCAACCGATTCAAGCTGCGGCAGGTGCTCATATGGGCGCGGTTTTTCTGTCATCAAACCTTGGCGAATCGCACGTCGTTGCACATGGCCAAGCTGGGGCCTCGGAAGTGATCTGTGTAACGCTCGATTCGATTTTCGCTAGTCGAAAAGTTGATCTAATCAAAATAGATGTTGAGGGCTATGAAGAACACGTCATTCGAGGCGCCAAGAGTCTCCTGGCCGATGAATACCGTAGCCCGCGAGCAATCTATATTGAAGTCCATCCATTTGCGTGGCAGGCATTCCAGTCGTCAAGCGAGTCGTTGTTTGAATTATTGCAGGCTCTTAATTATCAGGTACTCGATTTGCAAAACAAGCCAATTAACCACGTCAACTCTTACGGCGAAATCGTTGCCCGAAAAAACACCAAGACCGCCAGCTGCCATTTGAGTGAATCAACTTAGCCGAGAGGGTCGTGCACTGATAGACGGCGCCGCGCTGACGTTAGTGTCCCAAGGGTGGCTTGTAGCCGTGTTCATCATTACCACTCCGATCCTTGTGCGGGGAATGGGTGATGGCGGATATGGAATTCTCTCGTTGGTGATTGTCATAATGGGTTACGGCAGTCTGCTAGATTTCGGCACGAGTCAGGCGACGGTTAAGCTCATCGCCGAGTATTTGGCGTCCGGCCAATTCGAGCGGGTGCGTCGCACGCTCGCGAGCGCAGTGGTGCTGAATGTAGGTATAGGATTACTCGGCGCCGTGGCACTCTTCCTTTCGGCGCACGTACTCGCGACGAAACTCTTTGGGGTCTCTTATTCCCAACAACCCGCGGCCCAATCTGCTTTGCGCATCGTAGCACTCGGGTTCCCCTTCATTCTCCTCCAAGGCACGTTACAAGCCTTGCCTTATGCTGCACGCAAATTTGGCGCCGTTGCATTGGTGAACGGAGCTCTCGGTACTCTTCAAGCAGTAGTCAGCGTTGTCTTGGTGCTCTGCCGGTTCGGCTTGACTGAAGTGGTTCTGACCTATGTAGGAGTCAGGACGCTCACGACCCTAATATTTCTTGGAGTCTCAATCCGCCTAATACCCGCCTCACCAAATCCCGTCAGGTGCGATAAGAGTTCGATGCTGAGGATAGTTAGGTTTGGTCGGTGGATCCTGGTCTCATCTATAATTGGACCCCTGCTTGTTAACTGCGATCGCTTCATTCTGGCGTCACTCGTATCAGTGGCGGCGTTGACCTATTATTCAGTTCCATATGGGGTTGCCAATCGACTAAGCATTGTGGCCGCCAGTGTTTCGCCGATCTTATTTCCCGTCTTCAGCGCTCGCTCGGCCTTGTTCGATACAGTTCGAACAAAGAATTTATTGATCCGATCGATGAAACTGCTTTTACTCGTGATTGCCCCAATGTTCTTATTCGTAATCGTTTTCTCTCGTGAGATACTCTCCATCTGGCTTGGTCCCTCATTCGCGAGCGCAAGCTACGCCGCTCTTCAATTGCTGACATTTGGCGTCCTCCTGAATTCGATGGCAGCGATTCCCTATGCGGCCGTTCTTGGAACTGGCCGGCCCGATTTGACGGCGAAGTTTCATGCGATAGAGCTCGTGGTTTACTTACCTCTCGCAATCCTGCTTACGAAACGACTTGGCATCCAGGGCGCGGCAATCGCCTGGACCGCGCGCGTGTTGCTTGACCTCGCACTGCTCTGCTGGTCACTCAACCGAGTCATGACCGTGACATACAGGGACCTCGCTGCAAATGCTGTGTTCGGCAGTGCTTTAGTCACCGTTCCGTTAGCCGCATTGCTGTTGGCAGCAAGAGTCCTAATAGGCAGCCTTACCCTTCAGGCATTTGCGGCCGCCTTTGTGTTCCTTTGTTATGCGATTTTTTGCTGGAGCTATCTTCTTGATAGTTCTGATCGCTCAGTGTTTTTCAGATTTAGAAAATTCGTTGCCTCCCAGGGCACATAATGGTAGCGGAATATATTGGCCGGAAGAAGCTTGTGTACGCCGGAACAATCAATCTCGCTGAGAACAATAATCCACGGACCAAGATTGTGAAGTGGGTCAGGCCGGGCTCACGTGTATTGGAGATCGGATGTGCGACCGGTTTCATGTCGCAATTTCTTACGAGCAGTCTGAAGTGTAAAGTTGCCGCTTTGGAACTGAATGAACGAGCCGCTGAGATAGCTAAGCTCGATAACATCGCAGTGATCATCGGGGATATTGAGGATGCAAACATCAGGCGTAACTTGGCAGGCGAATACGATTACTTGATCTTCGGTGACGTATTGGAGCATCTTACAAATCCGTCAGAGGTACTTAGTGACCTTGTTCGCTATTTATGCGATGACGGCCACGTGCTTTTGTCGATACCAAACGTGGCTCACTGGTCCGTAAGGAAGCAGTTGATTCGTGGCCGTTTTAACTACGCCGACGAAGGGCTTCTTGATCGGAATCATTTAAGGTTTTTTACCCTCGAAAGCGCCATTGCGCTCATCGAGAATTGCGGACTCAGGCTTCGCCGAATCGAATACGTTCACTCGTTTCCGCAAATTCTCAAAATTGGCGCGAGGCCTAAGCGCTTCCTTACGAGGTTAACACCGGGTCTCTTCGCTTGGCAGTTTGTAATTGATGCTATGAAAACTGACGATTCAGCCAGTGGATCTTTCGATAATCATCCCGAGCTTTAACACGCGGCAGCTCCTCGATAAGGTTCTTCTCTCGATAGAGCAAAGCCCGAAAACCATCTCTATAGAGACTTTCGTGGTCGACAACGCTTCGTCGGATGGTAGTGCTTTGATGGTTCAGAACAAATACCCGCGCGTCATGCTCTTGCAAAATGACCATAATGTTGGCTTTGCCAGGGCGAACAATCAGGCACTTCGCATTTGCTCGGGTCGATACGCGTTATTGCTAAATTCAGACGCCGAAGTCCTCGGATCCGCGCTGCAAACGATGGTGGAATTTGCAGATAACAATCCTGACATTGGAATTTTAGGGCCCCAATTGCTGTATCCGGATGGGACTCTTCAGCCATCGGGAAATGATGTCGCGAGTGCGTGGGAAGAATTGTTATGGATAACTGCACTCCGCAGGCTCCTTGGATGGAAATCGCGTTCCCGTTATTTTCAGAAGAACCGGGACTATGGCGAAATTCTGGATGTTGAAGAAATAAGTGGTGCTTGCATGATTATTCGTCGGCAAGTCTGGGAACAGATTGGTAAACTGGATGAGGGGTATTTCTTTTGCTTTGAAGACGTCGACTTTTGCATGCGCGCTCGCACAGCGTATTGGCGCGTCACTTATTTCCCGAAAGCTAGAGTTCTTCATCATTGGGGAAAGAGCTCTGTGAGCGCACCATCAGTTCTCAAGAAGAATTATAAAGAGAGCAGACTGCGCTTCTACCGAAAGGTGTACGGCCGCCTATTTGAGTTCTGCGCTCGGGGGCTGCTTACAATAAAAGAGCCAGTAACATCGCTCCTGTCCCAATTGGCCAAATTAACGAATTTTTCTTAAGCGCATCAGAGCGCGCTGCTTTGGTCTCAAATGAACGTATGTGTACTGACGACCTTTCCGCCTGCGAAATGCGGGATCGCAGACTTTACGGAGGCGCTTTGCACCGAGATGTCGAGGTTTCAAGATCTCTTCATCTCAGTTCTAACAAACAAGGGGCCGACAACGGAAGATCGAGGATCGGTCTCACCATTTAGAATTATTGACACGGTTGATTTCCATCGTTCACCGACTTCATTAATAAGGCTTGTTCGCGAAGTGGATCCGGATGTTGTGCATTTGCAGATGGCACCAAGTCTGTTTTCAAACATCGACTATGTAACCCTGGCAACAGCGATTCGGCCTCCATTGATTACTACGGTTCACGAGACGTGCCCGCTAGCCATTAGGCATTTGCATAATGCATTACCGTTCATGCTCCTGTACAACTCATCCCGTCGACTGATCGTTCACTCCGAACGAACTAAGAGGTTGTTGACGGATTCGTACCGAATCTCTGCAAAGAAGATTGTTCATATTGATCTCGGAGTTGATCTTGAAAGATTCACGTCGAATGAAAGTACGGGTTTATGGAGACAGCTGAAAGTCGGTTCGCACCCGTTAATTATGTTCTTCGGTTTTCTTCGGCCGGACAAGAGAATTGAAGACCTTATAGCAGCGTTTGCGAATATCAAGAAAGACTTACCGGGCGCTAAGCTGGTCCTAGCTGGAGAAGAGTTGTCTGGGAGACCACCGGGTGGAGGATATACGGACTTACTCACCAAGTTAGCAGCGAAACTAAACGTCCGGAAAGACGTAACCTTCACCGGCTATGTTGACGCTAGTGAAGTTTGTGCGTGCTTTGCAACGGCCGATATTGTTGTGCTTCCTCATGAAGACAGATTCCAGAGTGCCTCTATCAGCTGGGCATTTGCTGCAAAGAAGCCCGTCATTGCACGACGCTCGACAGCGTTCAATGAAGTCGTCAAAGACGGTCAGAACGGACTCCTGTTCGACACCGTAAAAGAACTCTCAGATTGTATAAAACGGTTGGCGATCGATCCGGGCCTGGCGATGAAACTTGCCGAAAACGCAAGAAAGTTTTCAGAATCGCGCTTCAACCTTCAAACCGTTGCATTGAAGCATCGCCAAGTCTATTCCGCAGTCAATGAAGAAGCTTAGGATTTTAACAATCAGTGAACATTTTTATCCGATCCGAGGGGGATCGGTTACCTATGTTCAGAATCTAACGCGGGAACTAGGACGTCGCAGCGATGTTTTTTTGGTGACTTATTCCCCTGCGTCGGATCTGCCATCTAATCAATGGTTCAACTCGGACCATACTCAAGTGCTAAATCTGAGGATATCGTCATCGCATGGTTACAACACGAGAATTGGCAGGCGAGCATTCACCAGTCGCCTCATGCGAACTCTTCCGAAGATCCTGTACTACATTAAGCCGGATTTGGTGCATATCCTCTATGGCCATGAGGTACCCCGTGTTTTACGTTACGTCCCATCCGCGATCCCTAGACTGTGGACCATTCACAATGTTCCACCTAGGGAGTATGGGTCGTTTAGTTTTCCCGCGCAGCGCCTCGGTCCTGTTCTCAAGCGTCCCTATGATCTCGTGGCTGGAATAATCCATCGAACGCGAATTCGTAAATACCTATACAGTCACTTAGTGGCGTCCAGCATGCGTACGCGGGCTGAGTTAATGGGATTAGGAATTCAGGGCGATCGAATTACGAAACTCAACATAGGCATCGATACCAAAATCTTCAAGCCGTTAGTAAACGGGGCGCGGCAAAGTATAAGACAGAGATTGAAAATCGTCGGTAAGCCCATGATTCTGTGCGTAGCTGCTGTCGTTCCTCACAAGGGCCAATTGCAGGCGTTGCGAGCCTTGCGTTCGGTGAGAGACATATACCCTGATTGTCTATTTGTTAACATTGGCAGCGTTCGGGACCAGTCATACAATCACGTACTGATGTCTGAAATTGCCGCACACAATCTCAATGCTAACTGCCTATTTCTGCCTAGTAATTTCAGCAACGAGGAGTTGGCCGAATTCTACAACGCGTGTGACGTGTATATTCAGCCTTCGTCAGAAGAAGGGTTCGGTATCGCAGCACTGGAAGCCATGAGCTGTGGCAAGCGAATCATAGCAACCGATACCGGCGAGATTGCCACGGCTATAGCAAACTCTGACGGCGCAATTTTGCGAGAAGCAGATAACATTGAGGAGCTTTCACAATTAATTATAGATTCGTACCAGCAGAAAAGTGATATTGGTGCGGCGTTCAGGCTTCATGATTACATTGAGAAAGAGTTTTCATGGAGTACAGTTGCAGGAAAAACAATGAATCTGTATCACACATTGGTCGAGTCCCAAAGATGCTCTTGACGACAGATTGGGTTGTGCTAGCTGGCTTTATTGCGGCCAGTATCATTGTTTCTTTTGTCCTCAAGGGAACGCTCCATGCTTTCTTGCTCCCATTTGCGCTGGCGTACAGCTTCTGGATTGAGATCGGCACACGATGGACGCCAGCGAAGATAGTTCCATTCCTTTTAATCCTCGGTCTGCTTGCTCGAACCTTCGTTGGAAAGCCTACGCTCGCTTTCGGCTCAATCCCAAAGTGGGCGGTTATTTTATTTGCCACGCTGGTTTTCAGCACCGTCTTCAACATGGAGTTGGCGGGGTTAGCGCCCGCTCAAAATCTCGACAACTCAAGGATTCTTCAGAGTCCCCAATGGCGCGCAAGTATCCAAGTAGTTTCTTATGCCGTCATCTTCCTTTATTACGTTGTCCCGAAAGCTAGCTTGAAGAAACTGGAATCATTTCCAACTTTCTTTAGGGTTTATCTGTGGGCGAGTACAAGTCTTTGTGTATACGGCATATATCAGTTATTTGCTTATTACAATGATCTGCCGTTCAGAGGTGTTATCTATGCCCCGGGTGTTGAAGGGCTCGGAAGCTTTGATGTTCTTGGAGCAACAATTCCGCGATTGAACTCCCTGGCGAACGAACCAAAACAACTTTCACTGTTTCTATTGCCAAGCATTGTTATTCTCATACTGGTAAAAACGCGAGCGGTCAAAACGCTTCACAGTAAGTTTTTCGGCTGGTGGAATCTGTTACTTCATTGTTTCGTATGTGGTTTCACCTTCGCAACGTCCGCATTTTTCGCAGTGCCTTTGATTGTGCTAGCAGTAAGTGTCTTAGTTTTAAAGCGAACCACTCGCCGGGCTCTACAGTTCGCGCTTGTTTTTGTCCTCGTAGGAGCTTTTGCGGTGGCGAGCCTGGCGCAAGTGCTTAAGAACGTCCAGGTAGAAGCAGTGCCGGTAGAGGACGTTCTCGCTGAGAGAACCATTCGTATGCTTGAGCAACGGCGACTCGACCACATCGTGTTTCAATACCTGGCTGATAATCCGCGTTACTTTTTCCTGGGAATGGGTCCAGGTAACTACAGCTTTGTAGTCGATGACGAGGGGGCGCCATTGTTTGGCGCGCATGGAATTGATCCAATAGACTCGGGCCTATTGACACTGTTGGCGGATGTTGGAGTGGTCGGGCTAGTAGCGGTGTTGCTTCTGGCCCTAAAACCGGTTTGGGCAAATTTCATATTGCGATTGCATTTGCTGAAGGCCAATCCGCTAAGGGCAGATGTCATTCTTCTAAGCTCCGCACTGTCGGTTACCGCGCTTTGTCAGATGCCGTTCGTTGGTGCGCTGCCTCATTTGCTCATGTTTGCAGGTGTTGCGGGAGCAGCGGCAAAAGCAAACCGCCGGTTGTCGAACCCGTGACTCCCCAAGATACTCACAGTTGGGGACGCACGTGATTTGGATAGGTGCTTTGGTTCCGATGATGTCGGATCACACTCGACCACGATCTAAATAAGAATCAACTTGAGAATCCTTCATATCTCCCCATCATTTTATCCCGCCACGTATTACGGTGGGCCGGTCTTTCTTCATCAAGTTATGTGCGAATGGCTTGCGAAGGCCCCGGATATTCAATTGCAGGTATTAACCACCGACGGCGATGGGCCGCAACGCCGAATCGATCAAAGTTCCATTGAGCCCAACCTGCGCTTTGCTGTTCACTACTGCCGGCGAGCCGTGCGACCGGACATCTCGACAGAGCTGCTGGCCCGCTTGCCGGGAATGATCCGGCGGGCGGATGTAGTCCACTTGAATGCGGTTTATTCGTTTACAACGATTCCGACGCTGGGGTTGTGCCGCGTGATGCGAAAGCCGGTCGTGTGGTCGGCGCTGGGAGCTCTGCAACGATGGGGCGACGCCAGGCGTGAAAAGATGAAGCGCGTTTTTGAGCGCGCTTGCGATGCCTTGTGTGACACCGACCGCGTACTATTGCATGTGGCAAGTGAGGCTGAGGGGATTGAAAGCCGGCGTCGACTTAAGAATGTCTCGTCGACCGTAATCCGATATGGAACCGGGGTCGCTGATTGGGATCGCGAACAAGTCCCGCCCGACGACCCGCTGCGGCTTCTCTTCATGGGGCGGTTACACCCAATCAAGGGAATCGAAAATCTATTGCGCGCGATGACTCTCACAAAAACCAATATGACGCTGGCAGTTTGCGGTGAAGGTGAACCTGCCTATGAAGTCCAGCTTAGATCCCGTATCAGCGAATTGGGCCTAACGAATCGGGTTAGATTCCACGGAACTGTCGTGGGCGAAAAGAAAGAGCAGTGTTTTCGCGAAGCTGACGTTTGCGTCGTGGCGTCATTTAAAGAAAGTTTTGGTGCGGTGGTCGCGGAGTCACTGGCGCGTGGCGTTCCTGTCATTGCGAGTCGCGGCACGCCCTGGCCGCAGTTGCAGGAAATCGGATGCGGCCTGTGGGTGGGCCACCACCCAGAACACCTCGCCGAGGCGATTGATCTGGCCGCGAGTTTGCCGCTGGCGGAGATGGGAAGGCGCGGTAAAGAATGGATGAAGCGGGATTTTTCGTGGGACAGCACGGCCGCTAAATTAATTCAGACATACCAAACTTTGATCGACGGCAGTCATCGCGAAGAAGTAAAAGTCATTGCTGATCCTAAAGCTGCCTAAAGCTTCAGGTCCCATGCTCGATCAAATCACGCCAATCATTCTCACCTATAACGAAGCACCGAACATCGGCCGCACATTGGAACAGTTACGGTGGGCACGTGACATCGTCGTCGTGGACAGCTTTAGCGATGACGAAACGCTGGATAATGTCGCATCGTTCTCGCAAGCGCGGCTTTACCAACGTTCGTTCGATAGTTTTGCCGGGCAGTGGAACTTTGCGCTGAAACAGACAAGCATCAGGACAGATTGGGTGCTCGGACTGGACGCCGATTTGGTGCTGACTGCGCAATCGATTGCGGAGCTTAAGTCGTTGCAACCACCTGCGAATACGCACGGCTACCGAGCACCGATTACGTACTGCATCAACAGTAAGGCTTTGCGTCACTCGCTGTTGCCGCCGCTCCTAGTTCTTTATCGCCGCGACCTTGCGAGGTGTTCAGCCGACGCGCACACCTATCGCATCGTCCTCGAGGGAGATGTTGGTATGTTGCGCGCGAGCATTCTGCATGACGATCGCAAGTCCCTTCGCCGTTGGTTCCACTCACAACAACAGTATATGGAGCTGGAAGCCTCGAAACTCGTGACCGCGACGCCCCGCAAATTGAATCTCGCGGACCGGATCAGGCGACTGCGCGTCGTCGCACCCGCGGCCGTTTTCATCTACTGCCTGATTAGGGGCGGTGCTTTGGACGGATGGGCCGGCCTTTACTATGCACTGCAGCGAAGCTTAACTGAACTCCTATTGTCGCTATATTTACTTGAACACGATCTGCGAATTAGGAAGGTGCGTCCTGTGGCATCAGCGAACGACAATATTTCAAGCTCTACGCCGTTGGCCGTGGCCCCTAACTCAGTCGACGCGGCAGGCTGAAGGTGCCAGGCCCCGCTCGTCAAACACACGGGCAGATGTGTCTATGAAATAGACTGCGCCGCCGGGGCGAGATTCCCGCATGCGGCAACTATATCAATACCCCTGCAAGGCCGGGCCAAATTCAAACCACCGTTATGCGGCGAAGACAAGAGGTTCCGTCGCTTTCATCGATCGATGAAAATTCTTTTACTCAACCAGGCATTCTGGCCGGACGTTGTGGCCAGCGCCCAACAACTGACGATGCTCGCGCGGCGATTGAGCGAGCGCGGGCATCGAGTCACCGTGATTGCGAGCGCGCGGGGTTACGACGACGCCGCCGCGAGTTTCAAGCGGCGCGAAACGTGGCATTCAATCGACATTGCCCGTATCCGATCTCTCAGTCTCGGCAAAAAACATCAATGGCAGCGCGCGGTCAACTTCGGCTCGTTTTTAATCGCTTGCGCCGCGCGCTTACTCTTTACGCCGCGTCAGGACGTAGTGATTGCCCTCACATCACCCCCGCTTATTTCCTGGCTTGGTTCGCTGTTCGTGAAAATCAGAGGCGGCGAATTAGTCTTCTGGCCGCTGGATTTGAACCCTGACGAGGCGATCGCCGCCGGCTGGCTCGACGAGAAGTCACTTACGGCTAAGTTTCTAACGCGTTTATCGAACAGCAGCATGGCCCACGCTAAGACGATCATTGCGCTCGATGAATTCATGAAAGAACGAATCATCACGAAGGGAATCCCTGAAGATAAGATCGACGTGATTCCGCCGGCTCCCGACGATAGGGTTAATTACGATGAAGAAGGCAGGATAGCTTTGCGCCGCGCACACGGTATCAGCGACAAGTTTGTCGTGATGTATGCGGGAAATCATAGTCCTTGTCATCCGCTCGATACGTTATTACTCGCTGTTCAGGAACTTGAAAACCGGAACGACATAGTCTTTCTTTTTGCGGGCGGCGGCAGTGAGGTGGAGAAAGTAAAGTCGTTTGCGCAATCGCGCGGCCTGCTGAATATCCGCTTACTGCCGTATCAGCCACAGGCGAAACTTTCGGCGCTGTTGTCCGCCGCGGATCTGCACGTCGTGGTAATGGGAGAAGCGTTCACCGGCATCGTTCACCCTTCAAAGATTTACAACGTACTGAGGGTCGGGGCGCCATTTCTCTTTATTGGCCCGGAGGCCGGCTTTATCCCCGACATCATCGCCTCCGCGCGCGATGAACTTGTCGCCCTGCGCGCGCCACATGGCCAAACGCGCGACATCGTCCGGTTCATCACTGAACTTGCCGACCGCCGGCTGCCAGATCGAGCGCGCGTACGCACCGGCCCGCGGCACTGTTTGGAAGACTGTGCTTTTTCCCGCTTCATTGCGCACATCGAGGCCGCAAATCAACAACCAACGCCGGCTCGCCTCGAGACCGCTGGAACTTCCGCAGAATATCGCCTGAAGTGTTAGCCCTGCACTCGCTAAACATGAAAACGTACCTGGTGCTTTTTCTGATCGCTGCTTTCGTATCCGGCATACTCACGCCGCTCCTTCGGCGATTCTGCGAACGCCACGCGCTGGTTGATGCGTCTTTGGATCACCGCCGCATTCATCGAAAGGCGGTGCCCCGGCTTGGCGGCGTCGCGATCTTTATCTCCATCGTTCTCGCTTTATCTTCGCTGGCCTTGGTCCATAACCTGCTGACGCAGACTCTGCGGGCTGAAATTAAACCGATCCTGGCCGTGATTATCTGTGGTCTGCTGGTTTTGATGATCGGCGCATACGACGATCTGCGCGGAGCTAATGCGACCGGCAAGTTCTTAAGTCTCGGCGGCGTGACGATGCTCTTTTACGCTCTTGGCGGACGTATCGAAGGATTGTCTGTCCCCGTAATTGGACAAGTGAGTCTTCATCCGATCGTGGGGCTTGCCGTGACCCTCGTCTGGGTCGTGGGCATCACGAACGCCTTTAATCTCATCGACGGGGTGGATGGATTAGCGACTGGCTCAGCATTGTTTTCTTCACTGGTTTTGCTGACCACATCTTTGATTCAGGGAAACGCCCGGGTCGCGGTCATCGCCCTGGCGTTAAGCGGAGCCCTGGCGGGTTTTTTGCGCTATAACTTCAATCCCGCTTCAATCTTTCTGGGCGATTCGGGATCGCTGTTGGTCGGATTTATCCTGGCCGCTCTATCAGTCCAAGGATTGCAAAAAGCCTCGACCGCTGTTGCCGTGGCTATCCCGATTCTCGCTTTTGGATTGCCCGTTGTTGACACCAGCGTAACGATTGCGCGTCGTCTGTTGAGTGGCAAACCAGTTTTCAAGGGAGATCGCGAGCACATTCATCACATGTTGTTGGCGCGCGGCTGGTCACAGCGGCGGGTTGCGCTGGTGCTGTACGCGGTCAGCGCGGCCTTTGGTCTGTCCGCGATGCTGTTCGTAAACACGGGGAGCGGCGTCCCGGCCCTTATTCTCTTAGTTGTGGGGGTGGCCATCGTCCTGGCGCTGGGAAATCTACGCTATCATGAGGTTGATGAGTTGCGCGCCAGCGTGAAACGCAACCTTAGCGATCGTCGCGCGCGCGCACGCAATAATCTCAGAATCCGGCGCGCGTGCCAGGGGCTTTCGGGAGCGATCAAACTGAGCGAATTGTTCGATGGCGTCGCCGAGGTGCTCGAGTCCGGTGATTTTGTTCAGGCCGAAGCAGATTTGAGCTGTAACAGGCACGCAATGATAAACGCTCGCGCGATCGAAATAGCCAGTCAGGATCGTGATTCGCACAATTTGAAAATGATTGACGGCCGCGTCCAATGGAATTGGCAGCGAGAGTCGCAGACGCACGTCAAAGGTGAAGACGATAATCTTTGGTCGATTCGTTTGCCGATCTCAAACGGGCAGCGCTCGCTTGGTCATATAAGTTTATTTCGCCCGCTGACAGCCGAGCCTTTAAAGTTCGACATCAGCTACCTCACCAGTTCTTTTCAACCTGCGATCGCCCAGGCAGCCGCACAAATTTTCGATCACGCTGAGCGCTCAATGCCACGTCAACGAGCTGCGACTGCCCGATAATCCGAACCGCCTGCGGTAGCAGGGTCATCAATCTCGCGTTAATCGGCCCCGCGGTAGCGGATCGGGTTCCGCCCCCCCCCCAACTCTTGGACAACTCACCTCGCCAAACTGCTCCGTTTGAAGAGCACGGCAGATCGCCGCGTGTTCGAATCCTGTGTCTGCTCGACGCGACTATTTTTTATGGATTGATCGTGGTGCTGATCCTGGCGCCATTGCCATACGGATCGGTTGAGCCATGGTCGCGCGCGGTTTTCCAGTCCGCTGTTTTCACCATGGGTTTTTTTTGGTGTATTCACGCGCTCTTGAACGGTTCGTGGTCGACGGGGAATTTGCGGCTTTTCTTTCCATTAATCGCTCTCGCGGCATTAGCCATCGTTCAAAGTCTTTCATGGTCCCAATCAAACATCGCGGGGATACGCGTCGCGAATGCACTCAGCGCCGATCCGTTCGAGAGTTGGATAGTTGCTTTACAACTGTTAGCCCTGGCGATGGCCGGCGTGATGGCGGTGAGATTCACGCGTAATTCGTTCCGGCTTACCGTTCTGGTAAGTGCAATTATTTTTATCGCGGTGGTAAGCGCAGTCTTCGGAGTCATCCGGCTCACAATGCAGCATGCCGACGGATTTATACTCTCCTCGCTGCACACCGGCGGCGGCTTTGCACAATTCATAAACAAAAACCACTTCGCCTTTATGGTTGAGCCGGCGATCGGGTTGTTGGCGGCAATGACGATACTGCGCAGGGATGCTGGATATCGAAGACTTTTTTATCTTTCGGGTATGACTCTGCTGTGGGCCGCGCTGGTAATGTCGCGCTCTCGCGGAGGCGTACTGGCGGTCACGGCGCAGATGATTTTTGCCGCGTTGATTTTTGTTTACACGAGAAAGTTTAAAAGAAGTACTGACAAGAGCTGGAGGCGAACAGCGCGGTCGGTCGCGATCACGGCAATTACAATTGCGGCGATCCTCGCCTTCATCACCACAACCATGATTTGGTTAGGAGGCGACCAGTTATCAACTGGTATCGAAACCGCCACAACCGAATTCACACTTTCCGGTAGTGATGTTCACGAAGGAGCTCGCCGTCGAGACATCTGGCGCGCGACAATGCTGATGGCGCGAGGGCATCCGTTTGCGGGTGCGGGTCTCGGGGGTTTCTGGGCAGAGGTGCCGGTGTACCACGACGCCTCCGGAGTATTGACGCCGCAACAGGCACACAATGATTATCTCGAGCTGCTCGCAAGTGGTGGCCTCATCGCGGCTGCTCTATTTATTTGGTTCGCCGTTGCGTTTGTCCGACAATGCCGTAAGGCCCGCCAAACCGTTCACGGGTTTCAGCGCATGATCGCGTTAGGATCCGTAATCGGGATTTGCGGTGTCGCATTGCACAGCCTGATAGAGTTCGGCCTCCACATCACCGGCAACGCACTCGCCTTTGTTATGCTGCTTTCGATCCTCAGCCTCAATAACCTGAACCAACGGCCCGGGACGCAAGAGCATCGAACCGCAGCGTTCAACTAAAGAGATTAAATTGAAACTGGCTAAACACAGAAGGAAAGTTAATCGACTCGCGATAGTTCTAATTGCGGCGATTTTTGGTCAGGCGCTATTCGGCCTGCCCCAAGACATCGCGGGCGGCGCGTCGGCTTTGATTGGCCAGGACATTATTGGGGGCGCTTCCGTCATCTTTAAGCGGCCACCACGCGTACGTGACCTGGTCGGTGGCGCTGCCGCGCTGATCGCCCGCCACCGCCCACCACGCCGCGTGTCTCCACCGGTTGAGATAGCGCGGAACCGCCCGGCTGCTTCGCCGCGGCCAGGCGTGCCTCAACCTGAGCCGACGCCGGCAGAAATTTCCATTCAGGCGAAGGTCGAAGCGCTCAACGATCTGGGCAACGCCCTGTATGACTCAGGCGATTACGCGAAGGCGTTGGCGACATACACGCAAGCGCTGAAACTGAAATCAAATGATCCGCCGACGTTGAATAACATCGGCGTCACTTATCTCGCTTTAAATCAGAATGAGAAAGCGATCGAATCGTTCCAGCAAGCAGCGCAAGCCAAGGCGGACGACGCGGAAAGCCTTTTCAATCTCGGCATCGCGTATAGTGCGGTTGAGAAATACGACGAGGCGGCCTCGGCGCTTAATCGAGCGCTCGTCTTAAAACCTGATTGGGTTGACGCGCTGACGGGACTTGCCGATGTTTATTTAGGTCTCGGACGCTACGAAGATGCGGCCAAAGCTTACGAGACGGTTGTGCGGCTGCAACCGGACGACGTGGATGCGCTGAATAACCTCGCTTATGCATACGATCGTGCCGGACGCTATGAAGATTCGATTCGCGTCCTGAAGAAGGTGATTCAACTCAAGCCGGCGGACGCTTTCGGATTCAATAATCTTGGAGCCTCGTCGTATAAGGCCGGAAAATATAAAGACGCGGTCGATGCATTCACCCAAGCCCTTCGCCTGAAGCCGAACGACCCAGAGGCGCTGAACAATCTGGGAGCGGCGCAGTACGCTTTGGAAAAATACGGCGAGGCCATTAAGGCCTTTCAGCAAGCGGCCCAGCTCAGACCCGGTTTTGCTGATACGGAATACAATCTTGGCAATGCGTATTTGATGTCGGCGAAATTCAGTGAGGCCGCTGACGCTTATCAACAGGCGATCGCACATAAGCATGATTACGCGGACGCGGAGAATAATCTCGGCATTGCATTGACAAATCTAAACCGGTTTGCCGAAGCGGTGACTGCTTTCAAAGAAGCCGCACGCTTGAAACCCGATCTGGCGACGGTGCTCAACAATCTTGCGTTCGCGGAAGACAAGACGGGCGACGACACCGCCGCAGTTGCGCACTATCAACAGGCGATTAAGCTGGATCCGAAGTATGCGAAGGCCCTCAACGGACTTGGCTATGTATATGATAAGAATGGTCAAGCCGCCCAGGCCGTCGAACTGCTGCAACAGGCCGTAGCCTTAAAGCCTGAATATCTTGCGGCGAACTATAATTTGGGCAAGGCTTTGTTCGACGCTGGGCGCTTCGCTGAAGCTGCCAGCGCTTACAAGCGCGCGACACAAATCAAAACTGATTATGAGGCCGGGTACCTGGGTCTGGGTACCGCCGCGTTTCGCGCGGGCCAGTTCAGCGATGCGGCCGATGCGTTCCGGAAAGGGACACTGCTGAATCCGACCAGCCTGGAAGCTCTCTATGGCTTAGGGAACTCCAGTTATAAGGCGAACAAGCCCCAGGACGCTCTCGCCGCCTTGAAACAGGTACTAAAGTTAAAGCCTGAATACGCTCAGGCCCATTACAGTCTGGGACTTGTTTATGCGAGTCTGGGGGACAAAGATGGCGTGACGCGCGAGTTCGCTATTCTAAAGCGTCTTGATCCGAAGCTTGCAGATCAGCTTTATAACACTGTGAAGAAGTGAGTTGATGGTGGTGGCACGAATACCACGGCCGCGACTTGAGCGACCGTCTCGGTTGCACTTCTGAGTACGTCTGCAAGCCAGGACGCTTGCGCTCCACTGCCGGTCACTACCAACGGATCAAAAAGATTGACGCGAACTGTTCATGGAAGTAAACTGCAATCCGAAATTGCAGCACATTTGCGTAGACAGATTCGATAGGAGGAAACGATGACGAACCTCCGTCAAAGGAAAGCAATCAAAGCGGCCGCGATCTTTCTCGCGTTTTGTTCCGCCCAGATTTATGTCCATGGTGCTTTGCCTGATTCGCCCGCGAACGCAACTGTGCCGCAACGCCAGATAACCGCGCGGCTAACCACTAAAAACAATCAGCCAATTACCGTGAACGGAAATCCCGTAGGCACCGGGGCCACACTTTTGACCGGGGCGACGGTCGAAACTCCCGATCAGGTCAGCGCCACGATCGATCTTGGCGATGCCGGCGTTGTCGAGTTGCAACCCAATTCGCAGATTAAGTTGGACTTTGACGAGAACGGGAACGTGCGAGTGAAGGTAATTCGTGGTTGCGCGGTGACCCGAAAGAAAACCAACGTGCTCCCGGGAGAGATGGAGTTGTACACGGACCAGGCCTCCGAGAAGACAGACAAAAAACGACGGCACGTCGCCGGATGTATCTTGCCTAACGGGCAACTTGGGTCGCTTTCGGGTGGAATCAGCGGTGGAACTCTCGGCGGTATCGCGATTGCCGGCGGCGCGGGCGGAATTATTGCTGGAGCGTTGACCCGGGGTGGGACTATGAGCGTCAGCACGCCCGGTCTTTAATCTCTTTCAGCGGGCAGTCGGCGGGACTGCCCACTTCCAAACCAACATAGGTGAAAAGGTCAGCGATCATCGGTATCGTTGGCGCTGTGGTTTGCGCTTTGGCGATCCGGGAATCGGCGCGGATCGGTTTTGCGCGTGCGGCCGCCCAAAATGCTTTACGAACAAACGACATTGCCGCCGCGGACCGGGCAGTGCGGCTGGTACCGAGTGATGCCGAGCTTCACGCTGCGCGCGGCATTGCACTGCAACGCACTGAAGATTATGCGAACGCTTGTAGCGCGCTGGAACGCTCTATTCAATTGCGGCCACGCGATTATTTTCTTTGGCTGATGTTGGGAGTCACGCGCGATCTCAATGACGACCAGCAAGGCGCAATTGCAGCCTTGCGCGAGTCCGTTGTGCTGGCCCCCGCTTATGCAAAACCGCATTGGCAACTGGGCAATCTGTTGTTGCGCACCGGGCGAGTCGATGAGGCTTTCGGTGAACTGCGGTTTGCTGCCGAGCGAGATCCTTCGCTATTGTCCGGCGTAATCGATTTGGCCTGGGGCATCTCACGCAGCGACGCCGCGCAGACTGTCGCGACCATGCAACCTCATACCGAAGCCGCGCGTATGGCGCTCGCCGTCTTTCTGGCCGCGCATAAACAGGGAACTACCGCAATCGAGGAATTTCGCGAAGTTAAATCACCCTCGGCCGCCGGCGCTGATCGTTTGATGTATGGATTGCTTGAAGCGAAATTTGTTGCGGAGGCGTTCGAAGTGTGGAGGAATACGCACTGCACTGCATGTAAACCTGGAGTGCTGCTTAACAACAGTTTCGAAGACGATATCAATGTGGGGCAGAAGGGCTTCGGCTGGCAAATCTCGGCGGACATTCCGAACCCGACGCTCTCAATTGACGCGTCTGAACATGAAACCGGAGCGAGGAGTCTGCGCATCGATTTTCATGGTAGCTCGAACTCTGCGACCGCACTGGCTTCGCAGCTCATTATTGTCAATCCGGAAACAAGATATCGTTTGAGCCTCCAGGCAATGACGAAATCATTTGTGTCCGCGGCCCCTCCACTCGTAAAGGTGATTAATGGTTCCGATGGCCAGTCATCCGTGCTGGGTCAGTCGTCCAACATTTCAGAGGCGAATTCGTGGCGGCCGTTCACGATTGAGTTCATGACGCGCGCGGATACGCACGCCATCGAAGTCGTACTTTCGCGTCAATCCTGTGCGAACAACCCGTGCGCGGCATTCGGAACCGTATGGGTCGATTCTTTCGACCTTCGCGAATCGCCGGGGAGATAGGTTTCAGCAGCGATTCAACTGTCTGAAAACATTGACGGCCCTAATGCTGCCGTGTTAGCGTCCGGCAAACGTTTAATTGTCACGTCGATGACAGTCGCGCAAGGTGTTTCTGGAGGCCCAAGTGAAGGCTGATAGCCGGCAAACAAGACCACTCGCCCGCAAAGAAGGTCTGGTGATCGAGGAACTGAGCGACGAGGTCCTAATTTACGATCTCGAAAGGGACCGCGCCCATTGCCTTAATCAAACCGCCGCCTTTGTATGGCAACGCTGCAACGGTCGCAAGAGCGCCCGCGATATTACTCGCGAGCTAAGCTCCACGGTGGGCGAGCGTCTTGACGACAAAATCGTTTGGCTGGCGTTGCATCAACTCAAGCGTAATCATCTGCTCATCGACGCCCCGATCCCGCCTGCAAAAGTTGTGGGTATGGACCGTCGAGAAATGGTCCGGGCGCTTGGGCTTACCGCCGCGGTAGCGATTCCAGTCGTCGCCTCGATCGTGGCGCCTACGCCCGCTGAAGCGGCTACCGGTTGCGCCAGCGCCGGTCAGCCTTGCGGCGGCAGTAACCCTGCCTGTTGTTCTGGCTGCGCGTGCAACTCCGGCACCTGCGTCGGCAGTTGCTAGCTTCGCGCGGTTTTCCTTATCTCGACATCGCTTGTTTTCTTATATGAAGGCGCGTGCCGCAGCAGATTCAGGCCAGCTGGTGGCTGCGACTCTAAAGAAATCGTGGATCAGTTCACCCCAACCTGAACTTCCGCTAGACCTGTCACAAATCGAGGCGGTAACTCCGCTCCTCTACGAGTCTGGGGCTGCGGCTTTGGGCTGGTGGCGGCTTCGCGATACGAAGTTTAGCGGCACTTCTTCCGGCGAGTTGTTGCATCAAGCGTTCCGCTTGTTCGCTCTACGGGCGCGAACGCATGAAATCCGCATCGAAAAGCTCGCACGCCTCTTCCGCGAAAAAAACGTCGAGGTAATTCTCATCAAGGGCTGGTCAATCGCTCGTCACTATCCGCAGCAAGCCCTCAGGCCATATGGCGACATCGATCTGTTGGTCAGGCCCGGCGATTACGCGGCGGCGGCCAAAGTGTTGTCGAGTGAAGAGCTGCGCGATTGCTTCACTGATCTCCATACAGGGCCGTTCGAACTTTCAGATAGATCTATCACAGACGTGTTTTCCCGCTCGCAATTCGTTCCGTGCGGCGACGAACAGGTTCGAGTCCTGGCGCTCGAAGATCATTTTGCGTTGCTCGCGATTCATCTTTTGAAGCACGGCGCGTGGCGGCCGTTGTGGCTCTGTGATGTCGGCCTGCTGGTCGATACGATGTCGAGCGAATTTGATTGGGAGTTGTGCCTGGGAAAGGACAAGCGTCGCTCCAATTGGATTTTGTCAGCCATTGGTTTGGCCGGCGCACTACTCGATGCGTCGATCAACGACGAACAGATCCGCGCCCGCGCCCACGCGCCGGCGTGGCTCATTGAAAGTGTATCCAAGAATTGGCAGGCCCCTTTTGCCGGCGCCCACGCTCCGCAGAAACACCGGGCTCCGATCAGGTCGTATTTTCGGCGACCGCGCGGCCTCCTTGGCGACCTTGGCCGGCGCTGGCCCGATCCCATCCTGTCGACGATTAGCGCCAACGGGACCTTTGGCCACCGTCCGCGGCTGCGATATCAGATTCACAATTGCGTTCAGCGCGCCGCGCGACTTGCCCTCCCAGGCCCTAAACACGCATAAGTCCCAGGCCGGAAACTGCGCCCATATTGCCCGTGATTCACCGGCGAGAGACCGGCCACCGCAGCGGTCCTTCCTCAAGATCCATTTGTCTCGCTACCTCATTTCGGTAATAATTGGCGCACTTTTGAGGCGACGAATGGTAAGACGACCCGCGTTTTCCGGGGGGACTGCCGCTATTGCGATGGCCGCGATCGTCGCGACGGCGGTGATAGTGCCTCCGGCGCGCGTCGTTGCTTTCACCCCTAACGTCGGTTTGCGCAAAACAGCTGAAACGGCGGCCTTTGAGCATTTGGTCCAGGCTCGCGCGACTGCGTCTCCCCGGGGCGTTTTGATCGAATGGTCCAACGGCCTCGACGCGGGCACGCTCGGGTTCAACGTGTATCGCATTATTGACGGGCAGCGGACCAAGTTGAATCCAGGCTTAATCGCTGGTTCAGCGCTCGTCGTAAGGGCCCGCGTGCAGTCTTACTCATGGATTGATCCTGGCGGCACTTTCGACTCGCAATACGAAGTTGAATCTGTGGATCTACGCGGCGATTCTTCGGATCGCGTTTTCGTGCAGAGCAATTGGAGCGCGGCGTTGCCTGAATATCGGCAGTCAGAGTTATTGAACAATCTCAGCCGACACAGCACGGTCGCAACCACGAATCCGGATTGGCTGGAGATGGACCGAGTTCAGCCGGCGCTGGCGGCAGCCGCTGGAGATCTGACCACCACCACGCTGGCGCAGCAATGGTTGATAGCGAACCAGCCTGCCCTCAAGATCGGCGTGCGGGCGCAGGGGTGGTATCGCCTGACTCAACCGCAGATCGCGGCCGCGGGTTTCAATACGGCGGCCGACGCTCGTAACTTGCGACTGTTCGTTGAAGGCAACGAAGTTGCCATCAGTGTGACCCGCGACAATGGCCAGTTATCCGCAAGCGATTTTGTTGAGTTCTGGGGACAAGGTCTCGATACCTCAACGTCGGACACGCGAGTCTATTGGTTGATTAATGGAGCACAGCCAGGCAAGCGCATCGAGATTAAGGGCGAGTTGCAAACTTCTGCTGCGCCTGGACCCGTCGTTTCGGCTAATAAAACTTTGCCCACGACGGCTTCGCTGTCCTGGTTTACGGGCGTCGGCGGTGCTGTTGCCTCGTTACCGGTGGTGCTCCCGGCTAAGAGCGGAGAAGGGGTTGAACCGCTCCCTGTGAACAATGCCAGGAATTCAGCCGCCGCTACCGAGTCGTTCATTGGTCCGAGTCCGCCTGAAATGAAGACTGATAAGTTGAATCAGGGTCTTAACGCGAAAGCAGGATCAGATAATGCGCCAATAGATCCTTTGCCATCGGTTGCGGCGACCGGACGGGCGATAAGCAAAATAGAAACTCTGGCTTTAGCGGCGTCCGGAAAGATAAGGGCCAAGAATAGCCGGCCGCTGCGATCCCACCGCCGTCGCGGCCGTTTGCGCCGGTTGCGCCGGCACAATCACTCGATGCTGGAGGCGGTGCCGGCCTTTACTTACTCGCTGCAATACAAGGACAAGAGTGTTTACTATTCGGCCGCACTTAACGGCGATCGGGAAAACTTTTTCGGGCCGGTAGTTTTCGGCGATGGACCAGTCGTGCCGCTCACGATTCACAATGTGGAAACGACTTCGACGGCGCCGGCCCAATTACAGATTGCGCTCCAGGGTGTATCGATCGAAACCCATCAGGTTAGAGTTTTTGTGAACGGATCGCTCGCCGGATCAATTACGTTTGCGGACGAATCCTCGGCGGTCCAAACATTTTCGATTCCGAATTCATGGCTGGTCGAAGGTGATAACGCAATAAAGTTGGTTCCCGTCGCGTCGAGCCATGACACCAGCGTGGTCGACTATATTCGAATCTCATACGCACACAGCTTTCGTGCTGATGGCGACTCTCTGCAATTAAGCGTCAAGTCTACCCAGGATGCGCGGATCGATGGTTTTACCAACGCCAACATTCGTGTCCTTGACGTGACCGATCCAAATTCGATTCAGCAGGTCCGCCCCCTCATGCAAGCGAACGGCGGGACCTTTACAGCGACCGTATCCGCGGTTGAACGCGGTAAGGCCCGGCGGTTAATCGCGTTACCAGAGAGTCGCATTTCACAACCCGCATGGCTCGCGCTTAATCAACCTTCGTCGCTGAATCAAAGCACGAACCGGGCAGATGTGGTCATAATCACTTACAAAGATTTCATTCCATCGCTGGCGTCGCTGGTGGCCCAACGAGAGGCTCAGGGATTCACGGTGGCGGTTACGGACGTCGACGACGTATTTGATGAGTTCAGCTATGGAGCGCACACGCCCCAAGCCATTCGCGACTTCATGTTGCGCGCGAAAACTACCTGGGCGCGCGGCCCTTCGTATCTCCTGTTGGTTGGCGATGCGAGTTATGATCCGCGTAATTATGCAGGTGTCGGAAATTTTGATTTAGTTCCAAGCAGGCAGATCGATACCGGCATTGCCGGCACGGCGACAGCTTTGGAAACTGCGTCGGACGATTGGTTGACTGATTTCAACGGCGATGGAATCGCCGACATTTCCGTCGGACGGCTGCCGGTGAGGACTGTGGCCGAAGCCAACCTGGTCGTTTCGAAAATCGTCAACTATTCTCCCCCAAACGCCGGCAACCGCGCTCTACTCGTAGCTGACACACAAGGTAGTTACTATTTCAACTTTGAGGCTGCTGTCGATGAGGTTGGCGGCATCCTGCCTGCCACAATGACGATTCAAAAAGTGTATCGACGTCTGCAGCCGTCCGACGCAGACGCCAGATCCAATATCATTTCGAATCTCAATGCCGGCCAATCGGTGACGGTTTATTCAGGGCACGGGAATGTAAACATCTGGGGCGGACAGATTTTCACCGCGAATGATGCGGCGGCACTCACGAACGGCAATCGCTTATCGTTTGTGGTGGTGATGGATTGTCTGAACGGCTTTTTTGCGGACCCATCGCTGCAAAGCGTCGCCGAATCCCTTTTGAAAGCACCGAACGGCGGCGCCGTCGCCAGCTTCGCATCCTCAGGATTAACAATTCCGGAAGGCCAGCATGAAATGGGCTTGAAAATGTTTCAGTTGCTCTATGGGGGAAGCGGAGCTCCGATTGCAATTGGCGATGCCAGTCGCCAAGCCAAAAGCGCCACCAGCGACATCGACGTTCGCCGCACGTGGATACTTTTCGGCGATCCAACCTTGAAGATTCGTTAGACCACGGACGCGGGCAGCGTCCCTTGGAACCGAAGACACTATTGTTTACCAAAGAGGAATTTTAATGCTTTGGGAAACCGCCTCGCCCATGCTGATTCATTATGTACGGCACAATCATCAATTACGACTTTGAGGCGTTTGCCATCGAGACCGGTTTTGTGGAGCATCTGTTTGAGTCTAAGCACATTATGTATCTGTCCCGAATCGGCGACGCGCCATCACAGCGCTAAATCATCAAACTGCCACCATTAATATCAAACGACGCCCCGGTAATGTAACCGGCTCGCTCTGAGGCAAGAAAGCAGATCAGATCAGCAACTTCCGAGGGCTTGCCGAGGCGAGCTATGGGAAAGTTTTGGCTCACAGCCTCCAGCCGTTCCTGAGTAGCGTTCGCGTGCGTCAATTCAGTATCAAATAATCCGGGGCAGACGGCATTAACCGTGATGCCGTACGCACCGAGTTCTTTTGCCGCTGCGCGCGTCAGACCCAGCATCCCCGCTTTCGAGGCCGTGTAATGGGCCCCTCCAAGAGTGCTGACACTGCGCCCGGCCAGAGATGAAACGTTGATGATGCGTCCATAGCTTTGACTCTTCATCACCGGCACAATCGCCTGGATGCAGAAGAAAGCTGCAGTTAGATTCGTGTCAATTGTTGCGCGCCATTCATCTTCAGTTAGCCGCTCGATGCGTGTCGCGGAGACGACGGCGGCGTTGTTCACGAGAATGTCCAGATGACCGAGTCTTTGGACGATATTAGCCACCAACGCCCGCACCGCGTCCGCGCTTGTCACATCTCCGGGGGCGGCGTACGAGTTGCCACTCAATTCATTTGCGAGGGTTTGGGCCCTTTCAGCTGTGCGAGCATTAACAGCGACGTGTGCGCCTCGCTGCAGAAACCGCTCGGCAGTCGCCCGGCCCAACCCGCGCCCGGCTCCCGTTATCAGCACGACGCGTCCGGCGAAGTCCTGCGTTGTCGGTTCCGTCGTCACTGTCCCATTCTTTTCGTTGGTCATGTTCTCGAGGGATGCCCGCGGCATCTAGTGCGGCGCTCGGTCCAGGACGAAATATTATTTGCTTATGTGTTTTGTAATCAGCAGAAACGTTCCGCCACTGCCTGACTGTTGAAATGTTTCTGCGCCCAGCTGAGGGCGAATCGAAAGTCTAATTCTGATTCAACAACGAAGACTCGTCTCCTAGTCTATCCACGCTGGTCACAATAATTGTTTGGATTGTCCTGTCGGCCGAAAGCGCGATTGATTTCTCGGCCGCGGGCAAAACGGAATAACTCCAACCGTTTTGATCTTTTACGTATACGACAAACCAGAACGCCTTGCCAGCGCCTTGCTCTGTCCAAATCGCCCGGACGAATTTTTCGTCACGCGTTATTGTAACTTTGGGCGCGAGAATCTTTGAAGTTTTTATCCAACTTGACGGCGGAATCAATGCATCTCTCGCGTAAACTTTTTCGCGAAGGACCTTTTGAATACCGCCCAAATCGTTGCGCAACGATTTGAAGCTGAAATGGATCGCGCCGCGCGTTTGCGCCGAGGCTCTGGTCAGTTTTATTTGATTCGAAATTTCTTCCGCCGTGAAGGTCCCGTTCGAACCGATGCGATAGGGCGCAATTCCGGGCCAGATGTGACGGTTCTTGGTATTCTGCGATTTCCACCATTCGAACAGAACGGGGAACGACTGGCCTTTCCGCGCCGTCTCCCAGTAAAGTTGCGGCGCAAGATAATCGACGGTGCCATCCTGCAACCATTTGCGCGCGTCGGCATAAAGCTCGGCATAAGCGTTAAGCCCGGTAATTTCCTTCTCAGGAAACGGCTGCCAAATTCCGAAAGGCGATATTCCGTATAAGATTTGCGGTTTAATTCGTTTGATTTCGCGACCGACCGCTTCGATAAGATCGTTTACGTTCTTTCTGCGCCAGTTGTCGCGTGAAAGTTTCCCGCCCGAATTCTCGTATTTCTGCCAGCTGGCGTCGTCTGGAAACTCGATTGTCCTACCGCTCGCGTCTTTTTCCGCATAAGGATAAAAGTAGTCGTCAAAGTGAACACCGTCTATGTCGTATCTTTGTACGACGTCTACGACCACGCTCAATGTGTAGTCGCGCACTTCCTTCTCACCCGGATCCAGCCACAAATATCTTCCGTACTTCCTGACCAAATCGGGGCGCTGTTTTGAAATGTGATCTTCCGATATTGTTTTTGCCGCCGGATGCAGAGCGCGATACGGATTAAACCAGGCGTGGACGAGAAGCCCGCGTTTGTGCGCTTCGACAACCAGAAAATCCAGCGGGTCAAACGACTGGGCTTTACCCATCTCTCCCGTTAAAAATTCCGACCACGGCTCGATCTTCGATCTGTAAAGTGCATCGCACTGCGGGCGAACTTGAAAAATGACGGCGTTTAGTCTGAGGGACACGGCCAGGTCTAGATCCTGCAGCAGTTCAGCTTTTTGCTGATTGGGGGAAAGCGCTTGTTTGGTTGGGAAATCAATGTTATCAACCGTCGCTATCCAGACCGCGCGAAATTCGCGTTCGGGCTTCAGCATGGTCTGGCTGTGCGCGGCGATATTGAAAGAGATTAAAAGAAACGAAAACCCGGTAAGTGCGAATCTCATTAGTTTCAAGCTTGTAGCAGTACATGGCCTTTCCACATCCAAAATGCGGTAAAGACAATCACCGGAACGGCAACGTATCGAACCAGAGGCGCGTAATGTGGAACGTTTTTGAACGGACTGTAAATGTAACCGCTTATGAGGCTGCTTAGAATCAGCTGAATCAAGCGAGGAAGCCAACGCCGCGCAACATTACTCATCATCTAATCCCTTTCCATTGAGAATTTGCGGCACACATTTTTCAACCCTTGATGCCCGAGTTTTGGCTTGTTTGGCCCCGGAAAAATGTAGAATGTAGGCTCTCTGCCGTCCAGGGCTTAATGCCTTAAAAGCAGTTTTCAAAGCAGGGATTTCATCGAATTTATTTTGAAGTGCAGCGGGAATGTTAAATTCTCCAGTCTTCTTCAGATTCACTTTCAAACCGGCTTTTTCCACTTCAATGGCCTCATAAATATAGGCCTTCAAGATCGATTCCGCCTTCACTATTTCCCGAACACTGGTGAAACGAACCTGGCGGGCTGCCTGCACGTTCTCCGTTTGCTGGATCAGAATCCGCTTGGCGTCATTTAGCAGGGCCCCTTTGAAAAACAGAAGCGCGCAGTATTTTTTAAATCCATGTATTAGAACTATGTTTCTTTTCTCATGGGTGTAACAAGGACAACCCCACTTCAATTCCTCGGTCAGCCCACAGTCAAGAACAATTTTTCTCAACTTCTCGAATTCTTCCTGCCACTTTGTAGCCTTATTAAAATAGAAATCAACCTTGGGATTCATGCTATTCATCTATTTGATTACTCTGAGTTGAAACCCGGGCTATACCAGTAACGCCGAAGGGTTAAGTTGACTGACCGCGCCTGTGAACGCAACCTTCGCCGCAGCAGATTTGTCACTACCACCGGGATGCGACGCGGCAACCCTGACGGTGCGGCGCAGCGAATTGTGGGGCGCGCGTCGGGCAATGTTTAGGCCCGGGTTCGACCGCGTCATGGGCGAGGACGACCAAAAAACAAGACGTAACCATCGCAGTCCTTGAGCTCGAACCCACGTAAACCGTCATGAGTGTCTTTAAGTGGCTCCGAAAACTGGACATTGCGCGACGCAAATTCAGCTGCCAGCGCATCGGGGTCCGGGACATAAAGATAAGCGTCCCAGCGCGCTAGACCGTTTTTGACGCTTCGCTTGTAATTCGGCAAAGGATCTATGCCGACGTCCTTAAGCATGATCATCGCACCGCCGCGGCGAACGATACCGAAGAAGATGTCGGCCGGAGTAGGCCCCTCAAAGGTGATCTCAAATCCAAGCCTATCTCGGTAAAACGAAAGCGACGACGGTACGTGCTTGACGATAAAAAACGGTGAGATGCCGGAAATTTCTGCTTGCGTCAGGTGGACCTCCCCCTCTCCCGCCCAATGGCTCAATCAAGCGACGCCTGCGCGAACCCACATAACGTTATCGACGAGCATGAAAAAAAGCCCATCTCGCCCTGCAATTGAATCAGTTGTTAGAGAGCGTCAATAACCACGAGCGGTCCCAGGGCCACTCAATAAGCATACGACTGATAAATCTCAGTATCAGGGGTGTCTTCAATAGACTCCACAATTGGGTTAAGGCGTAACAAATAACGTGCGCGTTCAGTTAAAGTATCAAAGGTTGAACGCGGTATGCGGATTGACACCTCAGGCCGAGACAGCCACCGACGGCTATAGCCGATTACGACCATCGGCCTTGGTGTCGGCTCGCGATTGGGCGTCCCGCGGTGCAGCCCGCGCACATCGCGTATCATCACGTCGCCCAACTGCATTGTTATCGGCTCTAGTTTGATTTCCCCCGATTTCAGGCGTCGCATTCCTTCCTCTTTAGACATCATGTGCGTGCCCCGCGCAACTTCGAATGGCCCATTTTCAATTCGCACATCAATTAGTGGAAAGTTTACTGCAAGTTGAAAAGGCGGGGTCTCTTGACCGGACTCGGGAAAGAGCGGTGGAGCGTCGCGATGCACATCTTGATAGTCTGATCCGATGATGGGCGTATCAGTCGCAAGCTGACACATTACCGCGTCCTCGCCTACGAGACGGCTGACCACGCGCAGCACATCCTCGTCTTCATAGACGGCAGGGTCGGCGAAAGGCTTTACGAAGGGAAGAGTAACGTAATAGCGGCCGGGCCCCCGATTCTGAAGGTGCCCTTCGCGCTCGATATGCTTCACTAGCATTGGCCCAAATGCTTCGCGCCACGCTTCGAGTGCCATTACGGAAAAGTGATGGCGCAATATGCAGTACCCGTCATTCAACACCGTCTGAGTAAAAGCTTCTATCGCGGATAGGTTATAACGGGCCATGATGTCCTTCTATTTTCCACATTTTCTTTTTAGCTGTCTAAGGGTTAAGTTAACTAGTCAGCAAACAAGGACCTTTGCCACTGCGCTTGTCAATGAGAAGTTTGATCTTCGGTCCAATGAATTGTGGCACACTCACTTACACTCTCGAAATTCGTTTAAAGCGAATTGCTTCAACTGAGCAAATCCCGGCCCGTGTATCGAGTGCCTTACAACCAGATTGTGCGTACGCGGCAGTTGTTGTGAAACTTCGGATCATCAAAACTGCGATTCGATAAAATTTCATATAGATTTGGCGGTCCAACCATTTGTTCCTCGGCGATTACATCACCTGACGATCAATTGCGGAAGTACTTTCTCACTAGCGCCAGCGCGGGATATCTCGAGAGTGGGAGGAAGAAGGGAATCGCCGCTGATAAAATTTCTGCTGACAATCAGTGACAGTTCATTGCCCGTGAAACTCTTTTGTTGACTTGCTACCCGCGGTCGAGTTGGCCGGCACACCGTCACGGCGCCTCCTCGTGGAACATCTCTCGTATCCAACCGCTCTTTACCCAATCCAGCACGGACTTCCCGTTGCAGTCTTTGATCGCCGGACTTAAGCCGAAGCCAAGAAACTCCTCGATGATCTCGCGTTGCGCTGCTCGTGCTTCTTCTGCGCCCGATCCACCTCGCCCTGTGTTTTGCACCGCGAGATGAAAGGCGGTCGAGCCAAGCTTGTTCCTCAGAATGGGATCCCCACCCGCCTTTAACAGCGCGCGCACCGCCGCCGCGCATCGCGTCCGCACTGCTCGGTGCAACGGCGTCGCACCGTTCTTATCCTGCGCATTTACGTCCGCGCCGGCCACGAGCAAACCCTCAATGGTCTGTACTTGTCGCTTCGCGTCCCACTCCGGGCCGGTAATGTAGCCGTCCGCCGCGTAATGAAGTGGACGGCTATGGCGATGATTCATAGCCGCATTTGGGTCCGACCCTGACGCGAGCAACACTCCCACGACCTCGACGCGATAGCCGGCCGCAGCCAAATGCAGGGCCGTGTCCCCAACATACAGCCAGTGAAAAATCTTCTCGTCGTAGTATCGCGCCTCGGTGACACGTTCAGCGACGAGGGAGGAATCAGCCTTCAGCAGACGCTCCACCGTCGCGCGGTTGTCATCAAGGATGGCTCGAAGAAGTGCGTCCATTCTTACCTCGTAGTTTGTTGATCAGGGTGGGCCGCCGAAACGGTCAAGTTGATGCGGCGGCGCGGTTCATTCAGTCTTAAGTAGTTGCACAAACGCGAAACAACGCACAAACCCTGAGTTAGTGCAAAGGTGAAGGTCTTCTGCCAGAGTTTGCGGCTTCGTTCCAGTGAAAGATTGGTTTCCTCGAAGAGCCCTCTGATTGCTGCGTCTCGCCCGTCTTCCCGTCTTCTAGCTGACCGCCCGGTGTCGCGCAACACGATCCGATTCGCGCGATACTCGTCGTATCGAAGCAATAGCACCGAGTCATGCGCATCCAGCACAATTAGTCTCGCGACGTTTCGCGCGAAATTCGAATTGAGTGACATAATAATTTGAGTGACGGGTTGTTAGGGGCGTGTTGTACGACTCAACATTGAGTAGGAATTTGTATTTCCGGCAGTTGTGATGCTCAAACGTCTGCCACAACTCGTCGTCCCGTCCTCATCAGCATCCAACCTATCAGGATGAATAGTACGCCGCCCCACCGCGAGGAAGGTCAGATTATAAACAATGTAATTAGGCACTTGCTTGACGTAATGGACAGCGAGGATCTGATGGGGTTGTTTTTGAATTTCTGCCGTACTGCCTGAGGCAGCGATCAAAAACGCAATCAAGACCGCACAAAAGACTCTAGCGATTCTAAATTTCATCTGTTGCCTTTCTGTTGGGCCTGAACCCGGAGAATGATTGACGGTTAAGCTGACGTAGACCAGCAAAACAAATTTCGAATTCGAAGTTTTCATCCTCTTGGCCTCATCCTTCATCATTGCGTTTTCAATCCAGCAAAGTTCCCACGAACCTTGAGCGGTTGGTATGGCCATGCAGCAGTTTTTCCTGAGGCAGCATTCTTGCAGATAGCGACTTTCAGTTGGAAGCTCCCTTCGAGTTCGTCGGAGCCCGCGCGCACGCGGGTCTGAAGATAGCCAACGGGTGGATCTGCGGGTCGGCAGTTGAATTTCAATGGTCTGCCCCCGAGTTTTACCGGAAATGCGACGTGTGTTCCCTGAGCGAGCCCTCCTTCGCTGTCCGTCTTGATCGAAAGATCCCAGCCGCCGGCGGCGCTAAGTTCGATATGATCCAGGGTGATCTTACCGACAATGGCGCCAGGACTTGCCTGATCAAACTGCGGTCCCCGATCGTAACCCAAAATGACGCCGGGGATCTCCCAGGGTGCGCGACCTGAATTGAAGGCAGGCATCTCGACCTGAACGTCGAAGGCGGGGCCTCGGATTAATCGCGAAGTTTCTGAGACATTCGCGCCTACCGGCTTCTCCCTTCGCAGTCTGAGCGCGACGATACAGACAAGCAGCAACGCCAGCGCGATGATGATTATCAATATTTTCTTGCTGCGCATTATTAGGGCAGTCCTAATACTGTTGCAGAAACGATGCGTGGGCTGGATTCGATTGCCACGTTCTCTTCCGAAGAATGAAGGCCGTCGAAGGGTGGAGTTGACCGAAGGCGTCGCGATTTCATTCAAGCATCGCCGGACCAATTATGATGGGAAACAGGCCCCGCCGGTCGCGTCCACCGATTTGTTGGGCGCGTTCAATGTATTGGGCAATATGCAAAGCATCAAACAATTTATGTTGAAGAGCTATAAGTTCATGATACGAAACACGCTCCCGCCGCTTGCGTCCACCGATTTGTTGGGCGCGGCGAAGAGTTAAAATCTTTGAAGATCGTCGGCCACCACGACCTGGCCAGCGAATGATCGGCGGATGTCGGCAATTAATTCACTGGCTGGGACCCGGCGACCATTGTGGTAAACGATCAGAAGCTTGGGCTGCGCTCGGGCGGCGATCTGACCGAGCTGAATCGCGGTCGTGTGATACTGGCTGACATATTTGGGCCAATCCCAGTCGGGGCGGCTGGTAATACGCTTGAGATTCGTCGGTTGCACTTCGTGGATCAGCACATCGACCCCCGTCGCCATCTTCACGAGCTCTTCACTCGGACTGGTGTCGCCCGAAATTACAATACTGCGGTCCGGCGTATCGAATCGATAACCGAATGCGTCGCGCCACGCTCCGTGCGCGACTCGAAATGCCGTGACGCGAACACCGTCATCGTCGTACACCACTCCGGGCTTGATCTCGTGAACATCGACCCGGTACCCGCCGCGCGGCGCGTGTTCCAGTCCCTCGGTGCGAATCCGAATGTCCTCGGCGAACGCCGCGTACAGGTGCTTTGTCATGTGATCGAGGCCGCGCGGACCGTACACCGGGAATGGAGTCGAGCGATCGTATATCCATGATGTGAAGATGAGATCCGGCAGGCCCAGTACGTGATCGCTGTGCAGGTGTGTAATGAACGCCGCGGTGACTCCATTAATCGGCAGGTTGGCCGCCGCGAGCCTGCGTTCAATTCCTACACCCGCGTCGATTAGGAACACTCTTTTCCCTACGATTATCGCCGTGGAGGGTCCCCACGCGTTCGGGTCTGGCCGGGGTGTTCCTGTTCCCAGCATCACTATCTCTGTTTGTCTGGCTGCCGCACTCGGTCGAGTCTGCGGTAACGTAGAGTTAGATATCAGGGCCAAGTAAGAAACACCCACCGATATGCCAAGCACGAATGATCTCATCACAGCTCGATTACCTCACGGTTAAGTTTCTCGGGCCGCCCCGACAAAATGGTTAGGCCTGTCCCTTAAGGGCGTGGGTTATGCTGCGGATTTGATGTAACAAAAACCGTGGCACAGAGCCACCTTAAGGAGGGCATGCAAAAGTCTATCATGCATGTGGGCATGGATGTGCATAAGAATCGATCGAGATAGCCACGGCTGATGAAGGACGAGAGGGAGAAGTGCGGCGCTATGGACGAACCCATGTTCCACTAATCCACGAATATCAGGAGCAACCCTCGCTAACACTGCTGCGCGCCTCGGCTACTGTGCTCACCGCAACAGCAGCAACTAACCCGACCTCGAAGGGACTATACTGCTCTCTCTTCTTGAACAAACTGTCAGCCATATCAGCGGTTGATTTGACACTGCCGGCCAAGCAGCTTCGTGTCGATCGACCTCGTTAAGTCCCTCATGCCATAGCTTGGGGCCGAACGTCAGCCATTCGAGGTCACCGTCAGGACGCGTGATGTAGCCGTCGGCGCTGGTGCCAATATGGACGATAACGTTTTTGCTCTTAGTGATGAGTGATCGGCTCATTTGGCGAACGGCAAAGAACAATTTGACAGGCTCAGCCGTCCCACGGCGGAGTTGATGCGCGTTTCACACACATCGCCAAGCCAATTATCTTACGAAACCCTGGTCCGACGATTGTTGGGCATCGTCGCTTTTTCGGGTGCTATTCACCAATTCCGGATGAGGATCCATATCCCCAGCGCCAGACACAAGCCGGAACAGGCGGTCACGATGATCGTAGGTAACGCCTGGGGTTCATTGAATAACATAATCGTTGAGGCGAAATAAAGAAGCGGCAACACGAGCCCGGCAAGAATTATCTCCAGACCAGCCGTTCGGTTGCTGAAGCGCCGCCGTTTTGCTCTTTGCTCCTCACTCATTTGAATCATGGGAATGCGAAAAACCTGCAGCCAGCCGACATCCGGGAACCAGCGAGGGAGCCGCGATAGCACGAACGCGATCGTGATCACGCCGAGCAGGATTGCTTTCACACTGTCGGGAAGGAGTCTCTCCAGCATTTGCCTTACAATCGATGGGAGCGAATTACAAACCAAAACACCAGAATAGTAATTCCGAGGACAGCCGCTAATGCCGCAATCGATTTGTTGGGAGCACCGGTGAAGAGCAAAGGAGCGGCTAACACCAAATTCGATTTAGACGTCTTCGCCACCTCCGCCAGCGACGACTTGTGCGTGGTTGAGCGTTGCCACCAGTGTCACTCCACCAAGAATATTTCCGATTAAAGTGGGCACGATATAACTGCCAAGGACGTTCAGCCAGGACTGCTGCCCCATCGCGGCCACTGTAAATGTTTCGACCGCACCGGCGATTATGTGGCTGAACTGGCCCAGCCCGACAACGTAGGTGATAAATATTATCACCCAGACTCTCGCCGTTTCTGCGAAAGGGAGCAGCCAGACCATCAGCGCGATGAGCCATCCGGCAAAGATGCCCCGCAGCATTGTGGTCGCGAAGCTATTTTCCATTGCCTTATTTCCAATCGCCGCGAAGACCTGTCGCACGTGGGGATCAAAGGCATTAGTTCGAGCTGTTACTAGCGCAATTATCAGAGCGCCCAAGAGGTTCGCAATAAGCACGATCACCCAGAGGCGCAGGACGTTACTTAATGTGGCAACTGTTTTGCGCTGCAGGAGCGGCAGGATGGGTGTGAGCGTGTTCTCCGTAAACAACTGCTGCCGGCCGAGGATCACAATCAGAAATCCGACACTGTATCCAAGTTTGGCGACTAGCGGACGCCAGTATGCATCCGGCAGATATGCGTGCAGCAATCCTTCGGCGATCATCGAGAATCCCATTGATAAGCCGGCAGCCAATCCGGACCAGAAC
>JBHELZ010000025.1:0-55638 GCA_046262835.1 Pyrinomonadaceae bacterium
GCTTCGACCTGCGCTTGCGCCGAAGAACGAATTAGTGGCCCCGGTCGTGTTCGCCTGCCCTGCGCTGTTGCCGAAGAATGAGTTAGCGAGGCCGATCGTATTCGCCTGTCCTGCGCCTGCTCCGGCAAACAGATTATTTGTGCCTGCCGTACTCAAGACGCGATTCCCGCTAATGTTGTACTGGGTCGCCGCATTGATCACGTTACCCGTGAGCGTGCCAGCCGCCGTGCCGTTACCGCTGATGTTAAAGCTCGAGTTTGCTTGCAGCGTTGATTTGTTCTGAATATAGCTCGTGCTGTCGGTGGGCAGACTCGATGCCGGAAGATTGCCCGTCAGCTTGCTCGCCGCCACCGAGTTGATTTGCGCGTCCTGCACGCAGCCGACGCAGGCGCTCGACAGCGAGTCGGCAGCCGTCGCGTTAAGCGTGCGCAACGCGTAAGGCGTCGAGCTGATCTGCTGTCGCGGCGCGAGAATAGTGAAAGCAGCCGCAGTACCTCCAGGCCTGACACCCACCTCTAAGAATCTGTCAGCGCCCGGGAAAGCACTTACACCGAAATCAAGCAGCACGCTGAAGACGCCGCCAGTCACCGCTACATTACTCTTAGTTAACGTCGCAGCTGCGGGCTGCGGCTGTTGCGTACCGCCGGAGAGCGCATCCCACAGGGTGAATTGCAGATCGTAATTGCTATTTGCGGGTGCGCCGTTGTCGGTCAGCCGGCCCTGGTAACTGAAGGCAGTCGAAACTTGTGTTTGAACGAGCCCGCTGTTCAGTATTAACGCACTGAATAGTCCCGTTATCGTGATCAATCTTCTTAAAGTAATCCACTTACTCATAGCTCTTGGCCTTCCTCAAATTCACAACGGCTCAGGGCGAAGACTCAATCGACCTCAACGGTGAGCGGCGCCAGGCAAACGAACATTCCGTCAGCGGTTTCCGCAAAATGAATTGCGCCGTCGTCTATCCAACGAAAGACAGTGCGCTCACTGACGCCAGCTTCCGTGGCGGCCCTCTGCGGAGTCAACATCGTGGAGCCGCCGGCGCATATCTCGCAAAGAATCTTTGCTGTCGTTGGCGCTGGCCTCTTAATGATCCAGACCTCATGGCTCTCGATGGTCGTCACCGTGTGTCGTTTTTTTCTGCTCACTCGTCCCTCCGACGATTGCTTTGGGCACAGGCGGAGACTAAAATGGGCGCGTTCACTCGGGCTTCCCCGACGCCGCAATTCAATCCCCCACCGTGCTGGTGGAAACTATTCGCAAGTTGACCAGAAAGTCCTAAAGGAAGTCCCTTAGAATTCTCCAAAACTTCTCAAAGCGTTTATGGATAAGAATCGGCAGCAATTATTTGAGTTCGGCCCTTTCCTTTTGGACCCAGCCGAGCGATTGCTGCTACGCAATGGCGAACGCGTTCCCCTGACGCCGAAAGTTTTTGAGACGCTCATCGCATTGGTAGAGTGTCGCGGCCGGCTGATTGAGAAGGACAAGTTAATGAAGCTGGTCTGGCCCGACAGCTTTGTCGAAGAAGCCAACCTGACCAACAATATCTCGACTTTGCGGAAGGCGCTGGGCGAAAACGAGCGTAACGCAACTTACATCGAGACGATACCGAAAGTCGGTTACCGGTTCACTGCTCACGTGCGAGAGGCGCCGGGCCTGGCGACCGAGTTGGTAGTTGAACGCCACCGCCTGACGCGAATCGAAACCGAAGAACGCGAAGAAGCGATTCACACCGAGAGCGCAACAAAACCGGTTGTATCGGTTCCGGTTGACCCGGTCTTGCCCACTGCCAGGGCCGTGTCTCGCAGAAGTTGGAATGCCGCGGCGCTGATAGCGGTTTTCATCATCACTGGAGGTCTCGCCGCCTTCGGCATCTACTGGGCGATGGCGCGGCTGCAAGCGCGGCATACGATGCCTTTCAGCGCGATGGAGATTTCGAGGTTCACTACTTCGGGCACCATCATGCACGCGTCAGTCTCACGGGACGGGCGATATGTCGCCAGTGTGGTGAAGGATGGTGATGCGAACAGCGTCTGGGTAAGAAATGTCGGAGCGCCGAGCAACGTGCGCATCGCCGGGCCTAGTGAGGCCGAGCTTATCTCCGTAAGCTTCGCGCCTGACGGTAACAGCGTTTATTACATCGAGCTCGATCGCGACAAAGGCGAAAGCATACTTTATCGGGTGCCAACGCTTGGCGGTGCTTCGAAGCCGATAGCGACAGATATCTATCCGATTGGTTTTTCGCCGGACGGCCGGCAGATCGCTTTCATCAGGTTTCGTCAATCCGAAAGCCACGTGGTCGTGGCGGACATTGATGGCTCGAATCAACGTGATGTCGCCACGCGGCATAAGCCGGATTCGTTCGTGCTGGAATGGAACGCTCCCGCCTGGTCGCCGGATCAAAAAAAAATCGCAGTAGCTGCGAGACTTAACGATCAGCGCGGTCATTTCGCGGCGATTGTTGGGGTGAACCTTGCGGATGGAACGCAGTCGCCGCTCAGTTCCACGCGTTGGAGCTACGTCGGGCAGCCGGTTTTCCTCGCTGATGGCAGTGGCTTGCTTTTACCCGCCAGCGAAGGCGCCGGTTTTCCTACGCAGGTGTGGCACGTCAGTTTGCCGGATGGAGTGGCTACACGGATTACCCACGATCTTAACAACTATCAAGATCTCAGTATCACATCTGATTCGAAGCGGCTGGCAGCAGTTCAGGTTCAGGCCGTCTCAAGTATCTGGGTTGCCCCCGGAGGAAACGCGGCCGGCGCCAAACAAATCAAGACCGAAGTCGGTAGTCTGGAGGTGCTGGCATGGGCACCCGATAGGCAGATTGTGTATCGCTCGAGTGCCGGTGGCAGCGGCGCGGACATCTGGCTAATGAACGAAGACGGTTCGAATGCGAGACAGCTCACCGTGGGAGCGCGTGTTAGCCGCGGGCTCGCAGTCACGCAAGACGGTCGTCACATCGTTTTCAGCTCTGACCGCGCAGGCCAGTTCAACCTGTGGCGCGTGGATACAGACGGAAGCAATCTCAGACAGTTGACGGCGGGCGATGGCGAATTCTATCCGCAATGCACTCCGGACGGCCGCTGGGTCATCTATCAGAGCAACGAGTTCATCGACCCGAGAGTATGGAAGGTCGCGATTGAAGGAGGCGAGTCCGTGCAGTTAACGACGGCACGCGCGACTAAGCCCGCCGTCTCACCCGATGGCCAGATGATCGCCTACTCGTATCTGGATATCGAACTCAATCCGTCGCGTTGGGGCATTGGGATTATTTCTTCCGCCGGCGGCCAGCGTCTCAACCGTTTTGATTTCCCTCCGACGGTGGTTTACCGGACCGTGCGCTGGTCACCGGACGGTCAATCAATCGCCTTTGTGAACAACGCGGGCGGTGTCTCAGACATCTGGCTTCAGCCACTCAACGGAAGCCCGCCCAAACAACTCACTAACTTTAAAGCCGAACAGATCCTGGCGTTCGATTGGTCGGGCGATGGGCGTTCGTTGGCGCTTGTGCGCGGCACAGAAACCGGTGACGTGGTGTTAATCGAGCAGAGACAGAGGTGAAGCCCGTCTAACTCTTCGGTGAATTTACGTCGGTCGTTGCTTCCTCTCACCTCTCAATTTAGCCCGCCTCGTCTATGTCCATCCTGATAATCCACTTGTGGTGAGTCATGTGATTCCCAACCCAGCCAGTTTCCGGCCCCGTTCTTTCACGTGAAGTGTCCGTCGGAACCTTAGTGTTGTTGTGAAATTCGACGCGCGCCGCCGGCTCTTTCGTTCTGGCCGATGTAGAACTGGCCACGCGGGTTTTGCAGAATATAGATCCAGAACATGAAATGGCTCACACTCGACACTCTTCGCAACTTTTTGGCCATCGTACGCGAAAATTTACCGGTTTTCCGAGATCGGCAGGTTCCGTTGATCTCGCAGATTTTTTAATCCCACGTAAGCCTCGCGTGTTGGTTGACTGCCTCTTCCAACATCACAACGGGTGAACCATCACTGTGGCGGTGACGGCCTGGGCATTGGTGTGTTTTGATTTGCGTCAGCGTATACGAGCGTGGCGAGGACAATCGCCGCCTGTTTCAAGTCACCTTCCTGTAGGTGATCGTAGACGTCCATATTGGTGTGATGTGTCGTTGTATTGTAGTCAAGTGGATCCTGAACAAACGAGAAGGACGGCAAACCTACCGCGGCGAACGATGCATCGTCTGACCCGGCGCTGCCGCGCGGGATAACTGCGATAACCCCAAGGTCTCGGAGAGGAGCTAGCCACGATTCAATCAACGGACGAGCAGCCAAGTCCTTGGCGATTGTTACTGCTCTTATACGCCCGGTTCCTTCGTCGAGGTTGTAGTAACTCGAGAATTTTTCAAATTCGGGTTTTCTTGTACCAATCTGAAGATTTCAGGGATGTGTCGGATCGCGGTAGATAGAAACCAGGTGTTTGTTAACATAGGAAAAAGATCCATGGTTGCCATTTTCTTCACCGCCCCATAAGACGAAGCGGACGGTGCGGCGCAAAGGTAAATCGAGGTTCTTGAGGATTCTCGCAACCTCCATCACCACTGCGCAGCCCGCGGCATTATCGGGGGCCCCGTTCCTGCGGCCCATGAATCGAGATGAGCGCCGACCATAATTACTTCGTCAGCTCGAGCGCGGCCGGGTATCTCAGCCGTGATGTTGTATGCGTCGGGCGGATTCTCAATCAACGCAGCTCCAACGTCGACTCTGAGTCGTACTCTAATTCCTTTCTCGATTAGGCGGAGAATCAGGACTGTTGCAGGTCGTAGACAGGCTAATCGACCAGTACGTCAAGCCGTCAGAAGAAAAGAAAGCCGCGGTCGCAGCTGCGCCGCCGGCCAGACGCAAGCGACGCGTTGCGTGAAGGAGGCCAAGATGCTCAAACGATTACTGCTATCGCTGTCCCTGATCTTGGGAACGTGTCTGTTTGGATGCGTCGCGACGCCGATGTCGAACGTCGTCACCGCCGTAGCTCAACAATCCGGCAATCCGGACGTTAAGGTCTGGGTTAACACACAATCAGGCGTCTATCATTGCCCTGGCACACGCTGGTACGGGAACACAAAAAGTGGCGAGTACATGACGCAGAAGCAGGCACAAACGAAAGGCTATCGTCCCGCCTACGGTAAGGCCTGTCAGTAACATGCTCGCGTGGTTGTTGTGCTTTTTGCCTCCGGCGTCGGACCGGATCGCCGCTACGGGAGGGCGTCTCGAATGAAATCCGTTCTTCGTGGTTTCTTAAAATCCGCCACGCTGGTTTGTATCTGCTCTTTAGTTACGTTCGCGCAATCGATCGGCGAATCACGTTCTGCTCGGACCGCCGAGGCGAAAGCGGACGTAGAACAGTACACCGCAGCGATCAAGAAAAATCCGAATGACACACGAGCGCACATGGACCTCGCGATAGCTTATGCAGCGCTCGGTAAAGAAGATAAGGCTACGGCGGCCGCCCTGCGCGCTGTAAAGCTCGAGCCCGATAGCGCCGATACTCACTTTACCCTCGGCCACGTATATGAAATGCGAGCTGCTGCCGAAGAATTCCTGCAGGCAGCGTGTCTTCGGCCACACAACTACGAGGCGCACACGCGCCTGGGCTTCGTCTGCGAAAAACTGAAGTTCTACAAGGAGGCGCGCGATTCCTTTGAACTCGCGATCGTTGAGCGATCAGACTACGCCATGGCCCACTACGGACTTGGCCGGATTTTTGTCATCGAAAATCAGCAGGATCGCGCGTTAAGCGAGCACGCGTTGCTGAAAGACCTCGACGCTGACATGGCGGAGAGACTTTTTAAATTCATATATGCGCGCCCGCACTAATTCACCGCGTCCGACTCTTCCTTCATCTGGCGCTGCTCATGTGCGGCATCGATGGCTTCGGCCGGCTTTATGGCGCCTGCCTCCAGCGCCGCCACGATCTCACGCGTAGATCGAACGTCCTGGTTAATATAGCGACTGGTCGTCTTCAAATTCTTATGGCCCAGGTGCCGGCTTAGCTGTCCGTGTGATACCGCGCCGGTGCGTTCGATGCGCGTGGCGTTAGTGTGGCGGACGTCGTGCCATCGAATATCTTTCAATCCCGTCAGCCGGCGAAGAGTCGTCCATGCAGTTTTCACACTTTTAAAATCAAAGACACGAGCGTTCGGTTTTTTCTCGGCGCAAAGCTTCTTCAGCTCCTCAGCCATCCGCGACGTAATCCCGATCGTGCGACTCTCGAGAAGTTTTGTGTGCGTCGCCCGGACGATCACAACGCGCGCCTCGATGTTGATATCGCTGACCCGCGCCTTTGTCATTTCTCCCCAACGCGTGCCGGTATCGATCGCGCAGATAAAGTAAGAGCGTAGATGGGCGCGCGGGCCTGTGCAGTACGCCAGTAGCAACTCCTCTTCCGCGTCGGAAATGATTCGCTGACGCTGGTTTTCCTGCGCGGTACTGATCACTGTGTCGCGGCGCCGGAAGGGTGTTTTGTGGACCCAGTTTTCTTCGACCGCAATCGCAAACATGTTGCGCATGAGTTCCAGCTCGCGATCAACGGTGGCGATCGCGCGCGGATGTCGGCCGCTCTCGATTTTCTGCGGGCCGGTTTTGGTTTTGATTGTCTTAATGAACACGACGGGGGTCTCAAGTCTTGTCCGCTTATACGATTCGAGCGAGCTGTGGGTGATGGTTCGCAGCGGGGTGGATCCGAAGTGTTCCTTCAAAGCCTTAAGCGCGCTTTTTGCGGGGCCCAGCGATCTACGCCCGGAAGCTTTTCGGCCGTTAACAAAGATCGCGGGTACCAAGTGGGTTTCTTCGTAGAACTTCGCGAGGTCGTCGAACGTCTTACGGGCGTTGCGCAACGATTCATGGCCGTGGTCTTCCAACTCGCGCTGCAGCGCCTTCCTGACATCGCGCGCGTCGGTGGCGTTCTTCGCGCACTCGCGCCAGGCTGCGTGGCGACTGCCATCGTCGCCGCGGTAACGAATGCGAACGTACCAACGCTCATTCTTTTTAACGACGCCGGCCGGAAGCTTCGGCTTTTCGGATTTTGATACTTCGCGGAAGTCTCCGAGGACTCCTGCTTCGGCAGTCTGGTTCGAGCCACAACACACGCTCCAATTTTTGGCTAAGACGGGGCGCGAATCATACCACCAGCGTCAAGCCCTATCAGCCCCGCTGGTCTGCCCCGATCGAATGCACGCGTGTAAACCACCGTGAACTACCGTGCACTCTGGTGAAATTACTCGCCCCCAATAACACTAAAGGCCGCCTCAGTTGGCGACCTTTTCCTTTTAGATTTTGGCTCCGCAGGTAGGACTCGAACCTACAACCCTTCGGTTAACAGCCGAATGCTCTGCCATTGAGCTACTGCGGAATACCGAACGCGCATTACAGTACTGGAGGACGTGCGCGAACGACTTTTATAACAAAGGGCTGCGACAAGGGTCAAGGCCGCCACGAGTGACGCGCTCACTTGCTCGTAAGCAAAAATGTTGTAGTATGCCGCGCGTTATTGTGGTTTGCCCGATGAAGGAAGGGCCTGCCTTATGATTAATCGACCTCGTCAGACGTTACGGCTCGTCGCAAAGCTTGCTTTCGTTTTCTCACTGCCGGTGACGCTATCCGCTGTTGCGTTCGCCCAACCAGCCCCCGAGTCGCGGGCGTATTTTACCGAACCGGCCATCTCTACCGACGGCTCCGAAATCGCGTTTGTTTCGGGCGGGGACATTTGGACCGTCGCCGCAACGGGTGGCGATGCGCACCTGCTGGTTTCGCACCCGGCGACCGAATCGCGGCCGCTTTATTCGCCGGACGGGCGCAAGCTCGCGTTCGGCTCGACCCGCACCGGCAATGGGGACATTTACGTGCTGACCATCGACACGGGTGATCTGAAGCGGCTGACATATGATGACAGCAACGATCAGCTGGACGCCTGGTCCGCCGATGGACGATGGCTTTACTTCACTTCGAACAGTCGCGACATCGGCACGACGGACATCTATCGGGTTAGCAGTGACGGCGGCACCCCGATGCAAGTAAGCGGCGACCTCTACGCCAATGAATATTTCGCAGCGCCTTCGCATGATGGGAACTCGGTCGCTTTCGCCGGGCACGGGTTCGGCGGCGCGCAATGGTGGCGGAAAGGCCACAGTCACATCGATGAGAGCGAAATCTGGTTAATGCGTTTTGGCGCCAGCCCCACCTATGAGCAGATCAGCGAAGGCGGCGCTAAAGAAATATGGCCCATGTGGGGCCGTAATGACACCACCGTTTATTACGTTTCAGATCGGAGCGGCGCGCAAAATCTTTGGGCCAGGGACCTCAACGGCAAGAGCCGGCAAGTCACGCAATTCAAAGATGGACGCGTCCTGTGGCCGAGCATCGCATACGACGGACGAACGATTGTTTGTGAGCGCAACTTTCAGATTTGGAAAATCGATGCGACCAGCGGGCGCGCCAGCGCTGTGAGCATCAATCGGCGCGGCGCTTCAGCCGGGCCTGCGGTAGAACACCTGAGACTCAATGATCAGATCTCAGAGATGGCGCTTTCTCCTGACGGTAAAAAGATTGCCTTCGTTGTGCGGGGCGAGATATTCGCCGTTTCATCGAGCGATGGCGGTGACGCAGCGCGTGTGACCGTTTCGCCTGCGGAAGAGAGCCAGGTGGCCTGGTCAGCTGACAGCCGTCGCCTGGTTTATGTATCGGATCGCGATGGCCCAACCCACCTGTTCCTCTACGATTTTGCGACCAACAGCGAGATTCGCCTGACGAATGATCAGGCCAGCGACGACACGCCGCAGTTTTCGCCGGATGGAAAATCGATCGCCTTCGAGCGCGCCGGGGAAGAGATTAGAATTTATGAGATCGATTCAAAGAGAGAACGGACTGTCGCCAAAGCGCACCTCGAACGGCCGCCGCTTAGTTCCGATCGACCCTTCGTTTGGTCGCCGGACAGCAAGTGGATCGCTTACGTGCCGGTAGGCGACAAGTCTTTCAAGAATGTTTTCATTGCTCCAACCGCCGGTGGTGACGGGCGCCAGGTTACTTTTCTTTCGAACGGAAACAGCAACACTGTTTCATGGAGTCCGGACGGCACCTTTGTTTTGTTCGACACAAACCAGCGCACTGAGACCGGGCAAGTTGCGCGCGTCGATCTGATTCCACGCACTCCGAAGTTTCGTGAGGACCAATTTCGCGATCTGTTCAAGGAAGAGACACCCAGAACTCCTCTCCGGCAGACGCCGGCAACCGAGCCACAGCCGGCGCCGACAGCGGCCGCACTGCCAGGTGCCACGCCGACGCCGGATGCCAAGGCCAAGCTTGCGCCGAAACCCGTGCAAATTGAGTTCGATCAAATCCGCCGCCGGTTGACGCTGATGCCGGTAGGAGTGGATGTCCGTTATCAAGCTATAAGTCCGGATGGAAAATTACTGCTAATGATTGCCGCGGTGGCGAATCAACTGAATCTGTATGTGTTCCCGCTCGACGAGTTGTCCAAAGATCCTTTTGTTGCAAAGCAACTGACTTCCACCGCCGGTTTCAAGACCATTGCGCAATTTTCGCCCGACAGCAAAGAGATCTATTACCTGGAAACCGGCCGCATCAACGTCATCCCGCTTGATAACCGGCAAGCGCGCCCCGTTGCGGTGACCGCGGAAATGGATGTTGATTTCGGGCGCGAGAAGAACGAAGTTTTTCAACAGGCATGGACCTACATCCGCGACAATTTTTTCGATCCAAACTTCAACGGTGTGAACTGGAATGCCGTACGCGATGAATACGCGCCCCTGGCGGCGGGCGCGCGCAATGGCGATGAACTGCGGCGCATCATTTCGGAAATGTTAGGCGAGCTAAACGCGTCGCACTCGGGAATTTCCGGTCCGCCGGGCACAGCGCAGGCCGCAGCTATAGGCCGTCTTGGGGTGCGGTTCGATCGCGACGACTTTGAAAACAGAGGGGCACTGCGAATTACCGAGGTGATTCCGCTGACGCCAGCCGGGATCAGTAACATCAAACCCGGCGAATATCTAATCGCAGTCGACGGCGGGGCGATTGGACCGCGCACGAACCTTGACGAGCTGCTGGCTTATAAAATTGGCAAGCGCGTCGTCCTCTCGATCGCTGCGTCGGCTGACGGCACGCAAAAGCGTGATGTCGTGGTACGCCCGATTAACGGCGGGACTGAGCGCAACCTGCTTTACCGAAAATGGATTGAAGAGAACCGCGCTTATGTCGCAAAGATTAGTCAGGGCCGTCTTGGATACATTCACATGGCCGATATGTCCGCCGGCGCCTTGACGCAGCTTAATATGGACCTCGATGCCGAGAACCAAAGACGCGACGGCGTCGTAATTGACGTGCGCAATAACAATGGTGGTTTCGTAAATGTCTACGCGATTGACGTGCTCGCACGGCGAAGTTATTTCAACATGACGCCGCGCGGATTTTCAATGGCGCCCTCGCGCAGTTCATTAGGGCAACGCGCCCTGGAATTGCCGACGATTCTGGTTACCAATCGTCATACCCTGTCTGATGGCGAGGATTTCACTGAGGGTTATCGTTCTCTGCATCTGGGCAAAGTGGTGGGCGAGCCGACCGCTGGTTGGATCATCTATACGTCCGGTGTGCAGTTGATCGACGGTTCCGCATTGCGGCTACCCTTCGATCGAATTACCGCGAACGATGGCACGCCGATGGAGATGCATCCACGACCCGTCGACATTCCTGTGGCGAAACCAATTGGTGAAAGCCTCCGTGGTCGCGACAGTCAGTTAGAAGCTGCCGTCAATGAATTGCTTAAGCAATTGACGAGTGGGAAATAGCGTAAGTGGCTGACAAGATAGCGGCCCAATCCTGATGATACGAGGTTTGTATTATTACTTTTAAGTCCGTCTGAATAAGGAGATCAAAACCGTGCCAAACAGTGCAGGACCGGGTTCCGTGAGAATCAGTCAGTGGAACGCTTGTTATAACAGTGGCGAAGCGGTCATAGCGCTTACCTGCGTCGTCACCAGTTCAGGTGCCGACATTTCCGCGGTGGGCTTGATGCTAAATACTGCGGCGGGAGCGACGCTAGCTTCAAGTTATGTCGAACTGTCTACGAATAGCGAGTCGGTGACCCCGAGCTTGAATCTGCCATCCGGAAACCTTGATGTCGGCGCTACGGTGCACGGAGTCGTATCCGGTGAAGCGAACGGGCAACACTTTTTTTTCGACGAAAAGCTGACTATCGAGAATTGTTAGTAAATGAATCCGTCGGCCGCCGCCTAGTCCGATTGACTGATGATTCTGCTAATGGCGACCAGCGCGCCGAGATGATTCGAGTTGTGATCGGCCAGCAGCAGCGCTTCGCGTAGAATGTTTTGGCCGGTTCCGTGAGGAATTGTGGCGAAGAGATCGGTAGCCGGATCACGCAGCAGCTCCTGAAAAGCTTCCCGGTCGTTTCGAAATCTATTGACAGTTTCGCGCCATAGTTCTGGTGATCCTGTCTTATCTTCATCGGGCCAATAGCCTTTTGGCCACGTGGGCGAGACGTGCGTTGCGTCGCGCGAAAATTCCAGTATGTCCCATTGCGCAATCCGCATGTGCTCCAGTACCTGCCAACCGGTATAAGGCAGACCCTCAATACGTTGTCCGCATTTTTCCACGGGAAAATCCTTGACGAAATCATCAAAGCTTACGTGTGCAGCCCCGCCGGCCAGCAGCGAAATTAGTTGCTCACGAAGTGACTGGTTATCACTGGATTGGCTCACTGGTTTATTTACTCATTTCTTCATTGAGTGTCTGTCGAATCAAAACTAAATGAGCCAATGAACGAATGACTGCATTAATGGATTAATGGATCATTTCTTCCGATTGATGCGATAAGCATCGTACCTGCAGACAGCAGAATAGTCACAAAACTTGCACGTAGGTTTCCCGAGCGAAGGCTTTACTCTGAAGTGGCCGCCGCGCATGCCATCGATGAATTCCCAAACTCGATCTGCCACGTCGCGCCGGATGTTCTCCCATTCCAAATCATCGAATTTTCCTACATGACTGGTGAGGTGCGTGCAGTCGGCAAAAGCAGTCCGGTATAAGCCCTGGTTAAGACGCGCGCCCTTTCCGCGCAGCGTGTAGTATCCGCCCCCACCCAGATCAAAGCTGGGGAGAAACAATTGTTCGAGCGCGGCGAGATAGATCGGAATCTGCACCTGACGCCCGCTCCTGAGATCGTCGAAGCTCGCTCCCTTCGACAATTTGTAGTCGTAGGCGATCGCCAGCCGCTCTTCTTCGTTAACATCGACGCGATCTATCTGCCCCTGGATCAAGGCCAGTTCCGCCGACGGTCCAGCCCGTTCCAGCTTCAAATACTGTCTCGTCGAGTTCGGATCGCTGGCTTCAGATCTGCGGCCGAATGCCAGCTCGAAATAGGCAGGCCGCACCCCGCGAGCGTTTGTCTTTTTTTGAAGGCGTAGTTCATAAAGCAAAACCTGCTCTAGAATCAGCTTTCGAATCTCGCAATCGATCTTCCAAATGCGCTCGTTGAGCGGCGGCACTTTGTCTTCATGCTCTTTAAAAACCTCGTCCGCCGTCTTTGTTATTTCATCGCGCAGTTCGCCGCGATCATGAGACGGTAAATAATCACCGCGATGCTTTTCAAAAAAGCGCCGCAAAATATCGTGCAACAGTTTTCCCGCGTCAATAGCTTGCAGGTCCAGGGCGGCTTCACTTCGTGGCTCAATCCGCAGCACTCGATTGCCGAAAAATCTGAACGCACAATTGCCGTAGGTGCTCAAACGACTGGCGCTGTAAACGTGGTCTGGTCCGAAATGCCGGGCCAGCATTAAACGCAGATCCCGATTCGTGATCTCGCCGTCGAATGGGCCAAACCATCCGCCATGGCGGTGATGTTCAATCTCAATCCGCTGCAACGCCGAAGGTGATAAGCAGCCGCTCTCTGCCGCGCCAGATAATAAGTCACTCACCAGCGACTGCGGCAGTTTTGCGCCACGGGCGTGACGCCTTCCGGCCTCTCCCTGTCTAACCAAACACGCTGCCAGCTCAGCCGGGCTTGACGCATCAAAAGGATCGCGCGCGTCGATGTCTGCGCGAATTTGCTTCACTATAAGTTCCGCCGGCGCAATCGCGCGTCGCAATTCTTCGAGGTAATACGAGCGGACCGTTTCACTGCCATCGTTCAGAGCAAGCGGTCGCGTCAGATACAACCGCTCCTTCGCGCGGCAAGCCGCCTGATAAAAATAATGCTCTTCCTTGAGTAGTGTGGCCGCAGAAATATCCTCCAGGAAGATGCCATGCTTTTGCAGCCGCACCCGCTCTTCGTGCGGATAGAGCCAATCGCGCGCCGTCCTGAGCGGGAACCCGCCCTCGATCATTCCCGCCATGAATACAGCGCGAAAGCTGAGGCCCCGCACGTCCGTCGCTTCCAGCACCCGCAGCCCATCGCGATTCGGCGCGCCAATCGACAGCGTTTGAGAATTCAGACAACGTACGACTTCGTCAATAAAATTGGATAACGCGATTCGCCTCAGAAGCCCGCGCATTAGCAAGGGATCGCTTGCGTGGCTTGCGCTCAATGACGATCGGGCATCCGACACATCGCCCGCGTATTTGAAAGCCCGCACTGCGCCCGCGATGGCGCGCCGCAAACTCTCGCGACCACGAACATCCAGGCTTGCCTGCGGAATATCACTGGCGCCGGGCTTGCGCGCAAAGGGATAGTTCACCTGATTCGAGAACTGCAACTGATCGAGCAGCAGCATCACCGCAAGTCGCAACTCATCGACCGTCCCTTCTTCCGGGAGGGCTGACAGCAGTTGCTGCAAATGCCTGATCACTAGCGTCGTCCAGGCAATGGCCGCGGGATGGATGGGACCAGGTTTCTTGCGGCGATCAATGGCGGCCTCGTCTTCGGGCGGCGCCTCGTCTTCGGCGGTCGCCGCGGGATCGTCTGAGTCATCACCGGCGATCAGCTCCTGCGCTGCCTCGGCGGATGGAAAGACTTGGACCAATTTCCGGGCGCGCTCGAGCCAGGCGTTGACGCGCAATTCCGTCCCTACGTAGGCGATCACATTTTCCAGGTCGTCCGGTTTCCAGGTGCCGATACCCAGCGCGGCCCGCAGTCTTTCGTGGGACTCAGTCTGCTTATTCGAATCGTCAAGCAGCCAAGCGTATTTTTCATCGAACGCCTTCGCGAGCGCGTCGAGACTCTCCGGCGAGGGACGAAAGTAATCTGTTTTGATCAGGTGAGCGAGGTCGCTGGCTTTTGGATTCTTTACGTTTTCACGCGACTCATTGAGCAGCAGAAAGAGTTTGCCGCACGCGCGCACTGCGGGAACGTCTTTCGCTTCAATCCGGCGCTCGAGATTGCAGGGAATCGACTCATCGGCGAACACGCGCACAATTGTGTCCGAGTATGAAGCTCGTTCGCGCACGACCAGGGCCATGTCCGACAATTGATAGTCATCAGTCAGAACCAATCGCTTGATCTCTTTGGCTATCGATCGAATTTCAAGCTCGCGGTCCGAGCATTCAAGAAGTTCGAATGCAGGCATTTTGGCTTGTGGTTCGGCATCCCGCCGGTCGTTTACACCGTCCCCAACGGGAATTGCCCCTACCGCCGCGATGACCGTCGGGGGTCTTTGGGCCGGGGTGCTGTCGGGCGCGTCTACATTGAAAAGCTTCGCCCGTAACAAACCGGTCTGATCATTGGCCGTATTCGAACCTTTGCTGGTCTCGATCTCAAAGGGCGCAATCGACTTCAGGTGATCAATGGTTGCCGAGAACGGTCGAAAAATTTCCGGGTTGTGAGCATCGTAATTCAGATTGACGATGGCATTTGGTACTTGGGGAATCAGACACTTCAGGATCTCACCCTGCACCGGCGTGAAATCAAAAAAGCCATCCAGCACCAGTAGATCGATTCGCTGTAGCCAGGGAATTGAGTAACTCAATTTATTAACGTCCGATTGCGCTTGCTCTTGATCGATTAATTGCCAGTCAGCAACTTGCGCAAAATCGCCGCGCATTATCTGCAAGGCCCGCAGTTGGTCGGCATCTTCGTCGGTCAAGCCGTTTCGGTCCAACGCTTTGGAATACTTTTCATAAATGAGACCAACGTCGCGATCGAAATCGAGCTGGGACCCGGGACTTGAGGCTGGGGGCTGGAGGTCTGGGGCCTGAGACTCCACAGCGCGCGCTTCTACGGCGTGCTTAAACTCGTCGGCCGTTTTACCTGCTCGCTGAAGCTCCCCGATTAACGACGCGATCGTGTTAACGCAACCATCGCGATTGGCGAGTGGCTTGATTGCGGTTAGTTGCCCCAGCGCGCTCAGGCGTTTGATGATTTGCGAAATCAGGCTGCGTCGTAAGGGCAGCTCTTCGCGGTCGATCGGGACGCGGGGCAGAAGTTGTCCATGTGGTGTCAAAAGCTCGACCGTTAGGGAGGGCTCCGTAATTGATCTAGCCCTCCGTAACGGTCGGGCATCTAATACGATCGCCTCCGCAAGAATGCGTCTTACAAGTCCGCGAAAAAGATAGACGGGGAACTCGCCCCACATCCCCGCTGCATTTCTTCCGTCGAGTAGCTTTTCAGTAACGACATCGAGCAGCGAATGTGAGGCCGCAATATAGAGAAGCCGATCCGCTTGACCGTCGGCGATGTACTGGGCGCATCGTGCCAGCAACGAAGCGCGATTGTTGCCGAGGATTGGGCCTAACCAGATTTCTTTTGCCACGCCTTATCTCTCACCCGCGCCGGCGCTTTTCGAATTGAGCAGAGGGAATAAATCATCGTCTGGTTCGTCAGCTTGCGGCGCCACCAACTCCGGGAATAATCCGCCTTCATCGAGGGTCAGCGCCCGTGTGGACTTATCGATTGGCTCAGCCGTCTCGATTTCCTCGCCGGCGATCGCACCGCGCTCTTTGAATTTTCGCGCAGTTACCAGCACTCGCGCTTCGAGTGAGCCGACGCCTTTGTTGTATGACTCAAGCGCCCGATCCAGACCCTTGCCAATATCGGCAAAATAACCCGTGAAAGTGCGCAGGCGATCATAAAGGTCTTTGCCAAGTCTGCTTACCTCATGCGCGTTGGCAGCCATTTGCTCCTGGCGCCAACCGTACGAAACGGCCTTGAGCAGGGCGATCAATGTGGTCGGGGTGGCGATGATTACGCCCTGATTAACTCCGTCTTCGATCAACTTCGGATCCTGCTCCAACGCAGCGCTGTAAAAATTCTCGCCAGGTAAGAAAAGCAGCACGAACTCTGGCGTCGGCTGGACGGTTTCCCAATACGACTTTTTGCTGAGGGCGCCAATATGGACACGCACCAACCGTGCATGTTCTTTCAAACGTTCAATTCGCAGAGCGTCATCGGTGGTTGAGATCGATTCATAGAAAGCTTCGAATGGGACTTTCGCATCGACTACTATGGTCCGGTTACCCGGCAATCTCACGATGATGTCCGGCCGAATACGACAGTCCTCTGTAACTACGGTCTCCTGTTCAGTAAAATCGCAGTACTCAATCATTCCTGCGAGTTCCACGACCCGTCTCAATTGAATCTCGCCCCAGCGGCCGCGAATGTGCGGCGTGCGTAATGCCTTCACAAGGTTTCCCGTTTCGCTTTGAAGCTGCAGATGCGAAGTAGCCAGCGCGCGCATCTGCTCGCGTAGTTCGGAATAAGCGCCGGCGCGGGCCTTTTCAAGTTCGCCAATCTTGCCGTCGACCTTTTCCAGCGAATCCTTCAAGGGCTTGACCATTTGATCGATGGCTTGTTGCCGCTGTTCAAGATCACCTTTCGCGCTCTGCTGAAACTTTTCCAGCGTTGCGCGGGCGAGATCCAAAAAAGACTGATTGTTGTCTTTCAACGCGTCGCGCGACAGTGCTTTGAATTTTTCTGAGAGAGCTTCCGCGGCCTGTTTAAAAGATTCAGCTCGCTCGGCACCGGCGCGCCGCTCGCCTTCGAGGCCCGCGCTGAGACGGGCGTTGTCGGCACGTAATCCCTGGCCGGCAGCGACTTCTTTGTCCAACGCCTGTTGAAGCCTCGAGAGTTCGTGCTCTTTCGCCAATACGCGTTCATTGAAGGCCGCAATCTGCACAGCACTTTCAGCCTTCCCGTCTGCGAAAGCGCGTTTTGCTCTCGTGCTGACAACTAACCAGGTGATGACGGCGCCCAGCACTGCACCAGCGGCGAGAATGATAATAGGGATTAAATTAGCCATGGAAAAATCAGTTTAGCAGAAGTGTTGCAAAGATGAAACAGTGTCGCGCGGCGGAAACCGGCGGTCAGGGAGGGTGAAAAAAGAAGACTGCGCGGGCCCTTCCTGCGGTCGCTGTGTGCCATCACGCCCCGAAGCACTCAACCATCCGTTCGTAAACTTTTCGCGTTACACGCACGTCGTTGAGATTGTATTCGCGAATTTCGGCGAGCCTGCCGGCTTGATACAGATCGAAGACCTTGCTGCCTTCAACTTCTCCGGTCTTGCTGGATTCAATTCCCAGCGCCCAGGCGATATCGTCAAGACCGACCCGATTTCGGCCGCCGAGCCACCAGCGGCGCATCGTGTCGTAAACTCCCGCAACGTGAAATTCGCTTAAATCGATAAACGGTTTGACAGAGATCCTGTTGACCAAACATCGCTGAAAGATAAATGGCAAATCGAAGTTGATGATGTTGTGCCCTACCAGGAGATCGCACTCAGGATCAAAATCCGACATCAAGCGCAGAAAATCTTTGAGCGCCTGCGCTTCATCCTGCTCGTTTCCTTCCTGATCAATGCCGAATGCGTGCTCGCTCTGGCTGGTTACGCCTTCAAGAGCAAATCCGGGAACCTGGCCCACGTGCACGGCCATCGAGAGAATTCTTCCCGATGTTGCATTCAGCGAACCCAGCTGATACACGCGCTCTTCTTCGGCGGCGATATCTTCGAGATAACGTTGCTGCTGCTCGAGCCGCATGTAACCAAGCTTCAAATCCTTTTCCAGCTTCGGTCCAACTCGCTCGCGAAAACCGGGCAAGGCAAGCGTCTCAATATCGAGGGTAAACGCCCGCGGCAGAAGCGGATCACAGCCGAGGTATTCGCGATACTGTTCGATCGTAATCGGTTTATACTCGGTGATGACAAATTGCGAGCGGTCCTGAAATGATTCGAGCTTTCCCGTTACGCCCCATAAGCCGGGCCGCAAATCTTCGCGGCCTTCGAGCACTTCGGCCCAAATTTTTAGCGAGAGGCTGCCGGTCGCATTGCGCGCATTCGCACTGCGGAAAGGTTTACCCTGTTGCGTCCGCCGCTCGCGCACCGAGGTCACCGCGACCATCAGCCACACCTCTTCGGCGAATGGCAGTTCAGGGATAGGGATGTTGCCTTTCATTTGATTGTTAGTTCGTAAACCGACACCACAGTTCAGCAAGTCCAAATCGAAGAAAGTGCCGCGCCATTGAACACGCACCTTCACACCACCGGTCACAATAATTATGGATGCCTGAGATTAACGCTGGGTTCTTCGCGAGGTCAGCCGGCCGGGTCTTCTTCATTAGAATTCTGGTACTTCAGAAACGCTCATAATCAGGAAGGCGCATTGTAATGTATTATTGGGAACGTCACCATGATTAGCGACCGTGGAAAACGGCGGCGTTCTCGGTGGCTAAATGTAACCAGGGACTTTGTAATCCGTCTCCTTATAGAGAGGAAACGCAACTTCAATGAAATTCCAGAGTGCGGCTCCCTTCTTCGGGGGGCAGGCGACGTGGGCGCGACTATAAATTGGTATGGAACTGAACTTGGGTTTAGCTCTTATGTTTTCGGCGGCGTTTCGCGTGATGGCGTCGAGATAATGTTTCAGCCGCTAAACGGACGTGAAAGCCCGGCTTTCATCGATGCGGGCCGGCGGAGCATGGGACGCGTACCTTCGCATGAAAGGCTTGAAAGAATCTTTAAAGCGAATAAGGACAAGGTTGAGATCTAATTATTGCTGCAACAGCCTTAGAGCGACGGGGAATTCGAATTGAAAGATCCAAACGATTACATTCTTGTCTTCAGCGAATCTATCGATTGAGCAAGCGGGAAAACATTTTCAACCTGAAGGACGTCGCGATTGTTGCCGGCGTCGCAGTGATCTATTTTGCCGGCGCGAAGTTCGGACTCTCGCTCGCATACTTAAATGCGAGTGTTACACCCGTGTGGCCACCAGCCGGCGTGGCTATAGCAGCCGTGTTATGGTTCCGCTATCGTGCTGCTCCCGGTGTCTTTCTCGGCGCCCTGCTGGCGAACTATTTATTGACGGATGTTTCTTTGGCAACCGCCTCCGCGATATCCATAGGCAATACCCTCGAAGCAATCATTGCCGTTTATTTGCTTAGCCAATTTCTCGAATCTCGCAATCCATTCAATCGCGCCTTTGATGTTTTGAAATTCGCGGTGTTCGCTTCGGTTATTAGCACGGCGGTCGCAGCTACGATAGGCAATCTGTCGCTCTGCGTCTTTGGTTACGAGCATTGGCAGGATTTTATTCGGCTTTGGTTGACCTGGTGGTCAGGCGACGGAGTCGGCGCCCTGATCTTCACCCCGCTGATACTTAGTTGGCTTGAGAAGCCAGTCGAAAGATGGAACGCGGTCCGCTGGTATGAGTTCGTGATGATGATGTTGCTGCTGTCACTGGTGTCAATCACGATTTACACAAACCTGATGCTTCAATTCGGTGGCGCTCGGCCGTGGGGCCACGTGACTATTCCGCTTCTGGTCTGGGCTGCATTCCGATTTGGTCCCCGCGGCGTATCCACGGCCATGTTGTCCCTGTCCGGAATCGCTATTTGGGGAACTATCCATGGCTATGGCGGATTCGCAAATAATGGCCGCAATGAAGCGCTCCTTTTCCTGCAGGCTTATCTGGCAGACCTGGCAATCACGACGCTGTCTCTGGCCGCAATTGTGACGGAACGAAAACTTGCCGGACGTCACCTCACTGGTTCGCTTTCAGTTACGCGCATCCTGGCGGAAGGGCCGGCCGTCGATGATGCGTTGCCGCGTATCATTCAGCGAATCTGCGATACTTTTGAATGGCAAGTGGGCACGATGTGGAGAATCGATAATGCGTCGAACGCTCTGAAGTGCTTCAAAGTCTGGCCTCTGCATAACATGGAGCAGGGAAGTTTTCAGAGCATGACTGAACAGGCCGCTTTTGCGCGCGACGTCGGTTTACCCGGCAGAGTATGGTCCACCCTGCGTCCTGCGTGGATACCGGACGTGACCGCTGATTTCAATTTTTTCCGCGGTCAAGTGGCGGCAGGCGAAGAGTTGCTCGCGGCGTTCGCATTCCCGATTATGTCCGGTGAGAAATTCCTGGGCGTAATGGAATTCTTCAGTCATGAGATTCGCGAACCTGACCGCGGCTTGCTCGCGGCTTTTAGCGGCATCGGCAGTCAGATTGGCCAGTTCCTTGAACGCAAAGCCGGCGAAGAAGAACGCGAGCATCTCCTGATCCGTGAACAAGCCGCGCGCACCGAAGCGGAAGAAGCAAACCGGTTAAAGGATGAGTTTCTTGCCACCCTGTCTCATGAACTGCGTACGCCACTCACGGCGATGCTGGGCTGGCTTTCGATGTTGCGAGGCGGCAGCCTGGACGACGAAACCTCAGCCCGCGCGCTGGAAACAGTCGAGCGCAACGCTAAAGCACAAACGCAGCTGATCGAAGATCTCGTCGATGTCTCGCGCATCGCCGGGGGCAAGCTACAGTTGGACGTGCAAGCTGTCGATCTACTCGCTTTAATCAACGCCTCGATCGACATAGTCCGTCCGGCGGCCAATGCGCGGGGCGTATCCATCGAAGTCACGTCAGAAGTCACCCTTGGAGAGGTCGCCGGCGACGCCGCGCGCTTGCAACAAATAATCTGGAATTTGCTGTCCAATGCCGTAAAGTTTACGCCGCGCGACGGGCACGTTTACATTTCCTTGCGGCGCGTGGAATCTTTTGCCGAAATAGAAGTACGCGACACCGGAATCGGAATTGACGCGGATTTCCTGCCCCGAGTATTCGAAAGGTTTCGTCAGGCGGAATCCGCGATCATAAGATCGCATCGCGGACTGGGCCTGGGACTCGCGATCGTCCGCCACCTGATTGAGCTTCATGGCGGCACAGTCAGCGCCGCCAGCGAGGGAGAAGGCAAGGGCGCGAGGTTTGCGATTCGCGTTCCGCTGGCTGAGGATAACGTAGCCGGGCGTCGTAATCCCGTTCCTGTCCAGTCTCAAACTTCGCATCCGAAACTTGCAGGCTTGCGAGTATTGCTGGTCGAAGATGAACCAGATACTCGCGAGTTGTTGACGCTCGCTCTGCGGATTTCAGGGGCGGAAGTCCAAGCTGTAGATTCGGCGCGACAGGCACTGCTTGATTTGCAGTCGTTCAAACCCCACGTGCTGTTGAGCGACATCGGGCTTCCTTTTGAGAGCGGTTACGAACTGATTCAAAAAGTGCGCGCGCTACCTTCCGACCTTAGCAAAGTTCCCGCAGTGGCCCTGACAGCGTTCGCCACCGAAAAAGATCGGCAGCGCGCTTTGGACTCGGGATACCAAATGCATCTCACGAAGCCGGTGCAGACGCGCGCCCTGTTGCAGGCGATCAAACAGGTGCTCGATCGGAGGGTGGGCAATCAACGTCGTGAATGGTCCAGCTGAAAAAAAGAACCAGCGCCGTTGCCATTGGGCCATGACCGAGCTTTCCATGGCTTATCACGATCGTGAATGGGGAGTCCCATCCCACGATGACCGCACCCTTTTTGAATTTTTAATCCTCGAAGGGGCACAAGCCGGATTGAGCTGGGAAACGATTCTGAAAAAGCGAGATAACTACCGGCGGGCCTTCGACAACTTCACGCCCGCGAAGGTAGCTAAATATGACGGGCAGCGGCTTGAGAAGCTGATGTCCAATGAAGGCATCATTCGCAATCGTTTGAAGATCGTCTCAGCGATTGAAAACGCAACAGCTTTCCTGGCAATTCAAAAAGAGTTTGGCAGCTTTGATAAATATGTCTGGAGATTTGTGAATGGACGACCTTTGAAAAGGAAACGCGGCACACCGGTCCAGGCTAAGACAGCCGATTCTGATGCCTTAAGCCGTGATCTGAAGCAGCGAGGGTTCAAGTTCGTCGGCTCGACGATCTGCTATTCGTTTATGCAGGCAGTGGGAATGGTAAATGATCACGACCTGACCTGCTTTCGCTACCCGGAAGTGTGACTACACTGCGGCTCACCAGCCGTCGCGGAAGCAAGCCCCCTGCCTTAAGCGTGCGCTCACGGGGGCGAATGCGCCCGCTTCGAAGACGCTAATGCCGAACTCGACATGCCTATTCTGCAAAATCGTGAGCGGCGAACTCGCTGCCCGTATCGTCTTCGAAGATGACAACTGCATAGCCTTTCTCGATCATCGTCCGGTCTTTCCCGGGCATTGCCTGCTTATTCCCAAAAAACATTATGAAACTCTGATCGATTTGCCGGTGAATCTGATTGAACCGGTCTTTCATAGTGTTCAACTGCTGGCGCGCGCAGTCGAGACGGGACTGCAAGCGCACGGGACGTTCGTGGCGATGAATAACCGCGTGAGCCAGAGTGTGGCGCATTTGCACGTGCACGTGGTGCCAAGACGACGAAAGGATGGCCTGAGAGGTTTCTTCTGGCCGCGCTATCCGTATAAAAGTGATGAAGAAGCTGAAATCGTGCAGCAGGCGATCCGCGCTGCGGTCGACGCTTTAAAGTTGTAATCGCCTACTGGCGCGGGGCGCCTAAAAGTGCTGGTAGTAATTCGTCCAGGTCTGAAACGTTCTTGATCCGGGCCACAACCTTCCCGCTCCGATCAATCAGAATCCTGGCGGGTAGATTTTCAATCCCAAACGTGCCTGCGGCGACGGGCAGCGAACTCTCAGCCGTGGACTGCGCCCAATTGACGCCTCGTGTGTTGACGATCTCACGAGCTTTCGTCTGCGCATCTTTTGCGAACTCAAGATCAGTCTCTTTCTGGCCAAGAGTCTCGCTGTCCATGCCGATAATCTCGAAACCCTGCGCCCGATATTTCTGATACGCATTCTTCAAATCGGGTATGTCGGCGAGGCAGGGACTGCACCAGGACGCCCAAAAGTCCAGGAGCACAACTCGTCCGCGAAATTCCGAGAAACGGCGCGCTTTGCCATCGAAATCGGTAAAGTTGAAATCAGGTACAAGGCCCACAACCGCAAGCGGTCGGGCACTTGAGGCAGCTTCCGCCGTTGTTCCTGTGTGGACAGATTTGGTGTCTTCGCCAACGAGAGACGCTTCCAATACGATCAATTTTGGTGGCAGACAGATCGTCGGGGTGCACGTTTGGTAACGCACTTGCACGCGAACCTTTTCCCCGACGGTGCCAGCGGTTAGTTTGATAGGAATAATAAAGGCAACTTCACCTTCGTAAAACTCGGTGGCCACCTGAAAGTTCGGATCATAGGCGGAACGTGGGGCGGGCGAATCGATTTCGCCAGCAAGTTCAAACTTTTGTCCCGGCGAAAGAGTGATGCGTGTCGGCCAAGGGCCGCCTTCGACTTTTTCGGTCGAGTAAAGATGCCAACCGCGATCGATGGCAGCGTGGAGTTCGAGCGTGAACAGATCCCATTTTGAGAAGGAGTCTGCAGCCTGCGCCCTAATGCTCCATTTGATTGGATTCGGTTCATCAGTTTCCTGGGCGCAAGCAGGCAGCGCCGATAAAACCAAGACCGTTAGAAGGACGGCTTGAAAGTAATGCCGGTGAAGCATTTTACTGCACGGCTGCGGTTGCTGAGGCAGTGGTTGCCGGATTCAATTTTAGATAGACAGTTTGCAGCACGACCTTTGTCTTCATGTCCTGGACAAACGCCACCAGCGACAGATTAGACGGCTCAATCTGATATTTCTTGTCGATGAAGGTAAACGAATCGCCGCGATGTCCTGCCTGCTCATAGCTATCCAGATACTTCTTTAATTGCTCGCTCATCGCCTTGAGGTCAAACGTCCACTCAATCGAAGTAGGACCGGAACCGGACAACGTAAAACCGTTTGCCTCCTTACCGCCCAAACTGCGGACAACCATCGCATGAAAACGGACTCCGTTCTCGCCGGTATAGCGAATCTCGTCTTCAGTAAGGGCGATTTGCAGCCTGAGATCAGGAGAAGGTGCTTTGATTTGATCGACAACAACATTTGCCTTAACGATGTCGTCGGCGACCGCGCCGGTCACGGCTATTTGCGCCTGGGCAGGCAATTCCAATTCTGATTCGATTTTTGGATTCACTCGCTCGTAAAAGCTCCTGGCCATGTCCCGCGATCCGCCGGAGCTCGGCAAGCGGAATCCATCAACTACCGGCGTCGGCGTGCCCGGGACGCCGTAATATTTTCCGCGATCGACGGTGGCGGGATTGGTCATTGGATCGGGCAGCGGGACGTGCAGATGATAAATCAGCACCACCAGGTCCTGTCGTTTATATCGCTCGAGAAGTCCGTCGAAACCGAGATCAGCCGCGACACAGGGACCACAGCCTGAACCAGTGAACAACTCTGCCAGCGCCGTCCGGCTCGTGCGTTTGGTAGATGCCTGATAATGATCGAAGTGAAGTCCCGCGTTCAGCTTGCGATACTTACTGTCCAGCAAACTCTCGAGACCTGTCAGCGAATCGTGGTGCGTGGCCCGGTAGGCAGCTTCCATCAACTGCCGATCAGTTTTCTTCAAGGGCGTTTTGACCGCTGCCGAAGTGAAGTACTCGACCGCGACTTTGTGATCGCCCGCCCCTTCAGCGATCGTCCCCAGGCCGATCATCGAAGAAGTCAATTCGGGATCGTTCGTGAGTGCCAGCTTAAGATAATTTTTTGCCAGCTTCGTCTTGCCTTGCTTTAGATAGATTCTCCCCAGCGTGTCCTGAGAACGCGCCCGCTGCCGCCGCAAGGACTTGGCCATCTCCTCCTCGTACATCGCCGACCCTTTGGTCGACAACTCTTCCGCCCAGTCGAGCATTAGTCCGGCGTCCATCAAACGCGTCGCGACATTCATATAACTGCTGCCGAGCGTCAGCGGAATGGCTTTACTGGGCTCGAAAATTTTTTCAGCCGCGGCGCGAATCTTGTCTGTCTGGGTAGGAAAGTTTTTTATGTACGCGTCCAGCACATCATTGCGGGCCTGGAAAGCGGGAAAGCGATCGGGAAAATCTTTCACTACTTTATCCAGCGCTTCGATTCGTTTCTGGGGGTCTTTAATCCGGCGCGCCTCGTCATATGCCTTTTGATCGGGCGGTGGGGTAGGGAGCGCAACCGGCGCGGGCGGACCAGGTGTGGGGGACGGAGCAGAAACTGTTACCGCTTGCTGGGACCGGGTCACCACAAAACAGCCTAACAGCAAAACAATTAAGCCCCCCGTAATGCGAGGAATTCGGAATTTCATTGAACTCTCCTTTTCGCACTGGCACAAAACTCAGACAGTTGACCTATTGTACACCCAGTTGGATTTCTCAGACCTGCGCAAAAGATCACACAAAAAAACTATTTGAGAAAAAAATAAAACACATAGAAAACGAGAAAAGTTTGACCGCGAAATTTCTTTTCGGTATAAGACTCAGCGTCACGAAGGTTACGGTCTTTGAGACCAACGAAGGGATCGGCGAACGGAGTCGCGAGGCTCTGGGAGAGAGTAAAGGCAGAGCGGTTTGCACTTGCTATGACGCCCTTAGTTGAAGCCGAAAGGCTTGCCAGGAAGACCGAAAGGTTTTCCAGGCGCCCGGATAAAAACGGGTAGCAACCACAAGAGAGGACCCGCTTGTGGAGAGCCATGTCGCTCGAAGAAATTCGAGCCTCGTTGCTGGGGACGTAACCAGCGGTGGAGGACAGCCACCCAAAAAACAACCTATTGGCACCACGATCCGCAAGGAACGTGAGATTTGTGGAAACAGATTTTGCGGCCCGCAAGGGAAGTAAAATTAACTGAAGCAGACCGTGTGCTGACCGGGAAGCATCGACCGCCGATTGCTTGTCGGGATACAAATTGGCAGCCTGGTCTTGACGAAGTCAGGTTGCCATCTTACGAATCGCTTCGGTGGTTCATAAGACTTCGGGATTGCGCTGCTATCAGCTTCGGTTGAGAGCAGCGCGATTTCGTTTTTGGCGCCCAGACAAAAATGATCAAGCGTAAGACGTTGCGCTCGACCCCTGCTAATCCTGCTTCACCTGGTAATGTTTTATCTCGGCAGTGACAATCTTCAAGGCATCACCGTTTGATTTTAGGCAAGTGCCGCATGCGTCGAAACTCGCGGCAAAATCTCAATTCTGCAGAGTCCGAGGAGCGGACGCCCTCGATCATTTGGAAATGTTGACCGCTACCGCCTATCACCCGCCTTGCCGGTTCTATCGACATTTTGGAACTTGACCTGGCGCTCGCGCGCCAGGCTTTATGCTGGCGTCCGCTGCGCGGACTGAAAACAGGGTGATGCGTCAAAGATGTCATCGCCCTATTTTCACTTTGCGCCTTTGCGTGAAATTACTTCTGGATGGACGACGGCCGACGGCTTTCGGTGATCCGATTCTAACAGGTTAGAATTTACAACTCATTACACATTTTTCACCTTAACTGGCTAGCACTGGCTAGAATTTTTCCAATCCTGTTGATAGAGTCTCAGGCCTTGCCATTATTGAATTGTTTAGAGGGCTCTTGCCCGCCATTCATTTAAATCACGCGGGCGGGTGGCCCGCCTGCAGACTAACGAGGAGACAAAACTATGAGCGATACCGCCACGCAAACAGAGATGACACATGCTCCGGGAAGTTTTTGCTGGATCGAATTAGCCACGACCGACGGTGCTGGCGCCAAGAAATTTTATTCCGAGCTTTTTGGCTGGGAAGCACAGGACGATCCCATCGGTCAGGGTATGGTTTACACAACGCTGAAACTGAACGGCAAAAATGCGGGCGCCCTTTATCAAAAGGGCGGGGAAGAGATGAGAGAAGTGCCAACGCACTGGGCGTCTTACATCAGCGTCACCAGCGCAGATGAAACGGCCGCAAAGGCGAAAGCGCTCGGCGCGACTGTGATTCAGGGACCCTTTGACGTGATGGAGCACGGCCGCATGGCAATCATCTCGGATCCCACGGGCGCCCACTTTTGCATTTGGCAAGCGAAACAGCACAAGGGGGTTAGCGTCCAAGGCGAAACAAATTCGCTCTGCTGGAACGAGTTGCTAACGAACGACACCGGCAGGGCCATTGATTTTTATACAAAACTCTTCGGTTGGAAGACCAGGACCGACAGCGGTGCCACGCCCTATAGCGAGATCACCAACGGCAACGAGCACATCGGCGGGATTATGCAGATTCAACCGCAGATGGGACCCATGCCGCCAAGCTGGGTAATTTATATCGCTGTTGAGGATTGCGATGGGACCGCGCAGAAGGCCACGTCCCTTGGTGGCCGGCAATATATGCCGCCCACTGATATACCGAACGTGGGGCGCTTCGCGGTGTTGAGCGATCCACAGGGCGCTGTGTTCAATGTAATCAAACTGAACCTTCAGCATCACGAGAATAAGTAGAACAGAAGTGACTGGAGCGCAACCGTCCCGGTTGCTGTGTTGACGAACGCGACTGATGGCGAGAGAAAGGACTCTTGCGATTAGGCAGGGAGGACGCTTGCGGTCCAGTCAGATACGGATGGCTTCCGCTCGGGTTTCCAACGGCGCGGCGCAGCCATTTCCGTTTGACCTATCCATTTCCCTCACGTACAAATCACTAAATGAAAGCGCGCCTCGTCTGGCTAATCCTATGCGGAATCTGGGGTTCGACGTGGCTGTTCATTAAACTCGGCCTCGCTGATCTTCCGCCCCTAACATTTGCGGGCATTCGATTTCTTCTCGCGGCATTGATTCTCGGTGCCCTGGTACTTGCCCGCGGTGCGCGTTGGCCGCGATCGAGGCGCGATTGGTTCCTGATCGCAATCGTTGGGTTGCTTCAGTTCACCTTGAATTACGGTCTGGTCTTTTGGGGCGAGCAGCACATCTCGTCGGGTCTCGCCGCGGTCCTGCAATCCACCTTCCCAGCCTTTGGCTTAATAATTGCGCATTTGTACCTGCGTTACGAACGGTTGACGACCAACAAAGTGATCGGCGTGTTGATGGGCGTACTCGGCGTGGCGATTATTTTTTCAGACCAACTGACTATTGCGGGCCACATGGCGCTCCTGGGCAGCGTCGCGCTGGTAGCCAGCGCGTTTTTCGGTTCCTACAGCAATGTGTTGGTGAAAGCTTACGCCGCGAAGATAGATCCACAGGTGCTCGCCGCCGGTCAGATGATGTTCGGGTTTCCTCCGCTGTTAATTACAGGAATACTGGCCGAAGGGAACCCGTTTCGCTTTCATTGGACCGCGATGGCGGTTACCTCACTGGCATATCTTGTGATAGTCGGCTCGGTGATTGCCTTTGCTCTTTACTACTGGTTAGTACGGCACATGGAAGTAACAAAGACGATGCTGATTGCCCTCGTCACTCCGGTCGTGGCCGTTATTTTAGGAATGATCGTCCTGCATGAGCGATTGAATTGGCGATTATTCGCCGGCGGCGCCTGCATAATTTCGGGTATAGGTCTGATTGTGTTGCGGAACAGACAAAAGAGTGTGTCGCGCGGTGCGGAAGAGGTCCGGGCAATACCCAACGTTTGAGCGACGCCTTATAATTTTCATATGCCTATCTCATCAGTCAATCCAGCGACCGCAGAAATCCTGCAAACATTTGATTCACTGACTGCTCAGCAATTGCAAGAGAAGTTAGTTCGCGCGAGCCAAACGTTCCGGCAGCAGCGCGGTACCAACTTTCAGGAACGCGCCGGGAAGATGAATCGCGCCGCGCAAATTCTCGACGGTGAAAAGAAGAGTCTCGCGCGGACGATGACGCTGGAGATGGGCAAACCAATAAAGGCCGCGATTCAGGAAGTAGAAAAGTGCGCCTTCGTTTGTCGCTACTACGCAGAGAACGCCGAGCGTCACCTGGCACCGGAAAGCGTCCAAACTGAGGGGACCCAGAGTTTTGTGCACTTTCAGCCACTGGGCGTAGTGCTGGCAGTCATGCCCTGGAATTTTCCTTTCTGGCAGGTGTTCCGCTTTGCCGCCCCCGCACTAATGGCCGGCAACGTGGGCTTGCTTAAACACGCTTCTAATGTTCCGCAATGCGCGCTGGCGATCGAGGAGATTTTCTCGCGCGCCGATTTTCCCGCAGGGGCGTTTCAAACTCTGCTGGTTGGTTCTGACGCAGTCCGGGAACTGCTTGAGGATTCGCGGGTGGCGGCCGCGACCTTAACCGGCAGCGAGCCGGCGGGCCGCAGTGTTGGGAGTATTGCCGGACAGCAGATCAAGAAGACCGTGCTGGAACTTGGCGGCAGCGATCCTTTCATTGTCATGCCTTCGGCTGACTTTGACGCGGCCGTGAGCACTGCAGTCAAGGCGCGCACCATAAACAATGGTCAGTCGTGCATCGCCGCGAAGCGATTCATCGTTCACGAAAAGATTTACGATCGCTTTGAAAGCGAATTCGTGGCGACGATGAACCAATTACGCGTCGGCGACCCATTGGTCGAATCGACGGACATCGGCCCGTTGGCAACCAAACAGATTCTTGAAGACCTGGACGAACAAGTGAAGGTAACCGTGGCCGCAGGAGCGAAGATGCTGACCGGAGGGCGGCGTGTCGAGTTCAGCGACGGATTGGGGCGTGGGAATTTTTACGAGCCGACCGTGCTCGCCGATATTCCAAAAGGCTCACCCGCTTATCAGGATGAACTCTTTGGTCCGGTCGCCTCACTGTTTCGCGTCAACAGCATTGACGAAGCTATCGAACTGGCAAACGCGACGGCGTTCGGACTCGGTTCATCGGTTTGGACTAATGACGGCTCGGAGCGCGAGCGGTTCATCGATGAACTGGAAGCAGGCTCGGTATTCATCAACGGCATGGTCGCTTCCGATCCGCGGCTGCCATTCGGCGGCATCAAGCACTCGGGTTATGGAAGGGAACTGAGTTACTTTGGCATTCGCGAGTTCGTAAATATCAAAACAGTTTCGATCAAGACCCAGGAACAGAACGGCACTCGCCCCGTTGAATGACTCCCTTGATGCGCAGTGATAGGGAGTGCCGTCGGGCACTTTCGCTAAGCGGCTCAACTCACCATGCTGCGCTTTTTCTCGCTCTGTAATAGCTTCTCTTTTCTTTCGATTCCCCAGCGATATCCCCCTAAACTCTTATCTCCGCGAATCACGCGGTGACAGGGAATGACGAGCGCCGCATGATTGCTCGCGCAGGCGCGCGCCACTGCCCGAACCGCTTTCGCGTTGCCGATGGCCTGGGCAATCTCCTGGTAAGACCGGGTGGCCCCCATGGGGATTCGTCGCAGTTCTTCCCACACACGCAATTGAAATGCTGTGGCCTGAAGATCGACTGGCAGATCGAGTCGCGGCATCTTTCCCTCCAGGTGTTCCAACACATCGTGGAGCCAAAGATTCAGAGACGGACTGATTGCCGTATCCTTCGAGTCGATCGACGCGTTTGGGTACTCAGCAAATAGCTCTGACAATAGTTGCGCATTCGAGTCTCCCAGACTTACAGAACATACGCCGCGTTGAGTTGCGGCCACCAGCAGTCGCCCCAGCCGGCACGCCGCGGTCGTATAAATGATTCTCATCCCCCGGCCGCCACGGCCATAGGTGGCCGGCGTCATTCCCAGACGCGTTCCGGACTGTTCGTAGAGCGCTCTGCTGGAGCCATATCCGGCCTCATACATCGCCTGAGTGATCGAGGCGCCGTGCTTCACATTTGATTTGAATTGATTCAATCGTTTCGACTCTGCGTAGTGTCGCGGGGTGGCGCCCATGACCTCTTTGAAAGTGCGTTGCAGGTGATGTGCGCTGACACCTGTCTGCGCGCTCAACGTCTTCAACGTGTGCGGCTCTTCATCGTGTTCGTCAATCGCATGGCAAACGCGACGCACGAGATCGATTCGCGGGTCAGTCGACTGAACGCGGCGCGGATGACAGCGCCGGCAGGCGCGAAACCCTTCGCGCTCGGCTGCTTCAGGCACCTGAAAGAAGCTGACTTGTTCGCGCCGGGGACGGCGGGCCGGACAAGAAGGCCGGCAATAAATTCCGGTGGAACGAACTGCGAAAACAAAACTGCCGTCGCGCGAAGCGTCGCGGGCGAGGACTGCGTTCCACAATTCCGGATTATCAATCGAGTTTGGCATTGCGGTCGAAAGCTCTATCATCTTATTTTACCTCACGTTCCTGAATTACCTGTCGCTCTCGCTGAGACTGATCGGCTTTAACCAGTTGATAATAGCCGCCTGCGGGAAACGGTTCTATCCGATGTTTGCGGTCAAATTTTTGGTGGCCGGAAAGTGGCGAGAAGCTGCGCAAAAAGTGTATAAGCAGCATTCTAACTTATGCAGGATGAGCTGATTGTCCTCCGAGACGTCACTAGCAAGCTCGCTCAGGCAGGCGTTGAATATACGCTCACTGGTTCCTGGGCGTTGAACTATTATGCCGAACCGCGAATGACGCGAGACATCGATATTGTCATCGCGCTCGAACCCAAAGATGCAAACCGGCTCATAGAACTGCGAGCGCCGGAATATTACATACCAACGGATGCAGCGCGACGAGCTATAGCGGATGAAACGGTATTCAACATCTTGCACAATCAGTTGATAGTCAAAGTCGATTTCAATCATCCGAAAAAACGATGAATACCGTCGCACCGAATTTGAGCGACGGAGACTGGTCGAAGTCGACGGGATCGAGATTTGGATAGTCAGTAAGGAAGATCTGATTGTCTCAAAGCTGTATTGGGTCAGGGATTCGCATTCTGAATTTCAGCTCCGCGATGTGAAGAAACTGCTGAAGTCGGGATATGATGCCGCGTATCCAGATAAGTGGACGACGAAGCTAAGTCTCACTGATCTTTTGAGAGAGTGCCAGGATGAATGATACGTCGCCCGAGGTTCAAGAAAAGTTCCGCGAAATGTTGATGGCATGTTCGGGGGCGGAGCGGATGAAAATGGGGGCCTCCATGTTCGGCACCGCTCGAGCGATGATGCTTGCTTCCTTCCCCAGGGACTTAACTGAAGATGAGGTAAAGCGGAGGCTGTGTGAGCGAACGTATGGCGTGCGATTGGAAGATTTTCTGAGAGGAGCAAGGAACAACCCGGGTGAAAATCGCCCTTAAATACGGAATCGCGGTCACTGTCGTGATCGCCATCTGGGTTGCCCTGAAGCATTTTGTGCTGCATCTGGAAGGCCCGAGTGCCCAGTTCGCTGATGTCGCGGTTTTTAATTTCACCGCCCTTGCCGGGCTGCTGCTCGGAATTAAAGAGAAGCGACTTGAAAATGGTAACAAGCTGACGTTTGGCGAAGGCTTTGTCACGGGCCTCGGAATCGCAATTACCTATGCATTACTGACGAGTCTCTATTTCGTTTTTCTCCTTGCGGTAGCTGGACCGCGAATGATGCAACAGGAAGGCGAGACGAGTTACGTCAAAGCGTTTACCGGGGTTTCGGTGGGTTTCGCATTGTTCGGTGCTGTCTTTTCGGCGGTGATCGCGCTGGTGCTTAGGACGTGAGCTTGGTTTTGCGGCTTGAAGGCCTCAAATGACTGGAGCGCGTCCCAATTGCTGTATTACGCCGGCCACCAGCAAGCGAGGACGCTTGCCTTCAGTCTTGGCCGACTTATTCGATCGTGAGCGCCTCGCTGACCAATCTTTGCTGCTCTTTCACGTGCACAGCGTAACTGCCGGTGGACGGACTTGGTGATGCGGTTCGGCCTACATAGCGCGGGCGATCGCAATGCGGTAAGAGATTTTCAAGCCGCGATTCCATGAAGCTCCACCCGCCCATGTTCTTCGGCTCTTCCTGGCACCAGACGAGTTCCTTCGCCTTTGAGTATCTGGCAATTAAAGCCTTGATAGCGGCCAAAGGAAATGGATAAAACTGCTCAATACGAATAATGGCGACGCGATTTCCTGCAGCACCGGCGTTTTCTTTTGCAGTCCCGTTTCCGCCTTTCTCGCGTGTGTCGTTCAAATCATAGAAGACCTTTCCGCTGCATAAAGCAATCCGCTCAACGGCGGCCGGGTCATCAATTTCCGCATCATCAATCAAGGGTTGAAAGCCGCCGCCGGCGAGATCGTCAATCGCGGAAGCCGCCGCGGGCAATCGCAGCAGACTCTTTGGCGTCATCACGACCAGCGGTCGTTCGAAGCCTTCACGAATCTGACGACGCAACAAATGAAAATACTGGGCCGGCGTGGTCGGATAGCAGACACAAAGATTATTGGCCGCGCAGAGTTGCAAAAATCGTTCGAGACGCGCGCTGGAATGTTCGGGACCCTGACCTTCATAGCCGTGCGGCAGCAACATCGTCAATCGTGAAGTTTGCTTCCACTTGTCTTCGCTCGCCGTGACATATTGATCGATGATCGATTGGGCGACGTTATTGAAATCCCCGAACTGCGCTTCCCACATCACCAGCGCATCGCGGCCAACGACCGAGTATCCGTATTCAAAACCTAGTACCCCCGCTTCGGAAAGGGAACTGTCGAATACTTCAAAACGGCCGCGGGGATTTTCCCCGGAACGCAATTCGGCGAGGGGCGACCACGCCTGTCCTGACTGAATGTCATAAAGGACGGCGTGTCGCTGACTAAAAGTGCCGCGGCCCGAATCCTGGCCACTCAAGCGAACTCGGGTTCCTTCAAGCGCCAGTGACCCAAAAGCAATCGCCTCAGCGAACGCCCAGTCCATCGGCAGCGCCCCTTCACCCATCTTTGCGCGGCGCGCCAACTGACTCACCATTTTCGGATTCAAATGAAAACCTTCGGGCACGACCGATATCTGATGCGCAAGCCACTTAATCACATCGGCGGTGATAGCGGTCTCGACCACTTGTGACCCGTCCAATTCGGTTATCACGGGTTCGGCGATTGCGATGGATTTTTGTTTTGCCGCGACTTCCTTCGCGCGTGATTGCGCGTCTTCGTAACGACGAATGCGTTCTTCAATCAGTTCCTTCAGGCCGCCTTCATCGATGACGCTTTCTCTTATCAACTGCTTTGCATAGATCGTGGTGACGCCGGGATGCGCCTTGACCCGGTTGTACATTAGCGGCTGCGTGTAGCTCGGCTCGTCAGTTTCGTTATGACCAAGGCGGCGAAAACCGACCACGTCCAATACGACATCTTTTCTGAACTGCTGGCGGTAATCCAGCGCGATCAGCATCGTCCGAAATGCTGCTTCCGGGTCATCGCCATTGATATGAAAGATCGGCGACTGGGTCATGCGGGCGACGTCGGTCGAGTAAATCGAAGACCGTCCCGCCTCAGGCGAAGTCGTAAATCCGATCTGATTATTAATGATGATGTGAATGGTGCCGCCCGTGCGATAGCCGCGAAGCTGCGCCAGCTGCAGCGTCTCCATCACGATCCCCTGTCCGGCAAAGGCGGCATCGCCATGCAGTAACAACGGCAGTGCGGCCTTCATTACGTCGTCGCGCGACGAACCTCTTTCATCCATGGCTTCGTCCTGGGTTGCGCGCGTCATCCCTTCCACGACGGGGTCGACTGCTTCCAGGTGGCTTGGGTTTGGCGACAATGTAAGCCGCACTTTTTTGCCGCCCGCCCTTTCCCGTTCCCCCTTCGCGCCCTGATGATATTTCACATCCCCCTCGTCCGCGGGAAAAGCTGGATGTACCGAGCCTTCAAACGAAGTGAAGATGCGCTCGCAGAAATGGCCGATGACATTTGCGAGCACGTTCAGCCGCCCGCGGTGCGCCATCCCCAGCGTAATGTCTTCAATGCCGAGTTCGCCCGCACGTTCGATCAACTGATCGAGCAGAGGGATGATCGCCTCGCAACCCTCGATTGAAAATCGCTTCTGACCGAGATATTTCGTGTTAAGAAATCGTTCGAATTGTTCGGCGGAGATCAATTTCCAGAGAATGCGTTTTTTGATTTCGGGGTCAATCGGTTCCGGATCGACGAACTGACGCCGAATCTGTTCCCGCAGCCAAAGCTTTTCTTCTTTGCTTTGAATGTGCCGGTATTCCGTGCCCACTTTACCGCAATACGCGCGCTGCAGAATGTCGAGAATCTCGCGCAGGGTCGCGGTTTCGGTTCCAGCCAATCCGCCGGTGATGAACGAGCGATCGAGATCCCAAATTGTCAGGCCATACGTTTCGATGTCCAGCTCGGGATGATAAAGCAAAGGCAGGGCGTGCAGGGGGTCGATGTCAGCGATCAAGTGACCGCGCACACGGTAGGCGTTGATTAATTCCATCACGCGCGCTTGCCGGATGGACTGCTCGTGCGTTTTGTCGGCGCCGAGAAAGAGCGGATTTCGGTCAACGTCCCAACGCAACGGCGCGTGCGGAATTTCCAGATCGGTAAAAATCTGATCGTAGAATTTATCTTTGCCGAGCAGCAGTTCGTGCACCTGCGCCAAAAATGCGCCGGACTCGGCTCCCTGAATGATTCGATGATCGTAGGTGCTGCTGATGGTCAGGCCTTTGCTGATGCCAAGCTGTGGCAGAATCGCCGGCGCGATCGATTGATACTCCGCCGGATATTCGATGGCGCCGGTGGCAATGATCACTGACTGGCCGCTCATCAAGCGCGGCGTCGAGGCAACGGTGCCGATTGTCCCGGGATTTGTAAGCGAAAGAGTCGTGCCCTGAAAATCAGAAATTTGTAGCCTGCCTGAACGCGCGCGCGATACGACGTCATCATATGCGTCGAGGAAGTCAGAAAAGCTGAGGGTGTTTGCGTGCTTGATGTTCGGCACCAGGAGCGCACGCGTGCCATCTTTCTTTTCCAGATCGATCGCAATCCCAAGATTAACTGATTCGCGTTTCACCCGCGCGGGCTGGCCACTTGTGAGTTCGAAACCGTCATTCATCCGCGGAAATTGTTCCAGCGCCCGCAGCATCGCGTAGGCGATCAGATGAGTGTAAGAGGCCTTGTGACGACCGCGTTTTTCCAGATGGCGATTAATGAGGCGCCGGTTCTCGTCAAGCAGCTTTACCGGGATTCGCCGTTGCGACGTCGCGGTCGGAACGCCGAGACTGGCCTCCATGTTCTCAACGATTTTCAGCGCCGCGCCGCGGATTGGAACGGACTCACTTTGACTGTCGGGCCGAGCTGCGGCCTCAGGTGATCCGGGCGCTTCTCTCTTTGCGGCAGGGCCCTCTGCATCCGCGTGTTGAACGGCTGAGGTCGGCGCTTTGGCGGGCCCCCCCCCGTCGCCGTTTGCTCCGGTCAATTCTTCGAAGTATGCGCGCCATGATTCGTCGACCAGCGAGGGGTTACTCTGCCACCGGGCGAGCAAAGTCTCGACATAGGTCGCATTGGCGCCAAAATTTTCGGCGATAATCTCAGAAAGGTCCGTTGTAATTTGCTGGGCCAAAGGGCGATTCACCATCCGCGTTGAAAGAGTGCGGGCTAAATCGATTATGACTGCATCGTTCGTGTGATTTATAGGTTAGCACCTTCTTTTGCCGTTTGCATCCGCGTGTCTGAAGGCCGAGCGTCAGAGAGCGGCCGCTTGAAACGCAGGAGTTAGACGATCAAACGAGCCGGCCCACTACACGCGGCTTCTGACACTCGAATAAAAGGCCGCTCAGTGTTATTGTATGCGGCCACGCCTTGCTGAATAACAGGAATCGAAGTCATAGATGACCAGCGAAACCCCTGAACCACGGTCCAGGCTTAAAGCCGCACTCGTCTTCTCAATGCTATTCGCTGTGCTTGGTGCGGTGGTTGTCTTCGGTTACTTCAGTACATTTCGGCGTCCAATTACAACTGTCATACTAGTGAGACACGCCGAGAAAATCATCGATCCGAACAATCCCGATGTCGATTTGAGTGACGCCGGCCAGGCGCGTGCGCAGGAGATTGCGCGGTTGTTTAGCGACGCGGGCATCAATGCGATCTACGCGACGCAATACAAACGAACGCAGGAAACGGTGAAGCCGTTGGTTGACAAAACGGGAGTGCCCGCCACGATCGTAAATTCTAAGAGTACCGCGGTTCTGCTCGCTCAAATTCGGGCACAGCACTCAGGCCAAACGATTTTCATCGCCGGGCACAACAATACGGTGCCGGAAATCATCGCCGGCCTGGGCGGCCCGCAATATCCGATAATTCCGGAGAGCGAATACGACAATCTCTACATCGTGACTGTGTATCGCACGGGTAAAGCCAAGGTCGTGAAGATGAAGTATGGTGTAGCGAGTCAGTGAGCTAATTTTGAGGCGGGTGACCCCTGTGTCCCGAACGCTCTAACCACGTAATTGTACATATATTCCGTCTGCACGCGACGGCGCAGAAAACTTTGAGGACGCAATGAAGAAATCAAAACGCACGTCAATCGATCGGCGCAACTTTGTGAAGTTGCTCCCGGCCGCCGGGGCTGCCGGCCTCGCCGTTTCCAACTCGCCCTTTACGGCATTGGCCCAAACCCCCACTCCCGCAGTTTCGCCGTCGCCGCGCCCATCGCCGTCCCCGCTGCGCATCACTAAAGAGATGATGCACAACGCCGAGCAGGTGATCGGTATCGAGCTGAATGACGCGCAAGAGACGATGGCCCTGCGGGGAGTGAACGGCAACCTCGACAGTTACGAGGTCGTGCGCAAGATCGATGTGCCGCTTGATACGGAGCCGGCCGTTGTCTTTCATCCGGCGCTGCCCGGATTTCATATTAAGCGCGCCCGGGCCAAAGTGAAATTCAAATTTGGCAAGAATGAACCGGCGCAGTTCAAGTCGGTTGACGATCTTGCTTTCGCGACCGTGCCCCAGCTTGCTCAATTGATCCGGACAAAGAAAATTTCATCGGTTGAACTCACCAGGATGTATTTGTCCCGGTTGAAAAAGTACGGCCCGAAACTCTTGTGCGTCGTGACTCTTACGGAAGAACTTGCGATGAAACAGGCGCAGGCTGCTGATGACGACTTGAAGCACGGAAAATATCGCGGGGTGCTGCACGGGATACCCTGGGGCGCGAAGGACTTGCTTGCGACTAAGGGAATCAAAACAACCTGGGGAGCAGAGCCTTACCGCGATCAACTCATTGACTACGATGCCACGGTGGTTGAGCGTCTGCGCGACGCGGGGGCAGTGCTCGTAGCTAAACTGTCGATGGGCGCATTGGCCCAGGGCGCGAAGTGGTTTGGCGGAGTGACGCGTAATCCATGGGTGCCTGATGAAGATCGTTTCGGGTCAAGCGGCTCCTCCGCCGGTCCGGCCTCGGCGACGTCCGCTGGTCTGGTTGGTTTCTCAATCGGAACTGAAACACTGGGTTCGATTGTTTCGCCTTCTTCGCGCTGCGGCGTGACCGGGTTGCGCCCCACCTACGGCCGCGCCAGCCGCTTTGGCGCAATGGGCTTGAGTTGGACCATGGACAAGATTGGCCCTATTTGCCGAGGTGTGGAAGATTGCGCGGCGGCGCTGGACGCCATCTATGGACCCGATGGACGCGACGTTACTGTTGGCGATGCCCCTTTTAACTGGTCGCCCGAAATGCCTTTAAGCAGTCTGCGAGTCGGATATTTGAAAGCTGAGTTCGAAACGACACCGCCGCCCAACGCAAACGAACAGCAGCGCCGTCTGACAGATCAGCGGAATGCAATGTACAAGGAAGCACTCGCAGCGCTTGAAAAAGCAGGCGTGAAGATGACGCCGATTGAATTGCCCAAGTTTCCTTCCAATAACATCCGCTACATCCTGACGGCGGAAGCGGCGACCGCTTTCGACGACATCACGCGCGATGGGCGCGTCAATCAACTCTCGGGGCAGGACCCGGCAGATTGGCCCAACAGTTTCCGCACCTCGCGATTTATTCCGGCGGTTGAATACTTGCGCGCCCAACGCGCGCGCGTGTTACTGATGCGCGAGATGGACAAGCTGATGTCGCAATGGGATGTATTTGTTTCGCCCGCCCCCGGCAGCGCCAGCCTGATCATTACCAACCTGACCGGCCACCCCGCGGTGTGCCTGCCGTGCGGGTTTCTGGACATCCCTGGAGCGAATAACGGCCCGCTGCAACATCTGCCCCAGTCAATTATGTTTACCGGCGGCTTATATGACGAGGGATCACCGCTGCGGGTGGCACTGGCCTTCGAGAAAGCGACGACCTGGCACACAATGCATCCGAAAGTTGATTGGGCCTAAGCGCCGCGGACTACCGATACTTTGCAAATATACGCGGGGGTGACAGATCATCTGCCTCTTCAGAAAGAGTCCTCATCCCGGAATCCAAATCTTCTTGGCGATGACTACTTCCGCGTTTTTGGGCAGTTGGATCTGCTCGCCAGCCTTGGTGTAGAAAGCAAAGCCTTTGTAACTGATTAGATACTGATGGTTTGTGGAGATTACTCCGCCCTGCGTATAGATCACGAGCGGGCTCTCGACTTTGGCTAAAATGCTCGCGAATTGCTCTGGTTCAACCCTGACCACGGTACCGCTGGCTTTAACAGCGTTCGCGATCATTTGCGCGACAATGGCCGCAGACGCCGCTCCTATAATCACTTCTCCTTTAAAGGATTTCGCATCGTCAAATCCAATTCGACCGGCACGCACCTTTTGAAACTGAACAGGCTCTTCTTGAATTTGCCAAATACGTAAACGCGTCCCGTGACCGGCCAGGTGGCTTGCGAGTCTGCCCATTCGCCAATAGCGGCCAGCAATGCGCCAGGCAAATAGATATAAATTCGCAGCGGGCTCTCCAGGGTCAGGGGCTCACTATTCGGCAGAGTGAACGAATGGTTGTATTCAGAGATGTCCACAGCGTGACCGTTGATTTCAATGTCCTCGAAAACGAGAAAATCAACTTTGCCGTTTTGGTTTACCGGCGCCACAACGACCGGCACGTCAAACGTGATTCCGAGCGGCGTTACGCGCGCGAAGGCGGGCTTTCCAAAGCTGATCAACTGATCTGGATTTGCATCGCTGACGGCGCCGCTGTCCGGCAGCCGTGTATTCTTGGTGTTCCGGCCGTCCGGCTGCTTGAGCTCGATCACCGTGCGTTCGACTTTATAGCCGCGGATCTTTGCGGGATATTCGCGAGTTTGCGAAACAGCGGTGGTCGTGGCAACAATCATACACAGCGCCAGACTGAACGAGTCGAGTCTAATCAAATTGTGCGATCTCATACAGTCGTAGTCTCCAAACCTCTCTTAATAAGTTCCGGCAAATCCAGCACCAAAGCCACCGGACCATCAAACATCTCTGCCGCGCCACAAATCCCAACCCAACGGTAAGCGTGCCGGCCCAAACCGCGAATGAGGATCTCCTGCGTGGCCACGATCTCATCTACGGCAATGCGATAACCTGGAATGCCATTGCCTACGTTCTTCAGGGATGGCGGCCGGCGCCAGATCACAAACGCGTTGCCCTCGCTCTTATGATCCCTCGCCTGATCTCTTGATAGGCCAACTATAGAAGTCAGATTTACAAGCGGTAGGTCGCCAGGGTCATACGCATCGTCCCCCGATCGCGATCCACTCGCAACACTGCTGTCGGAAACGCTGGCCGCATCGATCGCGTAAAGTTGTTCGCCGCACCTCACAATTACACATTTCGCCAGGGACAGCGCGGCGGGCACGATCATCGCCACGATCGTTCCCGCACCCTTCTCAGTAGCAACGCGGACTTCGCCTCCCGCGACGTCCATGGCGCGATCCACCACGTCCAAACCTATGCCGCGTCCTGACATGTCCGACAGTTCGCGCGAGGTGGAAAATCCCGGCCTGAAAATCAAGCGCAGGCACTGGTCCTCTGACAGCTCGGTGCTGGAAATCCCCTGCTGCGCCGCTGCGGCCAACACACGATCGAGTTCGATGCCGCGGCCATCGTCGGTGACCGTAACTTGCAGGCGACCAGAATAGTTGGCGGCTTCGAGCGTGACAAGTCCCGTCGGATTCTTTTCCGCCGCTCGCCGCTCATCCGGGGTTTCGATGCCATGGGTGATCGCATTGCGCACCAGGTGCAACAGTGGATCGGCAATCACGTCGGCGAGCGACTTTTCGATGCCCACATCAGCCCCCTTGATCTCGAATTTCACCTCCTTGCCCAGTTCCCGGACCGCGATTCTGCCGCCGCGGGCGGCAGCGCGCTGAAGCACCTCGCCGGCAGGGACCAGTCGCAACTTGATCAGCCGCTCTTCAAAAGCGACGAACCTCATGCGCAAATCTCTCGTGGTTGACTCAACGACCCTGGCCGGCGCCGGGCCACTAACACTCGCGAGCGCATTGGCAGCCTGGCGCGCCAGCTCGCCGGCACTGAAGATCAAATCGTCGAGCTGGGCCAATTGAATGCTGACGGCCGCCGCGCCTCCCCGGTCAGTGGCCCGCGTGAGTGGGTAAGGCGTCTCCGAGCACGACTTTGTCCCGCCGAATTCCCCCTCAATCTTAATTTCATGATGGTTGATGTTACCGAGCGATGACGCGCGGCGTATGAGTTCAACTGAGATGTATTCAGCGGCGTACAGTATTTGAAAAGTGATTTGGTCCTCACCGGACGGCTGGCCGGGAATGGTCGCGATCGTTTCACCACCTTCGCCCAGAAGTTTTGTAAGCTCGCGAAAGTTTCGATCGAAACTGTCAATCGCAAATCCCGCGGAGACAATAAACAGTTTTGCGCCCTCGCGAATTGCTTCGTGCGCGTGGTGCAGATCGTATTCACTTAGCGAGCCGGCAATGTCGGCCGGCAAAGCAGTGCGCAAACTACCGGCAAAGACATTCGAGGTGTTGGCTTGTGCGTAGGCGGCCAGACTTTGAACTATCGCGTCGAGATTGGGATCTGATTTGTCGCTAGCTGTGGCTCGAAGCGTTCGCTCGATCGCCGCGACTGCCCCTTCGAACGTGTCGAGCATGTCGTTTGTCAGCTCGAGTCGTCCCAGCCGCATTCCGTCAAGGACTGCTTCGAATTTATGAGCGATTCCGCTGATAGACCTGAAGGACAGCGACGCTGCCGAACCTTTCAATGTGTGAACGCGGCGAAAAATTTGGGCGGCCAGTTCGCGCCGCCGGCGGCCTTCTGAGCGAGCCATGCGCAGTTGTTCGAGATCCGTATACAGCCTCTCGACAATCTCCTCGGCGTCGGTCAAAAACAGTCGCTGCTCGTCGGTCATCGCCCTGGCAGTTTAGCGCAAAAACAAAACGGTGTGCTTCGATTATCAGGATTCGGTGTCGTCCTCGGAAAAGGCTCTGGCTATTGATTCCGGCTCAGGCGACTCCTGGTCGAGATCCCGTTTAATCGCATCAAGAATGCCATTGATGAATTGGGTTGCTTCCCAGGTGGAAAAGCGACGGGCAATTTCCAGGGCTTCATTTATCGTAACAGTGCGCGGGGTGGATTCATGAAGAAATTCATAGACGGCAAGGCGGAGCAAGTTCCGATCGACCAGCGCCATGCGGGAAATGCGCCAATGCTCGGCGCGCGATTTGATTCGCTCGTCCACTTCGTCGCGATGTGCTAGGGCTCCCATGGCCAGCTTGGTGGCGAACTCCTGCGCGCCCGGCTCAAGTTCGCCATCGGACAATTCAGACCAGAAGGTGCGCGCGAGTTGATCACCGCGCGTCCCCGCAACATCAGCCGCAAAGAGCATTTGCAAGGCGCATTCGCGCGCCTTACGACGAGAACCCATAGATTCCTGAAACCGGACCTTTGTACTGTGAACTTAGAGCTTTGAAAAAGAAAACTGGGCACAACGTACGAGGTTCAACGTACGATACATTCGTCATTATCGCTCGAAAGACTTCTGATACAAATTCACAACTTCCAGTGCGGCCGCCGCAGCTTCATATCCCTTGTTGTCCTGTTTGACGCCCGCTCGCGCGGTTGCCTGGTCGATATTGTCAGCGGTAATCACTCCGAACAGCAAGGGAACGCCGGTCTTAAGACCCGCATCTGTAATGCCATTCGCAGTGGCTGTGGCGATGAAATCAAAGTGCGGGGTCTCACCACGAATGATGACACCGAGGCAAATGACCGCGTCGAACTTTTCAGATTCCGCGGCTTTCAATGCGCACAACGGAATCTCAAAAGCGCCCGGCACGCGATAAATTTCGATTGCGTCATCGTCAACAGCTGCTTTTTTCAGTGCCTGCAAGGCACCTTCAACGAGCCGTCCGACCAGCGAATCGTTCCAGCAACTGGCAACAATCGCAAAGCGAAAATTCTTTCCGCTCAGCGCGTTGCAATTGTTTTTGTCTGGTGGAGTATCGATTCGCAATTTGAATGTGCGCGCGATCGGATTGAGTATAGTTGCGGCAACGAACCTTGCCAACTTGCGCTGTAAGAAGAGGAGCAGGGCCGAAGTGAGCAGCCGTTAATTAGACTGGAGCGCAAGCGTCGGCGTTTCGCCGGAGCTTTGTTAGACCCGAGGCTGGAACCGCCGGTAGTGGCGATGCCAGGCAGTTCGATCCGCCACGCTGTCGCTTGCAGACGTGACGCCCGATTGCAGTATGATATCGCGATGTCTTCAGATTAGATGAATAGGAAAGCAGTACTGGTGCAGTTTGATGGGCAACGGGACTCGCTCGTGTGCTCACACGGGGCGCCTTTACTGCGCCAGTAGGGGAAAAGCAGATGAATCGAGTTGTTCGGTTGAAAAATTCTCGCCGCGGGTTTTCGTTGATGCTAGTTGGTTTGTTCGTGCTCGTGTTTTCCTGGTTAGTTGAATGCAATTCTTCCGCGCAAACAGGCAAGCGGACTGTCATCTTTGCCGTATCATCGGAATCCGGGGAAGGTTCGATGGATGCGGTCGCCATCCTTGAGGGCAAACGCTTGCTCTCGCCTTACAACGACGAGCAGAAGGACAAACAGAAAACCTTTGGTGAGGATTATTTCAAGAAGGGAACTGTGTATCGGCTGATTTTTGGCGGCGGAGATGCCGGTACGGCCACCGTAAGTAAGTGGAGCGAGGGATGCAACAATATTCACGCTCAAGCAATGCTGTCAACGTCAGCGCGCCTGGGCGGCAAAGTGATGGCCCTGGCTACGAATTCGCAAACGTTAGGCAAACATTCGGTGTCGCGCCGGCCTCCCACGGACGCCGAACGCGCAGCGGTGCTGACTCTAATGAAGAGCATTTATCAGCAACATCGCACGCCGGCGACTTTGATGCCGGCGATCAAGGTTACGAATCTTACGGCGACCGATCTTAATGGCGATGGCAAATACGAAATGATCGGCAGCTTCACACTCACAGGCAGAAACAAATTCGAGCGCGATCTGTTTTTGATCGCGGTGCCTGAGGGAGCTGCGATGCGCGCCGATTTCGTGAAGTTTCAGGCCTATCAGCCGCCACCCGAAGGATTTCTCAGCAGTATTGATTTCATCGATCAACTTGACGTGGATGGCGACGGCGTTGGAGAAGTATTTACGAATCAGGGCGGCTTTGATGGCTACGCCCTTTTGATTTTCAAAAAAGTTGCCGGACGTTGGAAGCAGGTTTATGACATGCTTGGCGATGCTTGCTGAATCATCTGTGCGTAGCGAACAGTAATAGTACCTGTCGAGCGGCCGGTGCACCCCCGGCGGTTACTTTTGAGTTGTCTGTCAGGCCTCAACCGTCGCGGGATTCGCGCCGCGATGTGGTTCGTTTTTCTTCCTGAGAATCAGAGCTGAGATCAGGGTGATTACCAATCCGACCGGGAACGGCTCAGTAAAGGTCAGGGCCGCATTGATGAGCGGGTTGTCTAAATACTTCAACTGATTGAGCTGTGCCTGGATCACTTCCGGGCTGGCCCCTGAGTTTTTTATGTGCGCGACACACATGGTCATGAACTTTTGACCAAAGCTGGGAACGCCGAAATACATAATCTCCCACGTGAGTACGTAAAAAATGGATGAGATGAGCGTAATAAGAATCCCGACCGCAAAGGCGCGCCCGAACGTGATCGTCCCGTCGTTGACGCTCTCGCGATAAGAGAGGATACCGAAGAACACCAGCATGAACGATAAGACCATGGTCGTATAGCCCATGACCATGCTATGCGCTTGCAGCCAGGCCGAATCCGTGAAAGGGAGAGTGGCGAACATCATTACAGCCATTATGCCGCCCGAAATGAGGCCGAAAATCAGAACCGTCTTTTTCATCGTCTTATTCTCCTGTTGATTTCAAATTTCGGGCTGAAGATAAGCCGGATGCCACGAGTTTGTAGTCATACTTTCGGGTGAATTAGTGCTCAGAAGGGCGAGAATCATCCTTTTGGGTGACCAATTTTTTGACGTCCGCTGACTTGCGGCCACTTTTCGATCCGCAGACGTATCTCTTGAACGTTCCCGGCACCGGAAGAAGCGATGAACAAGTCACCGCACAAAGAATTGGGTCGCTACGGCATCGTAAAATGAGAGGATGTGCTTCGTCATCCCGGGATCCTCTGATCACTAGACAACGCAGATCGGCTACCAGGCGGCTTTCGCGATGTATTTCAGAACGTGTTTGATGGATGTTACGCAATAGGTTCCGTCAGGCTTCTGTATTGGGATGTGCCTATAGCGGCCTATCGACATTTTGTTCAGGGCAGTTGCGACTGAATCAGTCTCTCGCAGAACCTCGGGGTTTGGGCTCATCAATTCTTTGACTGCGACGGTCGGCGGGTGCGCGGTTTTTCCCGTCAATTTCCTGAGCACATCGCGTTCGGTAAAGATACCCACGAGCTTTTCATGGTCCAGCACTAAAGCACAACCGAGCCGCGCTTCCTTCATCTGATTAATCACTTCAGTGGCTGGTGAGTCGGGAGCAACCGCGAGAAACTCGCGGTCGAGGTGGCTTAAATCATCTTCCATTACCGAACGTGAAAGTTCGCGCTTACCCCCTTGTGATTCGTCCAGATTGAAAAGCGAGGTAAGGCACTCTTCACAACGGTCGGCGCCTTCAATGTTGTCGTAACCGCAGGATGGACAGATCATTTTCGATTTCTGTTTCCGAGTGCCGCTTTCAGGCCGTATCGCGGAAACTGCCGCCTTAACGGCAAAACTCAAAACAATTCTATTCCACGGTCCACATATCGCCGCTGTAAATCAGTTTTTCCAGGCTGCCCGGTCCCGATTTGGCAATAGCGGTATCAATCTGATCGACCAACATCTGATCATAGCTGGGCCGTTGGACTGCGCGGAAAACTCCTACCGGTTGCGGAAACTCCGGCTGCTCCATGCGCGCGAGCATGAAAGCCACCGAAGGATCTTCCAGGTTGATATCATGGACCAGAAGATCAGCTTCAGTAATTCCATTCTCGCCGATGGTGACCACTTCCGGGTGCGCGCCGTTCATGCGAATCCCGCGGTTGCGATCCTTGCCGAAAATCATGGGTTTGCCGTGCTCGAGATAAAGAACTTTGTCTGATCTCACACTGCGCTCGGCAAAATAGTCGAAGGCGTGATCGTTGAAAATGTTGCAGTTTTGATAGACCTCAAGGAACGAAACACCCTTATGTTTAGCCGCGGCTTCAACCATTGTGCCCAGGTGCTTCACGTCGATGTCGATCGATCGCGCGACGAAGGTAGCTTCGCTGGCGATTGCCAGCGAAAGCGGGTTGACCGGATAGTCGATCACGCCCATCGGCGTCGACTTCGTTCGCTGACCGAATACTGAAGTCGGGCTGTACTGGCCCTTAGTCAGGCCGTAGATGCGATTATTGAAGAGAATGTAATTGATATCGAGATTGCGCCGCAGCACGTGCATGAAATGATTGCCACCGATCGACAGCGCATCCCCGTCCCCGGTGATCACCCAGACGCTGAGTTCCGGGTTAGCGGCCTTGATACCGGTAGCGATTGCCGGCGCGCGCCCGTGAATTGAATGAAAGCCGTACGTGTTCATGTAATAGGGAAAGCGCGATGAGCACCCAATGCCCGATACAAACACCATCTTCTCGCGGGCAATGCCCAGTTCCGGCATGACCTTTTGCACGTTATTCAGAATGGCGTAGTCGCCGCAGCCGGGACACCAACGCACTTCCTGATTCGAAACGAAATCTTTTTTCGTCAATTCGCCCGGCGGCGGCGCCACGTTAAAAAGAGACGCGCCGCCTTCGCTCTCTGCTGAGACGGATGCGTCGACATGATGCCCGTTGCCATTGGAACCGTTAGCTTGTGTGCTCATTATTGCTCCTCAAAAAACACTCTGTTCTCTGCCACGCTTCACGGCGTTTATTAACTCGAGATAGTTTCTCGCCCACATATGAATTAAGCCGCTCGGCGGAAAAAGCGCGAACAGCGCCTTGGATAAGTGTCGCGCTCACAGATACTCCTCAACTTTCCTGACGATCTCCCGAATCTGAAATGGACGGCCTTTGACCTTTGAAAAAGGCACCGCGTCGATCAAATACTTTGCCCTAATCATAGTGCACAGTTGGCCCAAATTCATCTCGGGGATAATCACTGTTTCGAAGTTGTTCAGCACTTCACCCAGATTTTTCGGGAAAGGATTCAGGTGGCGAAGATGAGCACTCGAAACCGACTTGCCTTCATTGTGCATTCGTTCGACCGCCGAAGTGATCGAGCCATAGGTTGATCCCCAGCCGAGCACCAGGACTTTCCCTGATGCATTGCCAAAAACTTCGACCGGAGGAATATCCCCCGCGGCGCGATCGACTTTCTCCTGACGCAGCTTAACCATCAGGTGATGGTTTTCCGGATCGTAATTTACATTGCCGGTAATGTGCTGCTTTTCAATGCCGCCGATGCGATGCTCAAGGCCTGGCGTGCCGGGCAACGCGAAGGGACGCGCCAGCGTGACTTCGTCGCGCGAGTAGGGCATGAAATTAGTTGGATCGGTCGCGAATTTCACTTCAATGCGCGGCAGTTTGTCGATCGCCGGCACCGCCCACGGCTCGGCCCCGTTCGCGAGATAACCATCCGACAGGTAGAAAACCGGCACCATGTATTTGAATGCGAGCCGCACCGCTTCGATTGCCATGTCGAAGCAATCGGCGGGCGTAGCGGGTGCGATGACGATCGCGGGGCATTCGCCGTTGCGTCCCCAGACAGCTTGAAACAAGTCCGCTTGCTCGGTTTTGGTCGGCAAACCCGTGGATGGCCCACCGCGCTGCACATTGACAATTACCAGGGGCAATTCGGTCATCACCGCGAGGCCGATTGCTTCCTGCTTTAAAGCGACCCCGGGCCCGGAGGTTCCGGTCAAGCCAACGTGTCCGGTAAAGCTCGCGCCGATTGCCGCACACACGGCGGCGATTTCGTCTTCCGCCTGAAAGGTTTTGACACCGAAGTTCTTGTGTCGAGCCAATTCATGCAGGATGTCTGACGCGGGTGTGATTGGATATGATCCATAAAACAAAATCCGGCCGGCCAATTGCGCCGCCGTCACAAATCCAATAGCAGTTGCTTCGTTACCTGTGATCTTGCGATAACGACCAGGAGTGATGACTGCCTTCTTGACGGTGTAATGGGTGGTGAAGACTTCGGTCGTTTCAGCGAAGTTGTAGCCCGTCTTCAGCGCAACTTCGTTGGCCTTCACCAGTTCGGCGTTCTTTTTGAACTTTGCGTTGATCCAACTCAGAGTGGAATCGAGGGGCCGGTCATACAACCAATACAATACCCCGAGCGCAAAAAAGTTCTTGCTGCGGTCGATCTCCTTGCGGGAAAGCTGCACATTTCCTTTCAGGGCGTTCCGGTTCAGGGTAGAGATGGGAAGTTGGTGCACACGATAACCGGCCAGCGACCCGTCTTCAAGAGGGTTCGTCTTATAGGCGGCGTGCTCGAGATTGTCTCTGGTGAACTCGTCGGTATTGATGATTAGCGTTCCGCCCTCTTCCAGATCCGGAAGATTAACTTTCAGCGCGGCGGGGTTCATCGCTACCAGCACGTTTGGCTGATCACCGGGCGTGCGAATGTCATGACTGGAAAAGTTCAATTGAAAACCGCTGACGCCCGGCAAGCTGCCCGCGGGCGCGCGAATCTCTGCTGGAAAATCCGGCAAGGTCGAGATGTCGTTGCCCATGATCGCCGAGGTGTTCGTGAACTGCGTGCCGGTCAGCTGCATGCCGTCACCCGAGTCGCCGGCGAAACGGATGGTGACCGTGTCGAGTTCTTCCAGATTTTTGTCGAGGTTGTCGACGGGTGGTTCCAAAACTGCGCTCATTGGTACTCCGTATTGTGATTTTTGATTTCAAATTTGCGATCGGGTTGTCTCACACGGGACGATCGCAAATTACAAGTCGAAAATCATTTACCCTCCCTCAACCGTGTCCATGACCTGCCGCAGCGGTGGAAGATTCATAGTGGCCTTGGGATAACATTCCGCGAGATATGTGATGATGTCAAAGACCGAAATCGACCCACGCAACTGGCCGTCAACCACCAGCGGTATGTTGCGAAAGCTGCGGTCATTCATGAGACGCACGGCGTCGCCGATGGTCGCTTCGGGCGACAGAGTTTCCACCGACGCTTGCATCCACTTTTCTATAGGCGATTGCAGGTCAACATTTTGGCCGGATACTTTAGTCAACATATCGCGCTCAGTAAAAATCCCCGCCACCCGTCCATCGTCCGTGATGATTACATACCCACCCTCGTCCTTTTTCATGGCTTCAATCGCCTGCGACAACGGAGTGAAGCGCGACACGGCGACATAATCATCCGTGCGCAGGGCGCTTACCTTCTGATCACAGGCGTTGGGTAGTTGGCTCATTCGGCTGCGGCCGGGGTGCAAGTCAATTCTTTGTCGGGGCGAGCTTGCGTCCCAATTTTACCACACGACTCGGTCAATCAAATGTTTCGGGATTCGCCTGAAGGATTATGGTGCCATGCTTCTGCGCGATCCGCTAACCGGCAACCATTTCAATCGCCATGACCGTGAGATCGTCCGCAACGGGTGATTGGGAAGAGAACTTGCGCATGTCCTCAACCAGCCGGTTGACAACTGCGGCCGCGGGTAGATGAGCACAGCCGCTTAGGAATGTTTGCAACCGGTTACCATACTCCTGATTTGTTCGATCCCGCGCTTCCGATAAGCCGTCGGTGTAGAGAAGCAGACGATCACCTTTGGTGAGAGTGAAGTGAGCGCTCTCATAAGTTTCCTGACAGAACATTCCGACGGGCAAGCCGGTCGCGGCTATCGGCGTGGTGATACCGTCATGCATGAAAAGTGGCGGACAATGACCCGCGTTGCAAATCTCGACCTGGCCACCTGGCGAAGCCTTTCCGCAAACAAGCGTTGCGTAGTACGGTCGCATTGTATTGTCGGCAAAAAGATGATTCGCCTTTTCGACCAGGTCGCTAACGCTCAGCTGAGCGCTAATCAAACTGCGAAAGATCGCGTGGAGCCGGCTCATTAAAAGCGAGGCCGCCACGCCCTTGCCGGAGACATCGCCAATGAGGAAATAGAGATCGCCGGCGTCAGTACTGACCAAATCACAATAGTCCCCGCTTAATCGACCCGCCGGCTCGTAATGATAAGAAACTTCCCAGCCGTTAAGCTTGAAATTCTGTTTCGGCAGAAACTCGCCCTGAATCAGCCACGCGCGGCCAAGGTCGTCATCCAACTCGGACAGTTGTTCCGGGGTCAGGCAACTCAGACAGGTTCGCGCGAGCGGATCTACATTCATCGCAGCCTGGCCAATCATCTCGTGACAAACCTGGCAGACCCCGTAGGAGTCAGCCGCGGCCAAACGGTCAATCGCGCTTTTCACTTCACGCAGCAGTCCGTGCAATTCGAAATTGCGAGCCTCGTTGGCTGATGACTCCAACCGCTCTCTCCAATTAACCAATTCGGTGCGAAGATCTGGCGTGGCTGCTCTGATTGTGGCGCTCATATTTGTCCTTTAACGATTGGAAAATGCCTGAAAGTTATACGATCCAACAGTCGTATCAGTTCGTAAAACCTAAGATATTTTAGCCCTTAGGTCGATCGAGCGCTATCCGTTTCTTTGGTTCAAACTGCCAGTCCCGCTGAAGCGCGGTTGCCGACGATTCCGCGCAGAACCGAGAGGGTGAGCTCCATCTCGTCGATCGTGTTGTAACGGCCGAGCGAAAAGCGAATCGATCCACCGGCGACTGCGTCCGGAACTCTCATCGCGCGGAGGACCGCGGAGCCGCTCGTCGAACCCGAATGGCAAGCCGAACCCGTCGACACGCAAATTCCCTTCGCATCAAGTTGCATCATCACGTCTGCGCCATCGCATCCCAAAAAAGAAATATTAGCAGTATTCGGCAGCCGTTTTTCTCGGGAAGGGGCGCCATTCAGTTCAGCAATTGGAAATGCTCCCAGGATTTGATCTTCCAGGTGGTCGCGCAACGCGCGAATCTCACTCTGACCTTTGAACTCGGTTGCAAGTTGGCATGCGCGTCCCAGCCCGACGATATTCGGCACCGCCTCAGTGCCCGAACGCCGGCCCTGCTCCTGCCCACCGCCGATTACGAACGGCGGTAACTCAACCCCGCCTCTTATATAGAGGGCGCCAATGCCTTTCGGAGAATGAAGCTTGTGACCCGAGACGGAAAAGAGATCGACGGGCAGATCTTTTAAATCGATCGGGACCTTTCCCACCGCTTGCACACCATCCACGTGAAAGACCGCGTCTGAGGATTCGCGCACGATTCGGCCCAGTTCGTGAACAGGGAACAGGACTCCGGTTTCATTGTTGGCCATCATCACTGAGACAATTCCCGTGTCCGGCCGCAGGGCCTTGCGTAGATCATCCGGATCGAGTTCGCCGTTACGGTCGACATCTATCCAGGTCACCTCGCAACCAATGTTGGTGAGATGCTCGCAGAGACTGCGCACGGACTCATGCTCGACAGTGGTAGTAATGATGTGACGCCGGGTCGGGTTCTGCTCAAGAAATCCACCGATGGCCCAGTTGCTCGATTCCGAGCCGCCCGAAGTAAAAACTATTTCCGTTGCCTGGGTTGCCCCTATAAGCGCGGCCACCTGCTCGCGCGCGTTCTCGATCGCCTGGCGTGCGGCGCGGCCCAGCGCATGGGCGGACGAGGGATTTCCCCATTCGTCCGTCAGATATGGGCGCATGGCGTCAAAAACTTCAGGGGCGACTCGCGTGGTCGCGTTGTTGTCCAGATAGATCATCACGGCAGGAAGTCGGGCAAAGTACGATATAACAGATAATCACCGCTCTTCTTAATCACCATGCAGTTTATACAACTCGGCTCGGAACTTATAACGATTGCTCCGACTGGAGCGCGCGCGCCTTCATCGAGGTGAATGAACTGATCGCGGTTTCGACTTTCGATGGTCGCATACCAGAGCGCGTGAACATAACTGGGTTGAATGCCGTCCGCAAGATAGATCGGCCGGTTCGATAGCGCGATTGCTGAGTCATAAACATCTTTGTAAGCTGCGTCGAACACCCAACCACGTTCCGGGCCGTCCCGCCGAAAAACCGATTGAAAGTAAATCGCCTGGGCAGCAACGCCAGCTAAAAGAATCGTTAGAATGATCCGCCGCGGGACAGGTCCCAGCGTTTCGGGTCTTACTTCGGATGTGGTCGTTGAATTTTCATTTGACGCAGCATCGAGTAACCACGCAAACGCGGGAATTGTTAAAGCCAGGAGAAAGATTGGATAGGCGACCAGCCGCAGCGAATGAAATTGATCCGCGGTGAGCGCCCCCGGCACAATTGACGCTGCCGCCCCGAAGAGCACAAACCGCCACCACGGCTCTCGCCAATGACGAATGATAATTACCACAAGCCCGATTAGAACCAGAATGAAAGCGCCAATCAGGAAGCTGCCGAGAGAGCCACTCGGATGATGGCGCGGATTGCCATCACCATCGAATAACAGGCTAATCAAACTTAAGTCTTCAAAATAGCGGCGAATGAATTTCGGAAAGATCTCGCGCCAGCGCGAGTCAGGCTTGATATACGAGATCAAATAGAACCGCTGGGTAAGTGCTTCGGGATTTTTTGATCTGAAGATGAGTAACGGCGCAAGCGTGGCCGCAAACACTACCCAGGTCTTGATAACACTGACGATGCGTGCTTGCGATGTCGCAAAGATAATCAGGCCCCCCGCGAGTAACGGCCCAAGCAGCCTCCCGATCGTGTAACTGTAGGTTAGGAGCATCAGCATGGTTGCTAATGCGATTATGCTCGGCCACGACCACGACTCTTTTTTCTGGGCCGTATAAAGCGCAATTAGAAAAAGCACCACCGCGAATGGATAGAAAAATGTCTCCATCACTAAACGACTGACGTCGAACAACCAGGGCGTAAAGATCGCTATAACAGCGACGAGCAATCCGATTATTTCGCGGCCGCTGATTCGTTTCGCCAGGCATCCCAAAAGCAGACACGCCGCGAAAACCCAGGACGCGCTGAAGATCCGCGCCACCCGAATGCTGGGCTTTAGAGCTGCGAAGGGAATTGCCAACAGATAGATCTGCGTAGGATTGGCATACTGGGTCCAGCCGTCCGTATAAACAGGAAAGAACAAAGGCAAGCGAGTGCCGAATTCATTCGCGCCCGTTTTTGCGATGCAGTAGGCATTGTAAGAGATCGCTGACTCGTCAACGTAGAAACCAGGGGGATTTGTCGACAGGCTATCGAGGTAGAAGAGATAGAGAAGGATAAAGCCAAAAACGATCGCAATCAGGCGAAGCCGGGGAAGAAGTCGATGGCCAGGCGGGCCACTGTCTACCCGCGCGTTCGTTTCCTCGTCGCTACTTTCGGTCATCTTGTTTCGCGCGAGAGTATATTTGAATTGGTACGCAGGCTTCCAGCGTGCTCGGAGCTGTCAGGGGCATGCGCCCCGGATACACTCGTTCGACAAATTGAACGGGCTTTCGCATAATCCGATCATGTCTCAGTTAAATGAAAATGTAGTGCTTGATGCGCTGCGCCAGATCAGGGATCCCGATCTTCACAAAGATATTGTCACCCTTGGGTTTATTAAGGATCTGAAAATTGATAATGGGGATGTTTCGTTTCGGATTGTGCTGACTACTCCAGCTTGTCCGGTCAAAAGCGAGATGGAAGCTGCGGCGCTTGAGCTGGTGACGGCTATCGGAGGGGTACGATCAGTAAACGTGACCATGGACGCAGAAGTGCCAAAAGGCCGCGGACTCGGCGACAAAGTTTCCGTGCCCGGAGTTAAAAACATCGTTGCCGTTTCCTCCGGCAAAGGTGGTGTCGGCAAATCGACGGTGGCGGTGAACCTCGCGGTCGCACTCGCGCTGGACGGCGCGAAGGTCGGATTGATGGACGCTGACGTCTACGGACCAAATGTGCCCATCATGCTGGGCGCCGCGCAAGCGCGCCCCGAGGTCGAGGTCAACAAATTGATTCCCGTGGAAGCGCACGGCGTGAAACTAATTTCGATGGCGGTTCTACAGCCGGGAGACAAACCGCTGATCGTGCGCGGGCCGATCCTGCATGGATTAGTGAAGCAATTTCTTTCTGATGTGAAGTGGGGCGATCTGGATTACCTGGTCGTCGATATGCCTCCGGGCACGGGGGATGTGCAGTTGAGTCTCGCGCAACTTGTTCCGGTTCAGGGCGCCGTGCTCGTGACTACGCCGCAGGAAGTCGCGCTGATCGATGTGCGTCGCGCGCTGCGAATGTTTGAGACGGTGGCGGTGCCGGTGCTCGGCGTCATTGAGAACATGAGCTATTTCATCGCCCCCGACACCGGCACGCGCTACAACATTTTTGGTGAAGGCGGCGGTGAAAGACTCGCCAGTCAATACGGGGTGCCGTTTCTGGGTTCGATTCCCATGGGTATTGAAGTCCGCGAAGGCGGCGACAAAGGCGTGCCGGTGGTGGTTGGCCACCCGGAGTCGCCGCAGGCTCAGGCGTTCAGAAAAGTGGCCGAAGAAGTCGCCCGCCAGGTGTCGATTGAGGCGATGAAACCGGAGCTTGTTGTTTTAAAGAAATCTCAGTAAGATGACTTTGGAAACATTGTCCGTGATCGCAATTAAAATTAGCAGCAGGAGTTAATAAATGTCAGCGAATATAGGAACTACAACCCCCCCGGCGACCAGCGCCCCAACCGCTCCATCCGTGAACCTGAGTGTCACTGAGCCGGCGGCAAATGAGATTAAAAAGTTTATGTCGAGCGAAGAAGGCCTGCCGGAATCGGCGGGACTGCGAGTCCGGGTGGTACCCGGCGGTTGCTCGGGATTTCAATATAGCTTGAATATCGAAGAAGAATCGCGGCAGGGCGATTTTATCCTGGACGATAAAGGCGTGCGGCTGTTCGTTGATATGTTCAGCGCGCAGTACTTGAATGGAGTCGAGATCGATTACGTGACGAACGTGATGGGCTCGGGCTTTACCTTTAAGAATCCGAACGCGACCGGCAGCTGCGGCTGCGGTTCTTCGTTCACCGCGTAATATGAACAGCGATTTCTGCTGCTGAATGAGTTTTCGAGCCTTTATCTCCTACGCACTCGCGATTTTTCTTGCGGCGTTTTGTGTAAGAGCGCAGTCAACCCCGCCGATCACGGAAATAACTCTAGAGATGAATCCAGGTTCTTCGGAATCGGCGCGCGCTTTTAAGATTCGATTGCGCGACGATGGGTCTGCTTTTTTCAACGGCACTGCGAATGTAAAGTTGATGGGAAAATATCGCGGTCCCTTGGCTAAAGAAGAATTTCAGCGCCTGGCTCAAC
>JBHELZ010000026.1:0-48102 GCA_046262835.1 Pyrinomonadaceae bacterium
GACAACGTGCAGATGGAGATTGAATTGATTGCGCCGATAGCCATGGAGAAGGGGCTGCGCTTCGCGATTCGTGAAGGTGGCCGCACGGTTGGCGCCGGTACGGTCAGTGATGTTGTGGAATAAACTGATTGCCGATTTCCAATTGCTGATTGCCGATTGGAAAATTTCATGAAGCCGCGAATAAATCAAAAATTGGCAATCGGAAATCGGAAATCGGAAATAAGATATGCCACGCGATAATATTGTATTGCAGTGCGGTGATTGCAAGAGCCGCAATTATGTAACGACGAAGAACAAGAAAACTACTCCGGACCGTCTGGAGTTCAAAAAGTTCTGCCGGCGCTGCCGTAAGCACACGGATCATAAAGAAACAAAGTGAGGGCTTTGGCGATTGCCAATTTTCGGCCGATTACTCCTGACCAAGGCGAGCAATCAATCCGCAATTGGAAATCGGAAATCGACAATGCCGAAGGGGTATAGTGTCAACGGCTAGCACGTCGGTCTCCAAAACCGAAAGTCCGGGTTCGAATCCTGGTACCCCTGCCATGAACTGACAGAGAAGAACGAGTGGCAACAAGAGAAGACGACGACGACGAACCTGGCATGGCCGAACCGCCGGCAGCCCAGGATACTTCTGTACAGAAGCCAATCGGAGCCCCGCGTCCGCGCGCGGGCGCGTTCGGCGAAGGAGCAGAAGGAAGAGCCGTGCGGCGCGAACGCGGACTGGCCGGTCCGCGGACTGGATTTGTTCAGCGAACTACGCAGTTCTTTGGTGATACGCGCGCGGAAATGCGGCGTGTTTCGTGGCCGAGCGCAAACGAGGTAAAGAACACGACCATTATTACTCTGATCGCCGTAATCTTTTTTGCTCTTTATTTATTCGCGATTGATCGCATTTGGGCTTACCTGATTGAACATCTAAGAACTTTGCTGGGCGGCTGAATAAGAAAGCATTTCAATGAATCAGTGGTTCATACTCCATACCTATTCAGGACACGAGAAAAAGGTTTGCGAAAGCCTTAAGGCTCGGGTCGCCGGCACCGATCTGGAAAGCGCCATCACGGAAGTGCTGGTGCCCACCGAGACTGTTGTCGAGATGCGTGGTAGCAAGCGGGTCGAGTCTTCGCGGATGTTTTATCCGGGCTACGTGCTAATCAAAATCGATTGTGATGACCGCGGCCATATCCCGGACGATGTATTCCACGCGATTCGTTCAACCCCTAAAGTGACGGGCTTTGTGGGTGGCCAGACGCCCACGCCGCTTACTCAGGATGAAGTGGAACAAATCCTGAACCAGCAGGCGGCCGCCGAAGAAAAGCCAAAGCCGAAGTTTTCTTATGCTGCGGGAGAGACGGTCCGGATCAAATCAGGGCCTTTCCAGAGTTTCACCGGCAAGGTCGAAGAAGTTAATGAAGATAAGTCGACGCTTAAGGTGACGGTGACGATTTTTGGGCGCTCGACCCCGGTTGAATTAAATTTTCTTGACGTTGAGAAGGTTACATTTACTGAAGAGGAATGAACGCGCCGGTTCGCATTTGGTTGGTGATATGGTGCGTATTGAGGTTTAAAGTTTCACCGCGACAATCGAAGAAGTTGATGCCCAGAAGGCAACTCTCAGGTCCTGTTTAAGATTTTCAATCGCGGTCAGCCAATCGAACTGAGTTTTAGATGTTGAGAAGGTAACGTTGACGGAAGAACAATAAATGGCAAAGAAGATTACAGGCTATATAAAGTTGCAGGTGCCGGCGGGCAAAGCGAATCCGGCGCCGCCCATCGGCCCGGCATTGGGCCAGCACGGCGTCAACATCATGGAATTCTGCAAGGCTTTTAATGCAAAGACGGCCCAGATGGATCCCGACATGAAGATTCCGGTCGTGATCACGGTCTATGCGGATCGTTCGTTCACTTTTGAAACAAAGACTCCGCCCGCCGCGGATTTGTTGAAGAAGGCCGCGGGAATATCAAAGGGCGCAGGCAATCCCAAGAAGGAAAAGGTCGGCAAGATTTCACGCGCGAAGGTCGAAGAAATTGCCCGCACGAAGATGCCGGACTTGAACACGACCAGTCTGGAGAGCGCGATGCGGACCATCGAAGGAACCGCGCGCCAGATGGGTTTGACAGTCGAATAAGTTGCGATTGGTTGTTCAAAGCTCAGGCTATTGCCGAGCGTCGTAAGAGACTTGAACTCCCAGCGGAGTTTTTGAGAGGGAGAAATTGTCGGGCGATTCTGATTGTAAACGCACTTAGAACTCGCAAATCGAAGATTTCGTTTGCACCTCGGAGCTGGTACATGAAAAAGCACGGAAAGAAATATCGCGCGGCGGCTGAAAAGATTGACGCGGTCCGCAAGTACAATTTGGACGAGGCGGTCAAGACCCTGAAAGAAATTGCTTTCGCTAAGTTTGACGAAACAGTTGAACTGACCATCTGGTTGGGCGTGGACCCGCGCAAGGCTGATCAGCTGGTGCGCGGCACAATCGTCCTTCCGCACGGACTGGGGAGGTCAAAAACAGTGCTGGTGATAGCCCAGGGAGACAAGCTTAAAGAGGCCGAAGAGGCCGGGGCGGACCTGGTGGGCGGTCAGGACATGGTTGATAAGATTAAGGGTGGCTGGCTCGATTTCGATGCGGTCATCGCCACGCCGGACATGATGCGCCTGGTTGGTGGTTTGGGTAAGGTGCTCGGCCCGCGCGGACTGATGCCCAACCCGAAAACCGGAACCGTTACTTTCGACGTGAAGACCGCGGTCAAGGAAACCAAAGCTGGCAAAGTTGAATACCGCGTCGATAAAACGGGGGTCATCCACACAGCGGTCGGCAAGGTTTCGTTTGAGGAAAACAAAATCGCCGACAACGCGCGCGCCTTAATCGAAGCCGTGGTGAAGGCCAAACCATCGACCGCAAAAGGCAAGTACATGAAGAAGGTCAATCTTGCGTCCACGATGAGCCCGGGTGTGCTGCTTGACGAAAGCGCGTTTGCTAAATAATTGAGGACATCATGAAGACTAAACAGCAAAAGCAAAAAGATCTGGATGCGCTCGCTGAACAATTCAAACAGGCGAACGCGGCCATGCTGGTAAGTTTCAAGAATATGACGGTCGCGAAGGATCAGGAGCTGCGACGCCAGCTGCGTGAAGCCGGCCTTACGTACTCAGTCGTAAAGAATACGCTGGCCCGGAAGGCGGCGGCCGGTACGGCCCTCGAACCGATGGCCGATCAGTTCAAAGACGTAACGGCAGTGGCCCTGAGCGCCAACGATCCGGTCGGGCTTTCGAAGGCAATTTCAAAATTTTCGAAAGCCAATCCCGACATCTTCAGCTTCAAAGTGGGATTGGTCGAAGGCAAAGTTGTCGAACTCAAAGAAGTGGAGTCAATCGCCAATCTACCTTCGCGCGAAGAGCTGCTGTCCAAAGTGCTCTTCCTGATTAACGTGCAGGCGCAGCGGCTGGTGACTGTAATTCAAGCGGTCCCCCGCAACCTGGCTGTCGTTATGGATCAGGTGCGCGCCCAGAAAGAAACGCAGGGCGCATAAGATTTCGCATTTCGAAATTCGATTTCGGAATAAGTTTGGCGGTCGTCGCTTTAGTCAGTGGACGGCCAAATGAAGGCAAACGTCGCGGCGATGCAGCTGTGACTGATGCTATAAATCGCAAACTTCGGTTCGCGTTGAGATACAGGAGAGTTGATGAGTCATGGCTGATATTCAGGCAATAGTCGATCAGATAAAAGAAATGACCTTGTTGGAAGCTTCGCAGCTAGTGAAGTTGATGGAAGAGACTTTCGGCGTTTCGGCTGCGGCGGCCGTGGCGGCTGCCCCGGCGGCAACTGCGGGAGGCGGCGAAGCCGCGGCTCCGGCTGAAGAAAAGACCGAGTTTGATGTCATTCTTCAGGCTGCCGGCGGAAACAAGATCAACGTCATCAAGGTCGTTCGCGAAGTAACCGCGCTTGGTTTGAAAGAAGCGAAGGACCTCGTTGAAGCCGCTCCCAAGGCCGTCAAAGAAGGCGTGTCCAAGGAAGAGGCAGAGACCGTGAGGCAGAAGCTCGCCGACGCGGGCGCGACCGTCGAAGTCAAATAGGCGTTTCATTGGTTTGTCAGGCGCCGCTTTCTCGAGTGGCGCCTGCGTTGTCGTATCGTGTGAGCTGCTTTGTCGGCTTGATTTTTAGCTGTTTAGCGGTTAACTTAGGGGAGTATTGAAGCGCTGGCGTTGCTCCCGAAAAACTCGAAGAAGGCAATCGCTTTTCAAAAATAAGCGGTCAGGGATTTTGTGCGCCCTGACCGCACACGTGTCTAAGCCGGCGGCATAATAGCGAAACACCATAAGGATTACTCATGTCTGCAAATTTACTTGAAGCAACGAATACCGGACTGGGTCGACGAACAAGTCAGGCCCCCGTGCGCCAGGATTTTTCCAAAATAAAAACCGCGGTGCCGATTCCGAATTTGATCGAGATCCAGCGCGAATCATACAACCGATTCCTGCAGATGGATCTGCTGCCGGAAGAGCGCGAGAGCACCGGTCTGCAATCAGTATTCAGGTCGGTGTTTCCCATCTCAGACTTTCGCGAGACCGCGACGCTCGATTTTGTCGAGTATCAAATCGGCAACTGGCAGTGCAAGTGCGGCAACCTGGAAGGACTGCGTTTTCTGCGCTCGGCCTGCAAGAATTGCGCCGCCAGCATCAAGGTCGATCCGTTGCGTCCGGGCGAAACCCTCTGTCATGTCTGCGGCACTTTCAATTCCGTGCGCCCTGAGCTGTGCCCGAACTGCGGGGAGCCGGTAGGACTCAAACACAAGCACGATCAACAGGAGTGTCAGGAGCGCGGCATGAGCTATAGCGTGCCGCTGAAAGTTAAGATTCGCCTCACGGTCTACGACAAGGACCCGGACACGAACGTCAAATCGATTCGCGATATCAAAGAAGAAGAAGTGTTCTTTGGTGAGATTCCGCTGATGACCGACAACGGAACTTTCATCATCAACGGAACTGAGCGCGTGATCGTTTCGCAGCTTCATCGATCGCCCGGCGTGTTCTTCAAACGCGGACAGCTCTTTGTCGCCAAGATCATTCCTTACCGTGGCTCGTGGGTGGAATTCGAATACGATCAAAAGAACCTGCTGTACGTTCGCGTGGGCAAGCGCAAGTTCCTGGCTACGATCTTTCTGCGCGCCCTCGGGGCCTGGCTGCAATCGCCTTTTAACAGCAAGTCGTTCGGCAGCGACGGCCAGTTGGAAGAAGCCGTCAAGAACGCATCCTTCAGTGATGAAGATATTATTCGCCATTTCTATGTCGTCGATGAAGTGCGTGTGGAAGAGGGCGGCCTGATGGTCCAGGTGCCCGAAGCGGGCAAAACCAACCTGGTCGGCATGAAGGTCGATTTTGAAATCAAAGGTCGCGGTCCGGATCCTATCGTCCGCAAGGGGAAAGAGATCTCCCGGACTTCGCTCGAAGGTTTGCGCAAAGCAAACATCGGTGAAGTCGAGATGGACTCGGCGCAATTCGAAGGAGCTTACGCCGCTTCCGATGTCGTCAACACGGAAACCGGTGAAGTCGTCGTCGAAGCTAATAACGAGATCACGCCCGCCAAGCTTCAGGAAATTATTCAAACCGGAGTGAAAGAATTCGCGGTCTTTTTTCCTGAAAGCGACGATGTCGGAGTTGTCATCTCGCAGACGTTGAAAAAGGACACGGTAACCAAACCGGTCGATGCCTTGCTGGAAATTTATCGCAAGATGCGCCCCGGCGATCCGCCGACGGTGCAGACGGCTTATCGCTTGCTCGAAGGGATGTTCTTTGATCCGCGCAAGTTCGATTTCTCGCGCGTTGGCCGGCTGAAATTCAATATCAAGATGGGCAAGCCCGAAATGAATCGGATCGAAGATCCGTTGCTTCAGGCAAGCGATTTCTTTGAAGTAGTGACTTACGTGCTGAAGATGCGCCGGAATCCGGTCGATGACGAAAAGCGGCCGATTTATCAGGCTGATGACATCGATCACCTGGGCAATCGGCGCGTTCGGGCGGTCGGCGAATTACTCGAAAATCAGTTTCGCATTGGCCTCGAACGAATGGAACGCGCGATCAAGGAAAAGATGTCGATCCATCAGGAGATGCAGACGACTATGCCCCGCGATCTGATCAACGCCAAGCCGGTCACGGCCGCGGTGCGTGAGTTCTTTGGATCGTCACAGTTGTCGCAGTTCATGGACCAGACCAATCCGCTTTCAGAAATTACTCACAAGCGGCGGTTGTCCGCACTCGGGCCGGGCGGCCTGAGCCGCGAGCGCGCCGGATTCGAAGTCCGCGACGTGCACCCCACGCACTACGGGCGCATCTGTCCGATCGAGACGCCTGAAGGTCCGAACATTGGGTTGATTTCTTCGTTGGCTTGCTATGCCCGCATCAACCCGTTCGGCTTTATCGAAGCGCCGTACCGGAAAGTTGTCAACGGCGTGGTGACTGAATTTGTGCGCATCAGAAACGGCGGTGATACGAAGTTCAAGCCCAATGATCACGTGGCGCAAGACGACGTCGATAAGGCTAACAAGCGCGTGGGAGCCGGCGGGGAGAAGGCCAGCTACGAGCCTTTTCCGTTTTACCTGACCGCCTGGGAAGAAGACAAACACGTAGTAGGGCAGGCGAACATCGCGCTGGACGACAACAGCTACATCGTCAACGAACGAAATGCAGCGCGCAAGGCCGGCGAATTCATTCTTGCTCATCGTGAAGAGATCGAGTACGTGGACGTATCTCCGAAGCAACTCGTCTCAGTGGCTGCATCACTGATTCCTTTTCTCGAGAACGATGACGCGAACCGCGCCTTGATGGGTTCGAACATGCAACGCCAATCGGTGCCCCTGCTCCGCGCGGAAGCGCCTTACATCGGGACGGGCATGGAAGACGTGACTGCGAGGGACTCTGGCGCGGTGGTCATTGCGCGCCGCGACGGTGTGGTTGATTACACTGATTCAGAACGCATCATCGTGAAGGCCGATCACAACGTGGACGGAACCATCTCGCGCGAGGTGACCGCAGACATCTACACGCTGATTAAATTCAAGCGTTCGAACCAGAACACCTGCATCAATCAGCGTCCGATAGTTCATGTCGGCGAACGCGTCGCGAAAGGCCAGGTCATTGCCGACGGACCTTGCACAGATCGCGGGGAACTCGCGCTTGGACGGAATGTGCTGGTGGCATTTATGCCGTGGCGCGGCTACAACTTTGAAGACGCGATTCTGGTCTCGGAACGACTGGTGAAAGAAGATTACTACACATCGATTCACATTGAGGAGTTGGAGATCGAAGCGCGTGATACAAAGCTCGGGCCGGAAGAAATCACTCGCGACATTCCAAACGTAGGCGAGAACATGTTGCGTGATCTGGACGAGAGCGGAATCATCCGCATCGGCGCCCAGGTCAAACCGGGCTCGATCCTGGTCGGCAAGGTGACGCCGAAGGGCGAAACGCAGTTAACCGCTGAAGAAAAACTTCTGCGCGCCATTTTCGGCGAGAAGGCGGCCGACGTTAAGGACGCCTCGCTTGTCTGTCCCCCCGGCATCGACGGCACCGTCGTGGATGTTCAGGTGTTCACGCGTAAGGGGCAGGAGAAGGATCAGCGTTCCCTCTCGATCGAACAGGACGAGGAAGAGCGTCTGCGCCGTGACCTCGAGGATGAAATTCGTATTCTTCAGGAACAGCGCAACGAACGAATTTATGAACTGTTCGAAGGCCGCAAGCTTTCGGCTGATCTTACGGTTAACCGCGAAGTTGTGATTCCCAAGGGCGAGCCGATTACCCGCGAAATGCTGCAGGCAGTCGAACCCAAGGCGCTGCGCAAAGCGCAGGTAGCCTCCTCGAGAATCGACGCGGCCGCGGAAGTAAAACAGTACGAAGATCGGACCGAGCGCCAGATTAAGATTCTCTCGGACATCTACGAAGAGAAAATCGCAAAACTGCGCCAGGGTGATGAGCTTTCGCCGGGCGTAATCAAAATGGTGAAAGCCTTCATCGCTATGAAGCGGAAGCTGTCCGTGGGCGACAAGATGGCCGGACGCCACGGGAACAAGGGCGTAATTGCGCGCATCCTGCCGGAAGAAGACATGCCTTATCTTCCGGACGGAACGCCGGTCGAGATTGTGCTCAATCCGCTGGGCGTGCCTTCGCGAATGAACGTGGGCCAGATTCTCGAGACGCACCTGGGCTGGGCCGCCCGCGTGCTCGGTTTGTATTACGCCACGCCGGTGTTCGACGGCGCGACTGAGAAAGAGATCAAAGTTCGTTTGCAGGACTCCGGTGCGCGGGCCCGCGAGCTGGGATTGCCTGAGATCGTTAACGAGTCAGGAAAGGCTGTGCTGTATGACGGCTTAAGCGGTGACCCGTTCGAACAAAAGGTGACCGTCGGCTATATCTACATGCTCAAGCTTTCGCACCTGGTTGACGACAAGATACACGCGCGCTCGATCGGACCGTACTCGCTGATTACGCAACAGCCGCTGGGCGGCAAAGCACAGTTTGGCGGACAGCGGTTTGGAGAGATGGAGGTGTGGGCGCTGGAGGCTTACGGGGCCGCGCACATCCTGCAGGAATTGTTGACCGCCAAGTCGGACGACGTTGCCGGGCGATCCAAGATTTATGAGGCCATCGTTAAAGGCGAAGCAGACTTCGATCCGGGTTTGCCGGAAAGCTTCAACGTGCTGGTGCGCGAACTACAATCGCTGTGCCTGGACGTTGAACTGGTGCAGAAAGCCGGCGCGCCTGACGAGACGATTGCGGAACCGCTGATTACCAGCGGAATTTAGAGCGGAATTTAGATTTGTTATATCCGTCCCATATGTCCCGTGGGACGTTATACGACGAAATGTACATATGGGACAATCGGAGAAAAGATGTTTCGATTTCATCAAGAGAAAACGCAGCTCGCGCCTGACTTCGAGGCGATTCGAATTTCCCTCGCTTCGCCGGAAAAGATCCGTCAGTGGTCGCACGGTGAAGTAACCAAGCCTGAGACGATTAACTACCGGACCTTCAAACCTGAGCGCGATGGATTGTTCTGCGCGCGCATCTTTGGTCCGGTGGCCGACTGGGAATGTTTGTGTGGTAAGTACAAACGCATGAAGCACCGGGGCGTAATCTGCGACAAGTGCGGGGTCGAAGTAACTCAGGCAAAAGTACGACGCGAACGTCTCGGCCACATCGATCTCGCCAGCCCGTGCTCACACGTCTGGTTCTTCAAGGGGTTGCCGTCCCGTATCGGGCACCTGCTCGATATTCCGCTGCGGGAACTCGAGAAGGTCCTTTACTTCGAGTCCTACATCGTCATCGATCCCGGCGATGTTAAGGAATTGAAAGAGCGCGAGCTGCTGACCGATGAACGCTATCGCGAATTGATGCGTGAGAATCCGGGTCAGTTCGTAGCCAAGATGGGCGCCGAAGCAATCAAAGAATTGCTTTCCATGGTCAAGATCGAGGAGCTCGCCGTCGAGCTGCGCCGCCGCATGCGCGAAGAAACTTCGCAACAGAAGAAACTGAAATTTTCCAAACGGCTGAAAGTGGCGACCTCGTTTCTCAAGTCCGGTAATCATCCGGAGTGGATGATCCTGGACGTGATTCCGGTTATTCCGCCCGAGCTGCGCCCGCTGGTGCCGCTTGATGGCGGCCGCTTTGCGACTTCAGATCTGAACGATCTCTATCGCCGCGTTATCAACCGAAATAATCGTCTCAAGAAATTGATGGAGTTGCGCGCGCCCGAAGTTATCGTGCGCAACGAAAAGCGAATGCTTCAAGAGGCGGTTGACGCTTTGTTCGACAACGGTCGTCGTGGACGCGTTTTGCGCGGCGTCAATAATCGTCCGCTGAAGTCACTCTCCGGCACACTCAAAGGCAAGCAGGGTCGTTTTCGTCAGAATCTGTTGGGCAAGCGAGTTGACTACTCAGGGCGATCGGTAATTGTGGTCGGGCCTGAACTTAAACTGCACCAGTGCGGTCTGCCAAAGAAGATGGCGCTCGAATTATTCAAGCCGTTCATCTACAACCAGCTGGAAAAGCAGGGACATGCCGCCACCATCAAGCAGGCGCGCGAAATGGTCGAGCGGCAAGAGCCAGTGGTCTGGGACATTCTCGAAGAGGTCATCCGCGAGCATCCGGTGCTGCTGAACCGGGCGCCGACCCTCCACCGTCTGGGCATCCAGGCGTTTGAGCCGGTGCTGGTCGAAGGCAAGGCGATCAAGATCCATCCACTCGTCTGCACGGCTTTTAATGCCGACTTTGACGGGGACCAGATGGCTGTCCATATTCCACTGTCGCCCGAAGCCCAGATCGAGGCCGCGGTGTTGATGCTTTCTTCGAATAACATCCTGAGTCCGGCGAGCGGCCAACCAATCGCCGTGCCTTCACAGGACATCGTCCTCGGCATTTACTATTTGACTCGTGATAAGGAAGGCGCCAAGGGAGAAGGCCGCGTATTTGCTTCCAAGGAAGAGGTTTTCCTCGCCCTCGACTCAAAAGATGTGACGACTCAAACTCCGATTAAGCTCCGCATCACGGGTGACTTAATCGATCTGACGCAGGAACACGACACGCAGGACATCCTGCGCGGGACCCTGCAGGAAGACGTGCGCCGGGTCATAAACACAACCGTGGGCCGGGTGATTTTCAACGATGCAATTCCCGTCGGTCTGCCTTATATCAACGGAACCCTGCGCAAGAAGGGATTGCAGTCGCTGGTTAATTATTCGCATATTCGCCTCGGTCATGAGATGACGGTGAAGATGCTCGATGATTTGAAGGCGCTTGGTTTCTTGTACGCGACCAAAGCCGGTATTTCGATTGGCATCGACGACCTGGTGACGCCGCCTTCGAAGCCCGAGATCGTCGGCAAGGCCGAGAAGGATGTGATCACTGTCGAACAGCAATATCGGGACGGCGTGATCACAAACGGCGAGCGTTACAACAAAGTCATAGCCATATGGTCCGAAGCGACCGATAAAGTTGCCAAGGAAATGTTCAAGGCAATGGACGATCGCGAAAAAGCATCCAATGAAATGAATCCAATCCTGATCATGTCCGATTCGGGCGCGCGCGGTTCGGCGCAACAGATTCGGCAGCTGGCGGGAATGCGCGGATTGATGGCCCGGCCTTCAGGCGAAATTATCGAGACGCCGATTCAGTCGAATTTCCGCGAAGGCTTGAACGTTTTGCAGTACTTCATCTCCACCCACGGTGCGCGTAAAGGCCTGGCCGATACCGCGCTGAAGACGGCCGATTCCGGCTACCTGACTCGCCGGCTCGTTGACGTGGCCCAGGACGTAATCATCAGTGAGCCCGACTGTGGCACCCTGAAAGGTATCTCGGCTAGTGCGATCGTCGAAGGCGGCGAGGAGATCGAGAGCTTGCGCGACCGTATTGTGGGCCGCACGGCTCTGGAAGACGTTATCGATCCGGTTGAAGGCACGGTCATCGTCGAAAGCAATCAGGAGATTGACGAGGATCTTGCGGCTGAGATTCAGCGTTCGGGCGTGCAGCGTGTGCGTATTCGCTCGGTGCTGACGTGCGAATCCCGGCGCGGATGCTGTATCAAGTGTTACGGGCGCAATCTCGCTACGGGACGACCGGTGGACATCGGCGAAGCCGTCGGTGTCATCGCGGCCCAGTCAATTGGAGAGCCCGGCACCCAGCTGACAATGCGTACTTTTCACATCGGTGGTACGGCTCGCCTGGAAGAATCTTCGAAACACGAAGCGCGCGTCGAAGGAAAGGTCAAGTACGTCGAGCTGATCACGGTAAAGAGCCGCAAGGGCGAGCGCGTGGCGATGAATCGCAATGGCGCGTTGACGATCATCGACGAGCGCGGCCGCGAAGTCGCGCGTTATCAGATCGTTTATGGCGCGCACATTCTGGTCGAAGACGGGGATCTCGTGGCCCAGGACCAGCTCATGGCGACGTGGGACCCTTTCACCTTCGCCATCCTCACGGAAGTTGCGGGTCACCTCAAGTTCCAGGACTTAAAAGAAGGCGTCACTTTCGAAGAAGAGACTGACCAGGTTACCGGCCTGTCGCACATGGTGGTTAAGGATTCACCTGATGAAAAGAAACAGCCGCGTTTGGAAATTCGGAACGCCAGCAACAAGGTGCTTAAGACCTACCAAATGCCCGTGCGCGCGAACTTGATGGTAAACGACGGCGAGAACGTTGAACCCGGCGATGTCATCGCCAAGATTCCTCGCGAGACGACCAAGACGAAAGACATTACGGGTGGTTTGCCGCGCGTCGTCGAACTCTTCGAAGCTCGTCGTCCGGGCGAAGCGGCGGTTATGTCGGAAATCGACGGCACCGTCAAACTTGGCCCCATCTCAAAGGGTAAACGCAAACTAATCATAGTCGGCGACGACGGTGAGGAACGCGAGTACGACATCCCGCGCGGCACGCACATCAACGTGCAGGAAGGCGATCGCGTCCGTGCCGGCGAGGCTTTGCAGGATGGACCATTGAATCCGCATGACATTCTGCGCGTCCTCGGTATGAACCGGTTGCAGGAATACCTCGTGAACGAAATTCAGGAGGTCTATCGCCTGCAGGGCGTCAACATTAACGACAAGCACATCGAAGTGATTGTTCGTCAGATGTTGCGCTGGGTGAAGATCAAGGAAGTCGGCGACACCGAATTCCTGCTTGAAGAGCAGGTTGATCGGTTCCGCTTTTCGGATGAGAACGAAAGAGTGCGCGGCGAAAAGGGCGAAGTCTCTCAAGCTGAACCTTTATTGCTGGGTATCACGAAGGCTTCACTCTCGACCGATTCATTTATCTCGGCAGCATCCTTCCAGGAGACGACCCGCGTGCTTACCGAAGCCGCGATTTCAGGTCGCGTGGATTACCTGCGCGGTTTGAAAGAAAACGTCATCATGGGCCGCCTGATTCCGGCGGGCACGGGCATGGAGTATTACCGCAACGTCGATATCGATCGTGACGAAACCATCGGCGAAGCGGACCGTGAAGAGGCCGATGACTTCCCCGAGATTCTCGGTGGCGTGGATATGCCTCAGCCCGTTGCGCACGCCGTCATGGCGACGGTAAGTGACGTGGAAGACGAGGGCGCCGGTGAACTGGACGCGGAAGAAACCGCCGATATAGCCGGCGATGTAGAGTAAGAACGCGGTCTTCGCAAGCCAAAAGATAACCGGCGAGGTGATAAGCTTTGCCGGTTTTTTCTTTTGCAAGTCAGCCCAGTGACATAAGCTCTGCTTCTTGCGCCCTCTTTTTAGGCTTTCTCGTTGACCACCGCCCGGCCAAATTCAGATCCAGGGCGAACAGAAGAGACGCGCAAGCCGCAGGCGGTTTCCAGCGACACCAGCCTCTAAGCAGACCGACTTCTTTACCGTTTTAACAAAAAACCGAACGGATCAACGTGCGTTGTCAGGAAAGCCCGGGAAGGGCCTACAAATTTTGCTTTGCATCCGCTCGACCTTGCGCTACTATGCCCCGCACGAGGTAAGTCCCTTGCCTCGGACCCCGAGTCTTCCCGATAGTGGCGATGATGACATCGCCGAACTCAGCAAATTCCGGCAAGTTGATCAGTGCGCTAGTTAGTAAGCGCGTTTAGTCCCTCGGTTTCTTGCAGTAGGAGGTCTTGCGTTGAAAAGAACCATCCCCCGTTTTGCCCTCGTTCTGTGTCTGCTCGCCTGCGCGCAAATTGCTAACTCCCAGGACCGCTCGAATAATTCATCGACGCCCCAGATGAACACGTCCGGAGAGCAGGCTACGCTTCCCGTGCTTGTTCGCCGCGTTAAGCCGTCTGTCGTTTCGGTACTGACTTATGACGTGAAGGGAGAACCGCTAATCAGTGGCAGCGGGTTCTTCGTGCGTTCGGGCGAAGTCGTAACCAACATGCACGTGATCAAAGGCGCGCACCACGTTGAGATTCATACCCTGGATGGAAAAGGCCGCACGTATCCAGTAAGCGGCGCGCTGGCAATTGATGACGAGGCAGACCTCGCGTTGTTGAAGGTAGACTTGCCTGCCGATCGGTCGCGTGGCCTCCCAATGACGACCGCGTTGCCGGACGAAGGTGAGCAGGTTTTCCTCATCGGAAATCCTTTGCGACTGGAAGGTTCGGTCAGCGACGGGATCGTATCCGCAGTTCGCGAGGTACCCGACCTGGGACGAATCATCCAGGTAACGGCGCCGGTTTCGCATGGCAACAGTGGCAGCCCGCTTTTCAACATGCGCGGCGAGGTCATCGGGATCGTCACGGTGAAAGTAACCAACGGTCAGAACATTAATCTCGCCCTTGGAGTTTCCCGGATTGCAGCCCTGCACGGTGACGAACTGATGCCTTTCGATCAGCTGGTGTCAAAGAAAGCTGGTAGTCAGCCGGAAGCTCTGGCTGAGGTGTGGTATCGCGGCGGCATTGATTCGTTGTGGCTCGGGAACTATGACAACGCCCTTAACTATTTTGAAACCGCTGCGAATCGCAATCCGCGCCGGCCTGAGACATGGATTCAAATTGGTTACTGCAAAGTCAAACAAGGCCGTAACGAAGAAGCGATTCGTGCCTACAAGAGAGCGCTGCAATTGCAGCCTAACTCGTCCGAAGCTTACAACAAACTCGGGGATGCATACTTCTTCGCCGGCCGGCTCAATGATGCGATTGCTTCTTATAAGGAAGCAGCCCGGGTACAGCCCAGGGAGCCAGAGGCTTATTACAATCTGGGACTCGCCTATCTCGAAATCGGAGATCGCGAGTCGGCAATGATCCAGGCACGCCGGCTGGAATCCATTGACGCCGAACTGAATAAAAAACTGCTGGCGGAGTTGCATAGATAGGCCGGCAGCCACGCCGCCCCCGACAGTGGTGGTCGCGTCCATTGATGCAGGCTTCTCGCGCTTCTTAACCTTGAGCTTGCCACGAACGCTTTGCTTTAGAGCGCCAGAACAAAAGTCTGGCGCTCGATCGGAGCTCTTCGGTATAATGCCCGTGGCGACACGCTCGCTCCCCTTCCTCAGCATCTTCACCGGATGCGTCAACTCTAAACCTGCCTGGAGCTCAATATGAGCGCGCATTGTAGGACTAGCATCTCAGTGCGACGGCATCGGCCTTTTGACATTGCTAACAATTCGGTCTCGAATCTAACATATCAATGTGACGGCTGTGTCCTCACTTAAGACGACTCGGCCGCGCGAGTTGAGGGAAAAATGATTTACCACTAGCAGCCCTGAACTCATTCGGTTCACCTCTGCGCTCACTTTGATGTGTTATCACAAAACAGTCACATTGCTTGTTGTGACGACTTAGGCCCAACGGTAGAATGATCTGCCCACCTCGCTGCTGGACTAATTTAAGAACGCTAAATAGGAGACCAATTCCCCTTTGAGAACTCAAATACTATTTGCCCGCCTTCTGGTTGTCAGCGCGATTTTATTGTTTGCCGGTTCCGCAGTTGCTCAGAGCAGCGAAGCGGAACCGCGTCAGACTATTTCGAACATCAAAGCAAACAATGGCGTGCGGTTGGCGACTGGGCCGGCGGCGCCAATCGCAGCGGAAGAAGGGCGACCGCGCAGCGTTACTTCGGGAATCGTTACCCGCCCAGCGCCCGTGGCTCCCACGCTCAACTTGACCACTCGTCTTGACCAGGCGCTGCTGACAGCGATCCAATCACACGTGGGAGCCAGCTACCGGTTTGATCGGACGGGTCCGGACGAGTTCGACTGTTCAGGACTGGTTTGGCGCGCGTTCCAGGATGTTGGTGTCAACTTTCAGCGAGGTCCGGCGCGTTCGTACTGGTCCACGTTTGAAGCACCGGCCAGAGACGAACAATTCAAATTCGGCACGCTCGTATTTTTCAATAATTTGAAGCACGTCGGCATCGTAGCCGATGAAAAAGGTTTCTATCACTCGGCGCGGCACGGTGGCGTAATGTATTCCACTTTCAATGAGTACTGGCTGTCACGCATCGACGGTTTCCGTCGCGTGCCGGCCCAGTCACTAAAACCCACGATGCCGGTCAACAAGGCGCGAACGCCGGCGACAAATGCCGCCACTTTCGAACAGAATGACGAACCATAGGAACGTGGTCCGTTAAAAGAGAAGGGCCGCTACGCGTTCGCGCGGCGGCCTTTTTTTGTGGCTTATGCAGACAGAATCATTCACCTACGGAATGCCTGGAGAGCCTAATCGTACTATTGACGCACTAATGTAGGGATTTGCAGGTCCAAAAATCCTGCTGACAGAATGGCAAGCAAGCATGCGAGGAGATTGTCGATTATGAACGTGGCTATTCTTGTTTTGCCGGCGCGCCGCCAATCAAAATCGATTGGCGTTGTCGCGGGAAGTAGTCTGGCTAATTCCTGGATACAAATCCCGATTGACGTTCCTTGTCACGTTTCTCCCAGACCGCAATGATCTTATCGATGGCGACATAGCAGACGTCGCCGTTGTCGTCTTTCAAATGGAGCACGTTGTCTTCGACTTTAACAACGGTCCCGCGCAGGCTCGATGTGGTGCAGACCACATCGATTTCCTGTTTCACCATTTTTGAAAGCAGCTCTTTCATCATTCTCAATCTTTCAGACTTCAAGCTTTAGTTGCCGGCGTCGCTAAGCCGACTGAAGATTAAACACAAAACTACTTGTTGCCGTTCCGAAAAGTGATCTGTACCAGCGGCAAGACGGTATCATCGCCCTGTTGCGAGCGCTCGAATGTCAGCAAGTCATAATACGCGCACCTGGTGCGGGCGGGGAATTCACGACAGACCGATGGACGGCCATTGTAAATCGTGCAGCGGCGCGTCGAGGGGTCGAGGAACTTACAAGCCTTGCCAAAAATGGGGTCCGCTTTCCGACGCAGAATCTGCTCACCCTGCCATGTAGTGGTAAAGCGGCCGCGCGCAGTTTCGAAATCGACACCGAAGTGGTTTGCCAGTCGCCGAATGTCGCGCTTCGTCACTTGCACGCGCTCGTAAATGGAGCAACAGTACGCGGGGCATTTCGAACAGTTGTAGTAACTCACCATTAATGGTTTTGCTACCGGCGCTGGTTCGCTCTTCATTTGTTATAGTCCTGTTTACGAAAATCGACCCGGCCCCGGGTACCGCAAGGGCGTTTGAGTATTACCTGCGATTGGATTTCCGGTACTCAGTCAACAACAAGTTCATAAACTCTTCGCGGCGATCGTAAAGCCGTCGTGGCGGCCGCGGTTTGTGCCTGGCCAAAGCATAAGCCGTAATGATTGGCAATGCCACTGTTGAATCCAGATAGCAGACAACTGCGTCAGGCAAACGATCGGGATCGACTTTGCCCCAGGACACTGCTTCACCAGGCGTGGCCCCCGACAAGCCGCCGGTGTCGGGACGCGCGTCCGTTACTTGCAGGAAATAGTCGTGCCCGCGCTCATCGATCCCCAAGACTTCCTGAATCTGTGGCTCAGTTTGTAAGGCAAAATTTTTCGGAGAGCCCCCGCCAAGAATAAAAATTCCCGAGCGGCCGGACTTACGCTTCCGGTTCTGGTTCATACGGGCGCCCCCCGGACCGCCGTCACTAATCAAGCCGCGTTTTGCGGCGAGTACGATGGCTGCGGTCTCATTCACATCCAGAGACGGATCGAAGGCGAGCTTGTTTCCCTGCAAGGCTTTGGCGGCGACGTTCATCCCAATCGATGAATCCCCCGGTGATGACGTGTAAAGGGGCACCGCGTATTCATGCGCCGCCGCCAGCAGCGACTTGTTTCTTAGTCCCAGCTTACGTTCGCGTTCCAAAACGTATCGCCCACAGCGATAGTGAAACTCAGCCGTGGACATGGGTTTCTGGAACTCCGGCGCTTCGATCACACGGCGGAAAAAAGAATCAGTGTCGAGCAACACTGAGTAATCAAAAAAGATGTCGTAGATGCGCACAACTTCTTCCGCGCGCAAAACGATATCTGAGGTTGACGCATTCCCTTCGTGCATCGAGAGCCCGATGCCAAAGTGCGTGTCGTGATAAAAATTTGCGCCGGTCGAAATAATCCAATCGATGAACCCGGCCTTGATGAGAGGAATCAGGGCTGACATCCCGAGCCCGGCAGGCGTTAGCGCGCCAGTTAACGTCACGCCTACCGTGACGTCGGGTTCGAGCATCTTTTGACTGAAGAGCCAGCACGCTTCGCGCAAGCGCGCCGCGTTGTACGCGATGAATGCGCCATCGACTAAGTCAACGAGTTTGGTTCTGCGGTTGATTGGCGTGGGATCGATCCGACGCCCTCGCAGAAATTTACTTTGCTTGTTTGCCAAAGCCGCTTGTCGCTGATTTGATTATTACAACGCGAAGAAAGAATAGTCGGCGAGTCCGCTCGCCTTGTCAACCGTTGGAACCAGAATCGTTTGCGTCACGAACCGGGCGCTTGAAATAAAAAGCCATGTTGTGATTGCCGACACCGACTTCGGTCGCGACAAGTTCCCAGCCCTCGCGTCCCAGGGCGTTGAGCTGATCGTTTGTCTGCAATCCTTCGACGAGTTTGTATTCCCACTGTTGCATGTGAACCTCCTTCGTAGCCATTGAGAGTTGAGACGCTTGCAGCCCAGGCTAAAGCCGGAATAGGAACCTTCCGACCCTCGGCCAAATAAACTCTTCCTTCGAGAATCAAGACTTGCTCGAACGCGAAAGTAAAGTCAAACAGTCGCGGCACAAACAATCGCGATAACGGCTTCTGAGGCCGGCGCGACTCTCGTCGCTTAAATCGATCTGACTACACCAACACCCACTCAAGCTCGCCCCGCACGAGAATTCGTTCCCGCACGATTCACAAACTTTCTCGCGGTTGAGTACCTGCGTCAGAGCACTTCCGATTTTTACCAAAGTGTCATTCATCGGTTAACGGCGGCGTCTTCGACTTCTACTGTTTCAGCTTTTCTGATTCTCAATCGAGCGATTCGTTTCCCATCCGCTTCCAGCACGTCCACCTCCAGCCCGCGAAAATTAAGATGTTCACCCGGCTGCGGGACGCTGCCTTTTTGGGCAATTACCAGGCCGGCGATAGTGGTAAAGTCCTCGGCCTCGATTTCCATGTCGAACAGGCGCTCAATCTTTCCAATCTCGGCGCCGCCCAGAACTTCATAGGCGCCGTCCCCGGCGGCCACAATTTCTTCGGGCTCCTTGCCGCTGATATCTTCATCCTCGATCTCGCCTACGATTTCTTCGAGGATGTCTTCCACAGTCACCAATCCCGCAACGCCGCCATATTCATCGACTACCATCGCCAGATACGCGTGCGCCTTTTGCATCTCGCGCAATAACTTCGCAACCGGCTTGGTTTCCGGCACAAAGTAAACCGAGCGGACAAATGGGCCAATCGAAGAATCGGCTTTGCCCATCGATAGTGACGGCAGCAGATCGCGCACATAGATAATGCCTTCGACGTTATCGATCTGATCGCCATAGACCGGCAGCCGAGAATGCCGAGATTCAATGATGACGTTGCGCGCTTCCCTGACCGTGGCGGACTTTGGCAGGGCGACGATTTCCGTGCGTGGAGTCATGACCTCAGCAACGGTTGTGTCGCCAAACTCGATCGCTGACTGGATCAGCTCGCGTTCTTCTTCTTCGATAATTCCTTCGGCCTCGCCTACGTCGATCAAGGCCTCGATATCATCACCGTCATCATCCTCTTCTTCGTCGCCTGGCTCTTCAATTTCCTCTTTTTTGCGCAGCCGGTCGAATGAGCGATGCCAGGGTTCGGCGGCAAAAGTCAGGCCGCGATAAAACGGCCGCAGCATCGGCAACAGCTTCAACAATTTGCCTTCCGGATTGCGCAGCGATAAGTATCGTGGAATCAGTTGGCGAAAGATCCCGGCAAGTACCAACCCGGCGGCAAGTGAAATGAGAAGCCCCGGTCCCTTACGGGCGAACATTTGCAGCGAGATGTAGGTAATCAGGACCGAAAAGATGACCAGCAGAATCTGGATCGCGGCCGATAGCGTCATGCTGAAGCGTGCCCGGTTCTTGAGAATCTCAGAAAGAAATGGAGCGTAGCGGGCGTTGGGATGCTCTTCGGCTTCAGCGGCCAACCGTCTGAGTCCGATGTCGCTCAGTTGGCCGAAAGCCATGTCAACACTGGCCAGAAAAGTGAGCGCCAAAAGCAGGATCGCGCTGATGGCTAATGCGATTTCCATAGAAGAAGGTCAATGGTAATTCGTAAATGGGAAATAGACAAAACAACCTGATTTCTGGTAGTGCGTTTCCGATCAAGCTGTTCAGCGCTGGGAGCGCGGACGTCCTGGTCCGCACCGCCCCGTAGGTGAGCTTTAGGGTACCTGCAATTCGACTCGACGGGCATTGCTTCGTCTTCAGGCTGAATGCGGACGAGGACGTCCGCGCTCCCGGCAAAACGTACCATTACCCGAAAAGCTATATTCGCAGCTTCTTTCGCAATCTCAATTCCAGCCGGTTCATCTCGCCGGCATCACTTTCATGATCATAACCGCAGAGATGCAGAAGCCCGTGCAGGATAAGCTGCTGCGTTTCATTTGAGAAAGTTAAGCCATTCTCTTTCGCCTGCGCCGCTGCGCTTTCGACTGAGATTACAACTTCGCCAAGATGTGATTTATTGTCCACCTCAAAGTCTTCGGCTTTCGTGGGGAAGGAAAGCACGTCCGTGGCGTAATTCCTGCCGCGGAATTGGCGGTTGAGTTTTTTTATCGCCGCGTCGCTGACAAAGACAATTGTCACCGCCTGCGTCGAGTCAATCGCTCGTAATGCTTGCCCGGCAAACTCGACCCACTGTCGCACGTTGATTTTGCGGGTCCGTTGTCGATTAATGACTACGATCATTCCGTTTGGAGTGGGGCCGCAAGCGTAGCTCGACGCCTTTAAAGTACCTTTCAAAGCCGCCCCCGGTGACGGCGGGCACTCCAAATTACATCTCGCTTTTCTTGGTATGTGTTTCGTAGGCCTTAATGATCATCTGCACCAGCTTGTGTCGCACCACATCTTTGTCGGTGAAGTAAACGAACTCGATGCCTTCGATGCCCGCCAGTACGCGCTCGGCTTCTACCAGGCCGCTTCGTTTGCCCGTTGGCAGATCGATTTGAGTCACGTCCCCCGTGATGACGGCCTTTGATCCAAATCCAATACGCGTCAGAAACATCTTCATCTGTTCGCTGGTTGTGTTCTGGGCTTCGTCCAGAATCACAAACGCGTCAGATAAAGTTCGCCCCCGCATAAAGGCGAGGGGCGCGATCTCAATGACCCGTTTTTCCAGTAAACGCGTGACGCGTTCGTAATCGACGAGATCGAAAAGCGCGTCATAGAGCGGTCGCAAATAGGGATCGACCTTCTCCTGTAAATCTCCGGGCAAAAAGCCAAGTTTCTCTCCGGCTTCGACCGCGGGGCGGGCGAGCACGATGCGGTTGACTTGCTTTTGCATGAGGGCCTGCACGGCCATAGCGACACCCAGATAAGTCTTGCCGGTTCCGGCTGGGCCAATGCCGAAAACAATGTCGCGCTGCTGGATCGCTTCAACGTATTTGCGTTGAGTCGCAGATTTCGGCGCCACTTGTTTCTTCCCCGCCGGACTGAAACGCGAACGCGTGAAATAATCACGCAAGCTGTAGGCGCGATCCTCGGCAATCTGCGCGAACGCTTCGCGTAGTTCCTTGTCGTTGAATTGACGGCCTTCGGCGAACAGTTCGGAAAAATCCGTTAGGATATGCTCGACGGTTTCGACGTCTTTCGGCTCACCGTCAACGTTAAGGCTATGACCGCGCCCATTAATCTGGACGTCGAGCAGCGACTCGAGGTATTTGATGTTTTGGTCGTGAACGCCGAACAGCGTCTCCAGGCCTCTTGGTGGAAGCTCAATTTGTTTCAACTCGCGAAACTATCTCCTGGAAGTGTGATGGTTGGACTTGAGGGTATTAGCGACGAAAGTCTCTTCCGCATAAGTATAGATCGGACGCTACTACACGCGGGGTCGAGTGTCAAACACGTGACCGTCAGGCCCGATTTCGCACGCACATCGAGCCATGCTCTATGGCACAGTCACTCGTAACCTTTCTGCCAGGACAAAGTTTTCCCATCTGCGCTTAAAGGCAGCCATGTCCCTGACGGCCAACACGTGCATTAACGTTTTATAGCCCGTCGGATCGCTTTGCTGCTGATTGACGAATTCGCGATAGTACTTAATTAGCAATCCGCGCTGCTGCAGGTAGTAGCAGAGATAACGCGACTGCGCATAGTTTGTGCCCTTGTCGTCATTATAGAAGGCACGCGAATCAAGAGAGGTGAGAGCTTTGAAGGACGGCACCTTGCCCGCTTTAATTGCTGCCTGCAACCCTGGCAAACGCCAGTTGGTATAGCCGTGAATGTGCCCATTCACTTCGCCGCTCTGCTCATAAAGCGAACCCAGACCTTCATTGAACCATGGCGGGCAATCGGGAAAATTCGCCTCGACAAACGGATGAACGATTTCATGTACCAACGTTCCGCCCCCTGTCGAGATGTTCATAACCAGCGCTTTGTGCGCGCTGGAGTAATAGCCGTAAGGGGTCGCCGGTTTCTCTCCAAAGAAGGCGAGCGCGTTTTTTTCGTAAGAAGTCGAGTCTTTGAACAGCCAGATGTCGAGGATCTCTTTTGGATTCTTCGCGAAATAATCCTGCTTGAGCCTATCGACTGCCCATTTGACTGTATGCTCGGAATGAGCTTTGACTACCGCCTCCGATTCATCGCCGATGACTACAAAGGGTGGTTGAATAACAATCGTGAAGTCGGCGGACGGCAGCTTCTTTTTTAACTCGTCAACATGGCGTGCGAAGTCCGGTTCTGTGGAAGTTGTGAACTTGAATGGAATTGCAGGCCCATTCACTGAGGGCGTCTGGCCCTTTGGCTGCGAAGGTGAGTTCAGTCGATAAAGCAGGCCGATCAAGGCGAGAAAGACGGAGGTCAACAACAAGAACGTCAGCCGTTTGACCACCGGAGATCTTGAGTCGTCAGAAGCGGTGAACACCTAATTGAATTAGACGCGTTTCAACGTATTCAGTTCCCGCACATAGGGCCGTCCCCTTACGGCCGCGGCACATAGCACACCTCCGGGTCCGGTGTCCGCCATACTTATTATTCAGGAACCTTCATAAGTCTGCACCAATTGCCCGTCAATGAAGATGCGATATTTTTGCGGACGGAAGCCCGCCAAAAACAGTTTTCTCTTCTTTTCGATGGTGATGTGATGCTGCTCTTGCGCGCCCACGCTGAACTCATACCGCTTGGTCAGAAACACAGAGAACATTCTGAAGTCTTTTACGACTGGTTGCCCGTCTATGCGAATTTCCAGGTTCCCTGCAAACTGATCGAACGAAAAATCCACCTGATGCCGTTCGCGGGCGCCGACTATAAAACTGAATTGCATCAGCGAGCCGTCACCTCGCGCGTGGATCAGGTTTGACGGTAAGTGGCGCCGTTTGGGTCTTGCCGTTCAAGGTCAGCCGCACTGTGTAAATTCCCGGCAGCGCCAATTGGCCGCCGCGACCAAAGCCAACACCTCCGCCGCCCCCTCCCAGACCTGCTGGCCTGGCCGGTGGCGTGGGACGGAAATCCCAGATCCATCGATGCATTCCGGCGCTCGCCGGCAAAGGTTCAGACCTTCGCGCCCAGAAGGGCGGATAGTTAAGTTTCTCGGGGTCGACTGGTGGGAATTTGTCTTCGCTCGAGTACTGGCGAATCACTTCACCGGACGGATCTAGAATCTCCATCGTCACTGGTCCACTCGCGTTTGTTCGCAGATAGAAATCGATCATCGCACCGGCGGGCGCATTATCGGCCAGCGGCTCATCGCGCGGCTGCGGCGTGCCATTGTCGGCGCCCGTGATGACCTGCACGGCCTCTGCCGGCTGAAAAAGAATGGCCTCGGCTTGCGCGGTGGCCGGCGAAAGCTGGCGCAAAGGCGTGATATTGTCGAGCACCCAGAAGCCACGGCCATGCGTAGCGACGATCAGGTCATTGTCATGAAAAGCGAGATCGCGCATCGAACCAGGTGGCAGATTCAACTGCAGCGATTGCCAGTGATCGCCATCATCGAAAGAAACAAAAACGGCACGCTCAGTTCCAGCGAACAAAAGGCCAGGCCGTCGCGGATCTTCTTTTACCGTCTGCACGTAAATCCCTTTGGGCAAACCAGTTGTAATTTCAGTCCAGGTGCGGCCGCCATCGCGGGTGCGAAGGATGTGCGGATCGTAATCATTGAGTTGATGGCGTTCGACCGCAGCGTAAGCCGTCTTCACATCAAAATGGGATGCATCGATCATCGTGACTTTGCTCCACGACGTGAGAGTCGGAGGCGTTACATTCTGCCAGGTTCGCCCGTCATCGTTCGTCAGATGGATCAAGCCGTCGTCCGTGCCGATCCAAACCATGGGCGCCCGTAACGGCGAAGGCGCGACCGTATAAATCACTCCGCGACGCTTTTCCGTTGGCGCGTCGGCTGTGGCGGCCTCGTTCAAGTTTGCCGGCACTCCGGGATCTTCACGCGTCAGGTCCTGGCCCATTTGTGTCCAGCTTTCGCCGCCGTTGGTCGTTTTGTAGAGAAACTGGTTTGCGTAATAGAGGGCCCGGCTATCAGCTCGTGAGAAAACCAAGGGCTGCGTCCAGGCGTGCCGATATTGCAACTGGCCGGCGGGGCGTTCGGGCGTGACGCTCTTCGTCTCTCCGGTTAAGACGTTGCAGCGCGAGACGGTTCCGCCAAAAAGAATTTCCGGGTGCAAAGGATCGGGCGCCGTATAACCTGACTCGCCGCCGGCGCACAAGCCTTCCCAATCGCGCACCGAGATCTCAGAGTGACGGCTGCGCGAAGGCGAGCCGACCGCCCCGCTGTCTTGTTGGGCGCCGGTGACCCAATACGGAAACCGATAATCAGGGGCAACGTGATAAATCTGCGCCGTCGCCTGGTTATACCAGGAACTCCACGTCTCAGCGCCATCGACGCTGACGATCGTTCCCTGATCACTGGCCAAGGCCATGCGCTTTGGGTCGTCCGGATAGATCCAGAGCTGATGAAAATCGTCGCCGGTTGGGTCACCTTTGATTGCCGTCCAGGTCTTACCCGCATCAGTCGAGCGATACACGGACGTATTCATCACGTAAACGGTGTCAGCGTTCTTCGGATCAGCAGTGATTTTTTCGAAGTACCAGCCGCGATCCCACAGCCGCTTGTCGCTGGACAGTCTGGTCCACGTTACGCCTGCGTCGTCTGAGCGGAATACTCCTCCGTCTTTTGCATCGACCACGGCGTAGATTCGATTATGGTTAGTTGGAGTGACTGAGATGCCAATGCGGCCGCGATTCTCCAACGGAATTCCGGCATCGATCTCGCTCCACGTTGTCCCCCCGTCGGTCGATTTAAAGATGCCGCCGCCCGGCCCATTCGCCGGCGTGTATATAAACCATGGTGGACGACGGACACTCCAAAGGGTGGCATAAACAATCTGTGAGTTCGCCGGATCAAAATTCAGATCGATCGCACCCACATCGTCATTCTTAAATAGAACTTTTTGCCAGGTGGCGCCGCCGTCGCGTGAGCGATAGACGCCCCGATCGGGACTGGATGCGTAAGCGTTGCCCAGCGCCGCCACGAAAACTGTGTTGGGATTCTTTGGATCGACCAGCACGCGGCCAATCTGTTTCGTCGCTTCGAGGCCGATGTGTTTCCAGCTCTTGCCTGCATCGGTTGATTTGTACATGCCATCGCCGAACTGAATCGAATCGCGCATGTCCGCCTCTCCAGAGCCGACGTAGATGATGCTGCCGTTCGAAGGCGCCACCGAAATCGCCCCAATCGAGGCGACGGACACTGAATCAAAAACGGGGTTCCATGTGCGGCCCGCGTTAGTTGTCTTCCAGACGCCGCCACCAACTGATCCGAAATAGAAAGTGTCGGGCTGGCCAACCACACCGCTGACGGCGTTGGCCCGCCCGGCGCGAAACGGACCAATCATCCGCCAGTGCAAGCCGGAATAAAGGCTGGCGTCGTACTGCTGTGCGATGACGATGGACGACATCGACACGACGCAAAAGATGAGGGAGGCGAACAAAGAATGGCGACGAATGTGAATCATGGGAACTCCATCTCTCGGATTAAATTAAGTCTGGTGTTTATCGAGGATACAGGTATTTGTCAAGAAGCTGATTACGGAACTTGTTACTGGGATCCAGCCGTTGCTTCAAAGCAGTGAACTCACGCGCCCGTGGATACCGCGCGAAGGATTGTTCCTCGGTCGCATGGAGCTGGTACGGAAATAGGGGGCAGACTCGGCCGGGGGTCTGATTTTCAGCGGCAGTCAGGGGGCCCGTCGTGTCCATTCTGAAGAGGGGTTCCAGGGATTGTTACGTCAACCCGCTCCACAACGGGGGCAACTCTGCTACTGAGGCGAGCAAATGGGTGTGTGGCTCTCGCTCAAGCCGCTCTTTGGGGTGCGCCCCGGACAGCACTCCGATGTTGTAGCGCACTCCGGCGTTTTGACCGGCTTGCAAATCAAGCGCAGTATCGCCGGCGTTCGCCACTTGCTCGACGCCGGCAACTTTCGATCTCTCCATCGCCTTGAATATGAGATCCGGCGCCGGCCGTCCACGCTGAACATCATCGCCACAAACAACGGTCTTGATTAAGTCTTCGTCCCATTGCATCGCGTCCAAAAGAAGACGGGTTATCATTCGATCGAAACCGGTATTGAGGGCAACGTCAACCCCACGATCTCGCAGCCACCTAAATGTTTGAGTAGCTCCGGCGATTTCACGCACACCATCTTTCTGGTAGAGGCTGGCCAGAATGCTGCGAAAGGAATTGAAAATCTCTTCGGTGTGGACGTTAACCTCGGCATTCGCAATACCAGTCTGGCATTCAACTAAGTACCGGATAGCTTCGCGCTTGGACGCGCCTCGCACTTCACGAATTGAGTCGCTGGTTACTTCAATCCCATGATTCCGCAATGCAGTCGAAAACGCGGCGGGCACTTGCCCGGCGTCTTCTATAACCGTGCCCGCGATATCAAAAATGACGAGTTTGATTCCCTGCATAACCCGGATGTGGGCGCCGGCGCTTACCGCTATGACAGAACAGCGAGCGTAGCGACCATCAAAGACAATTGTTGTTGGCCGGACCTTAATCTATCCGTACCGCGGATGGCAGATCGAAAATTTGGAGTGCGGCGACTGTCGCCGCTTTGCTCAGGGCTGAATTCCTTAAGATCGCTTTACTCCACATTATACAAGAGCGGCGACAAGTCGCCGCACTCCAAAATCGTTTTTCCGCAGCCTGTTAGGGATCCAAGGGATCATTCGCATCAAAAAACAATGAGGTAACCGAAGGCTCAAATTCGGCGACGATCGAAGATATACGCGTAATAAACTTGACTGGGAAATATCCTAACTCTCTCAAGCAGCGATTGCGAAAATCTTCTTTCGTGGTGTACGTGATATGGTCTTCACTCGAGGTGACCACAGCCTTTAGATGGGCCGGTATTCCATACCGAAAAGCGAGCCGCGCGGCGTTGCGAAAATTAGTAGTGGTGTGACGCGCGTAAGGATCGATCAGAATACTCTGCTCTGGTATCTTGAATTTTTCCATCAGGTACTTCTTCATCTCGATCGCCTCGCAAAAAGGCGTCTGCATGGGGTGCGCGTGCCCCCCGGAAAGGATGATCAAAGGAGCTTTGTGTTCAAGGAAAAGTTGGGCACCTTGTTCCGCCCGTTTGGCCCCTATCTTACTTATTCTGGCCGAGTCCGCCGGTCCGGAGCCCAGAACTAAAATGAAGGAATACGGATAATCACTCCACCTGATCTTTTTTATGTTCTGAATGCCTGCCCTGTTTTCGCCTGCTTCAAGTGGTTCGTAGCGACCCGCTTCATCACGTCGATTAGCTTCCAACAGTTTTAAAGCAAAATTGAGGGTAGGTTCAAAAAATAGCGGCTCTCTTGAAAGCTTAATCTCGGCAAGCTTCGCCTTGATGACTTTGCGGTACTCTGCGCTTAAAACATCAAAGCTGACCCGGTCAATGTCCTTATACAGCGGTTCAGTGCCGAGACCGTAAACGCTTAGCAGCCGGTTCATTCCCTTTGCGGCATCTTTCCAGGCCGCAACCCACATCTCTGCATCGGATTGACCGATGTATTTAATAAACACGCCTGACCGCCGTAGATCGTTAGCAGCGAGTTTCTTGAACTCGGGACGCTTCGCTAATCCTTCGAGTTCGGTTGCGACGGTATCAATAACTGGACCACTCAAACGAAACAACTGGTCCAGGCACCGGACGTCATTACAATCCGCGGCCATTCTAAAGGCCTGCAGCTTTTCATCAGACAGCTGTTTCAAAACTTTGTTTCCGATTAAGAGTTTTCGAACTGCTGGATCTCTCTGAAACAAACTCAACAAATAAAAGTTCTTGTCAGCAACGGCGTTGCGAAAGGTCAGCTTGTAAGTGCTGTCAAAGCCCGACGAATCGAGTCGCGCCGTCTGAAATGCCGTACTTGTAAATAAGTTGTAACTGGTGTCGAAGCCTGAGGAAGTGAGCCGCGCGGGCCAAGCGAATGACGTGCTTGTTAAGAGAACAAAAGAAAGAATAAGGTGTCGAAGAATCATGATCTGTCCTTAACGAAGGAATCCATTCTAATGCGGCCCGGTCTCACAATTAACCCGAAGACCTCATGAACAAATGACGAGTGGAGAATGAATTTACGCCCGGATCGAGTCTTTGATTACCGTGGGCATGAAGACTATTTATCCTCCGCCTTCTTCTCGTCCTTCTTCGGCACTTCCGGCGCGGTGAAGTCAGGCAATGGATCACCCCAGATGTAATGATTGAACCACGACAAATTATGTTGCATCACCGCCCGCATCGCTTTTGGTTTGGTGATCGGGTGGCCGAACCCTTTGTAGACCACCATTTCGACCTTCACGCCGCGATCTTCCAGCCCCTGTCGCAACTCGTAGGCATTAGCAATCGGCACGCGCCGATCAAGTTCGCCGTGCTGGATCAATGTCGGCGTCTTCGCATTCCTAATGTAAGACATGGGCGACGTCCTTTGATAAATCGCGGCATCCATTGCTGGATCCTTCCCGAGATAGTTGATGGTGAAAGGCGTGATGTCGGTGTTGTAGTAGTAGGTGGCCCAGTTCGAGATTCCCGCGCCGACACTAATTGCCACGAAGCGGTCGGTTGAGGTGGTGAGAAATGCCGAGATGTAACCGCCCTGACTCCAACCCATGCAACCCACTTTGTCTTTATCGACCCAGCCTTTGCTGATTAAATAGTCCACGCCCGACAGAACGTCCCAGGCGTCACCTATGCCGAGATTCCCGACGTTGAGTTTGCGAAACTTTTCGCCATAGCCGGCGCTGCCACGATAATTCACCTTCAGGATCAAAGCACCTCGCGCCGCCCAGATGTCTGAGGGATAGTAACGAGCGTCCGGCGTCAACAGCAACGGCCGATCAGTTCCAGTGGGCCCGCCGTGGATAACGCAAAGCAGCGGATATTTCTTCGTCGCATCGAAATTCGCCGGCTTGATGAGAATGCCTTCGATGGTGGCGCCGTCCTTACTCTTCCACGAAATTACTTGGCGCGTGCCAAGAGTGAACGATTTTGTTTGTTCGTTCAGATTGGTGAGCTTGCGCGGGGCAAAACGTCGCAGATCCGAGACGAACAGTTCGTTAATACTCGTCGGAGAGCCGGCCGTGAAAGCGAGCGCATCACCATTTCGCGTCAACGAGAAACCGCCCGCCATCAAATCGTCGGGAGAAGACAACCGGGTGATCCTGCCGTTGACGGGATCGACCCGGAAGAGGTGCGACGCAGTTTTTTGTTGCCCCGCGAAATAGATGCCGTCAGCTTTCCAGTCCAGCAGGCCGGGACTCTCGTCAAAGCTGTCCGTTAGCGATTTGGGAGTGCCACCGTCAAGGCCGACGATCGCCAGCCGGGTATTGCTGGCGAAAAACGTGGTGTTGCCCATGGCTGATGAAAACACGATCTGTTTTCCGTCAGGCGAAAAGCGCGGATTGTTGTCTGGTCCGGGTGACGCCACGATTTTCTTGATCGAATCGTCCTTTAGCTTCAACAGGTAAATGTCGGAGGTGACACCCTGGATCAAATCGGGATTAATCGTGGCGCTGAATACAATACTGGCCCCGTCCGGGGCCCAGGCGAACGAGTCAATGCTGAAATCTTTCTTCTTTGTCCGTTGCTTGCCGGCCGCCGCCGTCTGCATCGCCTCGGCCACGTCGATCGTCCACAAATGAACATAGCTATACCCCGCGCGCACTACATCATAATCGCCGTAGTATTCTTTACGATCTTTTAACGGTTGTGACGTTGGTTCGGTGGCGGTGTAGGCGATTGTCTTTCCGTCATCGGCCCACGCGAAGTTGCTGATTGCTGTTTCCGACTTTGTAAGTTGCTGCGCCTCGCCGCCGCTGGGATCGATGGCGAAGATTTGATTCTTGTCTTCCAGGCGATTGCTCAGAAAAGCCAACCATTTTCCATCGGGCGACCAGCGCGGATTGGTCGAAGATTTGTCGCCGCGAGTTAGTTGAAAGGTTTTTCCGGTGCTGCTGTCTGCCAGCCAAAGTTGGGTCACAAACGCATCCTGTTTGAAGTCCCCATAGCCAACCGTGTAAGCCACCCATTTACCGTCGGGCGAAATCTGGGTTGCACCGATGGATTTGATTGTGAGCAGATCGTCAAGGGTGGGTACGCGACGTTGGCCCTGGGCTATGCAGACAAGCGTAGTCAATAAGACTAAGAAGCCGAGCAGGGAAGTATAACGTTTAGTCATTGGGTGTCCTTTCGGAGGCGGCGGCCAATAAGAGTTGTGGCGAGATCAAGGTCCCTGGGGACGAAATTATTATTGAGTCTTGCGCATTTGTGTGCCCTGGCATGTTGCCCTGAGACTACTGTTTTGTGAAAATCTGGCGCAGAAATAAAACGCAAAGTACGACGTGTTTCTAAAAGCGATGAATTCAAGTAGGTCGCGCGGCAAAATATTGTCCCTGCGCGACTAAGTGCGCCCGGTCGGATTGTAAACACCTACCTCGGTCGTCGTTTCTTCGCGTAAATCGCTTTCACCGTCGAAACTACGCCCGCGGGCTTCTTTGGCAGAGGTTCGCCCAATTTGCGCGCCTCGGAAAGCGCTTTCTTCTTCGCACGTCGGATATAAGCGCGAACCTCCGGGCATTTAATTTCTTCAATGCTTTTGATTGTTATATGACGAATCTGATTGCCATTGCCCTGAAGAATGCCCTTCGGATCACCAAGGCTGGCACCGTCATTGAACCCGAGGTTGACGTGTTTCGAATAAACGGCAATATGAAAGATGCCGTCGCGCAATCTATCGCTGGTGCCATAACCGATGGCCACCGCGCTATAAGCGTCATAGATATTTTCATGACACGGGGCCATCTCTTCCAGCACCAGCGCCCGTAGCTTCAGCGCCAGTTCTTGCACCTGACGATCATAAGGCCGCAAGAACTTGATCAGATCCGCAGGGGCTGAATGAGCCATGTTTCAGTCGGTGCTTTTCTGCGCAAACTTCACTGGACGTCGAAGTAAACAGTTTGGACGGCGGTGGTCCCGGCGATCCCGTCCGTCACCGTAACGCGCAGATCGTATCTTCCCGCTGTCAACGAATTTAATAGCAGTTGATCGCCGAAGGCGATGCGATCCGGGTCGCTGCCAGCGTCATGAATCGTGCGTGGCTGACCACTAAGAACGATCCTCCCATTTCGGATGACTTGAGACTGGACGACGAGATTTGGTTTTCCGCCAGGATCCCGTTTCGCGTTATAAGCAAAAATCCAATAACCCAATCGCGATGATCGCGCGAACTGATGATCGACACTGAGTTGCACCTGCGCGGTGGTCTCCGTGCTTGATTGTTTCTCCAGCACCTGACCGCCCAGCAACAGGCTGCTGGTCATCAATTGATGCGTCGCCAAATTAGGAATGACAATCCATTGCATCGCGCTGCCCACCCGTCCGTTCCTTTCATCGCGCGCGGCCACGCGAACCTGGTAAATTCCCGGCGCCAGGGTTGAGCGATCGTTATAAATGACTCCGCCCGCACCAGACGCGTCATCGATCGGATTTACGTTCAATTGGTTTTTGAAACTGCCGGCAATTTTTCCTTTGTCATTCAAGATCACGCCCGCGAGTTTGATGCTCGCTGGCTGTTTGCGTTCACTGCCGTAATCAAGCGCTCCGGTGGCGACCTGGATCGACGAAGTCAGCAGCATTTCATTTTTTGGCGTGTTCAGAAATGCAAGCGACAAAGTAGTGGGCAGGCCGTAGCTCGGCACAAAGTCAGACAGCGCGTCACGCAATGCTGAATCGGCAGTGCTGACGGCGTGGTTTGCCGGCGTTTTAGCAGCCCCCGCTGACGCAATTGCCGCCGTATTCGGTCCTGCGACGTAGCCACGTGGCGCGCGGACGGTGAGCTCAGGCCGGTTAACGATTCGAATAATCACAGAGCGAAACTTCGCCAGTTTTTCAGCATCAAGCTCTGGACGCCATGCTACCAAATAGTAGTTAGAGGTTTCGTCGAGAACGTCCCCAACCCAGCGATCGAAATAATTCATATTTCGCAGCGCCCGGCCGCCAGTATCTTCGGCCAGCGCATTCATCGCGTCCTGCTGTGCCTCGATCTCGCCGAGCGGCGCACCAAAATCCGGCCGCGCACTGCCCTGGCGCAAGTCCACATCGTTATTGATTAAGCCGCGCGAATCAATCGTGTACGCGACCACGCCTGAGCGTCGCGCCGTGTCGATGATCGTATCGAGCTTTCCGCGCAGGTCAGCCGCGTGCGGGCCATCGTTCATCAGAAAACCGTCCGAAATAAAAAACACCAATTTACGGCCCGGCCCTCTGCTCATCGAGTGCATCAACGTTTCAAGTGAGGCGTACATATTCTGAGTGATACTGGCCGCCTGCATCAGGACCGCTCGCGCACTGTTTCGAGTTTGCGTTTCGCAAGTGGCCGCAATAGCGCGCATGGCAACCGGAATAGTCTTTGGGCTTGACGTTTGGGTGACGCATTCGCGGATGTAGTAGTTAAGGATTTCCGAGTTCGCTTTCTTGCTGTCATTAGTGTCGATGATCAATGCATCGTATTCGCGCATCCGCGTGCTGCCGCTTCCGTAGCCGCGTACTTCGTATTGCTTGGGACTGAGCCGCTCAATAGCCGCGGTCAACACTTGAGAATTATTAGTGAACTGTTCGAGAAAGCCGATCTGGCCGCTGGATGAGGCAATTACAACCGAGTCGGCCGAGCTCATTTCGGCCGACAAAAAGTGGCGCAACATGTCGCGTGTCCGGTGCAAACTATCCGGCGACATGTGCATGTCGTCGATGAAGAAGACTATGGAACGACTGCGGGCCGTAGGGGCCGGCGCCGGAGGTTTCGCGGCCAGCGAACTCAGGTCCGGCGCCGCGGTTAATTGCGCTTCGCGTGGAGAGCCGGCCGTTACCCGCTCAAAGAAACTTATCGAACGTGGTTGTCCGTCCACTGCCACTCCGAATTGATCGCGAGTCAGCCCGTCGACAAAATGTCCTTGCTTGTCAATGACGGTCACGGCCGTCTGTACCAGTTCTGTATTAACGCGCAGAACATCATCGGCCGGAGGCTTTTGCGGTTGCTGAGCGCGCGCGAGTTGGCCGGCCTGTAGGACGCTTAATGTTAGTAACGGCAGGACTAATCGTTTGGCAAATGACGTGTTATAGCTCATAAGAAAAAACTCTCTTGTGAATATTCGCTTTTTCACTGAGATTCTATCACCGTGCAGGGTAGATTACTCCGGGATCGCACTGTTTGGGCAGAGCTATAACCCTTAATACGCGGTGACAAGCATTTTGAATAATAAACCGCTAAACTGTATTGTGGTATCAAATTGTGCACTAAGGAGCCTCTAGATGCGCGTGTTAATACCGTTGACGCTTGGTTGCATTATCGCCGCCGGACTTCTCGCTTGTAATTCGAACGAGACGCTTATTTCACAAAAGCCTGCTAACGAGCCTTTGCCGGCGGGTACGCCGGCTGACAACGCGCGGCGAATTAGTGCGGACGAGCTGCACAAACTGTGGCTCACGAATGAGGTCTTCATTATCGATACGCGTGCCGACTCGGCGTACAAGCTTGAACATATCAAGGGATCGATCTCAATGCCCACCGGTTCAGTGCTGGATCACATTTCTGATTTACCTCGCAACAAACTGATTGCTGCATACTGTACTTGACCAAACGAACATACGAGTGCCGGGGCGGTGCTCGAACTCAAATCCAAAGGAATCGATAACGCGGCGGCTTTGCTCGGCGGACTGGCGGCTTGGAAGACCGCAGGATATCCAGTTGAGGGAACTAGTGTGAAGCAGTAAGGCAGTAGTAGTAGGTAGTAGAAGTAAATATTGTTATGGGCGCCCCCGGCAAACTTCCGATCCGCCATCATTCCAGACTACATTTTCCGACTTCTTTATACCCGGCGGTGAACCGATCGCCTTATATGAAACCTCATTTCATGAATCCCCCGTTTCTGCTTTTTGCTTACTGCACTCCTAGAGTCTGCGGCGCCGGCGCTGTACGCGTGAACGCGGGGAGGGGAGTGAGAACTTTTCCGGAGGGTACGCACAACACCGGACACGGCGCATTGCGCACGACTCTCTCAATCTGCGAGCCCAACGCAGGTGTGCCGCCGAATAAGGACGCATGGACGGTCGTGCCCAGCACGATTAAATCTGCGTCAATCCTGGCGGCCAGACTTACAATTTCCGCGTAGGGGCGGCCTTGCGTTATATGTGTCTTGATTCGGCCGCTGCCATCCCTGGCTAAGCAGTTCATGTGATCCGTTACTTCAGCCCGCAGCCGCGAAAGAGCACTGCGACCTCCTTCGGGAAACATGACGGAGATCTGCGCAAAATAATCTCCAATAACGTGAATGACATGAAGGTCGGCTTTGGTGATGGCAGCCAGCTCCCGCGCTTTTTGTGTAGGACCAATGGATGACGGTCGAAAGTTTGTTGCCAGCAAGATTCGCTGCAAGCGGATTTCTGGTTCGCGAGCGTGATGCTCGACAAAGTCGCGTTGCGGTGGCCGCAAGGTAAGCACCGGGCACGGCGCTTCAGCAATGATTTCCTCCGCCGTTGAGCCAAAGAGCGCCCGCGCCAGCCCTCGGCGACCGTGAGTCACGATTGTCACCAGATCGATCTCAAAATCTCTCGCGGCGGTGGCAATCTCCGGGGCCGGGTCTCCCTCGGCAATAACGGGCTCCACTTCCAGGCCATCGAAAAGTGGATCTGTTAACAACTCGGAAACCTGTGCGCGCACTTGGCCGAGCGAGTTTAAATCTTCTTCTGCAAAAACCGCCTTGGGCAGAGTCATCAAGCTGGCCGGTACGCGGGCGGGTTGCACGGTGAATAAAACTACGCGGCCATGATTCGCGCGCGCGAAGGCGGCTGCATACTTCAAGGCGGAACGAGCGTGTGAGGTAAAATCTGTGGGGAAGAGAATGTTTCGGAAAGGCATAGAATCAGAGGTCGGAGATCAAACGCGAGAGATGCGATGGTTGATCTTTAATCCCGGCTCGCATTACCTCACTCTGGTGCCGGCAATCCGATCCAATTGAGCTTGGAAACCCGACCGGTCCAGGACTTCCGCGTGGGCCCGCGCCACGGTAAGCAGTTCGAGCGCTACGCGTTCGCGTATGCGCCGCGAGCGTTCACCAACAGCGACCCGATTCACGATTCGGCGCAATGTCTCACTCAACGCGGCCACAAAAATGCCGACGCGAATCTCTTGCTTGAGAGTGGCGACGCCGTCGCCATAAGCGAACGCACCCGTAATTGGATCAAGGAAGCTGTAGTCGTCCGACAGCTCCACCCTAATCCCGTTCAATAGCACCTGAAAATTCTCGCCGCTGGCAGTGATGGCCCGTTCCACGGCTCGGATTAATTCGCCCGCCGTCGCCAGAATCGCTGGCCAATCCTTAAAGCTCCCGGTCGGATAAATGTCTTGGTCTATTTGTTTTGCTGAGGATGGTTGAGCGACCTGATGAGATGCGCTTACGGCGGCCGGTGGCGCTGCTGCCTCAACATGATCAGCTGCGGTTGGCTGAACAGTCTGCTCTGAGCTTCCAACATCCGAAACGGCGGTTGTTACTGTGGCCTCCCGGTGTGGGGTCGCTTCGTGAACGCCTTCATGCACGCTGAGGGTCCCTGGCGTTTCCCGGGTTCGCAGGACCACGCGGTACAGCGCGCCTTCTTCGATAGTGTCAATACCCGTAACTCGATCGATTTCATGCACAAGCGGCGTGTTGGACCCGTTTAGGAATACGTCCGCCGAGTAATCTGCCGAGTCGACATGCACGCGGCCAATAAACCCTCGCTGTGATAAGTCCCGCAGCAGCGGCCAGAGATCGACGGATGTCGGACCGAAATTCTCGTAGAGAGCATTAGGTTGTGTACCTGAAGGCATCAAAATCGCAGTCTAGCAAACGGTAAGAGCTAAGAGCAAAGCGGAAGGGCAGCGGATAGTGGGGCAATTATTTTTTGTCATTGACAAGCGATGCAGCGAACTGGCCGCAGCGCGGTCAAATGTTCATAGATCGTGCCTGTGCAATGATGCCTGAGGCTCGAGCAGAGCGGGCTGCGCGCGGCGCTGGCGGGGTCGTCGCGTTGTCGCTCCTGGTTCTGAGAGGCGGCCCTTTTCTCTTTACCTTTCAGCACTTTCCGTGGCAAACTCCGCGGCGACCGTCGAGGGTTCCGAACCCATTTCGGCTGAAGGAGACAAACGTTGCTTCGCGGAATCTTTCGCACCAAGAATCTGGACGACATTCTGGCATCGTCGCAAGAGGCAGGTCACACGCTGAAGCGCACGCTGGGGCCAATCAACATAACCCTGTTGGGCATCGGCGCGATCATCGGCGCTGGGATCTTTGCGACCGTCGGCACCGCCGCCGCCGGTGACGCCGCGCGACCGGGCGCCGGTCCCTCGCTGATGCTCTCGTTTGTAATCACTGCGGTCGTTTGCGCTTTCACGGCGTTGTGCTATGCCGAAATGGCCGCCATGGTCCCGATCTCGGGGTCGGCTTATACATATTCCTACGCGACACTCGGCGAGCTGGTTGCCTGGATTATCGGTTGGGACCTGATGCTCGAATACGCAATCGGCAATGTGGCGGTGGCGATTAGCTGGGCCAACTATTTTCGATCATTCATGCAGGACGCGTTCGGCATCAACATACCGGACTGGTTGGCGACGGACTTTCGTACTGCCAGAAAAATTCCCGGACTGCTGGATCACGCGCCGCATATTTTCGGCTATCCAATCGTTTTCAATCTGCTCGCGTTTGCGATTGTCGCCTTGATTACCATCGTCCTGGTGTGGGGTATCAAGGAATCTGCGGGATTCAACGCCGGAATGGTGATGGTGAAGATTCTGGTTCTCATCTTCTTCATCGGCGCGCTGTTTTATTTTGTGTCGCCGTCCAAGATGGCCGAGAACTGGCATCCGTTTCAGCCCGGCGGTTGGGGAGGAACACTCGCCGGGGCCGCGGTAGTCTTTTTCGCTTACATTGGATTCGATGCAGTATCGACTGTGGCGGAGGAAACAAAGAATCCGGCGAGAGATCTGCCCATCGGCATCATCGCCAGCTTACTTATCTGCACTGTTTTTTATGTAGTGGTAGCGGCAGTTTTCACGGGCGCGATGCCTTACGGCGACCTCGTCAAGCGTTTAGCCACCGAACAGGCAGAACCTCTGACCATGGCTTTGAATCACGTCGCACCGCAGGCCCGTTGGGCCAGCGCCGTGGTCGCGTTTGGGTCGGTCGTCGCGCACACGGCAGTACTGCTGGTGTTTCAGTTGGGCCAGCCCCGCATCTTCTTTTCCATGGCGCGCGACGGTTTGCTCCCACCAGTATTCGCGAAAGTCCATCCAAAGTTTAAGACACCTCACATAACTACGATCCTAACCGGGGTGATCGTTGCGGGCTTTGCGGCGTTTATGAGCATCGACGAAATGGTCGATTTGACGAACATTGGAACGTTGTTCGCGTTCGTGCTCGTTTGCGTCGGCATCATCATCCTTCGATACAAAGAACCCAACCGTCATCGTCCATTTAAGGTGCCGTTCGGGGCCTGGCCGCTGCCCTTAATGGGCGCAGTCTCCTGCGTCTTCCTGATGTATTACCTGCCGCCGACTTCCTGGTGGCGGTTCGTCGCCTGGCTGCTGCTCGGTCTGGCGGTTTACCTCAGCTACAGTTATTCAAAGAGTGAGATTGGGAAGAAGATTGGCCGGGCGTCGATCACTGCGCCCTGGCTAATGCTAATGGCGTTGGGATCATTTCTGCTGGCAATTGGACTATTGACGATTCCCCACGATGCTTCCCTCAAAAATTTGATGAGCCAGATGGGCGGCAGATTCGCCGATGCAAGACAGACATTTGTTGGCACGATTTTGATTGTGTTGGGCGTGCTGTCGGCGATCGTGGGAGCGCTAGTTGGGCTGGGAAAAAACCGAGCCAGCCAAAGATAGTGTCAAAAGCTTGCGCGTGACAGCAAGGACAGTTGCCCTCCCTCACGGTCGGGCTTCTGACACGACTGCGACTTATTTCAAGTTCTTAATTATTTTGATTGTGCCAGCCGAAGATAACGTCAGAAGCCCGCGCGTGAGCAAAGGCGGTTGCCCTCCCTCACGGTCGGGCTCCTGACACGACTGCGACTTATTTCAAGCTTTAATTATTTTGATTGTGACAGCCGAAGATAATGTCAGAAGCCCGCGCGTGAGCAAAGGCGGTTGCCCTCCCTAACGGTCGGGCTTCTGACACGACTGCGACTTATTTCAAGCTGGGCGTGCTACCCGCGATCGTCGGAATTCTATTGGGCTGGGGAAAAACCGTGCCAGCCAAAGATTAGTGTCACAAGCCGGCGCGTGAGCAAGGACAGTTGCCCTCCCTCACGGTCGGGCTCCTGACACGAATCCGCGCAAATCCGGGGCTTATTTCTTCAGATCTTTAATTATTTCTCGACTCGCGTTCAGCCCCGGCGCGCCCGTGACGCCGCCGCCCGGATGGGTGCCAGCTCCGCACAAATATAGATTCTCAATCGGCGTACGGTACTGGGCGCAGCCAATTAGCGGTCGGAACGCGAACAGTTGGTCCAGCGACATCTCACCATGATGAATGTGCCCGCCGCTTACTCCATACTTGCTTTCGAGATCAGCCGGCGTGATTACCTGCCGGGCTAGAATCAGCTCTTTCAAGTTAGGCGCGTAATCCAACAGCGCATCGACGATCGCGTCGCCCAATTCTTCTCGTCGCGAATTCCACGCAGATACGGCCGCTTCGGGCGTACTCGATCGGGCAGGCGGGACGCCGCCTGCGTACCCTTTCAATTTGTAGGGCGCGAATTGTGCGTGCACCGACATAACGTGCGCTCCGCCCGGCGCCAAAAACGAATCTGTCAGGGTTGGAATCGTAATATCCATGTAAGGCCGGGAAGAAAACTCGCCGTACTTTGCCGCGTCAAATGCGCGCTCCAGATAATCGATATCCGGGCCAATGTGAATGCGGCCAGAGAGTTTCTCGGTCGCGTCCTCGGGCGCGATATTGACGAACCTGGGAAAAGCCGATAGCGCCAGATTTACCTTCGCAACCGTTCCGTGTGCGCGATAGTTTTGAATCTTTTGCAAAAAACTTGGATCAAGTGCGGCCGGGTCGACCAGTTTCAGAAAAGTTGTCTTCGGATCAGCGTTCGAAACGACGGCCCGCGCAAAAAGCTCTTCGCCGTTGCGACGAACAACCCCGACCGCCCTGCCATTTTTCAGCAGAACCCGGTCAATGCCGGCATTAGTTTGGATTTCTGCGCCAGCGTCAGTGGCTGCTTTCGCCATCGCATCTGTTAACGCGCCCATTCCGCCTTTCACGAAAGCCGCAGGCGCGATGGGGTTTCCGTCGCGGGCAGCCTGCAACAACAGAGGGGCACTGGTGCCGGCGGACCACGGCCCGGCAAAAGCGCCAAAGATTCCGCGTGCCGCAACCAAGCCGCGCATTTGTTCATTTTCAAACCATTCGGCTGCGAGATCAGCAACCGCCATCGGCCCATAACGAAGCAAACGGTATTCGTCTTTCCTGCCGAGCCCGCGAATTTTCCATCCAAGTTTTCCCAGATCCCATAACTCTGATTTGGACGGCGCATCCAGGTTCGGCGGCGTCATCGTCAACAGCGGCCTCAGCGCGCCACCAATATTGTTGAAGCAGGCAAGGAATTCAGTGTATTTTTCGGAATCTTTCTTTGAGTGAGCGGCGAGTTCAGCGGCTGTGCGTTTCGCGGCTTCGTAGATACAAATCGGCCGCCCATCTGGATTGAGCGCCGCTACCCGAACGCTCGGCTCGATGAATTCGACGCCGTAGCGATTGAGTTGGAGGTCAGTAACAATTTGGGAAGATAGTGGACCCGCACTATTAGCCAGCGAGGCGCGAAAGCCCGGATGAAACTCTTCAGTCGCGCAGGCCCCACCGACAACCTTGCGACCTTCGAGCACGAGCGGTTTGAACCCCGCTTTGGCCAGATAGTAAGCCGCCACCAGACCGTTGTGGCCGGCGCCGATGATGATGATTCGCTTTGTCATGTCTTGTTTTGGAGGGCGGCGACTAGTCGCCGCTTTCCAAAGCGCTGACTAGTCAGCACCTAAAACTACATTTCTTTCAAAATCACCATCGCGGCGTTCCTACCACTCGCGCCCATAATCCCGCCCCCCGGATGTGTCGCTGATCCGCACATGTACAGGTTTTTAATCGGCGAGCGATACTGGGCCCACCCCGGGGCCGGACGCAAAAAGAAGAGTTGTTCCAGCGTCAGCTCGCCCTGAAAAATGTTTCCCTCCGACAAACCAAATTCACGCTCCAGATCGAGTGGGGTCACCACTTGCCGGTGGAGGATGATGTCTTTGATATTGGGCGCATGCTCGGCGATGGTGTCGATGACATTGTCACCGAACTCTTCCCGCTTCTGGTCCCAGTTTCCTTCCTTCAAATTGTACGGCGCGTATTGAACGAAGCAAGACATGACATGCTTGCCTGGCGGGGCGATTGACGGATCAGTCAACGTCGGAATCACAATGTCGATGTAAGGACGGCGAGAATAGCGGCCGTACTTGGCATCGTCGTACGCGCGCTCCATATAGTCGACGCTCGGTGAAATCGAAACCGCGCCGCGCAGGTGCGCCCCGATACCGGGCAGGGCAGTGAAATTGGGCAAAGCATCAAGCGCGAGGTTAACTTTGCCTGACGAACCGCGGAACTTGTAACGCGCGATGTCTTCGACAAAGTCTTCCGGCAAATTCTCTGCACCGACCATCTTCATGAAAGTCAGTCGGGGATCGACACTCGATGAAATTATATCCGCATAGATCTCATCACCGTTTTCCAGCGCCACGCCTTTCGCCTGACCGTTTTTCAAGATGACTTTCGCGATCGGCGTTTCGGTACGTATTTCTGCCCCGGCTTCACGAGCAGCGTCCGCGATTGAGTTTGAAATCGCGCCCGTGCCGCCGCGTGACAGGCCCCATGATCTAAAGGCTCCGTCGATTTCGCCCATGTAGTGATGCAGGAGTACGTAAGCGGTGCCGGGACTGCGCACGCCGAGAAAGGTACCGATAATTCCTGAAGCTGACATCGTCGCTTTGAGCACGTCAGTCTCGAACCACTGATCAAGAAAATCCACGGCGCTCATGGTCATCAACTGCACCTGGTTGTATTTGTCTTCGACTGCGAGTTTCTGAAAGCGACGGCCCATGGTCAGCAGTTCCCTCAACCCTTTCGGATTAAGCGATGCAGGATCGGGTGGCGTCAGGTTCATGATCGGTTTGACGAAGTGGGCCATCTCAATCATCGCCTTGCCATATTCGTCGTACGCTTCCGCGTCGAGTTTCGAATGGCGCGCGATCTCGCGCCGGGTCTTCGCGTGATCATTGACGCGCCACAGATAATCCCCGTTGGGCATCGGCGTGAAGGTGCCGTCGAGCGGCAAAATCTCCAGTCCATGTCGCGGCAGGTCAAGTTCGCGAATAATCTCTGGCCGGAGCAGGGAAACAACGTACGAGCAAACGGAGAACTTGAATCCGGGGAAAACTTCCTCGGTGACGGCGGCTCCGCCAAGCACGTGCCGGCGCTCGAGCACCAGCACACGTTTGCCTGCGCGCGCGAGGTACGCGGCGTTGACCAGGCCATTGTGGCCGCCGCCGATGACGATACAGTCGTATTTCTTCATGTGTTCAGAGTTCAGCCTTCAGATTAATTTTTTGAAGCTGCAAGCTGAAGCTTAAACTCTAAACCATGCTGCTTGATGAAGACTGCGTAGGATACTTATAATCGGTTGCCCTTACAATTCAGCATGAGTTCAGTGGGAGGAAGCAATGCCGATCAGTCAAACAATTTTGCAGGAGTTCGAACACGAAATGGCAAACACTCGCAAGACTCTGGAGCGGGTTCCTGATGATAAGTTCGCCTGGAAGCCGCACGAGAAATCGGCGTCGCTGGGCGGCCTGGCCACGCACCTCGCCAACATTCCCAGTTGGACGAAAAACACTTTCGAGCAGGATGAACTGGATGTGGCCCCACCGGGACAACCTCCTTATCGTCTGGAAGAAAAAAAGTCAACGGACGAGTTGCTTAGCGCGTTCGATGAAAATGTGGCCTCGGCACGGGCCGCGCTTGAAGCCGCCACGGACGAAAACTGGCAAGGCAAGTGGTCGTTGCTAATGGGCGGCAAGACAATCTTCACGCTGCCTCGGACCGCCGTGATGCGCGGCTTCGTGATGAATCACCTGATCCATCATCGCGCGCAACTGGGCGTCTATTTACGTTTGCTGGACGTGCCGGTGCCCTCGATTTACGGCCCCTCAGCGGATGAAGGTGGGTTCTAGCAGCGCAAGCCATTAACTTGTGCAAGTCTTAGCCCTTCGAATTGCGTCAGCCACTCTCACGGCTTCCACCGTCGCCCTCACATCATGAACGCGGACGATGTGTGCGCCGTTCAAAACTGAAGCAACCACAGTTGCGATTGTCCCGTGCAGTCGTTCATCCGCCGGTGCGTCACCGAGTAACTTTCCGATAAAACCTTTGCGCGATGTTCCGATCATGATGGGAAGATCCGAAAACTCGGGAGAAATCTGATAGAGCTTGGCGATCAACTCGAGGTTCTGATCCAAAGTCTTGCCAAATCCAATCCCCGAATCGATGGCGATATGAGCGCGCCCAACGCCACGCTCTTGAGCCACGCCCAGGCTTTCGCGCAGGCCATTAATAACTTCGCTCATGATGTCTTCAGCCGGCGACATCTGTTGCATTTCCTTCGGCGTGCCGCGCGAATGCATGAGCACCAGCCCTGCTCCAGCCCGTGCTGCTTCATCGGCAATTAATGGATCGAATCGCAAACCCGAGATGTCGTTAACGATTTCGGCTCCGGCCTGAATTGCCGCGCGCGCTATGGAAGCTTTGGTGGTATCGATCGAGATCGGCACGGATGAATTTGGCGCCAGACGCTTGATGATCGGAATCACCCGCCGCAACTCTTCCTCTTCAGATACAAAGTCCGAGCCCGGCCGCGTTGATTCGCCGCCCACATCGATGATGTCCGCGCCTTCACCGATTATTTGGTCGGCGTGAGCCATTGCTTTATCGATCGAAAAGAACTGTCCGCCGTCGCTGAAGCTGTCAGGCGTGACATTGAGTACGCCCATAACCAAAGTCCGTTCTCCATAAACGAGAGAACGGCCGGCGATTTTCCATTGACTGGTTGACATGACTAACGGCGTCCGCACCACGTCCAGAAAAACCCACTCGACCAGTTGAGCCGGTTCGCGCGGAAGTCCATGTCGCCTTTGATAGTCATGCCATCCCCGGACTCGAGATACACCCAAGGTCCTTCAATACGACCGACGTCGCGCGCGCCGTCTTCGGTGATGGTCAACAGTTCACCGCGCGCGTTGTGAGTGACAGTGCGAATACGATCGCGGCTGCCGGCGAAACACCATCTGCCTTCGACCCGCATTAACGTCCATGAGCCGTCGCGAACTTTTTGGTTGTGCCATGGTCCACCGAGAAAATTGTTCCAGCTAAGCTCGAGCCACCCGCTGCCGCTTTCGCCGCTGGAATTGGTCCAACTGTGCTGCAGTCGTTTGCCAATGATCGTGCCTGTAACCGTTCCCGTGCGTCCGTCGGCGTAGTGAATCTCTCCGGTCACCGCCGATCCGTTTTGAGTGAACACAACTTCGGAATCGCCAAAGTCGTTGCCACTCGTCCACCATTTGCCATCGAGCGAGGCGATCGCTCCGCGCGACGTGGTGCTCGTATTGCGCGGAGTAGTTGTGGCGGGTGGTTTGGCTGCCGGTTTCACGGTCGCGTGACCCGTAGTTTTCGCGGGCGTGTCTGAAGTCTTGCCGCCCGAGGGTTGCGCGGATGTTCGAGCTGCGAATAGAGAGCAGCTCGTACAAACCATTGCGATAACGAGGATTATTTTCTTCATGATTTTATCATCCGAATTGTTTACTTAGTCATCACCGGCAACGTCACGCGGGAAGGATAGCGCGCCGACTCGTAAATTTTCTGGGTGGCTGATTGATAGTCCTGAGGCTGTGCCAGAAAAATATTCGCGACAAATTTCTGGGGATTGCGATCGTAGAGCGGATACCAGGTGCTTTGAACCTGAACCATTACGCGATGACCTTTCTTAAAAGTGTGATTATTCGCGCGCAGATTGATCGCGTATTCATTGACCTGGTTGGGAACAATGGCTTCCGGTTTCTCAAAGCTCCGCCGGTACCGCCCGCGAAAGATCTCGTCAACGATCATTAACTGGTATCCGGCCATCGCCGGCTCTTCCGGGTTTTTGTCCGGGTAGACATCGATCAGTTTGACGATCCAATCGCTATCGCTGCCAGTCGTGGAAGCAAAAAGATGAGCGACCACATCGCCGTCAATTGCCAGATCGTTGTCGAGCATCGAAGTTTGCCACGTAAGCACATCATTTCTGCCGGCCAGGAATCTTTGGTCCTGGACCAGCCACGTGTACCAGGTCGATCCGCGTCCGTATGTTGGTTGGATCGGTCTCTTGCGGTAGGGAACCGGATTGGTTGGATCAGAAACGTAGGATTCAGATTCCTGGCGATCGGTCCCGCCGGGCTTATCGAACGAAAGAGTCTTGCCGCTGTGCAGATATAGTTGACGGGCGGCTGCTTCTCTCGGGGGCCAGCGATCTGAACGCATCCATCGGTTGCTGCCGCTTTGAAACGTCAACGCCTCTGGCTGGTCCGCGTTGCCTCTATCCTTTAGATAGTGGGCGAACCATGGCGCCTGAACCTGTGCGCGAAAGTAAGCCCCGGTCGAGCTGCCGAAGTTCACCTGGCCCAGGGCGCGGCCGGGGCCACCCCAGCCGCCGTGGTTCCACGGCCCAAGCACGATAAAGTTATGATTGCCCCTGTCGGATTTTTCCAGTGTTGCGTAAGTAGCGAGCGCGCCGTAATAGTCTTCCTGATCCCAAAAGCCGCCCACGACCAGGGTCGCGACATGCGTGGCCTTGAGGTAATTTCCTGAGCCGCGCGCTTTCCAGTAATCGTCATAATTCGGATGGGCTACAAAGGCGTTCCAGGTAGCGAATTTTCCCTCGTTGAGTTCGGTGATTTTCCCGAGCGCGCCCTTTTCCAGGTACCAGTCGTACGCATCCTTGTTGAAAGAAACGGCCGTGTCCTCTTTCGAGGTTTCCATCATTTTCACATATTCGTAGCCATAGCTTTGACGAAACGCACCATTATGAAAAAAGTCGTCCCCCAGCCAGGTATCAGTCATCGGCGCCTGGGGCGATGACGCTTTCAAGGCGGGATGCGCGTCAATAGTCGCGACGGCTGAGAGCCAACCATCGTACGAGACGCCGAGAATTCCCACGCGTCCGTTGTTCTGCGGAACGTTCTTGATCAGCCAGTCGGTGGTGTCGTATGTGTCGGTGCTTTCATCGATTCCCCTCGGATCTTTTTTGTCATGCATCGGCCGGTTCATAATGAACTGTCCTTCCGACCCATAACGGCCGCGGATGTCCTGCAGCACAAAGATATAGCCGTCGCTGACTAACTCTCGAAAGCGTCGATTGATGCTGTCGGAATCCGACTCGCTGATCCCATACGGCGTACGGTTCAAAATGATTGGTAACGTTTCTTTCCGGGACTTCGGCGTGAAAATCAAAGTGTGCAGACGCACGCCGTCGCGCATGCGAATCATCTTTTCCCGCCGATCGAAAGCGACTAGCGCATCTATCGCCGGCTGGTTGCTCGTTCGCCTGGCCGGCGATTGTTGCAGGTTTTGACGCCAGAGCACGCTGCTTACTTTGCCTTGGGCGTCGCGCACGAACGTCGCATCGGCGTCGATAATCTTTAGGAAGAACTTTCTTTCGCTCATGGGAAAGATTTCAATTCGTCCCTGGTTGGTCGCCTGCACAAAGAACTTGTCTCCGTCGCGAAAGAATGAAAGGACCAGATCCGGATTCTCAGCGAAAGAATATTGGCCCACGAATTCGTCGAAAGTCTTCGGATCGATTCTGATTTCTGCCGGCTTCGACTCTTGAGCGTCGCTTTTAATGGCTGAAGCGACCCGAGGGCCAAAGCAGGCAACAAGAGCGATGAAGCTTCCGGCGAGCACCAGAAAACAATTGCGTTTCATTGACAGTCTCCCAAATAAGCTGGATCCGCGTCAGGGGTACGATGGAAATACTTATAGGGACGTTATGAGGGCTTTGCAAGCGAAGCTAATCCGTCGAACGAGATAAAGCGCCTATGCTGGCTGTTTCACTGCCAACCGGCGCGCACACGATTACGCTGACAGTATCGTCGTCGGGCGGTGGATCGGACGACGATGATGTTCTGATCACCATCGCCGACACGACCGCCCCAACCATCGGCTTAAACGGATCAAGTCCTATGACCGTCCAGTGTCATAACACTTTTCTGGATCCGGGGGCCACGGCTAACGATGGTTGCGCGGGCGATTTGACCGCGTCGATCACAGAGACCGGTCTGTCAATCCAAATGTAGTCGGCAGTTACACGCTCACTTATAAGGTCAGCGACGGTGCGCATACGAGTTCCGTCGATCGCACAGTAAACGTGGTTGACACGACTGCGCCCGTGATTACAGTTAACGGCGCTAACCCAATGACTGTCGAATGTCATACCAGTTTCACGGATCCGGGAGCGACAGCCAGTGATGGCTGCGCTGGAAATTTTCCGGCGATTGCCTCCCGGGCCCTGAATGTGAATGTGCCATGTACTTACACGATCACTTATGCCGCGAGCGATCTTTTGGGGTAATCCGGCTGGTCCCAGTCGCGAACAATTAACGTCGTAGACACTACCGCTCCGGTGATTACTGTCGACGGCACCAACCCTGCGTTTGGTCTCCTAATCACAAGTATCACGCCTTTGGGGTTACGGATTTTGTAACCGCCGTTACGACAGTTGCCAGACCAGTCTCGGCATCAGCGGCGTCGTTATCTCAAAGTGACGAGCGATGAATTAGAAAACAGCAACGGCGATGGTAATACAATGAACGACATCGTAATTGCCGCCGAATGCAAGTCAGTTCACTTGCGTGCGGAACGCGATGGAAACTCCGACGGCCGCGTCTGTACAATCACGTTCAAAGTGACGGATGCGTCCGGAAATGTCGGTACCGGAACTGCGAGGGTGGTGGCGCCGAAAGCCAGGGGAGCGGGCCCGCAATCGACAGTGGAGCGGACTACACGGTGAATGGCAGCTGTCCGTAGCAGGTTCCTCCATCTAATGAGGGCCAGGGATGGGCGGTTAAGAAATTTTCTCAGCCGCCCATTACCATATAAACGACCGCTGCTCCCGATAAGAGAGCGATTATAGTTGTCACGATCCAAACCAGCCCGCGATCGGCCTTTATTGTTCCCGCCTCGATTTGACGGTTCACTTGATCGTAGCGATAGGCGGCAAGCACCGTCACTAATGCTCCGAAGATTACGAGCACGATTCCGACTGAGGTAGTCCGCGAGAAAACGCGACTGGCGTTCGTCGCGCCGATGGCGCCGAGCGTTGGGCTGATCCGCGAAA
>JBHELZ010000026.1:48112-52293 GCA_046262835.1 Pyrinomonadaceae bacterium
AGGCTGATCAGAGCTATGTTGGTACGCACCCAAGCCAGAAAAGTACGTTCGTTGTCGAGGTGTTCTGAGGCCCGGTGGGCTTCGGGAATTTCCCGGAGTGTCGCGCGTCTGGTCATACTCAGAGATTCGGACATCTGGGATCGTTGGGGACAGCAGCGACGGGCAACGACAGCCTGGTTTGTTTCAGATTGCCATTGAGCGCCGGCAGCCTTTCCTGATTGATCTTACGCCATTGCATCAGATCGTTTTTCAAAGCCGTACATGATGGCGCAACATTTTCAATGATCGATTTTGCCGCCCGCCCATCGGCACTTTGAATCATAGTTACGAATCGCGTGACGTCGCGATTGACCGCCCCAAAGCCCGGGGCCTCGGCTGTCCCTTCCTGAAGCTGGTCGAGTTCTTTGTCCAGGGCAATAAACAATTCCGATAATTCAGGCTTTTGCGCCTTGCGCAGTTCGTCGAGCGTGGCGCGTAGCTTGTTCACATCGTTGTACGCGCGATAGCTAATGTTCATCCAGTCATCGATCATCCGCGCGGCTTCGAGCTGAGCTTCCAGATCACCACCGTTGACGTGCACTCGCGGGTCGAGCTTTATCGTTAACGGCTGGCGAAAACTTTTCCCATCCACCGTTAAAATCACTTCATACGTTCCCGGCACCGCGAGCGGTCCCGGCGGTTGATAGCGCGGAGTCCGCCCTGGCACGGCATGATCAGGAAGAGTGTATTCAATGTAATCGATGTGACGCCCCCGGAAGTTGTAGGTCAGCGCGTCCGGGTGCTCCCACTCAAGGTTCCATGCGAAACGATTTAATCCGGCATTCGTGGTCATGACATCCGGCGGCGCAAACCAATAGTCCGGAACGTTTGCAGGACGGTTGTCGGACGGCGAGGGCTTGCTGGAAAAACGGCGCACGGCATTTCCATCTTTATCGCGCACTTCCAAAGTAATTTGCCGGGCCGGAGCTTTCAGATAGTAGTAAATGATGGCCCCTTCGGGTGGATTGTCACCGTGCGGCAGATCAATTGATAGAGGGGTATCCGGATGATTGTCGAACCGCACGCGGGTCGCTTCGGCCGGCTTTAATAACGCAGTAGCCGCCGTCAAATCGACTTGTCTAAGGGGCGAAATATCATCCAGAATCCACAGCCCACGCCCGTACGTCGCAGCCACTAAATCGCTCCCGTGCACGTCCAGGTCGCGAACCGAGGTGGTTGGCAGATTAAACTGCAAAGTCTGCCAGTGATCGCCGCCATCGAAGGAGACATACACGCCGTTCTCGGTGCCGCCATAAAGCAATCCCGGGCGTTGACCATCTTCTCGTATGGCGCGGGCGATGGCGTCGTTGGGCAAACCATCGACTATTTTTTGCCAGGACTTACCCGCATCACGCGTTCGGAAAATGTACGGGTGCAGATCGGCGGGTACCGAGGCGATCAGGTAAGCGGTATTGGCGTCCCTCACTGAAGCTTCGATTCGTGTAACACCGGCGTGGGGGGGCAACACCCCAGGGGTAACGTTGGCCCACGTCGCGCCGTTGTCACGCGTCATTTCCACAATGCCGGTGCTTGAGCCAACCCAAATCTCGCCGGCCAGGGCCGCGGACGGAGAAATCGCTTCGATCACGCCAACAGACTTTTCAGCGGGACTTCGGGCAGTTAGGTCCGGACTGATCTCGGACCAGGTTTCGCCGTTGTCCGTTGTTCGCATCAAAAACTGCGTACCCAAATACATCGTTTTTGCATCATGTGGAGAACGAACCAATGGCGTCTCCCATGTGTACCGGTATTTTGCTCCGGGAGCGAACACGGTGGCGATTTGTCCCGTCGTTCTGTCGAGACGAAACACCGATCCATACCAGCCAACTGAGAAGATGATATTGGGGTTCGTTGGATCGGGAGAGATATAGCCGCTCTCGAAGGCGCCCGCCGAGAACCAGTCACGATAAGTAATCATCCCAAAGTCGCTGCGCGAAAGCACCGCGACCGAGCCACTGTCCTGCTGTGCGGCATACAAGCGGTAAGGAAATTGATTGTCGGTCGTTACGTGATAGAACTGACCCGTTGGTTGGGTGAACCAGTCGCTCCAGGTGTGTCCCCCGTCAAGACTGATGATGGCGCCCTGATCCGAGCCCAAAAAAATTCGCTGCGGGTTCTGCGGATCGATCCAAAGCACGTGCTGGTCTTCGCCGCTGGGCGCGCCCTTGTATGACTCCCAATTCTTACCACCGTCCAGCGATCGATATGTAGACGTTTGCATTACGTAAATCAGATCCGGATTGACCGGATCGACGTAAGTCTTGCCAAAGTACGTGCTGCCGGTAATGCGTGGGTCGTTGGTGCTGCGTTGCCACGTTCCGCCGCCGTCGTCCGATCGAAAGAATCCGTTATTGAGAATCGCGTAGACGCGACGCGCACTCGTCTTGGGCGCTATCGCAAGTCCGATCGTACCGCGGGCCGTATTAGGCAGGCCCGCAGAGCTCACCTGTTGCCACGTGTCTCCTGCATCAGTCGATTTGAAGATGAGGGATTCCGCGCCGAGCGCGCGACGATTCGCAGGATCGATCTGCAGGTTATAAGTCGCGGCAAAAATCGTGTGCGGATCATCCGGGGCGACTTCGAGATCGACTACGCTGGTATGATCGTCTTTGAAAAAAACTTTCTTCCAGGTCTTTCCGCCGTCTCTGGTTTTGAAGATGCCGCGTCCCGGTCCACTAATAAGATAATCGCGCGCGGAAACGAGGACCGTGTTCGGGTCTTTTGGATCAACAATGATGCCGGAGATGTAGCGAGTATCGTTCAGCCCGATGTGATTCCAGGTCTTGCCGGCGTCAGTCGACTTGTAGAGCCCGTTGCCGGCAGTTTCCTCCCCGGTTCCCACATAAATAATGTCCGGATTGGAAGGCGCAAGTGCCAATGCGCCGATTGACGCCACATGAGTGGCGTCAAAGATCGGCGTCCAGACGCGGCCTCCATCGACGGTCTTCCAGACCCCGCCGCCGGGAGTCCCGAAATAATAGATTGCCGCGTTACCCGGAATCCCCGCGACCGTTGTGACGCGCCCGGCGCGATGGGGGCCGACAAGTCTCCATTGCATGGCTGCAAACGTTTCAGGGTCGTATTGCGAGAACGCGAACTGAGCGGTGACAATTATTAAGAGAAGGATTAGAAAAAAACGCGCGAGTTGATTCATTACCGGCCTCCGATGATGCCGAAGTTTACCATCGCGAGTGTTTCCCATAGTAACTTAAATGAAAACGACTGCGGCGGCGTTTAGCCGCAGCAGTCGTCATATGGCCCGAACTGGCGGGAAAAAACTACTTGATGTCGGCCCAGCCCTTGCCCTTCTGAGCGTCCCAATGCAGCGTCACTTCATCGATCTCGACCAAATTAAGATCGTACCACTCGAGTGCGTTGCCATCTTTGTCCGTTACCTTCAAGTCCCAGTGCACGTGTTTGTCACGGTCATCAAAGGTGATCTTCAGGCTCTCGCCACTATCCAACGTGTCTTTGCCGAGAATATCTTCTTCCCAATCGTCAGTGCTGTGGGGTGAAACATACAACGAGTGGATCTCAACGCCCGTTTGATTATGCAGAGTAAAATCCTGCTTGCCGGTGCGTGCGAGGGCCGAAGCCGTCATTAAGCTCGCGAGTGCCGCCAGGGCCAACGCGATTTTTACTTTGGTTGCAACGCGCTTCATCTAGTTAGAATCCTTTCAGAGTTAAGATCAAGGTAGAAAGAAATTAGCATTCCTCGGACGCAAAATCAATTAAAATTTAATTTCGGTAGTGCTCCGTTATTAACGGAGCTCTACCTTATTTTCGCTAATGGTTCTTTTGAAAACGAGGCGCCGGCTACTGGGAGCGCCCTCTCTTCGCCCGCACTGGAGAGCGTAGCGCGAATTTCGCTTCAACAAAATTTACCTGGCATTGCAACGTCTTCGGCGAGCGTGGGGACGGCGCCCCCTTCCCGGTAGCGGGAAGCCCAATTCCTCAAATTAAAACCGTCCCTTATTCCGCGTCGCCCAACCCGGCGGCGAATGACCAGCTGAAAACGACAACTCAGGCACCTGCAGAGCCGTTAACGCGATCTCACTTGCGATACCAGCAGGTCGATGAAATCTTCCGCGGCGCGGGCATCGAATTGCTCATGACGGTACCGGGCCCACCAATGAGAGTCG
>JBHELZ010000027.1:0-50176 GCA_046262835.1 Pyrinomonadaceae bacterium
CCTGCGCCAAAACCAGCGCGACCATTGCCTCCCCAATCACCCCTGCGGCTGGAACGACAGTGATGTCAGAACGTTCAAAAGCTGCGCGCTCTTCCTGTTTGGTGTCGATATCAACTGAGCGCAATGCGCGACGCAAGGTCGAGATTGGTTTTAAGTGACCACGCACGCGAATCTCTTCGCCATTCGTCACCCCGCCCTCCAGGCCGCCGGCACGGTTCGTCGCGCGAATGAATTCCCGCGTTTCGTCGTTGTAAGAAATCTCGTCGTGTACTTCGGACCCGGGCAGCCCGCTCGCTTCGATACCCGCACCAATCGCCACCGCCTTGACGGCATGAATAGACATCACCGCCTGGGCCAGCAGCCCGTCCAACTTTTGGTCCCAGGACGTGTGTGAGCCAAGGCCGGGCGGAACTTTGCGGGCCACCACTTCAAATATGCCGCCGAGCGTATCGCCTTCGCTTTTCTTCTGATCGATCAGCGCGATCATTTTCTGCTCGACATCTTTATCCGCGCAGCGCAATGGTGAATCATCCGAAATCGAGCCGATCTGGTCGAAGGTAAGCTCAAGAGGTTTGTCGGGGATCCCGCCCAGTTGGATTACATGACTGCGAATTTCGATCCCGAAGTTTGCGAGCAACTGTTTCGCGATAGCACCACAGGCAACTCGCGCTGCCGTTTCACGAGCTGACGCCCGCTCGAGCACGTTGCGCAGATCGCGCGCATCGTATTTCAGTCCGCCAGCCAAATCGGCGTGGCCCGGTCGCGGCCGCTTTACACGGCGAGATTTTTCCGACGCGATCTCGCGCGGATCCGTCGCCATCACTTCATTCCAATTCGCCCAGTCTTTGTTTTCGATCATCAAGGCCAGCGGCGACCCGAGTGAGAGGCCGTGCCGCATACCGCTGAGAACCTCAATCTGATCCTGCTCGATCTTCATGCGCGCCCCGCGCCCATAACCTTGCTGGCGGCGCCAGAGTTCCTGGTTGATTTGATCAATATCCAGCGGCAAGCCGGCAGGCAGGCCTTCGACAATCGCGATCAGGGCGCGACCGTGTGACTCTCCAGCGGTGGTGAAACGAAACATCTTCCTAAGAATAAGGCATTCACCGCAGAGACGCAGAGAACGCCGAGGAGGCGCAGAGTTATTCTCTCAGATCGAAAACTCTACTGCGGATGCCGTCCTTTAATATGACGACATTAAAGTTCATTAACAGCCCGACTTTCCAACCGCCCAGTCGCAAATCCAACAAGCCTGGCCCTAAAAACCCATGTACGGCTATCGGAGCACCGATAATTCCCTGGTGATCTGATTAAAACTGGCGAGGGCTAGGTTGAGGATGCATTCCCTCTTCTCTCTGCGCCACCTCCGCCTTCTCTGCGTCTCGGCGGTGAATTTGGAGCGCATCGTAACACTTGCCCGCAAAGTTTCAATGTAAAGATCCTTGCTAAGACAGCAACTCTTCAGCAAACATGGTCCCACGTCCCAGAATCCCCGCCGGATCGAAAGCTCGCTTCAACGTGGCCATCTCACGCAAATGCTCATCACCATAAAGCTCACGCAGATACTCGCGTTTCAACTTTCCTATTCCATGCTCGGCGGAGATCGTGCCGCCAACTTCAACCGCCCGGCGAATGAATGTGCGGTAAATCTTCCACGCCCTGTCAGCTTCATCATCGTTGCGCGGCAGGATGTTCACGTGCACGTGATTGTCGCCGATGTGACCGAAGATCGTGTGGCGAAGATCCCCGCCGCGCAGCGCGTCCTGGTAAAAGCGCAGCATCGCCGCAAAAGCTTCGTCAGGCACCGCCATGTCCGTCGAGACTTTACGTTGATTGTGCCGCGCAAACCATTCGTTCATCAACACCGGCAACGCGTGACGAAACTCGCGCAACTTAGCGTGGTCTTGTTCATTTGTCGCGAACCACGACTGTTCGCTTAAAGCATGATGAGACTCCAGCACCGACAGCCATTGGTTCATCAGCTCATCTTCGGTCGCAGCGTCGGTTTCCTGTTCGAAGAAAATGGCGCCGGCGGCGGCCTCCGGGACGGTGTCATATTTCTGCCGCAAAAACCTGAGTGACTCGACATCAAAGTACTCAAGAGCGCGAGCATCGAGTCCATCAAAGTTGCCCTCGCTTACACCGCGGCTTCTGATGCGGTTCTGTAGCGATCGTTCGCGCGCAGCACTGACAAAGGCCAGCAGATTAGCCTCATCACTAAAGAAGACAATGCCGCTCAAAAGTCCTTCAGGTTTTGGCAACAGTTTTAGCTCGGCTTCGACGATCACTCCCAGCGTTCCTTCGCTGCCAATGAAGAGATCGATGACATCCATTCCCGGCTCGACGTAATAGCCGGAAGCATGTTTGCGCACGCGAGGCATCTGGTACGAAGGCAGTCTTGCCTCGATGATTCTTCCAGACGCAAGCGGAACCCTAATCAGTGAATTCCCATCGACGTGCAATTCTCCGCGGCGAAGGTGTATGACCTCGCCGGTCGCTAAAACAATCTTCAATCGTTCCACGTATTTTCGCGTCGGCCCATATTTGAACGTTCGTGCGCCCGAGGCGTTAGTGGCAATGTTGCCGCCGATGAAACAACTTCGTTCCGTCGGATCCGGAGGATAAAGGAAGCCTTCGGCATCGACCGCTCGCTGCAAGTCAATTAGCCGAACGCCGGCCTCGACAATTGCCATGCCGCCCGCCTCTTCACGCGTAATACTCTGGATGTGATTCAGTTTGTCGGTGGCAATGACGGTACCGCCGCAGGGAACCCGCCCGGCCACTGTACCCGTGCCCGCGCCGGAAACGGTGACCGGCGTTTGCGTTCGGGTCGCGTCAGCCAAAATTTTCGCGACGTCATGCGCCGTTTCCGGAAACACAACCTGAGACGCATTGCCGCCTTTCAGGTAGCTGGCGTCAGTAAGATAGTTCTGGATTTGGTCCGGATTAGTTTTCGAAATCATAATCTTGACCGCGGAGGACACATACAGAGGAAAAACTGAAGAACGAAATAATCTGGCTTAGATGCGAGATTTGTCCCGCGTGGGCACACCGCAGGAACAAGTCCCGGCTCTAACTGAATCGGTTTTCCTTTTGTTCTCCTCTTTGGTTAATTCTTCTAAGCCACCGCCAACTCACGTGCGCGCAGGTACTTGATTCGATCGCGCAGCTCGGCAGCTTTTTCAAACTCAAATTTCTTTGCGTGCTCACGCATCTCAAATTCCAGACGCGTGATCGTTTCCGCAATCTGCTGCGGGCTGTAATCGGCGATGTCTTCGAGGTCCAAAGGCACTTTGAAGTAATCAGCTTCCGCGGCGGTCACCAGCGTAGATTCAATCGGCTTAATGATGGTCTTCGGCGTGATCCCGTGTTCGCGGTTGTAGACTTCCTGGAGCGCGCGCCGCCGGTTGGTTTCTTCCATGGCTCGCTTCATCGATTCCGTGATTCGGTCCGCGTACAGAATTGCCTTGCCATTCGCATTGCGGGCAGCGCGGCCAATGGTTTGAATCAGGGAGGACTCGGATCGTAAAAAACCTTCCTTGTCGGCGTCCAGAATCGCTACCAGAGAGACTTCCGGCAGGTCCAATCCTTCGCGCAACAAATTGATGCCGACCAGCACGTCGAACTCCCCGCGCCGCAGATCTCGCAGAATCCTGATGCGCTCGAGGGTTTCAATGTCGGAATGCAGATAGCGAACCCGCACATCAACCTCGGTAAAGTATTCAGTCAAATCCTCAGACATCTTTTTGGTCAGGGTGGTGACGAGCACCCGTTCGTTCTGTTCGGCGCGCAGCCGGCATTCGCCAAGCAGATGATCTATTTGACCTTTGACGGGCCGGACTTCAACCTCGGGATCCATTAAGCCGGTAGGACGAATGATTTGTTCGATCACTTCGCCACTCGCCTTAGTTAATTCATAGGGGCCGGGAGTAGCTGAAACGTAAATTCGCTGACCGATTCGCTCTTCGAACTCGTCAAAATTGAGCGGCCGATTGTCCAGAGCCGAGGGCAGGCGAAAGCCGTATTCGACCAAAGTGCGTTTGCGTGATTGATCGCCAAAGAACATCCCGCGAACCTGCGGAATCGTCTGATGCGACTCATCGATGACGACCATCGTATCCCGCGGCAAGTAATCAAGCAGCGTCGGCGGGGGTTCGCCTTCCTTCTTGCCGGTGAGATGGCGCGAATAGTTCTCGATCCCGCGGCAGAAACCCATCTCTTTCAGCATCTCGAGGTCGAACATTGTCCGCTGATGCAGCCGCTGTGCTTCCAGCAGCTTTCCTTCTTCAATCAGCTTCGGCTCCCACCATTCCAGCTCCTGCTTAATCGATTTGATGGCGCGCTTGATCGTAGTCTTTGGCATTACGTAATGCGACTTCGGATAGATAGGAAGTCGCGTAGTGTGTTTCTGCGTGACTTCACCAAGCAACGGATCGATTGTGTAAATCGAATCGATCTCGTCTCCCCACATTTCCACGCGATAAGCCTCGTCCTGATAGCTCGGATAAACTTCGACTACGTCGCCGCGCACGCGAAAGCTGCCGCGCTTGAAATCAATGTCATTGCGTTCGTACTGCAACTCAACGAGCCGCTGCAAAAGGGTATCTCGTGCGATGCGCATGCCTGGTTCAAGAAAAACAAGCATGCCGTAGTAGGCGTCCGGATCGCCGAGACCATAGATGCAAGAGACACTGGCCACGACAATCACATCCCGCCGCTCGAACAGCGCTCTCGTCGCCGACATCCGCAAACGATCAATATCTTCATTAACGATCGCATCTTTTTCGATATAAGTGTCTGAGGCGGGAACATATGCCTCAGGTTGATAATAATCGTAATAAGATACGAAGTATTCGACGGAATTTTCCGGGAACAGCGTCCGAAATTCCTGGTAAAGTTGGGCCGCGAGGGTCTTGTTGTGCGCGATCACGAGAGTCGGCCGTTGCGTCTCTTCGATCACGGTGGCAACTGTAAAAGTCTTGCCGCTTCCGGTAATTCCCAGCAGCACCTGGTCCTTTGTGCCGTCATTGATTCCGCGCGAGAGTGCTTTAATCGCCTGGGGTTGGTCCCCACAGGGAAGATAATCACTTTTCAGACTGAACGGCATAACCAGCAATAGTAAATCGTAAATCGCGAATGAACAACGTAGCGCACGCCGTTATTGCTCGCGCAGTTTCGGCGCAGAAGTAACTGTGTGCCGGGAGCGCGCACGTCAAGGTAGCAACGCGCTGAGGGCGTAAGATATTTGTTATTAGGAAGGCAAACCTGAAACCGCAAACACGCGAGCTGCTTTCAAAAACAAAAAAAGGCGCAGAGGGTGAGCCCCTGCGCCTTATCGGCTATCGTCCCGAGCCGTTATTAGATGGAGCCTGCTTCCGCAGGTGATTGGCTTGTAATTTGATAGATCGCTTCCATTACCGCCGAACGAACTTCGGCCGGCAGCGATCCGCGCACAGCCATGCGACGAAACGCAGCCAGCACCTCAGCTTGTCCGCTTAGGGCCAGCAACTTCACGACTGCCAGACGCACTTCCGTGTTTGGGTGTTCCTCGATGGCGCGCATCAACGGTTTCACCTCCCCGGCTTTAGACATCAAAAACAGCAACGAAAAAGCATCGTAGGTTTTGTCACGGCTTTCGCCGGTCAAATTCCTGATTGCTTCGTTCGCCAGACCGGAGGAAGCAATCGCCGCCCCGATTGCGCGACGGCGCTCAGGGGGTGCTTCACGAAGTGCACGGGTAAAAGCCGCGGCACGATCACCTTGCAGATCGAACAATGCGCGCGCCGCCGAACTCCTGACTTCAGCCGATTGATCGTCGAAGGCCGCGGTGATATGTCGATAGGCGTCGTCGCCGCCAATTTGAGGCAGTTCGCTGACCGCCGCAGATCGCGCTGAGGGGTCATCACTTTGGAGATCGTTTTCAAGATCGCTCGACAGGGTGGAGCTGTCAGGTAGGTCATCCGGCACACTGACGGCTCGAAACTCGCTGGCATCTTCATTTGCCGACGTCCGGAAATGATCCAATGATTTTTCTGCAACCGGAGCGATCACTTGTTCGGCGACGGCCGGATCCAACCCAACTTCGAACCATTCAACAACTTCAGTGACTTTGATGTCCGGCACATGCGCTGAGGAGTATGGGGGCTCTTCGACTTCAGATCGTTCAATTTCAAAAGGAAACTCAGATTTCGCGCCCGTTTTAGCAGCTTCTTCCGCAACAATTCGCTCGTGTTCATCGCGGCGGCGTTCAGCCTCTTCCTCGCTTCGTTTTTCCTGCTCCTCCGCGCGAATCTTCGCTTCAATTTCCGCACGAATCCGAGCCTCGAGTGCGAAACGCTCGCGAGCTACAATTTCAACGCGATCACGCTCGTCTTGTTCTGCTTTCAAACGCGCCTGCTCTTCCGCGCGTCGTTGCTCATCCTGTCTTGCCTTCAGCGCTGCGGCCGCTTCAGTCTGCCGGCGCGCCTCTTCTGAGGCACGACGCAGGATCTCTGCTTCTGCCAGCCGGCGTACTTCTTCCGCAGCAATGCGTTGAGCTTCTTCTTCCGCCCGGCGGCGCGCCTCTTCCTCGGACTGACGACGCCCTTCTTCTTCAGCCCGATGACGCTCGGCCGCTTCCGCGCGAAGTTCAGATTCAATCTGCGCGCGCAGCCGAGCTTCTTCCTCGGCCCGGCGTTTCGCCTGCTCTTCAGCTTTCCGGCGCGCTTCCTGTTCAGTGCGACGCCGCTCGGCTTCTTCCGCCAGGAGTTGTGCTTCCTGTTCAGCTTTCAGACGGGCTTGTTCGCGCGTTTGGACGCGCTCGATTTCCTCCTGGACCGCACGAAATCTGGTTTCCGCGCGCCTTCGCAATTCATCTTCCTGGGCGCGCTTGCGCGCTTCCGACTCTAGATAGCGACGTTCTTCTGCGGCGCGTTGGGTCGCTTGCTCTTCTTCAGCTTTGCGCAGGGACGCCAATTGCGCTTCGTGGGCTTCTTGCGCATGGCGCAAACGCGCTTCGGCTTCCTGGTAACACTTTGCCTCGCTCGCTCGCAGAGCTGCCAGTGTCTCTTCGGCGCGTGCAATTTCTTCGTTAGCGATTTTGCGTCGCTGCTCTTCTTCAGCGCGTTCGCGAGCTTCAGTTTCGATCCGTTGACGTTCGTGCTCAGCGCGCCGGCGCGCAATTTCCTCTTCCTGCTGCCGCCATCGTTCCTGCTCTACGCGCAGCGCGTTCTCTGCAGCCAGGCGTGCCGCCTCGACTTCCGCGCGGCGAGCCTCTTCCTCAATCTTGAGCCGCATCAATTCGCTTTGCAGTTGACCAATTTCCTGGGCGGTGCTGGCCGCTATTTGATCGTCAGCCTGCGGAGGTCTGGCAGGCGGGCCGCCCGGCGCACTCCGCTCAGGCTGCGCAGCAACCGGCGGACTATTCGGTGGTGATTGGCCCTTACTGCTTTCGCGTGTAAGGATTTGCAAGAGCTCGGCTTTATTAGCGGCCAAAGCGGAACGCAATTCTTCGTTGACGGTGCCTCTCGGCGCGTCAATGACCAGGCGATCGTCGCCAGAAGTCTTTACTTGCACTCCCTTCGCGCGCAGTTGAGAGAGCAATTCGTGGGCTGTCATATTTCGATTACCTCGCGATCAGTTTCCAGGGACTGTGGGGTGGTTGGGGGCAGGGAAGCGGAAGAAGGTTCCGGTGCGGGAATAGCTGTCTGTTCCGAGCGGGTTGCGCAAGCATCGATGGCGTGTTTGATCAAAGTGCGCGGAACTTTGCGATCGGTTTCGCTTTGCAAAAGCGTATTCAGCGGGCCAATCGCAGAGGGATCTCGCAGATCCATCAGTGCTTCGACGGCGGCGCGACGCACGTCCGGAGACGAATCGCCGAGGGCCCCGATTAAGTGCGGAGCCGCCTCGGGATCATGGACGAAGCTCAGCCGCCGCGCAGCTGCCGCGCGTTCATTGTCGGATTCCGCAACGCGCAAATCGCGGGTAGCGTCGTCGAAGTATCCGTGCTTCACAAAGGCGGCGCGCGCGCGTTCCCGGCGCTCCGGATTCCGGCCGACCAGGGCCGATAACAGTTCAGCACCAGCGAGCCGACGGGTTTCTCGATCATCCGATCCGATTAAGCTCTCGTCGTAGGAACCGCCGCTGAGCAGTTTCTTAGCTTCGTCGGCGACCTGGTTAATACGTTTGTGTCGTGCATCATCGCTTGCCGGCGCAACTGGCGCTGTCGGCAACTCAATCGGGGCTGGCCCAGGTTTGTCTTCGTTGTCTTTGAGCCCACTCGCACCGACGGTTGCTGCACCCGCAGCGGTTGCTGCTTCCAACGGAAGTGAGACGTCTTTAGTTGGCCCGGTTTCGCCGCCTGCCGCGCTGGTTGCCGTCTTTGATGAGCTGAGTGATCGCACGCGCCGGGTCGACTTTGCTCGACGTCGCTGCATTAGCAGGGCAGCAATGATGAACAAAAGAACCAGGGTTCCCGCCGCGACCGGAATGGGATTCAATTGGGCCAACAGCAGCCAGTAGTGTCCATGCTCTTTCATGCGCGTCCAAAAATCCTCGCGAGGAACAGCCGCCACTGTTGAAGGAGATGGCGAAGCTGAATTGGTGACCGCCGACGATTTCTGGGCCGGCGTCGGCGAAACTGTGGCCGCAGGCGATGCTTTTGGTGACGGCGTCGGGGCGGGCGTCGGAGTTGCGATCGGTGTCAAGCCGGTGGATAAGGTTGGGTTCTCACTCTTCAAACGGGCATTTGGGTTCTTCGGTGACGCCTTGGCGGTCGAGTTATCGCGAGGAGAGGTGTTCTTGTTTCCTTTACTGGACGGAGCGCTGCGGTTGTTCGCGCTCGCATTCCGAGCAGGCTCAACGTTGTTCAGCCGCGTTAGCTCACGAGGGCGATTGGAAGCAACACTTGGTGTGCCGCCGGGCACCGCCACCACCACGTCAAGTTTATTGCCGCGTTGCTCGACATGGGCTGTGGCCCCCGGTTGCAACCGAAAAGAAAGTACCGTGCTGTCGCCAGTCCGTTGGGACTTAACGTCGGCATACCCGCGCCCCCGCAGTGACTCAGCTCGCGGCACATCGGCGGCGGGGATCTTTATATAGAACCGATCTCCACGGCGGTATGCTTCATAGTCATTCAGTGATTGATCGGAAGAGATTGCGACGCGCGAACCCTCTGACGAGTCTGACGAACGCAGCGTCGCGACATGCGTTCGCTTTCCCGAATTCGAATTGCGCTGGCCTGACGGCCGGATGATTTTGCTCTGGGCGGTAACGGTTGCCGCGGCAAGCAGAGCTATCCCCGGGTATCTCAAAATTGAGGATGAGATACGCAAACCACGGGGCGATTGGTCCATCGTACTAGTCATTGGGGCAAAATCAACGAAAAATCTCTAACGTTAATGAGAATTATGCAAAAACACCGGCTCATTGTCACTGACAGGCACATCAGGCGAAGATTGATCCTGATCAAGTTTGTACAGCGCTTCGAGGATCGCGGTACGCACATTCTCCGGCATGCCTTCGCCGGATGCTAAGTCACGAAGCTTTGAGGTGACACTCGTCTGGCCGGCCATGCTGAGGACTCGGACGGCGGATATGCGGACTTCTTCGTCTCGATGAGTCTCGATCGCTTCAAGGATCGGGAGGGTTTCGTCCGCACGCGCCAACAACGAAAATAGCGAGAAAGCCTCGTATGATTGATGGCGATCTTCGCTGGCCAGGCGATCAACCGCCTGGGCAGCAATGCCTGTCTTCACGCAAGCGGAAGCTACGCGCCGCAACATTCCGGCATCGGCCATTTCCATCACGCGCACATATGCGTCGGCGCGGTCCAAATGCAAACTACTCAAGGTGCGTGCCGCTGCCGCGCGCACGATTCGCGATTCGTCGCCGAGCGCAATCAGGACAGGCGCGAATACCGATTCATGATCGATCGAACCAAGACTGATAACGGCGGCGGCGCGGACTGCAGGTTCGCGGTCGTTGATGGCCATTGACGTCAAAGCGGAAACTGCAACTTGCACCGGATGTGAAGCGAGTTGTCGCGCGAGTGAGACCCTTGCTTGCTCGTCTGCATTTGCAGATTGGGCCAACAATTCCGCGAGTTCGGCATCGTCAGCGCCAGCCGGCAAGTCCCTAAACGAATCGAATCTTTCCAAATCATCAGGCTGATTCCCGCCTGGATGCATGAACATAGCGCTCTCTGAAGCCGGCCCATCGAGGAAGCTCAGGCTTTCCACCGAGCAGGCACTCAGGCTTTCACTCAACAGCGTTGCCGGAATGTCCGAATGGCGGCGAGCGATGTCTAATAGCGCGCCAATGGCGGCCGGCATTTTCAGCATGCCGAGACTGGTAACTGCCTGATTACGCACGACTGAATCAACGTCATGCAAGGCTTCGATGAGAGCCGTGAGTGACGATTGCGCCTTTATTTGTCCAAGCGTGCGCGCTGCCGAAGAGCGTTCCCATGCATCCCGGCCCAGCAACACCATAGCGCATTGACGCGCCACGAACCCATATTCTTCCAGAGCCTTCCGCGCTCGTCCGCGGCCTTCGTCCGAGGTGTCCGGCGATTCGAGGGCTTTAATCAGCGAGCCTTCGATAGCGCGCCGGTCATCAAGCGTTCGCGACGACATAACATCCATGCGGTGGGGCTTGCCGACTACCAGTTTGCTGACTTCCTGATCTATGCGATAGGCGCCGTAAACTTCGGGTTCGGGTTCGACGGGCTTTTCCCAAACCTGGACGCCTTCCATCTGGGGCTGGCGCCTCTCCTGCATCGGCGATGGCTCGAAAGCCTGTGCGCGAGTTGAGGCCAGATAGTTCTCGTCTGAGGATGATGTGCGCTTTCGATTGCGCGACTGGGCCAGTTCCTCGATTTCCCGCACGCTTCGGAGGCGCCTGTAGTAGAGGAGACCGATCAGTAACAGCACGAGGATGATTGTGGTGCCGTACCACAAAGCGGAGGACCAGTCCCCGGAAGACTCGGCTTGCATGGCCGCACTGGCCGTTATCGATCCGCTCAGAATCAAGGCGGCGGAAGCCAGAACAGAAATTATCTTCGGGACTACCTGGCGTAATCGCAGGGTCAAATATTCAGTTGCCATAGCTTTTACCATTTCGGTTGTGCGCCGTTTGCGGATGCAGGCGCCGACAAAGAGAAGAACAGCAGCGGATCTTGAACGTGAGCCCTGGTGAAAGGGCACGAGCGGCTTTATTCAGCGTCCGTGAACTTGTAACCGATGCCCCAGACGGTCAGCACCAGATGCGGGTTCTCGGGGTTATCTTCGATCTTAGCTCGCAAGCGATTGATATGAGAATCAATCGTGCGGTCGTACCCTTCATATGAATAATCCCAGATCTTCTCGAGCAGATATTTGCGCGGGAAGACGCGGCCCGGGTTGGATGCGAACAAACGCAGCAGATCGAATTCTTTGGGGGTGAGGTCAACATGCCGGTCAGCTATTGTAACCTCGCGACGGACGGGATCGACTCGCAGATTGCCGCGGACTATCGTCGTCTCATCGCTTTCGTCTCCGGTTGACGCGCCGGCGCGCGCCCGCCGCAGCACAGATTTGATACGAGCTTCAACTTCGCGGAGGCTGAAAGGCTTGGTGATGTAATCGTCGGCGCCCATCTCGAGGCCCAGCACACGATCGACCACATCGTCCTTTGCTGTCAGCATAATTATCGGCATCTGGGCAATTTTCTGGCGGAGCTCTTTGCAAACGGCCAGGCCGTCCATTTTTGGCAGCATCAGATCCAGGACCACGATATCGGGCCTTGTCTTCACTGCTGTTTCGACTCCAGCAACCCCATCGGCGGCGGTCGTGACCGTATACCCCGCGCGCGAAAAATATTCTTCGAGCGCGGCGGAAATATTTTCGTCGTCTTCAATCACCAGCAATGACGTTGCCGGCGCAGGAGCGGTTGCGGTTCCGGTGGCTTCGACCGACTGAGGTAAGCCGTCCCTCCCGTTTTGTTTGTCGAGCATTAATTTTCCCTCTAAAAGGCGAGAAGGCGCTTGGGGGTTGGTAGGCACCGCGTTACTGGCGCCGTCGTTTAGGAATATAACAGGAGAATTCCTTTTTGCTCAAGTATAAAGTTTGTCCGGTGACGTATTTTGTTAGTTGCAGCGGCCTCACTTAACTCCGCGACAGCCCTTCATCCGCGTCCCAACGCGCGGAATCGATTTATTGCTAGCTGGCGGTCTTGGGCGCCATTAACTTGGTTTTGAGGCGTGTTTCGAAATTAATCAGGGTCGCCGTGAATTGTGATGACGGTCCTGCTTTCTTAATCAATTGATCGAATGCGCTCACCCCCCGTTCGTCCCCCAGCAGGACCAAGGCGTCGGCAGCCCCAAGCAATAATTGAAAGTTTTGCCGCTCAAATCCCTCGTTCAACGCCCCGGTTAACACCGCGAGCGTCCGCGAGTCGTCTTTGCCCGTGTTCCCCAGCAGCGCCAGGGCCGCCGCCCGCACAGCCGTTTGATTGCCCGATAGCGAATATTTAAAACCAATTTCGAGTGCCCGTTTGTCGCCCAGCCCGGCCAAGCCGGATAAACCGGAAGCACGGACTGTGTCTCGCCAGGATGGCTGATCGATTAGCTTTACCAGCGCTTCATAAGCGGTCGCACTTCTGGTTTGGCCCAGCGCCACTGCAGCAGCCCGGATAACCCCATAGCTCCGATCAGTCAGCAACGCTGCGTAAATCTCCGCCAGATTAGAATCCTTCGTGGCTGCCAGGGACGTGACTGCGCGCGCGCGAACTCGCGCATTTGGGTCTTTCGTCGCCGCCATTAATACATCTTTTGCCGGGCCCGATCCGCTGAGCGCCGCCGCTGCGTCGAAGCGCGCTCCCCAAAACCGATCATTCGTGGCCGTCGCTATGGCCTTACGAATTGCCTCACGATCCCCAGCAGCCGTTTTGTCATCGTTCATGCGCGGAGTTAACTGCGACAAAGCCCAGATGCGCCCCAGAACGTCCTGGTCATTACTCAGTTGATAGAGCAACTGCCCGGTAGTCTTGACGAACGTCAGCTCCTTAATCAATGTCCCGTTGTAATCAAACCCGACCAGCAGGGGTTCTGAGTCGACGGCGAACGTAAACGTTTGTTCTTCTTTGGGCTCGATCTGGACCCGTTCAACGCGGGTGTTTGTCGCGGTGCCAATCTGAATATCAACCGGGGTTTGAAAAAAGCCGGCCTGGGGATACTGCGAATCGGGATCAGGTTTTTGCTCTTGTCGGACTTTCAAGATCAACTGTCTGTTCGCAACGTCATATTCCTGGGTGACCCGAAATACCGGATGGCCCATCTTGTACACCCACTCGTCAAAGAACCAATCCATTGGCTGGCCGGTCGTTTCTTCGATCGCAATGCGAAACTGCGCGGTCTCAACCGGTTGATGCGCGTATTTGGTCAGATAGTGATTGATCGACCGCCACCAGTTGTCTTCACCCAGGAACATTCGCAACATGTGCAGCACGGCACCCCCGCGAGGATATGCGTAAGTGTCAAAGACTGCATCGGGATTCGCATAGTGTCTTGTCACGATCGGGCGTCGCAGCCCGCGCGCCCAGGCGGCGTAGTATTGCTCCTGATTGGATTTCACATCTGAATATAGAAAGTCGTCGTGGCCAAGATGGTGCTCATCCCACATGGCCTGGAAATAGGTCGCGAAACTTTCATTGAGCCAGATATCCGACCAGCTGCGGCAGGTCAGATAATCGCCGAACCATTGATGCGCCAGCTCGTGCGACTCCAGTCCATCGCTGGTCGCGTCAAGCTCGGCGCGGGCGTCATGAATCATATTGTCGGTTTGGGTGGTGGCACTGATGTTCTCCATGCCGCCGCCAAAGTCGCGCACCATTGTTTGCGCATACTTCGCATAGGGATATTTCAGTCCGGTCTTTTCAGAAAAGAATTTGACCATTTCGGGGAGCCGCGCCGCCGTTACTTTTCCTTCTTCCAACTCTTTTGGATAGACGTTGGTCATAATTGGGACGCCCGCGTACTCGCCCGCAACCGGAGCATATTCGCCGACGATTATTGAGGTCAGATAGGTCGCGTGTGGTACATCGATTTTCCAATCGAATGTTCGCGTACCGTCAGAGTTCTCCCGCGTGCTGATAAGCTTGCCGTTCGAGACCACGCTGAGCGGCTTTTCAACTGTCGCCACAACTTCGCTGGTCACAAAATCGTTGGGGTGATCGAAGCACGGAAACCAGAAATGATTAGCTTCCGCTTCGCCCTGTGACCAAGCCTGCCTCGGGCGCGTCGGATCGTCCGGACGCGGCAGGATGAAATTCAAGCCGCCGCCACCCACCAGCGCAGTACGTTCCGGCGGCGGTTTATTCGTGTGATACATAATGACGATGGTGATTTCTTCGTTGGGTTCGTACCCGCGGTCAAGCCACACGGACAGTTTTTCTTTAGTTCTATCATAGTCAAATTTTAGCGGCGTACCGTTTGCGAGTTTCGCGCTCGCAACCGTCATGAAAGCAGCATCTAAATCCACGCGCTTCAGATCCTTGACGGTCGGTGCAAGAGTAATTGTCTCTGTGCCCATGGCCTGCTCTTTTTCCCAATCAAATCGCAGATCGAGTTTGATATTGCGCTGATCGTAATCGTGCGCGGGAATATATTGAGCAGGTGGAAACGGCCGCGGAGTTGCACGTCGGGGTGTGGGCGAAGGTGTGGGAGTTGGTTGCGCCTGGCCGGCCGCAACCTGGGTGATAAAGAGCAAGCAAGCGACGCAAAGCAAGATTCGCTTCGTCGCGCTAACAGTTGATTTTAAGTGGGTCATGCTGTTCTTCGAGTTTGAGCCTCGCTAAGGACGGAATGTCCTATGCCGTGAACTTTGAGCAATGCGCTGGGTAGCGAGGATTCTGTCACTTCAGATCGGAAAAAGACAAGGCGCGCTATCCAAACTCCGAATCAGTCGAATTCCTGTAAGGCACCTGTGACGGCAATTAAAGTTTCTTGTTTTCGCGAGACGAATGGCCCGCCCACAACGCAGTCCCCTCAGTCATCAAAGAAGGCAGCCGCCGAGGCAATTGCGGTTACGCACGGTAAACATTCAATGGGCAGCGATAACGAGAGGACTTTCAAAGTTATTTCGCTTGTGACATTCCCGCGCGTTCCTTCTCGGTCCAGTCGCAGAGTGTTTTTTTGTCCTGGTCGGAAAGTTTCGCCGCCGGATGCATCGGCGTGTATGACGACAGGGGCATTCCTCCGTCCTGAACTTCATCGCAAATCTGGCGCAGTTTGCGATCCTGACGATCAGGATTCAGCTTGCCCCACTCAGACAGGTTCATGGCACGCCGCCCGTCATTGACGTGATTTGATAACCACCAGGATACAGGCGCCGCGTTTGTGTACCACGGCCAGACTGTTTTGTTTGTATGACAATCGCGACAGGATCGATCGAGTATGGACGCAACCTCGGGGGTGATTTGCGTCCTTGCGTTGATCGTTTGCGATTCATCAACTGGAGGATTGGTTCGCGCGGGTCTGATGGCCTGAATGCCTACGACGAGGACGACTAAAAAAATGGCAACGATCTTAAGGACTCGCTTCATTGGGCGATTATACACATGAACGATTCCATAGAGGTGAAGGCCGGCAAGACTCCTTTCATTCACACCCAGCTTTAGCTGGGTGACCAATGCAAAATCGGACTCCTGACGAACGGTTTTGACGGTCATCCCGTCGCACGAAGCCGTTAAAAACGGCTACGTTGGATTAGTCAGTGCTTGTTTCCACCCGGCTAAAGCTGGGTGTGAATGAAACGAGTAGAACCAGCGTCATCCCTCAGTCAGCAGTTGGCGTTTGGATCAATCGTTTGATGCGCGCCCGAAGCCGCGCATCCTTTTCATCTTTCATGATGCGTTTCAGAATGGGCTCTGCTGCGCGCCTGGGGACGATCGAGACAAGAATGAGCTTGAGAAGATTACGCATTGGACCGTGGTTATCTCTTGCCTTCCAGGCCATGAATTCTTCCGAACGTCTCGGCCCAAAGTTTGGCCCAAAAGCTGTGCCTTGGACGAATCGTTTCAGACCTAATCCCGAGCTTTGCTTTCCACCGATTAAGCATCTGCTGATTCAAGTTGATCGTCCCTTCGCGCGTCACCTCTTCGGGCGGCGCGATGAGCGCGCTCAGCCGGTCGTAAACGAGACCTCTTTGGCTTTCATCAACTCTCAAAAGCAGATACCACAGCGTCATCGCATCGCGCGGACGAGCCTCAGTCAACAGAAGGGGCAGCGCCGCGGCTGTTGCTTGCGGACCATCAAAATTCACCTTAGCCAATGAGGTGCGAAACGCCTCTGACGCGTCCTCAAAATAAGGCGTTCCGGGTCCCACTCCGCGCTTCATGGCACACGCCGCGCCGGCCGGAACGGACGACTCGCGATCCGTCAGTTGCAAAGACACCCAGCCCAGGGTGACGTGCAAAATACTGTTTCCGTCGTTATCAACTTCCAGCGTGTAAGCACAACCGAGATCCTCAGCAACTCCTGACGGCGTATTTACGAAGAAGAGTTTGGGAGGCGCCGAAATGCGGGCGCTCAAACGGCCGCGCGCCAATTCAAGCCGATGCTCTGAAGAACTGGTTTGCAGCAGGCGCACGCGACTGTTGGGATCGATCTCAACGTTTCCAATCGTGGCGACATCGATCCTGGCACGCGAAGTCGCATCCGTCTCCAGCCACTGGCCCCGGCCAAGTTTGCCTCTGTCACCAAAATTCTCCGAATCAATACGCGGCGACCCGCCCAGTCGCGACACATTCCATTGCGCGAACTCGTGGCTTCTGTTCGAGCGCAGCAACACGAGTGATGCGCCGACCGACACGATGAGCGCAGCCGCAATCGCGAGCGGCTTCAGAAACCAACGACGGGCGGGCCTGGCGTCCTGCCGATCGAGCCGCGCCACAAGCCCGGCCCAAACTGAATCCGGCGCCGGCAGGATTTGAAGTCCTTTCGCGAATTTCGCGCCGAGTTTCACGTCATCAAAATCAGCGCGACATGTCGCGCAGGACAACAGATGCTCGGCCACGCGCTGGTTCTCGCGCGGGGTCAACTCGTCATGAATATATGCAGAACTGAATGATGTAACGTGCTTGCTAAACATAACTTCCTGCTCGTTTGATCAAACTTCATTTTTCAAATGATTCAGCCGCCGGCTTAAAGCCTTGTGCGCGCGGTTTAGTCGCGATGCGACAGTTCCTTTTGAGCAATTGAGCACTATCGCAATCTCCTCATATGACAAATCCTCGACGTACTTCAACAGGATGGCCCAGCGCAGTTTTGGCTTTAATTCCGCGACCGCCGATTGAACTCGCCCTGCCAGCTCTTTACGCGCGTACCGCGCGCGCGGCGAGTCAGCGGCAGAGCTCATTTGCACGAATGAATCAGCCAACGTAACAAATCGTTTCTGCTTGCGATGCTCATCGCGACAGGTATTGATTACTAAACGATACAGCCAGGTCGCGAATTCTGAGTCGCCGCGAAATTGTCCGATGCGAGTCATTAGTTTAAGAAAAACCTGTTGCGTAATGTCCGCGGCCGCCATCTCATCGCCGCTCAATGAATACATTGCGATCGAATACACCCGGTCCTTGTGCTGTTCGAACAGCAGGCGCAAGGCTTCCCGGTCGCCACGCTGACAAGCGGCGATGGTGAGCGAGTCTGTCGATTCATTCACTGGCAGCTGCTCTCGGGTCGCGACAATTTGATCGAGCATCGTTAATTAGACGGGCGCGAGTTTAGTTTTCTTCCCTTGATTCAGCAAAAAAATAAGGCGGCAAAAAGCCGCCTTTGGTGTCAGAAGCCCGACCGTCAGGGAGGGCCTGATTATTGAGCAAGCCCTCGATAATGCGCGGGCTTCTGGACCAGGTTACCTTGTCACATGGACCAGCATCTCTGTTCCGGATTCAATTCGCAGTTCCTTGCTGCCATTAATCGCCAGCGATCCCGCGCCGCCTGCGCCGCCGAGGATCAGACCAATGGCGGCGCCTTTACCGCCGCCGGCGATGCCGCCGATAATCGCGCCGGCCGTGGCGCCGATACCACTTCGCTTCAGCGTCTGTTTGCCCCGACTCTCGGATTGCACGCCGCCCTCCTGGTCCGTGCGCGCATTGTTAGATCCGTAAATGCGCGTGACATAGCCGTGCAGCACTCCGTGTCTGGGCGGATCACCCGGCAGATCGATTGAATCAAAGGCCAGATTCATCGTCGTTCGACCCTGTACCTTTCCCGATTTTACGATCGAGCGAATGTGTCCCTGGACGGTTGCTTCATTGAAACGCACTGGGTCAATCGCCGTCGCCGTGAACCGATCGCCGGCACGAGATTCCCTGCTCGACAGCGTGTCGTTTATACGGACCTTCAAATTCGTTGCAATAGGAACCAGCAGCGGCGGCGCGACAGTTGTGCGCGGGGCCGCCCGGCGCAGACGCGGCCTTCTTCTTCTTTGCGCGTTGGCAATCACCGGCAGGCCGGTAATAACGATCAGCACGATAAGCGCAATCTTTTTATTGAATCTCATAGAGCCCTCCTGTGAAAAGCATATTTGCTTAATATCCGAATGCGTAAACGAGGGAACTGAATGCGAACAACGAAGGGGGACGGGGATGATTATAATAGCTGGTTGAAGAGAAGGTTTCCACTAAGCACGCCACGTGATGTTGCGGCTGATTCCACAGGCGGACGCGCGGATCACAGTACAACTAAGCAACAGCTTCTCCTCTGCCTCGCGAAGCGGCGGCGATCACAGGTACTTCTTCGAATGATCGTCGCCTTCGCACGGTGCCGTCCGACTCGAAAATATAAGCTGAAGGAGCTTCACGCATGATGATGTCCTGGAGCCGCATCAAGCCGTACAACAGAGCTTCCGGACGCGGAGGACACCCGGGGATGTAAACGTCGACAGGGATCGTGCGATCGACGCCCTGCATCGTCGAGTAAGAATCAAATGGCCCGCCAGTCGAAGCGCACGCGCCCATTGCGATGGCCCACTTAGGTTCAGGCATCTGATCGAAAACGCGGCGGACGACGGGGCCCATCTTCAAAGTCACCGTGCCGGCGATGATGATCAGATCGCTTTGCCGCGGACTAGGACGAAAAACACCGGCGCCAAATCGATCGATGTCAAACCTGCCGGCGCCCGTCGCCATCATTTCAATTGCACAGCAGGCCAGACCGAAGGTCATCGGCCAAATTGCGGACTTGCGCGCCCAGTTAACGCCGAACTGCACGGGCTTTGAATCGATCATCGGTGCGACCATTTTCTGGCGCACAAAATTCGTGATCGAGTCGACCGTGGTCAGGACAAATCCTTCGTCGTGTTCAGCCATAATTTATTGCCAATTCAGTCGCTTGTTCGGAGTGGATAACTGCGTCGATTGCATCTTCGGCCCGGGCGTGCATCCTCTATTCCACTATGCAAGCCAGAGGGTTGCGCTCGCTCAACTATGCCCATTCCAGCGCGCCTTTGCGCCACGCGTAATAATACCCGACGATCAAGATCCCAATGAAGACAAACATTTCGATGAGTGCGAACTTCGTGAACAAGAAATCTCTGCCCATGAAAATGATTGCCCACGGCAGAAGAAAAATGGTCTCAACGTCGAAGATTAGAAAGAGCATTGCGACGATGTAATAACGCACCGTAAATCGTTCATGCGCCCCCGTCTCCGGATCTATGCCGCATTCGTAGGGCCGCATCTTGTCTTTGCCATATTTAACCGGCCGCAAAAAGCGGCCAAGGATTAGCGGCAGCACGGGGAAAGCAACGGCAAAAACGAAGAAGACCATCAACGGAAGATACGCGGTCGATGGTCCGCCTATGCTGTGAGCAGTTGGCGTCATTGCTTGTAGCAAGAGCATCATCTGGGTTGCTTAAAACCGAATCAGCCTCGGTAATGTGTGCGAATCGTTGCGGCAAAATTCTATGTGGCGACTGAGTGGATGTCAATCGACAGGTCGCGAGCATTGCCGCCCGAAGGATCGCTTAGAAGAACGTCTTTGTGAAGTCCTCGGCGGGCCTCTGCGTTTCTTGCAAAGGCTAAGGCACGCAACCTAATTGTTTGCGGTGCCGTGCTGGGTTCGTCCTTCAAGCAGATCGATCGCATGACTAAGGACGTGTTTGATCACTTCAAAACTCTCGCGCACGGCTTTGGGTGAGCCCGGCAAGTTTACGATTAGGGTTCCGGAACGAAGGCCACATACGCCCCGGGAGATCATAGCCATAGGAGTGTTCTTCAAAGTCTCAATCCGCATTGCTTCGGCGAGACCCGGCGCCTCGCGTTCGATCGCTTGGAGGGTGGCTTCGGGAGTGTTGTCGCGGTGACCGAACCCTGTGCCGCCGGTGGTCGCGATCAGGTTGACGTGTTTCAGATCCGCATAAGCTCTGAGCTTGTGGGCCAGTGGCTCGAGGTCATCGTTAACCACATCCTTCGCAACAATCTGCGCGCCCAATTCAGTAAGCAGTCCGACCAGAGCTTCGCCGGACTTGTCTTCGCGCTCACCCGCTGCGCAGGCGTCGCTGACGGTGATTACGACGGCACGAATGTGATTAAGCATCGCAATCAAGTATGAGGCTGGAGCGCAAGCTTCCTCGCTTGCATGATTGTGGTAACGAGACTGCAACCGGGACAGTTTGGCTCCAGTCGGTTCGCATTCCCGCATAGATCCCAATTGCCGGTTTCATCGTTCACACTCCCATCGCTGATTTAGCATGCAATTCCTGCAAAGCTTGTACGCTAATCTCTTTGCGATCGATCCGGGAACCAAGTGCTTCGACCAGGGCCTGAGCGCCGGTCATCGTTGTGACGCACGGCACATTGTACTGCAGCGCCGCGCGGCGTATCGCTTGTTCGTCGTAATGCGACGAGCGACCCAGTGGCGTGTTGATGACCAGCGCAATCTCGCCCTGCTTGATGTGGTCAGCCACGTTGGGCCGGCCTTCGTTAACTTTGAAAACTGTCCCACATTCAAGGCCTACTTCCCGCAGACGGTTAGCCGTTCCCACCGTCGCTGTCAAATGAAACCCCAGCCGCGACAATCTCCGCGCGAGCACAACTGCCTGTCCCTTATCGGCTTCATTCACACTGATAAAGGCTGTCCCTTTTCCCGGAAGCTCGGTGCCTGCCGCAGTCATTGCCTTCGCATAAGCTTCGCCAAAAGTCTCGCCTATGCCCATCACTTCGCCGGTCGAATGCATCTCTGGACTCAGGACGGGGTCAACGCCAGGGAACTTCCGAAAAGGGAAGACAGGTGACTTGATATAAAAACGATTCACGCGCAACTCGTCCGGTAATCCGAAATCTTTCAGCTTCTTTCCGGCCATCACGACGGCCGCAATGCGTGCGAGTGGAACTCCGGTGGCTTTCGAGACGAAGGGAACGGTGCGCGACGCGCGCGGATTTACTTCGAGGACATAAACGCGATCATCTTTAATTGCGAACTGAATATTCATCAGGCCTTTGACCAAGAGCGCCGTGGCCAACCGGCGCGTGTAGTGACGCATCGTCTCGAGGTGCTCTTCCGCAATGCGCACTGGTGGCAGGACGCACGATGAATCACCTGAGTGAATACCTGCTTCCTCGATGTGCTCCTGAATGCCGGCGATCACGCAGGCACTGTCGTCCGCGAGCGCATCCACGTCGAACTCGGCGGCCTGCTCGAGAAATTTATCGATCAGCACCGGTCGATCATGTGAGAAGTCAACTGCGTTCCGCATGTAATCGTCGAGGGTGTCCTGGTCATAGACGATTGCCATCGCGCGGCCGCCCAAAACATAACTGGGGCGTACAAGAACCGGATACCGCACGCGTTCGGCGATCGCGCGGGCGCCTTCGATCGAGGTCGCGGTCCCGTTATCGGGTTGCGGAATGCCTAGTTCGCTCAACAGGGCGCCAAAGCGTCTTCGATCCTCCGCCAGATCGATCGAATCAGGCGAGGTGCCGATGATTGGCACACCCGCTGCGTGCAAGCGCATGGCCAGATTCAGCGGCGTTTGTCCGCCGAACTGGACGATTACGCCGGTTGGCTTTTCGACATCGACGATGTTCATCACGTCTTCAAAGGTGAGCGGCTCGAAATACAAACGGTCCGAGGTGTCGTAATCCGTCGAGACGGTCTCCGGATTACAATTGACCATGATTGTTTCAAAGCCGGCCTCTTGCAGCGCAAAGGACGCGTGGCAACAGCAGTAGTCGAACTCAATTCCCTGGCCGATGCGGTTTGGCCCGGAACCAAGAATCATGATCTTCTTTCCATCCGCCGGCTGCGCTTCATCTTCTTCCTCGTAAGTGGAATAGAGATACGGAGTATAGGACTCGAATTCTGCGCCGCAGGTATCGACGCGCTTATAGACCGGGACCAGGCCAAGGCTTTTGCGATACGCGCGCACTTCGTCTTCGCTTCGTTTGGTTAAGTAGGCGAGGCGGCGATCGGAGAGGGCAGCTTCTTTAAAAGCGCGCAGGAGATCGATTGGAATGTTTTCGAGTGCGGGTGCGCCTGGTGACCCACCCCCAGCCGCGGATAGTGCATAAGAGACTCCTTCGTCGTTCACGCTCATCCTAGCCTTCCGACTGGCCGCAGGTTCGACAGCCTCAACCTGCTTCTGAATCTCCATTACCTGCTTGACCTGATCGAGAAACCACGGATCGATTCGTGAAAGGCGATAGATTTCATCAATAGCCCAATCGTGTTCCAACGCGTACGTAATGTACGAGAACCGTTGCGAATTCGGACGCGCGAGCTTTCTTTGCAGCTCGTCATTGGGCACGTCTTCCAGCCGCAGCGGCTTGACCGCCTCGAGCGATCGCAGTCCCTTAAATAACGATTCTTTGAATGTGCGGCCGATGGCCATTACCTCGCCGACCGATTTCATCTGCGTTCCGAGCACGTCTTCCGCTTCGCGAAACTTTTCAAAATTCCATTTCGGAATCTTGGTTACGACGTAGTCGATCGTCGGCTCAAAGCTGGCCGGAGTTTTCGTCGTGATGTCGTTCGGAATTTCGTCGAGCGTGTAACCAACCGCGAGTTTGGCGGCAATCTTTGCGATCGGAAATCCCGTAGCCTTCGATGCCAGGGCCGAAGACCGCGAGACACGTGGATTCATCTCGATGATGCGAACCTCGCCGTTGTCCGGGTTCACCGCGAATTGAATGTTCGACCCCCCGGTCTCGACACCGACTCTCCGAATAATGGTAATCGCCATGTCGCGCAGTTTTTGATATTCGCGATCGGTCAGGGTCTGCGCGGGCGCGACCGTAATCGAGTCTCCGGTGTGCACCCCCATGGGATCGAAATTCTCGATCGAACAGATGATCACAACGTTGTCCGCGAGATCGCGCATCACTTCCAGCTCGAATTCTTTCCAGCCGAGAATCGATTCTTCTATCAGGACTTCATGGATGGGCGAAGCAGCCAGTCCGCCGCGCACGATCTCTTCAAATTCTTCCGGATTGAAAGCCGTGCCGCTGCCGGTGCCGCCCAGGGTAAAACTGGGACGAATGATCGCCGGGTAGTCTGTCTCTTCAACGATCGCTGCAGCCTCGGCCCATGACTTTGCGAAGCCCCCGCGGGGCATCTGCAAGCCCGCTTCATCCATGGCTTGTTTGAATAGCAACCGATCTTCGGCGACTTTGATGGCTTCGCGCTTGGCGCCGATCATCTCGACGCCGTTTACTTCCAGCACGCCGGCGTCGTCCAAGGCGATGGCCAGATTCAAAGCCGTTTGTCCGCCCACGGTTGGCAGCAAAGCATCAGGCTTTTCTTTGCGAATGATTGCGGAAAGCGATTCGACGGTCAGAGGCTCGATGTAAGTTCGATCAGCCGTTTCAGGATCCGTCATGATCGTGGCGGGATTCGAGTTCACCAGCACCACTTCGTAACCTTCCTGACGCAGCGCCTTGCAGGCTTGGGTGCCCGAGTAATCGAATTCGCAGGCCTGACCAATGACGATGGGGCCGGACCCGATGATTAGGATTTTATGGATATCGGTACGCTTGGGCATCTGGTACACAAGCTGTTGCTTGCGAGTCGCAAATCTTAAATTCGCGTTACTAATTGAATTGCAGTCAAAACATTTTACATAAGTATCCGTCGCAGTCGAGTCACGCCAAGGGTTTGTTGAAACTGAGCGACCTCACTGTCTTCATCTTCGGATAGCTCTTATTCATGCGCCTTCCCAAATCCGGGTGGTGTTGTTTTGACTCTGCACACTTTGCGCCTGGCGTTCACTGCCTAAGATTACCCATTGGTGAACAACGCCCCAGGCAAGTTGAGCGACGAAGAAAAACCGCAAAATAAGACACAGGCAAAACCCGCCGTTGGCGGCAAAATTTACGGATGTACTTTAACCTCTCGTTCAGCTGTGGCCAATTTCATAGACGATCTTGTAACTTAAGCGTATAGTGCTTCGCTACTCGGATACTTTGCTGTCGATAAAACTTTCACAAAAAAGGATTGTGCATGGGCAAAGTCGTTCTCGTAAACCCGGCAAACACAACAGTTGGCTTTAGCGTGATCACGCCGCGATGGCTTTTCGTGATCGCCGGCGCGACTCCAACTGAACTGGTCGGCGATCCGGTCATAATTGACGAGCCGGTAACTCGCTTTAACCCCGACGAGGTGGGTCCGGGGGATATCGTCGGCGTTGGCATTCACACCGGCAATTGCCGGCCGGGCTATCGAGTGGTTAAGGAAGCCAAGAAGCGGGGAGCTACGGTCATCGTGGGCGGTATTCATCCGACCATTTTCCCCGACGAGCCGTTGGCGATGGGCGCTGACGCAATCGTGAAGGGCGGCGGCGACTCGATCTGGAGCAGCATTGTTAAGGACGCGTTAAATGGACGTCTTCAGCGCGTGTACGACGGTGGACGAGTGCCCGGCGAGCAAATGGTTAAAGCCCGCTGGGACTTGTTGGATCCGAGCAAGTATCTGATGGGTTCGATTCAAACCGTGGCCGGATGTCCAGAGAATTGCAGCTTCTGTTCGGTTTGGGTTACTGAGGGCCGCACTCCACGGCTGCACTTGAACGATCAAATTATCGCAGAAGCCAACGAGCTTCATGCAATGGGTTTTCGTTACGTCTTTTTTGCAGACGACAATTTCACGCCGGCGACAGTCGGACGCATCGCGCGCGAAAAGAACAATGCGACGCAACACCTGCTCGAGAAGGTCCGCGAGGATAGAATGCGGCTCTTTGATGAATATGATCGCACCGTGCCGTCTTCCCTTTATGCTTTTACCCAGATGACCGCCGAAGTAATCAGTGATGATGAATATCTCGATGCGATGCACGACAAGATGCGCCTGCGCGGCGCGCTGATCGGCGTCGAGTCATTTACCGAAGAAGGTCTGAAGACAGCGAACAAGATGTGGAATCCGGTTGGCCAACGCATGGTCGAAGCAATTCAGAAGATCCAGGACCACGGCATCATCGTGCTGGCTTCAATTATAAACGGCCTCGAGAGCGATACGCTGGCGACGCTGCGGACGATGCGCGAGTTCGCGATCGCTTCGGGAACTGCCTTCGCCCAGTTTCCCATCTACAGCGTCTATCCGGGAACCAAGGATTATCACGAGATGCTGCGCGATCTGAAGAACCGTGATCTGCCAGGCTATGTTCCAAAACACTCGGCCCAGTTCATTCGTGATAAGTTCTGGCTCGACTTTGATCACACGGAACTCACCGTAAAGCTGCCGAATCTCTCGAGTGATGAACTGGCTTATGAAGCCCGCAAAAGTTGGCAGGCATTTTATTCTTTTAAAGCAATACTCAGGCGGGTACGAGGGCCCTTGGCCTGGATGTCATTAAGCGGCAAGATCTTCTATGGCATGGCCTGCATGGGTTTCATGTCGCTGTATCCCAATGGCATCGCTGCGGATAATGTCCGTCAGAAGAAACTGAATTTCTTTGATCGGCTCTGTCTTCGGGTGGTTGTCATGATCACCAGAACAAGGCGGGACCTGTTAGGCATACGGCGTAGACCTCGGGTCGTCCAGCGGAAGCCGGACGTATTTGCGGCTGAATCTCATGCTTCCACATTCGGCGCGGAACTTAACTGACATGGATTTGGCTGGTCGTGGCATAGCGATTCTGGCGATCGCTTTCACGATTCTACTATCCGCCGGGAATAGTCCAGCCCAGCGGCGCGTTGAGGATTCCGGCCCACAGGTCCTGGACTCCGTTTCCAACCGCGCGAATCTGTATCCCGCCGGCACCGATGCAAAAAAGGAGATCAGTGAAGCACTAAGCCGCGCCGCGGTCGAACATAAACGGGTGCTGCTAATCTTTGGCGCCAACTGGTGCTACGACTGTCACGTCCTGGATCACGCCTTGCACGACGGGGACGCGGGGAAAGTGGTAAGCGCAAGCTTTTTACTGGTTCACTTGGATATCGGTGAAGGTGAAAAGAATTCTGATCTGGTGACAACCTACAAGATCCCACTCGACAAAGGTGTGCCGGCGGTCGCGATTCTGGACGCCACTGGCAAGCTGCTTTATAGCAGTGGCGACGGCGAATTCGAGGCGGCGCGCAAGATGATGAAAAAAGATCTATTGGCATTTTTAAAATACTGGAAACAATAACAACGATCTGGTAGATAAGGCGGACCAGTCGTGAAGAAAATGTCTCAATGGTTCTGATCGTCAGTGTTCGCTCTGTCGACAGGCATCAAATCCCTCGCGCGCGGCGCCACGAAGAATTCCTTTCAGCGAGCGGAAAAGATCAAGGCGAAAGTAGCCAAACTCGGAACAGGAATCAAAGCTAAGGTGAACCTCAATAGCCGCGAGAGTTGAAAGCGTACATCACTAGCGCCGGTAAAAACGATTTACGATCACCATCAAGAAGCCGGGACAAACAAGAACCATCGCCTACGAGGACGTCGACGAGATCAGAAAACCCGCCCCGTGCATAATCTCAATCTGAGCGGGATAGCAATTCGCTGAGAAAACTGTAGAGACGCTCCGGGCCATAAACGCGTACCCCCACCGAAAGCACGCTTGAGTAACTCGCGACTTTTTGATAATTTCCTCGCATCTCCCAAAATGATTCCTGCATAGATTATTGGAGTACCGATAAATGAAGCTCAGACTATTTTCTCTTCTATCCATCCTTTTCGTCATTACAACTATTACGGCGATTTCTTTTGCGCAAAGAACACGCGACAACGATCGGCCGATAACCGGCGATTTCAAAATTACTTTTAAGCAAAGCATGGGCGGGCAGGAAATGCAGAGCACGACCATGATCAAAGGACTGCGCGAGCGGAGCGAGAGCAGCATGAACGTGCCGGGAATGCCCGCGGGCATGGGGATGGGAATGGTCACCATCACCGAGTGCGATCTTAAGCGGACAATTCAATTGAACGATCGCGCGCGCAAGTACATGATCACACCCATGGATTCCGGGGACACGGTAACGCCTCCGGTGTCGTCAGGTGGCCGCAGCAGCGGCGAGCCAACCCGTCGCGGCGGCATCGTGACAATGACCTTGAATACGGTTGACACGGGCGAGCGCAAGGAAATGTTCGGCTTTACTGCACGTCATTTGAAACAAACGATGATGTCGGAATCGTCGCCCGACGCTTGCGCACAGAACAACATGAAGATGGACCGGGACGGCTGGTACATCAACCTGGATTACGGTTTGAACTGTGGTTCGGAACGACCGCCGCAAGCGCCTAATAGCTATCCCACCGGTGGCTGTCGCGACGCTTATCGCTTCAAACACACCGGTGTTACTAATCTCGGTTTTCCACTCGTTGAAACGACGCGGATGTTTGGCCAGGACGGCAGCGTGACCTTTACGATGACAAAAGAGGTTGTTGAGCTTTCGCGCCAGCCGCTGGACGCTGCCTTGTTCGATGTCCCCGCCGGTTATACCGAGGCGAGAAGCCAGCAGGAAATGTACCCGACGCCGTCGATGTCTGACATGATGGCGATGGGGCGCGAGCAGGAAGCAAATCAAAACAGCGGGAATTCAATGTCCGGCAGGACTTCAAACATGTCGAACGCAACCGTGCGGGCAAAAGTCGGCGTGGTTGAGTTCAACAACAAAGCTAAAGGCTCGGTCTCCACCGATGAGCTGCGCCAGCAATTGATTACGACGTTGAACGGCGACGGTGTCGAGGCCATCGCGCTTAACGCGAGTTCGGCCAGCGAAGCCGCGATGGAGGCGAAAGCCAAAGGGTGCACTTACATCCTTTACACGGACATATCGACGTTAAAAACGCCTTCAACGGGCAAGAAAATTGGCGGCTTACTTGGCAGGGCGACTGGCGTCAGCGGCGGCGAGGCAGGAAAAGCGGAGGCAAAGTTTGATTTTCGGCTCGTGCCGGTGGGCAGTACTTCCGCGAAACTGCAATCATCGTCGTCTGGAAAGGAAGAAACCACCGACGCCAGCGTTAACGCGGCGCTTCAGGAAGAGGCGCGCGCCGTGGCCGCCGCCGTCGGAGGAAACTAGTTGCTTAGTGGCCGGGCGAGGGTGAACAATCTTGCCGGCTTTTGCATTTAATCCTGATGATGGGACGCGTTAACAGATCCGCTGCTGTGCCGGCAAAGGCCAGGAAAAAGCAGCAAGGCAAGCAATCGCCTCAACCCGAGTATTCACAACTCAAGGAGGAGAATCGAAAGCTTCATGATTTGGCGGAGTGGCGATCGGCGTCGATGGCCCATCTCGCGCACGAGTTGCGCACTCCGCTTACTTCCATCCTCGGCTTCTCAGAAATCCTCCTGAGCCACGAGCAATTGACTGATGCGCAGCGGAACTTCTGTGAACGAATTCAGAATTCCGCTCAACAGCTGCAGCGGACCCTGAATCAGCTGGCAGACCTCGCGCGCATCGAAACACCTACAGACCAGAACTCATCTTCTGATAAATAACTCGGCAGTCGTCTGAATTTCAAAAGGCGCTGGTACTTTCTGAAAATGACGGCTGCCGGATCGCTAAGGCTCTAAGATTGATTGGTCACGCGACTACAGCCCGCGGCATGACTGCATAGTTAAGCCGCGACCTTTTCTGAATTCGCCCGTTGAAATCAGCGTGATATGATTTGTGGTTACCGACATGCCGTCTATGCCGACCGATAGTGCTATCGAAACTGAAAGCGCGAATATTGAAATTCGCGAAGTGTCTTCAATCCAGGAATACGACGCCTGCATAAAACTTCAGCGTGACGTCTTTGGACTTCCGGACCTGGAAATATCTCCGCGTCGTCATTTAATCGTTTCGCATAGCGCCGGCGGCTGGACACTCGCCGCCTTTGTCGACAAAAGGATGATCGGTTTTGTTCATCATCTCGCGGCGGTAAAGGGCGAGCAAATTTTCGGTTATTCGCACATGATGGCGGTGGCCGCTGAATACCAGAACCAGGGGGTCGGGGCGCAACTCAAGTGGGCGCAGCGCGCTCGAGCGCTCGCGGAAGGTCGCGATTTCATCAAGTGGACCTTTGAGCCGATGCGCGCGCGCAACGCCCACTTCAATTTGAATCGACTTGGCGTGGTAGTGCGGGAGTATGCGGTGAATTTTTATGGCACAGACTATTCCACCAATCCCGCAGAGCAGGGCAGCGTTACCGGCATGGACAGCGATCGATTGTTCGCGAGTTGGGAATTAAATTCCCCGCGCGTCGAATTGTTTGCGCAGCGTAAGGACTCTCCGCTTGGCGAGCCGGCGAGGGCGATCGAAATTCCCAGTGATTTTTCCGGACTTTTAAAGAGCGATCCCGAAACTGCAAAGCGAGAAGTGTTGCGGGTGCGACAGGAGTTTCTCCAAACTCTCAGTGAAGGTTTCGTTTGCCGCGCTTTTGATCGCGCCCCCACCCGGCCGCGATACCTTTTTTATCGAGACTGAGATTAGGTGCAGACACGGATTGTCACAGAGACAGAAGACTAAACAGGCTCGCAGAATATCTTAGTGTCTCTGCCCCCTCTGGCGGTGAATCGGACTTTAAACTTGCCGAAGCAACAAGCAAAGCAAAAAACAATCGAGAAATTGCGTGACCAGATTCGGCGTCATGACGAGCTCTATTATCTTCAGGAAAATCCCGAGATCTCAGATCGGGAATACGATGCTCTGATCGAAAAGCTACGTGCGCTGGAAGCGAAGCACCCGGAACTCGTTACGCCTGACAGTCCGACCCAACGCGTGGCGGGACGGCCGGCTGAGAGTTTTCCTGAATTCACTCATCGTGTGCCGATGTTGTCCCTGGACAATAGTTACAGCATTGACGAGCTGCGCGCATTCGATGAACGGTGTCGCAAACTGGCGAATGGCAAGTCTCCCGAGTACGTAACCGAACTCAAGATTGACGGATTGTCTTTGTCCGTGCACTACGAAGACGGTGTATTCGCGCGCGGCGTGACGCGTGGGGACGGTTTTCGTGGCGAGGAGGTGTCGTCAAACGTGCGCACAATTCGGAGCGTGCCGTTAAAACTGCGCGACGGGGGAAAACAGGTTGGGCCGGAGATCGAAGTACGTGGTGAAGCATATTTAGGGCGGCGCATTTTTGAGCGCATCAACGCTGAACGTGAAGAGGGGGGTGAGGCGCGGTTTGCAAATCCGCGGAACGCTGCCTCAGGGACGATTCGTCAACTCGATCCCTCGATTACCGCCCGTAGACGATTGGAAATGTTCGCTTACGACGTATTTGCTGGCCAGCGGAAAGCCTTCGCAACACATTGGCAGGCGCTTGATTGGGCTGAGAGCGCCGGGTTTCGCGTAAATGAAAACCGCGCGCTTTGCGAGACAATTGATGAAGTGATCGATTTTTGTAATCGTATGGAAGGCGGACGCGACGATCTTGATTATGAGATTGACGGTGTGGTCGTGAAAGTCAACTCGACCGCTTTACAAAATCAGTTCGGCGCGACCGGTAAAGCGCCGCGCTGGGCCATCGCCTACAAGTACGCTGCGCGACAGGCGACGACCAGGGTCAAAGACATCGTCGTGCAGGTCGGCCGCACGGGCGCGCTCACCCCGGTAGCGATGCTCGAGCCGGTGCAACTCGGCGGTGTGACCGTGTCACGTTCGACTCTGCACAACGAAGATGAGATCAAGAGACTGGGATTGAAAATCGGTGACTACGTCCTGGTCGAACGCGGCGGCGACGTGATTCCAAAAGTAGTCAAGGTCATCGAATCAAAACGCACTGGCAAAGAAAAGCAATTTCGGCCGCCCACCATCTGCCCGGTTTGCGGAGGTTTGATATCGCGTCCCGAAGGCGAGGCGGTTTCGCGATGCATTGCGGCGGATTGCGGCGCGCAACTGACGGGGCGACTGCTGCATTTTGCGTCGCGGCGCGCGATGCGTATTGAAGGATTGGGTTTCGCCCTCGCTGAGCAACTGCTCGATCGCAAACTCGTGAAAGACGTCGCCGACCTTTACGCACTGACACTCGACGACCTGGCCTCCCTGGATCGAATGGCGAAGAAGTCGGCGTCTAACGTCCTCGCTCAAATCGAAGAGAGCAAAGCGCGCGACCTCTGGCACCTGATATACGGCCTCGGTATCCGGCATGTCGGCGAGAGAACGGCCGGCATCCTGGCGCGGCATTTTCGCTCGTTGGATCGTCTCGCCGCGGCCAGTGTCGAAGAACTGGACGAGATTCACGAAATTGGCCTGACGATGGCTGAAAGCATTCACGACTGGTTTGCGGATTCCGGCAACCGGGAATTGTGCGCGCGCCTAACCAAATCCGGCCTGCGCACGGAATTGGCAGATGAATCGAGACCCGAGCCGGCGGACCAACAGTTCGCAGGCAAAGTATTTGTGTTGACGGGAACGCTGCCCGCTTTGACACGCGACGAAGCTCGCGAATTGATCGAATCAAATGGGGGCCGTGTAACCGGATCAGTCAGCAAGAAAACCGATTTCATTTTGGCTGGAGCGGATCCGGGATCAAAACTCGACAAGGCAAACCAGCTTGGCGTGAAGGTAATCGATGAGGCTCAATTCAAAAAGATGTTAGGATAACGGAAATGTGAGAGAGGACGGTTTATTCCGTCTCCCGGGAGCGGGCACGGGGTAAGGCTGAGAAACAAAAGGATTTTCTTCGTGTCTCTTCAGCAACTCACCAAACCCACTGCCCGGGAGGGCGATAACGCAAAATGGCATCACCTGAAGATCAAAAACTGGAATTGGCTTACACGCTCTTCTGTGACGACGTGCGCTTAGAGTTGGGCAACAAGCTTTCGTACATGGGTGTGTTTCAAAACATCGTCGTGCCGCAACTACCGCTGTGGTTGCCGAAGCTCGCGGTGGTTAATCACTGGCGCGGCGATGGTGTGCATCTCTCCGAAGTGAGAATCCTGATGCCGGATCGGCAACAGGCACTCGTCGTTTCACAGCCCGCGCGATTCGAAATCAATCACGGCTCAGCCGACAACATCAGCTTTTTTGTGAACGTCACCTTCCCGGTTGCGGGTCAGTACCTGGTGCAGACCCTGGTCGACTCAAACCTATTCGATGAACGGGTTCTGTTTGTTTCCGAGCAGCAGTTAATTGCTCCCGAAGAAGAATCGCAAGCAGTCAACTGATTCGGTTAGCTGGTTTGTTGTGGCAGGCGCAGTTGCGCATGCCTTCACGGGCGGACGCCCGTCACACTTTCCAGAAACTGGACCAGTAACGATGACGAAAAAGGCCTAGACTGCGATTGCGATCTCGTAGGCCTTAATCTTGTAGTTGAGAGTAGTCGTTCCTAATCCCAAAAGACGCGCCGCGCGGGCCTGGTTACCGCCCGTTACCTCCAGCGCTCGAGTAATTAACCTGACCTCGAACCGGCGCACTTCCTCAAAGAAGTCCAGCCTGGATTTAAGATTGAGATTTTCCACGGTCGCAGACGTTTCCGCCAAACCGTTTTCGTGATCCAGCAATTTTGCTTCGTCCATTAATGCCGAAGCCAGGTTGCGGATTGTGCTCAGACGCTCAGCTGCTGCCGCCTTTCGCGAAGGCAGCCCGCGCAACTGGTGTTTGGAAACTGTGTCGACTAAAACAGCTTGAGTGGTGCTCATGATATTCCTTATGGATTTCCTCTATGAATGACTATCTCGCTTCGTAACCGTTAACACAGCCTGGGCTATCTTAGAGACGCAAGAAGGGGCTACGCGGTTCCAACTTTTTTGTTAAGAGTTGTTAAGTCTTTAGGAGTGCTTTGATGCGGGACTAAGCGGTTTCGTTGTTATCAATTAGTACGCTTTGACGGCGCGCTTCAGGGCTCGGGTCAACAGCCGTTCAATTTCGGCTCGGCGGGCCCGGGGAAGTCCGGATAAGTTGAGTGAGTGTCGCCCGAGGACCGCGTAGGCGCCGAGTGCGTCAGTAAGTCCCACAGATTCAATTGCGCTGATATGTTTTCGTGCGGTCGCGATGTCGCCGCGCTTGAACGTTCCCGTGAGGGCGCGCGTAGGGTCTTGATCGACCAGATTTTTCACCGTGCTAATAACCAGGGGTAGAAAAATTTGCCGGGCCTGCGCCGCAGATATCCCGCAACGACCCAGCATCGCCAGGGCCATGTCGAACAATGCCGTTACATTTGGCGAAGCCATAACCGCCGCCGCGTGGTAGAGAGGTTTGCTGCGGGCATCGATAATAAAGGCCTTGCCGCCCAAATCCTGGACGATGCGCTTCGCCACGCGAATCGCTATGGGGTCGCCTTCGAGCGAAAAAAAGGCGCCCGAGAGGAAGTTAGTTAGTCCGTTCTTGTCGCTAATCGATATTAAAGGGTGAATCGAACCGAGGCTGCGTCCGTGCGTCTTAAGCGGCTGCAAAGCTCGCGAAGAAAGCGCCCCGCTCGTGTGTAGCACGACGGGCGGTCCGGCTGATTGCCCGTCAGCCGCGCGCAAAAACTTCAAAACATCTGCCAGCTGCTGGGCGACTCCGGGAATCGCATCGTCCGGTGTGGCCACAAATACGACAGAGCTAAATTCTATTAGCTGGAGAGATTGTCGCGGAAGTCTGGATAGTCCTTTCGCTCCAACATATTCACTGTTCGTTCTTAGAAGCGTCCCGGCATGATTTGCGCTGGCCGCTGTCCGGGCCACGACCAAATTGATGGCGTAGCCCGCCTTAGTAAGTGCGGTTCCAAGCGCTAATCCCAACCGGCCGGCCCCGATTATCGAAACCGAATTGGTATTGTCCGGGGACTTACGCAAACGTCGTCTTTGGCTCTTTCTTTTTATCGATGCCATTGCGGTGGTTCGCCTGTTCGGCGTGGGACTCTAGCATGCGACCGACACCCATGCAATTTACATAGGCTTTTTGTCATGGCTGGCCTATAATGCTTTGCGGTGCCGGCAGTTTGATGATTTGCGCGGATTGAAATTTTTATGGCGCAACCTTCCCCAGCAAACACGGCATCATAGCGGTGCATTAGTCGTGCAGTGCCGCTGCCTCGGGCGCTGCCCCCGGAAAAAGCAAAGTGGTCGTGTCAAAATAATGCGGCCCAACCGTGAGCGAAGCCCAGGTTCTCTCCCGGCCTCTTAAGTTGGAGGTTCAAATGAAATTTCATCTCTCTCGCGCCGGCGTTGCAATCGGCCTGGGAGCTAGTCTGTGGTTCGCCAGCGTCAGCGCATTCGCGACGCCACAGCAGAGCAAGGATCAGGGTCAAACCACTCCGCAGACTCGTTCAACCGCTTCATCGACTGATAAGACCCAATCGCCGGCGAAGGCTCAAACCGCTGCGGCTGAGGTCGCGAAAAAGGGCGGACCGCTATCGCCCAATGATGACCCCGAGATGATCGGCAAGCGGAACATCAACAAGGGCCTTTGGGGCAAGTTGGCGGCGGGCACCGAAAAAGAAGTGAAGATGGGTCGCATGTTGGCCGCCCAGGTCGACAAAGAGGCAAAGTTCGTCGACGACCCCATTATCACCGAATACGTCAATCGCGTCGGCCAGAACATTGTGCTGCATTCAGACGCTAAAGTTCCTTTTACAATCAAAGTCATCGATTCCGACGAAGTAAATGCCTTCGCCCTGCCGGGTGGGTTCTTCTACGTCAACAAAGGACTCATTCTGGCTGCCGATAATGAAGCGGAACTGGCGGGCGTGATGGCCCATGAAATTGCCCACGTCTGTGCGCGCCACGCGATGGAAAATGAGCGCAAGATGGAAGTGATGGATTATGGAATGCTGGCCGGCATTTTGCTCGGTGGTCCAATCATCAGCAACGTGCTTTATAACGGCGGTAGCTTCTTCGAAGGCATGGCCTTCTTGAAATTCAGCCGCGGCGCCGAAGAGGAAGCCGACAAGCTGGGCGTGCAGTACATGTGGGCCGCTGGATACGATCCGGGCGCGATGGCCACAATGTTTGAGAAATTGGAAGCGAAGAACAAGAAAAAACCTGGATCGGTTGCCAAGATGTTTCAGGATCACCCCGCACCGGCGGACCGACGCGCCTCGGCCCTGGCCCTGGCAGCGCGCTTTCCTGAGCGCGAAGAATACGTCATCAGCTCTTCGGAATTTCAGCGAGTGAAGAATCGCCTGCTGAGATTATCGAACGCCCGCGCATCTTCGACGGGCGCAATCGCCGCGAGCGACGATGGCACCCCTGGTCGCCCGACGCTCAAGCGCAGGCAGCCGACGCCGGACGATTCAACCACGACAAATCCGGACGGCACGCAGAAGACGGATCCAAGCAAACCGGCGCCGCCGACCCTGCGACGTGAGCCGCAAGCTCAACCGACCCCAAAGCAGCCATAGTAGAGTTTGCCGGGGTATCCCAGGTCCGCTCCCTACGTGAGGGCACAACAATCAAGGCTCTTCAGCATTTGTGCTGAAGAGCCTTTTTGTTTCGTTTCTGAGGTCGGACCGTTAGCGAGCGCTTGTCACCCAACCAAAGTCAGCCCCCCTTCCGTGACGGCCGGGGGTTGCCAAAGAAGATTACTGGGCTGTCGAGGCGGGTGACTGGGTGGCTTTAATCGCAGGCTTTTTTTTCCGCACCACGTCTGTAAAGAAGGCGCGAAAATATCCCCACATCGAGATGAAGGACGAAACGACCACGACCCACAGCATCGCGCGTCCTGCCGTGTAAAGCAGGACCTGCCAATCATTCCAGGTGGTTGGTTCCGGACCGAACAAGTGTGACCATGCCGTTCGAAGTTCAGGCACCGTCCAAAACGTAATCGCGGGAAACGGCTTGCCGAAATTCGAAACGTGCGGCGATTGACCGGGCGAGATTGAAAGAATTAGCAAACCAACAGTCACAACCTGCGCCACCATTTTGAATTTGCCCATCTTCGACGCCGAGATCACCACTCCTTCAGTCGCCGCGATGGAACGCAATCCCGTGACGGCGAATTCTCTTCCAACAATAATGACCACCGCCCAGGCCGGAGCGAGATGATTCTCGACCAGTGAAATCAAGGCGGCCGAAATCAGCAGCTTGTCCGCGATTGGATCAAGCAGCTTCCCCATTTTCGATACTTGCTTCCTGCTGCGCGCTAACTTCCCGTCAAAATAATCGGTGAGCGCGGCCGCGACAAATATCGATACGCCCAAGAGGTAGCGCGGCACGCCCAACCAGTTTTCCGACACGGGGGTGAGCAGCACCACTACCAGCAGGGGCACAATGAAAATTCGGGAAAGAGTCAGTGCATTCGGAAGGTTCACTTTATTCGCTCCGCGATGGTCACTGGCAGTCTAGGTTTCACGTTTTCGACTGTCAAGATAAGAGTTGTTCGCTTGCTGCACCTTCACACGCTCAGTTAAGATATTCGTTTCTGCACGGCTCCGAATTCTTATCTGTGCAGTCTCGCGATGGTCTAAGGTCACAGGTTCACGCATTATGGCAATCGATCGCATCAGCGTCCGCGGGGCCCGCCAGCATAACCTCAAGAACATCGACGTCGATATCCCACGAGACAAGCTTACGGTAATCACCGGCCTGTCCGGTTCGGGAAAGTCATCGCTGGCCTTCGACACAATCTACGCTGAAGGGCAGCGGCGTTATGTCGAATCATTGTCTGCGTACGCGCGTCAGTTCCTCGATCAATTGGAAAAACCGGACGTGGATTCCGTCGAAGGTCTCTCGCCGGCAATTTCGATCGAGCAAAAAACCGTCGCCCGTAGCCCGCGCTCAACTGTCGGTACTGTCACCGAAGTTTATGACTACTTGCGACTGCTATTCTCTTCCATAGGGCTGCCACATTGTCCCCGTTGCGGCCAGCCCATCACACGTCAGAGCGTCGAACAAATTCTGCAAAGCGTGCTGGCGCTGCCTGAAGGCGAACGCGTGATGATTCTCGCCCCCATCGTGCGCGGCCGAAAAGGTGAATTCAAAAAAGAGATCGCCAAGCTGGCTCGCGATGGCTTCATCCGCGCGCGCGTTGACGGCGAGTTGCGTTCGCTGGACGAGGAGATTCGTCTGGATAAACGGCGTAACCACTCGATCGAGGCCGTGGTCGATCGTCTTTTGATCAAACCGGGTATCAACGATCGGTTGGGCGAATCGGTTCGCACGGCATTGAAGTTGACGAATGGCGCCGTTCTGGTATCGGTCATCGATGGTGACGAAAAGCTTTACTCGGAAAAGATGGCATGCGTGAATTGCGGCATCAATGTGCCGCCGCTCGAGCCACGGTCCTTCTCTTTCAATTCGGCCTACGGCGCCTGCCATCATTGTCACGGCCTGGGAACCGTGCTCGAAATCGATCCTGCAAAACTGATCGCGGATCCCGAAAACAACGCCGCGCACTTGCCTTTCATGGGCGATGCGGACAAGGCCGGTTCGGCTTACTTGCGCAGCGCCCTGCTGGCCGTAATTGCTCATTTCAAATCTGACTCTAAAGTTGCATTTAAAGACTTGCCGAACGAGGTACGCGACGGATTTCTCAATGGGCTCGCTGCACAATTGAAATTTCGCCAGGGCCTGTATTCGTATAAGGGTCCCTGGAAGGGCGCGCTGCCATGGTTGCGCGAGCGGCTGGAAGACGCGCCTTCTGAGAAGGTGCGGGCCGCGATCGAAGAGATGGTTTCGCCGGCAGTCTGCGCGGATTGTGGAGGTCGGCGGCTGCGGTCTGACTCGTTAGCCGTGCGCGTCGGTGGTCAGGGCATCGCCGACTATACTTCGATGACGATCGACGATGCGATTAAGGCCTTCGAAAAGGTAGAACTCGACAAGCGCGAAGAGAAAGTTGCCGGCCTGGTGCTGCGGGAGATCAAATCGCGACTTCAGTTTCTCGAGACGGTCGGCCTTGGATATATCACTTTGGATCGGCCGTCGGGCAGCCTCTCAGGTGGCGAAGGACAGCGTATTCGTTTGGCCACCCAAATCGGCTCACAATTGCGCGGCGTGCTCTACGTCCTCGATGAACCTTCAATTGGCTTGCATCCGCGTGATAACCGGCGCTTGCTGGACACTTTGTCCGCTTTACGCGATCTCGGTAACACAGTGCTCGTGGTTGAGCATGACGAAGAGACGATTCGCCGGGCGGATTACGTGGTCGATTTGGGACCGGGAGCGGGCACGCATGGCGGATCGCTGGTAGCCCTGGGCACTCCCGAGGCGATCGCGAGCAATCCGAAATCGGTGACCGGGCTTTACATTAGCGGTGAACGGAAAATTCCGGTGCCCACCGATCGCCGGCATCCGAACGATAAATCGATTACGGTGCGGGGCGCGCATCATCACAATTTGAAGTCGATCGACGTCTCTTTCCCTTTGGGATTGTTGACTGTGGTGACCGGGGTTTCCGGCTCAGGCAAGTCAACCCTGGTGGCTGACATTCTCTATCGGGCGTTGGCGCGAAACCTTTATGGCTCGCTTGAAGAGCCGGGGGCTTTTGTCGGGATCGAAGGACTGGAATATATCGACAAGGTGATTGAGATCGATCAGTCGCCAATTGGCCGTACGCCGCGATCGAATCCGGCGACCTACACCGGCCTGTTCACTCCAATTCGCGAGTTGTACGCGATGCTGCCTGAATCGCGCGAACGGGGATATAAGCCCGGGCGCTTTTCATTTAACGTCAAAGGTGGTCGCTGCGAAGCTTGCGAGGGCGAAGGAATGAAGCGGATCGAGATGAATTTTTTGCCCGACGTTTACGTGTTGTGCGATGTGTGCCGCGGTGCTCGCTACAATCGCGAGACGCTCGCGGTGATGTACAAAGGAAAATCGATCGCCGATTTACTGGACACGACGGTTGAAGAAGCATTGCCGCTCCTCGAGAATATTCCGCAGATTAAACCGAAGTTGCAGACGTTGTTGGACGTAGGGCTGGGTTATATCAAGTTGGGCCAGTCGGCGACTACGCTCTCAGGCGGCGAGGCCCAGCGCATTAAGCTGGCAAAGGAGCTTTCCAAACGCGCGACCGGGCGCACAATTTATATTCTCGATGAGCCCACCACCGGGCTCCATTTCGCCGATGTGCATAAGTTGCTCGATGTGCTTCAGCGCCTGGTGAGCGTCGGCAATACCGTCATCGTGATCGAACACAACCTTGATGTGATCAAGAGCGCCGACTTTATTATCGATCTTGGACCCGAAGGCGGCGCCCAGGGCGGACGCGTGGTCGCCAGTGGAACGCCGGAAGAAGTCGCCGCCGTCAAGCGATCGCATACTGGTAATGCGCTAAGGCCGTTGTTGAATGGCAATGGGAAGCGGGATGGTTTGCGCAACGGCAGCGCCAAAGCCCGCGACAGTTCAGATGACGTCGCGTGATATACTGCGCCGCTCGATGCTCTGGCAATTTCCCGCAGTCTCTTTGATGTATGTCTTCCATCTACGAAGATCTCAGCCCCATCAGTCTAGAAGAAGTCAATACCTATTCCCTGTCGTCACGGCCAAGCAAAGTAACGCTCAACGACTTTGCGAAGACGATTAACGAAGATTCTTCGCTCGCCGATTATCTCGGTTCGCTCCCTCGAATTCTGGCGGTGCAAAACCTGCGCGAGATCGCCGGGCTCATGCATCGTGCGCGCGCATCCGGCAAACCAATTATCTGGGGCATCGGTGGCCACGTGATCAAAACGGGACTTGCCCCGATCATCATCGATCTGATGAATCGAGGTTTTGTTTCTGCGATAGCGGCTAATGGCTCCGTCCTGGTTCACGATGCCGAAATAGCAATGGTGGGTTCGACCTCTGAAGACGTCGATGCGACGCTCGGCGAAGGCGTCTTCGGTGGCGCGGAAGAAACTGGAAAACTTTTGAATGACGCAGCCCGAGAAGGCCGGCGAGACAATATTGGCTTAGGCGAGGCCATGGGGCGTGCGGTGCTGGCGCTGAAACCAAAACATGAAAGTGCCTCGCTCTTGTGCGCGGCATATAAGGCGCGCGTACCATTCACTTCTCACCTCACCATCGGCGCAGACATCGCACATTTTCATCCGCTTGCGGACGGGGCCGCTTTAGGCGCGACTTCGCACACGGACTTTCGGTTGTTAACGGAACTGGTCCGGCGAATGAACGGGGGCGGAGTTTACCTCAACATAGGATCGGCGGTGACCCTGCCCGAGGTGTTTCTAAAGTGCGTGACGTTGGCGCGTAATCTTGGGCATCCGTTAAGCGACATCACAACCGCAAACTTTGACTTCATTCAATCGTACCGGCCGCTGGCGAATGTGGTCCGCCGGCCGACTGCCGGCGGCGCCGGAAGGGGCTTTGCGATTACCGGACATCATGAACTGACAATTCCTTTGCTGGCTGCTGAACTTATCTGTGCAGCAAGAGAACGGTAGCTTCCCACAACAACTTCGCTCCCGCCAGGACCAATACCACTGATAACCAGCGCCTGATGCCGGCCACCCGCAACACGCGGGTTCCCAAAATTGTTCCGATCCAGCCGCCGATAACCGCCGCCGGCGCCCAATAGATTATCTCGTGAGGCACCAGGGCCAGCGACGATGCCTGGCCGAGCAAGCCGGAAACAGAGTTCACCAGGATAAAGGCCACCGCGACGCCCGAAGTCTCTTTAGTTCCGGCCCAATGCATAATCAGCAGCACCGGACTCAGAAAGATACCGCCGCCGACGCCGGTCAGCCCCGAGAGCAAACCGATTGCGGCCCCAATGGCGAGGGCTGCAATCATGGGAACGCGTGATACCTCTTTTTGATCGGCATCTTTGGCGCTGAAAAATAGGCGCACGGCGCTATAGAGCAAAACCGCCCCGACGATCGATTTATAAATAGGGACCGGCAAGGTCAGCGCGCCGCCGATAAAAGATGCGGGAATCGACGTGATGACGAAGGGCCAGAACGTTGGCCACGAAAAGAACCCGGCGCGATAGAAACGGACGGTCCCAATCACAGCTACCAGAATGTTCAGCACCAGAGCCGTCGGCTTCATCACCAGGGGCGAGATACTAAACAGCGCCATCGCCGCCAGATAGCCCGAGGCACCGGCGTGTCCCACCGTCGAATATAACAAAGCGACAATAAATATTAGTGCGGCGAGTGCTATCGTAGCTGTCAGGGTTGGATTCATCAGTTAGGAATGGGCGATTGCGGCGATGAGAACACAGGTGTTTGCGCCGCGCAACTACGATTAGTTTAAGTTTCGATTTTTCCGCGTCCATCTCTGGAAATCCTAAGTCTGGTTGTGTGGGTGAAGCGTCAAGTGCGAGATAAAACCGCAAAGAAGGTCAGAGATTGTCGCAGAGTAGACTACACCCAACTTTCTGATGCGTGGCGCGGCGCGCTATAATTTGGGTATCGGCGCGCGATCAATTACAAAACGAATCAAAGTTAAGCAGCTATGACCTCTAAAAAGTACGAGCATTACAAAACACTCTTACTAGGCGAACTAAAGAAGCACGCGCAACAAATCAATGATGAACAAGCGAGCGCCCTGGAAATCACGAATGACGACCTGAAAAATTCGGACCTTGCGCTGCATGACGTGATTCAGGAACTCGCTTTAAAACTGAGTGATAACGACTCAAAGATGGTGGCGGATATTGATCAGGCGCTGATGCGAATGGAAGAAGGTTCCTATGGGAAGTGCGTGCGGTGCGGCCGGGAGATCGATGAGCGGAGATTGGAAGCTGTTCCTACCGCCCGGTATGACGCCGCATGCCAGACTGAAGTTGAGGCCGCACAAGGCCAGGGAGCAGGGCCGTCGCTCTGAAAGGTTCGTTCCGCGTTCAAACTTAGTTGATGCGCAAAGGCAGATTCTAAAGATTGAACCTCAACATCGATGACGAATTATCTTGCCCTGCCAACCGGCGATGCCGCACCCGCTGAAGTCAACGCGGTCATCGAGATTCCTCGGGGCAACACGAACAAATACGAATACGACAAACAGCTTCACGTTTTCCGGCTGGATCGAAATTTGTTCTCGGCGGTGCATTATCCGGGGGACTACGGCTTTATTCCGGGCACGTTGAGCGAGGACGGCGATCCGCTGGACGTCCTGGTGCTGGTTGACGCTCCCAGCTTTACCGGGTGCGTGATGATCGTGCGCCCGATCGGCGCTCTTCTGATGACGGATGAGGAAAGCCAGGACGAAAAAGTCCTGGCGGTCGGTCTCAACAATCCGATTTACAAAAATGTAAAGGGCTACAGCCAGCTCTACCCGCATCTCTTGCTGGAAATTGAGCACTTCTTCTCGGTTTACAAGGAGTTGGAAGGGAAAAGGACCCGCATTACGGGCTGGCAAGATGCCGAGAGTGCGCGGCTGCTCGTGACGGAGTCACAGGAGCGTTACCAAAAGCAGAGCGACTAATCTAATAAGCGTTTCCTAATAACGCGGACAGTACCGCCTCTAAACAGACTGCGCGACTGATCGCTTGCGATAGTCCTGGCCGTCCAGTTCCACGGTTCTGCACATCTCATAGAGGCGCGACCGCAGCGCAACTCCAATCCGATCCTCCAACAGTTCGCTGGTGTCGGCGTCGTTCTTCCGCTTGTCTGAATAATTCGTAGTGAAGATTGTCAGCCGCTTATCGTTATAACGCGTGTTGATGATTTGCATCATTGTGTCTCGCACCCAATCGGTTGGTTTTGACGCCCCGAGTTCATCGAGTACCAGCACATCCGCGTCGAACACGGGTTGCAGAACGGCTAGCTCGGATGTTTGCGAAATGGGATTATACGAGTCCTGGATTCGCCGCAGTAGGGCGCCGAATTGATAGAACAGACCCCTGATCTGATAACGGTCAATCAGTTCGCGTAAGATCGCCACCGAGAGATGGGTCTTGCCTACGCCGACCGGACCGATAAGTAACAGGCCGCGGCCATCAATAACCGGATAATCGTCGAGCACCACTTGAGCTTCGCGCTTGGCGATCCACATTGATTCGGAACTACCGGCGTCGTAATTCGCGAGCGTACAATGCTGGTATCGAGCCGGGATCCGAGCGCCTTGAAAAAGCCTCTGACGATGGTCCGTCAGCTGACAATCGCAGCGGCGCGCGCCTTCCCCGGGAACCATTTCGATGCCCGTGCCGAAGCATCGGGGACAGGCAGCGTCATGGCCGGCGCGCGGATTTTGGAGGGCCGGTGGGGCCGCTTCACCCTCTGCGGCCGCACTCTTGACCATTCGCAGTCGTTCGCTCTTTGATTTTTCCGGCGCCTTCATAATCCGTTGTCAGTGTGGAGAGTATAACATCGCGAAATTCGGACAATTGCATTGATGAGCACTGGGCGATGTTTTTTCGTTTAAACTTCCACGCTTTACGCGGCATCACCAGGAGACAGAATTCGCTGCGTGCAGAAGTTCTGGGGAAAGCGACTAGCAACTCGAAGCCCTCACTGCGCCATCCTAGTAATCGAGGTTATTCTGAAGTGTCGCGCGCCTCAGTCCGGCGAATACCGACACTCGGTAACACTCGATACCTCCTGTGATTCGCCGCTCGGCCCGGAACCGCCGAGCGGTTTTTTTGTCTAACACCAAAGTTCGAAATAGTTGGCCCTCAACATACCCAAGATGCGCGGCCAATATGCCTTTTGTTTACCGTTTCATTCCGCTATTAAACGTTGTCCACGGTTGTGATGGCATATCTCGCATAATGTCCCTTGTCCATGCGTATTCGGGGTGCTCTTTTATAAAGGCGGCCGCGACAAAACCATAGCCGCAGGGGTGGCCCATTGCGGCCCAGATCTGCATCTTCGAGGCCATCTGTCCATCAACGGCCTTGGCCTGTACGGTGCCGCCGGGAAAGAATTTACCCCAATCCCACTCCGGTATTCCGCGCGCAGACCGTTCGACGGCGCCGCATAGACTCCGCTCGTTCGGGCCTTGTTTGTCTTCGAAGGCGTCGTACGTGTCGCCTTCCATCTGCTTCACGGTTTCGACAGTGATTTCCTTTTTGGACTTCTCAACGAGCGTTTCCCACCGGGCCTTCCTCGCCAAAGGCGAGCCGCCGCGATTACTGAAATCAAAATTGGTTTCGATAGTCGCAAGTTTCTGATCGACGGGAAAGTTCGAGCCGACGTAATAGCCGTCTTTTGTTCGACGAACGCTGTGCTCTTTCAGGCCCAGTTCAAACAGCGCGATCTCGCCCGTCTTGTTGTCGCCGAGCAGCCAGTCATTCGCATAGCCGCCATTGTTGCCGTCCAACATGATGCGAACATAGTCGTCGATCGAATTGCTGTACTGCATCGCTTTGCGCGCCCGATAAAACTCCGGCTTGCCGGCCGGATCGAACAGCGTGAAACCAGTAATTGTCGTCTCTGTGATCATCATGCCGGCGGAATTGATGCCAAAGTCATCGTTACTGGCTATCACGCCGGGCAAACCATCCATCAAAATTCTATTTCCGGATCTTGGCTTGATATCAAAGATGATGTTCCATCGCTCACCGATGATGTAATTCGTCCAGGTGTTATGGCCCATCACGATGCGGTGATCTTTCGTGTAGCTACCCGTCGCCACGATGGCACTGCAATTACCCGGCGCGTGCGTGGTTGGAATGCGGCCCTGCTGTTTGTCGAGCCACGGCAGGTAGTAATAGGGAAGTTCCTCGAGCGCGTTGAGAGAGACTATGTCCCAGCGATCAGCTTTGACGCCCGCGTCGTTCACGCCTTTAACTATCGCGTCCAGTTCGCGCTGATATTCGGAATCAATCTTCGGCCACAGCACGTCCTCCGATGCCTTGCGGTAAAAATTCCAATCCCGCTTTGTCTCATGCTGCAGGAATGGTTTCGTCACCCGCAGCAAGTCCTCGATCTCTTTGGCCAGCAGCTTGCCGTGTTGATAACCAATCTGTTCAGGCGATCCTTCCAGATGAACATAGATCCAGCCGTTTTGCTCGAAGCGATAACTTCCCTTCAAACGATCGTCTTCGGAAACCGTGGGCTTCCATTGAGCAAACGCAAGGGCGGTGATGAAAAGTGCAGCGGCAATCAGGCCACACGTCAAAAGCAGGCTATGTTTCATGTTCGCGAGTCCTTTCAATTGCGGTGAAATCAGTACCGGGAGCGAGAGCGGCCGCGTCGCGGCGACTGTAGGGCAAACGTCTCGGTTGCCTCCTTGAAGTATGGTCGTACAGACCTCATAACGTCCTTGAGCAATTAGCCGTTTTCGAGTTTCTCATTTTATGGATTCTGGTGTTAAAGTACAGGGTTTGTTTCGCCCGTCGATTTGCTGACTGTGTAACCAATGAAAGAGATTATCGGCACTGACAGAGCTCCCCATGCAATCGGGCCCTATTCGCAGGCCGTTCGAGCAGGAAATTTGGTCTTTGCGTCTGGTCAGATTCCCACCGACCCGGCGACCAAAGAATTCGTCGCGGGCGGTATCGCCGAGCAAACGGAACAGGTTTTGAAGAATCTAAAGGCGGTGTTTGAGGCTGCCGGCGTCCGCATGGATCAGATCGTTAAGACGACCGTATTCCTGGCGGATATGGCCGACTTTACCGCGATGAACGAGGTGTACGGCAAGTATTTTCCCGAGAATCCGCCGGCGCGCGCGACGGTGGAAGCCGCGCGGCTGCCACGGGACGCAAAAGTTGAAATAGACGCGATTGGGGTGTCGGACTGAAGAAATTTAAGCTGCTTTGGCCACTTTTCCGGCTTTAATGCAGCTGGTGCAGACTTTCATCCGGCGCGCGCTGCCCTGAATAGTTTTCACGCGAATGGATTGCAGATTCGGATTGAAAACGCGAGGTGTTCGATTGTTGGCGTGCGAAACATTATTGCCAAACTGTGGGCCTTTGCCGCAAACTTCACAACGTTTTGCCATGATGACTGATCTCCTGCCTGGCGTACGACGCCACAGTGTGGATCGCCGCGATCAATTGAAACGAAATTTATAGCAAACGAGTTGATGACGGGTCAAGGCCACCCGTCAACGAATGCTAAGACTAAGTGATTGGTTTAGAGTTAACCGTAAGGAGCAGAAACGAAAGTGAACAGAAGACAAAAGAGTTTCGGGTTGCTGGCGGCCGCGCTGCTGGGCGCGCTTTTCCTGGCAGCCTGCGGATCCGGAACTGAAGCCCCCGACAACACAGTGGCCGCTACAGTCAACGGCAAAAAGATAATGTCGCAGGAAGTAGAGCGCGTTATTCACCAACAGGCACAGGGCAATGAAGCAAAGATGTCCGCGCACGATCTCGCCCAGGCGCGCCTGACGGTGTTGGACAAACTGATTCAACGCGAAGTTCTTTTTCAACGCGCGGAACAGGAAAAGCTTTTGCCCACTGAAGAGCAGATCACCAGCACGATTAACCAGCAGAAACAACAGGCAGGATTGACTGACGAAGAGTTTGCGCGCCAACTGAAAGAGCAGAACATGACGCTCGAGGCAGTGCGCGAAGAGGCCAAGAAGGATTTGGCGATCAACTCGTTGCAGGACAAATACGCCGGCAAAATCACGATCAGCGATCGCGAGGTCGAGGACTATTACAACTCGAACAAGGCACAGTTCGTGAATGCGCGCGGCGTGGGGCTGGCAATGATCGTCGTCGACCCCAGCGATAACAGTCAGCAGGGAATCTCGAACGATGACGCCAAGAACGATTTGGACGCGAAGACCAAAATAGACAACATTAATCAGCAGTTGAAGAGCGGGGCCGACTTTGCAACCGTCGCTCGCGCCCGCAGCGAAGACGCGAATTCCGTGCCGAGGGGCGGGGACATTGGATTTGCAAGCGAGGAAGATCTCAAGCAGAACGGATTTCCAGCCGATTTGGTCGCTCGCTTCCTCGGTTCAATGCAGGCGGGCGACCGCACCGATCCGGTCCGCTTTCCAAGCGGCAAGTGGTACATCTTTAAACTGCAGGAGAAGCGTTTGCAGACAGAGAATCTCACCCTCGAAAGCCAGGGAGTACGACAGCAAATTACCGTGTCGCTGACGAATCAGCGAAAAGAGATCCTTAATGCGGCACTGCTTGAAGTGGCAATCTCGGAAGCCAAAATCGTCAACACCTTTGCCGGGAACATACTGGCCAATCCGGCCAATCTGGGTTTGCGCCCAGCCTCGGCTGACGCCGCCAAGCCTGCGAACGCTGCGCCGGGAGCGGCCAGTCCGGCTTCGTCGCCAGCTGCGGCAAAGGGAACTTCATCGCCGGCTACATCACCAGCGAAGAAGTAGGGCCAGGTTTTAAGCGGCGCATTTGTGCGCCGCGTTTTAGCGGGCGCGGTGCCTGAGGCGTTTGGCGACCGCGCCCGTTTTGTGTTTTTGGTTCGGAGTTCCGCCTTTAGGCGGCAGTTAGTCACAGTCCGGAGCCGCGTAAACGCGGAACTCCAAACAAATGCTATTTCGTCTTTCAGAAGTTCATAAGTCTTACGGCGCGCAGGATGTGCTGCGCGGCGTGTCCCTCCAGGTTAACCCCGGCGAGCATGTCGGCTTAGTTGGTCGCAACGGCGCCGGCAAGACCACGATCTTTCGCCTGATAAATCTGGAAGAGATGCCGGATCGCGGTGAAGTAGTTCGCGCGCGCGGATTGAAACTTGGCCTGCTGGCCCAGCACATTCACTTCGAAAAAGGATCGACTGTCCACGAATCTGCGCTCGCTGCCTTTGGCCGGTTGCAGCAGATTGAACATGAAATGCACGAGCTGGAACACCGGATGGCCGATGCCGGAGACGATCTGGAAAAAGTTCTGGCGCGCTACAGCGATCTACAACACGAATATGAGCGGGCAGGGGGGTTCGAATATTCGGCGAAAGCAGAGGCGATTCTGCAAGGCCTCGGTTTCGATCGCGACATTTGGCAGTTGGAAACAGAGAAGCTTTCCGGAGGTCAGCAGAATCGTTTGGGGCTGGCGCGTTTGCTCTTGTCTGAGCCGGATGTCCTGCTGCTTGACGAACCGACCAACCATCTGGACGTTGGGGCCGTCGAGTGGCTGGAAGAATTTCTGCAAAGCTACCCGGCAGGATTCGTTATCGTGTCGCACGATCGCTACTTCCTCGATCGCGCTTGCCGTCGTATTATCGAAATCGAAAACGGCCAGGCTGTAAGTTATACCGGGAACTATTCCGATTATCTCGTTGAGCGAGAAGAGCGTCGCGAAATTCAGCAGCGGGCGTTTGAGAACCAGCAAAGGCTGATTGCCAAGACCGAAGAATTCATTCGCAAGAACCTCGCCGGTCAAAAAACAAAACAAGCGAAGTCTCGGCGTACGATGCTTCAACGCCTTGAACGCATCGACGCGGTGCGCGCAGACCAGGGTGCGGGCGATTTTCGGCTGCAGGACATCGAGCGCGCGGGAACTCACGTGCTGACGACGACGGAAGCGTCAATCGGTTATGGCGATCATGTTTTGGCGCGCGACATTTCCTTGATCCTGCGACGCGGGGAATGTCTCGGCGTGATTGGACCGAACGGATCCGGCAAAACAACGCTGGTGAAAACGATCCTCGGCAAGATCCCGCCCTTATCCGGTGAGATTCGCTGGGGCAGCAAAGTTGAAATTGGTTACTACGCGCAACAGCTGGAGGATCTCGATGAGCGAAACGAAATTATCATGGAGCTCCGTCGGGTAGCGCCCTCAACTGCGACAGCCGGAGAGCTGCGATCGTTTCTGGCCAAGTTTCTTTTTTCTGGTGATGACGTTTATAAGCACATCCGCGATTTGTCAGGTGGGGAGAAGGGAAGAGTTGCGCTGGCGAAATTGATCTATTCGGGCGTGAATGTTTTGGTGCTCGACGAGCCCACCAACCATCTCGATATTCCCTCGCGCGAAGCACTCGAAGGAGCGCTCGAAGCTTACGAAGGCACCATCGTCACCATCAGTCATGATCGTTTTTTCCTCGATCGAGTTGCGACCCAAATCCTCGCGCTGGACGGTGAAGGAAATAGCGAACATTACAATGGTGATTACACTGAGTATCACGATTGGAAGGCTGGCAGGTCCGGATCGCCGGCGAGCGGGAACGGGTTATCGTCGGATACGGATCGACCCGTATCGCCGGGCTCAAGCCGCAAATTTAAGCCAACGGGACCCGCTCGAGAGGGTTCACGCGACGTCCAAACTAAATCGCGTGACTCTAAACGGGTCAAGATCATCAAAAAGCCACGGGATCTCGGAATAATAGAAGCTGAGATTACCGACCTGGAGAAGCAAATGGCGGAACTCTCAGCCGAGATGGCCAAACCCGCCGTGGCCCGCGACATCACCAGGCTGGTTAAAGTAAACGATAATTATCAGAGCGCTGAAAGTCGATTGGCTGAGTTGCTGGATGAATGGGAGCGGGCGGAATCGAGCACAACTTCATCAAACCGGTAGGGTCGACGGAATTGCCGCGCGTGACGAATTGATTGTTTGCTGTTTCTTTCCCAGTCGTCTGGGCCGCGGTTTACAAGTGCAATCCTCATCCGGAGGTTCCAGGATACTCTCAGACAATTTCAAAAGAGGAGCGACTAGTATGTCTCGACGTTGAAATCTCTCCAGCATGGCTTCGGTTCTTCAAAGTCGACTAGAGCCGGTTTACGCACCGTGCCTTTTGAGAGCATGCCAACCCCATAGGCAGCCGGCGCGTAAGAATCAATTTCGAACCGATCGTCTTTGAGCTCGCGGGCACGACACTAAAACTCAGACCACTCGGGGGGCCTGGATTAACTCATTGATCTGAAAGGTCCGCGCGTCACATCGAACGGCACTCGTACCCGCTCATATCAACCGCTTGACACTCCGTTGAGGCGTTTGTTACTTTCGCGTTCTCGCCGGTACGAACAACTCTTGAGCGAGTTTTGAAACCCCTAGGCGCGTAGCTCAGTTGGTAGAGCACTACCTTGACACGGTAGGGGTCAGCGGTTCGAGTCCGCTCGCGCCTACCATAATATTCGGAAGCCGAACTCAATCGTCCAGG